>NZ_CP049742.1:2015000-2747500 GCF_015482585.1 Mangrovibacillus cuniculi | reverse complement strand
GGGTGCTTTTCACCTTTCCCTCACGGTACTGGTTCACTATCGGTCACTAGGGAGTATTTAGCCTTGGGAGATGGTCCTCCCGGATTCCGACGGAATTTCACGTGTTCCGCCGTACTCAGGATCCACTCAGGAGAGAACAAGATTTCGACTACAGGGCTTTTACCTTCTCTTGCGGACCTTTCCAGGTCGCTTCATCTACCTCGTTCTTTTGTAACTCCGTATAGAGTGTCCTACAACCCCAAGAGGCAAGCCTCTTGGTTTGGGCTGTTCCCGTTTCGCTCGCCGCTACTAAGGGAATCGCGTTTGCTTTCTCTTCCTCCGGGTACTTAGATGTTTCAGTTCCCCGGGTCTGCCTTCCAACTCCTATGTATTCAGAGAAGGATACTGTTCCATTACGAACAGTGGGTTTCCCCATTCGGAAATCTCCGGATCGAAGCTTACTTACAGCTCCCCGAAGCATATCGTTGTTAGTGACGTCCTTCATCGGCTCCTAGTGCCAAGGCATCCACCGTGCGCCCTTATTAACTTAACCGTTAATAATGCTATATTTTTTTCTTACCATAATGGAAAGAAATCTTAAGATGGCGATTCTCGGTTTTAATTGCTTTGGTGTCTTACAGTATTCAGTTTTCAAAGAACAAAAGTTTTGATGGATTGAACCATCAAAACTAAACAAACCAATGTATGTGCCGAACGTCAGCACTTCCGAAGAAGTACTGTTCCGTAATATATCCTTAGAAAGGAGGTGATCCAGCCGCACCTTCCGATACGGCTACCTTGTTACGACTTCACCCCAATCATCTGTCCCACCTTAGGCGGCTGGCTCCAAAAGGTTACCCCACCGACTTCGGGTGTTACAAACTCTCGTGGTGTGACGGGCGGTGTGTACAAGGCCCGGGAACGTATTCACCGCGGCATGCTGATCCGCGATTACTAGCGATTCCAGCTTCATGTAGGCGAGTTGCAGCCTACAATCCGAACTGAGAACGGTTTTATGGGATTGGCTTAACCTCGCGGTCTTGCAGCCCTTTGTACCGTCCATTGTAGCACGTGTGTAGCCCAGCTCATAAGGGGCATGATGATTTGACGTCATCCCCACCTTCCTCCGGTTTGTCACCGGCAGTCACCTTAGAGTGCCCAACTAAATGATGGCAACTAAGATCAAGGGTTGCGCTCGTTGCGGGACTTAACCCAACATCTCACGACACGAGCTGACGACAACCATGCACCACCTGTCACTCTGTCCCCCGAAGGGGAACGCCCTATCTCTAGGGTTGTCAGAGGATGTCAAGAGCTGGTAAGGTTCTTCGCGTTGCTTCGAATTAAACCACATGCTCCACCGCTTGTGCGGGCCCCCGTCAATTCCTTTGAGTTTCAGTCTTGCGACCGTACTCCCCAGGCGGAGTGCTTAATGCGTTAGCTGCAGCACTGAAGGGCGGAAACCCTCCAACACTTAGCACTCATCGTTTACGGCGTGGACTACCAGGGTATCTAATCCTGTTTGCTCCCCACGCTTTCGCGCCTCAGTGTCAGTTACAGACCAGAAAGTCGCCTTCGCCACTGGTGTTCCTCCACATCTCTACGCATTTCACCGCTACACGTGGAATTCCACTTTCCTCTTCTGCACTCAAGTTTCCCAGTTTCCAATGACCCTCCACGGTTGAGCCGTGGGCTTTCACATCAGACTTAAGAAACCACCTGCGCGCGCTTTACGCCCAATAATTCCGGACAACGCTTGCCACCTACGTATTACCGCGGCTGCTGGCACGTAGTTAGCCGTGGCTTTCTGGTTAGGTACCGTCAAGGTACCGCCCTATTCGAACGGTACTTGTTCTTCCCTAACAACAGAGTTTTACGATCCGAAAACCTTCTTCACTCACGCGGCGTTGCTCCGTCAGACTTTCGTCCATTGCGGAAGATTCCCTACTGCTGCCTCCCGTAGGAGTCTGGGCCGTGTCTCAGTCCCAGTGTGGCCGATCACCCTCTCAGGTCGGCTACGCATCGTCGCCTTGGTGAGCCGTTACCTCACCAACTAGCTAATGCGCCGCGGGTCCATCTGTAAGTGATAGCCGAAGCCACCTTTGAATCATCTGTCATGCGACAAATGATGTTATTCGGTATTAGCCCCGGTTTCCCGGAGTTATCCCAATCTTACAGGCAGGTTACCCACGTGTTACTCACCCGTCCGCCGCTAACTTGCGGGAGCAAGCTCCCACAAGTTCGCTCGACTTGCATGTATTAGGCACGCCGCCAGCGTTCGTCCTGAGCCAGGATCAAACTCTCCAATAGATGTTTGATTAGCTCATAAAAAACTTGTTTTGTTGTTTCCTAGAAACAACTGAATTAAACGTTGGCACTTGGTTTGTTTAGTTTTCAAAGTTCAATATTTGTTGTCGTCTTGTTTTGGCGACTTAACTATAATATCAAGTCTCAATAACTTTGTCAACAACTTTTTTCTTTTTTATCTCTGTGAACATGTTGTTCATCAGCGACGTTTAATAATATATCAACTATCTATTAATATTGCAATAAAAAAGATAAAACTTTCTTAAAAAGTTTTATCTTTTTTCACAATCCCATTAAAATGTTTTAACCTATCTTGATAGGTTTCTTACTATACCAACGCCTACTAAAGAGAAATGATCGCTATACAATTAAATATTGAATGACCGTTAAAGCCGCAACTCCAGGTATCCCTAATACCCCTGAAATTGTAGATGTTAATAAATTAATAGGTACATGAATCCCTACAGAACTTCCGAGCGTGTTTAATAGAAATAAAAAGATTGCTCCTATAATAATTTTCGTTATCCCTAAGCCTATCCATTTAACAGGTTTAATCGAACTTCCTATCGTCAGTAAAAAAACCACAGCTACACACACAATACCAATTACTAAAACTGGTTCCATCATCCAACTCTCCTTTTCGCACATCAATATCTTCTTATAATTAATCTACGAAAGGTTGTCCAAATTTAGAACCTAACGCTGCTACTTATACTTAGGAAAGCCGATTAATAGACACTAACATTACCTTTCACTACATGAATGGTTGGTGGAGACTCATCTCAGTACACGCCACATCAAGTGGCCACCGATGAGTTGTTACTGGTCACATAACAAAAAAGGAGGCGATTAATCGCCTCCTCCTGCTCGTATATTTCTATGTTTTGCTTCTTTAAATAAAAAGAAGTATATAGACTCTGCTACATTTGTTTCACTGGATAAACCTTCATTATATTCAAAGGTTCTAGAAAGAAGGTCTTTCTTTCTAACCCAATCCTCTCGAGCATCTTCTAATAATAGAAGAAGTTTTTCATCATACTCTTTTTTTAACTTTTGTTTTTGTCGGAAAAACATAATGTGCCTCCTATACTTGACGTCTTCCTTCTAACGCCTTAGACAGGGTAACTTCGTCTGCATACTCTAAATCGCCACCAACTGGGAGTCCATGTGCTATACGAGTGACATTAATCCCTGAAGGTTTTACCAATCTAGATATATACATCGCCGTTGCTTCTCCTTCTATATTAGGATTAGTGGCTAATATAACTTCTTCCACTTCTTCATTTTGAAGTCGCTTTAGAAGATCTGGTACATTTATATCTTCCGGACCAATACCGTCCATTGGTGAAATTGCACCATGTAATACATGATACAACCCATTGAATTCTTTCATTTTTTCCATCGCAATGACATCTTTTGGATCTTGGACAACACATATTAAAGACCTGTCTCTTCTTGTATCTTCGCAGATAGAGCACGGATCTTGGTCTGTTATATGTCCACATACAGAACAATACCCCAGATTCCTTTTTGCATTTACTAATGCTTTTGCAAAATCAAGGACTGTCTCCTCTTTCATACCAAGCACGTGAAAGGCTAATCGTGATGCAGTCTTAGGTCCAATTCCAGGTAATTTCATAAAACTATCTATTAGTTTTGATATCGGTTCTGGGTAGTGCATAGCATCCTCCCTACCAATTAGAATCCTGGTAGATTCATTCCTTTAGTAAACTGGCCCATTGTAGAAGAAGATAGTTCTTCTGCTTTCTTCAAAGCATCATTTGTCGCTGCTAATACTAAATCTTGAAGCATATCGATATCTTCTGGATCTACTACTTCTTCTTTAATAATAATGTCTACAACTTCTTTATGACCAGATACTACAACAGTAACCATACCGCCACCAGCAGATCCTTCAATTCTTTCTTCCCCAAGTTTTTCTTGTGCTTCTGCCATTTTCTTTTGCATCTTTTGCATTTGTTTCATCATATTTTGCATATTACCCATTCCACGCATATAGATACCCTCCTATTTTTCATCTACCCACTCTACTAGCTCATCACCCACTAGTTTTAAAGCTTCAGAAACCAATGGATCTTCTTCGCGTTCTCCAGAACTCATATCACTAGAAGAGGAGTCTGATTGTTGAAATTTAATAAACTCTTCTCTTATTTCATGCCAATGTTTTGAAGGCACTCCTATTACATCATATGACGTACCAGTTAATTCTGCAAGGACCGTTGAAATACTTTGCGAAAACTCGGGTTTTTCCGTAGCCATCTGACAGTGGATCTCGTGTTCAAACTTAATCACAAAGCTAGAAGGACTTGCAGCAACTGGCTCCGCTTCTGACAATAAAGCTACTAGGGAGCGCAGTTTCATTTGGACCATTCTCTCTTGCATTAAGCCCCAGCGAGTTCTAATTTGTTGGAGATCTTCCTTTGTTGCTTCTTTTAATATTTCTTTTACACGACCTGTAGGGGGACGATATCCTCTAGCCGATGGTCTACTAGTAGGTTTTGATTTAGCTGGCTCTGAGGTTGAACTTTGTACTTTAACCCCTTGTTCTACTAGCGTCTTTACTTGAGCTTGCAATTGGAGAAGCTGTTTTTTCAATTCATCTACTTCTTCATTAGATACGGAAACATGGTCTTGATCTTCACACATCTTTACTAATGAAATTTCCATAACAGTTTGTGCTTGATTAGCCCATTTCATATCTTGTTGTGTTTTTGTTAATACATCTAGGTAATGATAGATGAATGAAGTTGAAGTTCTATCTGCTAGCTCTTGAAACGCTTGGTCCATCACAACCCGTTCCATAGATTCCTCTAATTCCGGTGCAGATTTATATAAAAGTAAGTCTCTATAATACAATATAAGGTCTTCAATAATTCTGCTTGGATCTTTGCCACTCATCAGTAGCTGCTTTAAGGAAGTCAAAGCTTTCGATAAGTCCTTATCCTCTACAGCCTCTGCTAAAGACTGCAAAGCATCTTGTGAAATAGAACCTGTAACAGTTAACGCTTCCTGTATTGTTACCTCTCCATCACTAAAAGAAATAGCTTGGTCTAGTAGACTTAACGCGTCACGCATTCCACCCTCAGCTGTCCTAGCAATTGTAAACATAGCTTCTTCTTGAACGTGAATACCAGTTTCTTGTGTAATATGCTTCATTCGATAAACGATATCGTGTGCTGTAATTCTCTTAAAGTCGAAACGTTGACAGCGTGAGATAATTGTTAGCGGAATTTTATGCGGTTCTGTGGTCGCTAAAATAAATAAGACATGACTTGGAGGTTCTTCTAATGTTTTCAACAAGGCATTAAAAGCTCCAATGGAAAGCATATGGACCTCATCGATTATATATACCTTATAGCGAACGGAAGTTGGACTATATTTCACCTTATCTCGTATATCCCTTATTTCCTCCACGCCGTTATTAGATGCAGCATCAATCTCCATGACATCAGGACTAGACCCATCCGTAATACTTTTACAAGCAGGACATTCATTACAAGGTTCTGAAATAGGTGCTCTTTCACAGTTAATTGCTTTTGCTAAAATTTTTGCAGCACTTGTTTTCCCTGTACCACGAGGTCCAGAAAATAAGTAAGCGTGAGAAGTTTTTTGCTGAAGCAAGGCATTTTGGAGTGTTTGTGTAACGTGGCGTTGACCAATGACATCTTCAAATACCTGTGGTCTCCAAACACGATACAAAGCTTGATAACTCATTTGTTGCCTCCTTTATTCGATCTATTATATATGTTCTATTATACATGAATTAATATGTAAATATTAGAATGAACCTCACCCAAGTGTGAATCCTTTACCTGGTCGATGATATGTTTTCCTTGATTAAAGAAAAAAGCACGCCCCCTAAAGGACGTGCTTTGCTTATGTAAGTAAACTGCCGTGCACCTCTCGTCGATCACTTTCCATAAGCGTTACTCAAGCAGTTAGCTCGGCCCAGGCACTCCTGCGGCACATGAGAGATTCCACTTAATGCTGCTTCCTTCCGGACCTGACATGGTTCGTGGATTCTCATTGCGCAGGACCCAGACGTCAACACCACTTACTTGAGGCAGCCTTACAGAAGAGTGACCTCGGAAAGGGATTCAGTCCCGCTAGAGCGGATTGCGGGTGCAGGGCACCGCTACCTCCCCACCTAGCACGGCAAATGTGATACCAATTATGAAGTCGTGTAATCACGACGTAGACTCAGTATACTAAGAAACGGAACAAAATGCAAATTCAATCCGTATCGCTTCTTAATTGCTTAAGCAGCTTTTTCTTATCTCTAAGTTCACGGAAAAATGTTGTTAAAAGGCTAGAACAACGCTCATTTAATACACCTTCTGTTACTTCACATTGATGGTTAAATCGATCATCTTGAAGTAAATTCATTAAACTACCAACACACCCAGCCTTTGGATCCCTAGCACCATATACTACACGTTTAACTCTAGATAGGATGATAGCACCACTACACATAGGACATGGTTCTAATGTTACGTATAATGTCGTATCTTCTAAACGCCATGAACCAATTTTCTTACAAGCTTGTTCAATCGCTATGACCTCTGCATGAGTTGTTGCTTGTTGAGTAGTTTCACGCAAGTTGTGCCCTCTACCTATTATTTCTTCGTTTAATACAACTACAGCACCAATAGGAACTTCTCCGATAGCTCTTGCTTTTTCCGCTTCTGCTATTGCTTGTTCCATAAAATATGAATCCGTACACATGGCATTATTCTCCTTACTAATCGCCTTTTTACTTAGACAGACTAAAAGAAAAAAGGAGGCTACTATGACTAAAAAAGCCTTACTACTAATTGATGTTTTGAACTCCTTCGACTTCTCTCATGGAGACGTTTTAGCAAATAAAACAACGGCGATGATTCCAACTATATTGAAACTGAAACAATCTTTTTATGAGAGAAATGAGCCCATTATCTATATTAACGACCATTATAACTTATGGGAAGCAGATATAAAAAGGATTGTACAAGAAATTTCAAACCCTACAAGCAAGCCGATTATCGATTCTTTGTTCCCTGATAAAAATGATTATTTTTTAATAAAGCCGAAACACTCTGCCTTTTATGGTACAGCTCTCCAGACACTACTACACCAACTTCATGTAACCAACTTAGTGTTGGCAGGAATTGCAGGAAACATATGCGTACTCTTTACTGCAAATGATGCATATATGCGAGAGTTCCCTTTGCATGTTCCGGAAAATGCTATCGCATCCGTTTCTGATGATGATCAAATCTATGCACTGCGAATGATGAAGAATGTTTTGAAAGCTGACACAACTAAATTCTAACTTTTTGGTATGTGCCAACCCCCACCTGTCATATATGTAGCTTGAAAGCCATAAAGAAAAGAGGTGGGACAGTGCAAATACACGTTGTAAAGCCTGGCGAAAGCATTACTACCATTGCTCGTTCATACGGTTCAACAGTGTCAGAGATCGTAGAAGCAAATCAAATTCCAAACCCAAATCGACTAGTAGTCGGTCAAACAATGGTCATCCCTATTATAGGTTCTTTTTATGAAGTACAAAAAGGGGATTCTTTGTGGTCCATCGCAAACCGCTTTGGTTTGACTTACCAAGAGTTAGCAAGAATCAACGGTATATCCGTTAATCAATCCTTAACAATTGGGTTCCGTCTTTATATCCCAGAACCACCTAAGGTAAAAATGGAATTTAACGCGTATCTTGAACCTTTTAGTAAAACAATTCCTCAAGATTTACAAGATAGCGCAAGGGAAGCAGCTCCATACTTAACGTATTTAGCACCTTTTTCTTTTCAAGCTTTACGAACAGGTGAATTAAAGGAGCCTGCATTAACAAATTTGAAACAAATTGCTGATGAGAACAACAACATACTTATGATGGTAATAACCAACCTAGAAGAAGGTGGATTTAACGACGAATTAGGACGTATCTTACTAAACGATCAAGCCGTCCAAAATAAGTTACTAAACAATATTGAAGCAACTGCAAAAAAATATGGTTTCCGTGACATTCACTTTGACTTTGAATATTTACGTCCAGCTGACAAGGAAGCATATAACCAATTCTTAAGGAAAGCTAAACAACGTTTTTCCGCACAGGGATGGTTACTTTCAACTGCTCTTGCACCTAAAACAAGTAGCGATCAAAAAGGTGCATGGTACGAAGCACATGATTACAAAACACATGGTGAGATAGTCGATTTTGTTGTAATTATGACGTATGAATGGGGGTATAGTGGCGGTCCTGCTCAAGCTGTATCTCCTATTGGTCCTGTAAGAGAAGTTCTAGAATACGCTATTACAGAAATGCCTAGTAAAAAGATAATGATGGGACAAAATTTATATGGATACGACTGGACGCTTCCATTTAAACAAGGGACAACAGCCAAAGCATTAAGTCCTCAGGCAGCTATTCTTTTAGCTGCAGAAAAAAATGTAGCGATAGAATACAATGAGAAAGCTCAAGCACCGACATATAACTATCGTGATCAAGAAGGCAAACAACATGAGGTATGGTTCGAAGACGCTAGGTCCATCCAAGCTAAGTTTAATCTAATGCGAGAGTTAAATTTGCGAGGAATGAGCTATTGGAAGCTTGGTTTACCTTTCCCTCAAAATTGGTTACTCATTGACTCTAACTTCACAGTAGAAAAGAAGTAAAGCCCCTCTCCTACTTAGCGATATTTCTCGCTAAGTTTTTTTATTCCCCTAACTACCTTTACCTACTAATCAACTACATGCATTACCATAAAAAGAGAAAAGAAACTATTTGTTTAGACTAACTGTAAAGGAAGGTCTGTGATACAATAACATTTGTCTATTTAGGAATCGTTTCAGTTAGTGAGGAGGAAATCCTGTGAAGAATGTTCCGTTTATTACGGTAGAAGGTCCAATTGGGGTAGGAAAAACATCTTTAGCTAAAGCAATATCTGAGCACTTTTCTTATCACCTTTTAAAAGAGATAGTAGATGAAAATCCTTTTCTAGGAAAATTCTATGAAAACATTGAAGAGTGGAGTTTCCAAACAGAGATGTTTTTCTTATGTAATAGGTATAAACAATTAGAAGATATCCATACGAAGTTTTTATCTGAAGAAAAAGCGGTAGTAGCTGATTATAATATCTTCAAAAACTTAATCTTCTCTAAGCGCACATTAAAAGAACAACAAGCACAAAAATACATGGATATATACTCTATTTTAACAGAGGACATGCCTAAGCCTAACTTAGTGATCTATTTACATGCTAGTTTAGAAACATTACTAGAACGTATTCAAAAACGTGGTCGTGAAGTAGAGAAAAATATCAGCCCGCTATACTTAGAACAACTTTCAGCTGATTATGAACAGTTTATGGCTGACTTCGAAAAAGCTCATCCTGAAGTACCAGTTCTACGCTTTAATGGAGATCATATTGATTTTGTACAAAAACCAGGTGACCTAAAAATGATGTTACAAGCATTAGAAGAAACCTTAAAAGAAGGAGCACAGCAAGATGAATTTACGCGATAAATATAATATCCCGAAAGATGCTGTTATTACCATTGCAGGGACAGTTGGTGTAGGAAAATCTACTATGACAACAAAACTTGCAGAGAAATTAAACTTTAGAACATCTTTTGAAAAAGTTGATACAAACCCTTACCTTGACTCTTTTTATAATGACTTTAAACGTTGGAGCTTCCATCTACAAATTTATTTCTTAGCGGAAAGATTTAAAGAACAAAAACGTATCTTTGAATACGGAGGCGGATTTATACAAGATCGATCTATCTACGAGGATACTGGAATCTTTGCTAAAATGCATTATGAAAAAGGTAATATGAGCGAAGTGGACTATGAAACATATAAGAACTTATTTGATGCAATGGTTATGACACCTTACTTCCCTCATCCAGACTTACTTATCTATTTAGAAGGTTCGCTAGATGACATTCTTTCTAGAATTCATGAACGAGGACGTCCGATGGAACAAAAGACGCCTGTTGCATATTGGGAAGAAATGCATGAGCGTTATGAAAACTGGATTAATAACTTCAATACTTGCCCTGTTATGCGTTTAAACATTAATGAATATGATTTAATTGCTCAAGAGGATTCTATTGAACCATTATTAGAGCGCATAGGAGATTTCTTAAAACATACCTCTAACTTCAAAAAGTAACGAAAACCCTCTGTTCGGCAGAGGGCTTTTTTCTATCCAAATATATACGAAAAACCGCCATACTAGGTATGACGGTTTAATCTCCAATTTATGCGCGATGGTTCTTTGTTTAAAATATCAAATGGAGGAGGAAGAGGGATTCGAACCCCCGCGGGCTGTTACACCCCTGTCGGTTTTCAAGACCGATCCCTTCAGCCAGACTTGGGTATTCCTCCGTATCGACAAGATTTATATTACACTATATAAACGAAATGGTCAACACTTTTTAAAAAGTTTTTTCGAAAAGTTTTTTTAACCTTATTCAGACTCACTCTATCTCTAGAATGAGTCTGAACAATTTTCATTATCCTTTATAAGGGATAACTTCTTTTCCACCCATATATGGACGAAGTACTTCTGGAATAACTACACTACCATCTTCTTGTTGATAGTTCTCTAAGATTGCTGCAACAGTACGACCGATCGCTAGCCCAGATCCATTAAGTGTATGCACATGTTCTGGCTTCGCATTCGCTTCTCGACGGAAACGAATGTTTGCACGGCGCGCTTGGAACGCTTCGAAATTACTACAAGAAGAGATTTCACGGTAGGTACCGTAACTTGGAATCCAAACCTCGATATCATATTTCTTAGCTGCTGTGAAACCAAGATCAGCTGTACACATGCTCATCACTCGGTATGGAAGACCTAACAATTGAAGAACTTTCTCTGCATGTCCAACTAGTTTTTCAAGTGTTTCATAAGACTCTTCTGGTTTAACAAAGTGAACTAATTCTACTTTATTGAACTGATGCTGACGAATAAGTCCTCTAGTGTCACGACCAGCTGATCCTGCTTCTGAGCGGAAGTTTGCACTAAACGCAGCATAAGACATTGGTAATTCTTCTCCCGGAACAATTTCATCACGGTGCATATTCGTTACAGGAACCTCTGAAGTTGGAATTAAGAAATAATCTTCACTTTCAATACGGAATGCATCTTCTTCAAACTTTGGTAGTTGACCTGTACCAGTCATACTAGCACGGTTTACAAGGTATGGAGGTAATACCTCTTCATATCCATGTTCATCTACATGAAGATCTAACATGAAGTTAAATAGTGCGCGTTCTAATCTTGCACCTACCCCTTTATAAAAGACAAAACGGCTACCAGTAACCTTAGAAGCACGTTCAAAATCTAATAACTGTAGATCTGTCGCTACATCCCAATGAGGTTTTGGTTCAAAATCAAACTCACGAATATCACCCCAATGACGTACTGGAATATTGTCATCTTCAGAAGATCCAACAGGAACACTATCATGAGGAATATTAGGGATAGATAGTAGGATGCTTTCTAGTTTTTCTTCTACTTCACGCAGTTCTTCATCTAATACTTTTACACGGTCTCCAACTTCACGCATTTCTACGATCATAGCTTCGGCATCTTGCTTTTCTCTTTTTAATTGTGCAATCTTTTGAGAAACTTCATTACGTTTACTTTTTAGTTCTTCTACTTCAACTAGTAATTCACGGCGACGAACGTCTAGTTCCCCGAATTTCTCAAAATCTCCTAGGTCTTCTCCACGATGCTGGAATTTCGCTTTTACTTCTTCGAATTGAGTACGTAATACTTTGCTATCTAACAAAAGAAACTCCTCCTTTTTAATGAACGATTAGAGCGATAAGAACGCAAAAAAGCCCCCATCCCTTGTAGAAAGGGACGAGAGCTTTCCCGCGTTGCCACCCTAGTTAAGAAAGTTAGTACACTTTCTTCGCTTGACTGAATAACGGTCAGTGCCGGATACCCTTATACTCACAGAGCTTCGAATATCACTCTAAGATGGATTCATAAAAGGTGTTGAACGGTTTTCACCAACCACCGTCTCTCTTTACAACAGCACTTCTATTACTATTTCTTATCATCGTTTTCGTTCATTTAATTAACAATAGTTTACTATCATTATGTCTGAAAGGCAATACGCTTATGCATTCGTTTTTTGATAATCCTGTACCATTTCTACAAAGTAGTGCGTAATACGATGATCATCTGTCAATTCTGGATGGAATGAACAGCCTAGATATTGGCCATCTCTTGCTGCAACAATTCGACCATTATGTTTAGCTAAAACCGTTACATCTGGACCAACTTCTAAAATGTGTGGAGCACGAATGAATACTGCCGGGAAATCATCACCAATGTCAACCAAATCTAATGAGACTTCAAATGAATCTTTTTGACGCCCAAAAGAATTACGAGCTACTTTCGCATCCATTACACCAATATGAGGCTGATCATATCCTTCTATTGATTTTGCTAGCAAAATCAATCCCGCGCATGTTCCAAACATCGGCTTTTTTGATTCTGCAAAAGATTGTAGCGCTGGCATAAATCCATATTCATCAATTAGTTTACGCATCGTGGTACTTTCACCACCAGGTATAATCAAGCCATCTACAAGCTCTAACTGTTCTGGTTCTTTTATAATAACAGCTGTTTGACCAATTGCTTCAATAGCTTGCACATGCTCACGTACCGCACCTTGTAATCCTAATACTCCAACGCGAACGGTCATTTTACCATCCACGCTCTTGCATACGGTCTTGTGGTAGTAAGTTAGAAATTTCAATACCTTTCATCGCCGTTCCTAACTCTTTAGATAAACGAGCAATACGCTCATAATCTTGATAGTAAGTAGTTGCTTCAACAATCGCTTTCGCAAACTTCTCTGGGTTCTCTGATTTAAAGATACCAGAGCCTACGAATACTCCATCTGCACCTAGTTCCATCATAAGAGCGGCATCAGCAGGTGTCGCTACTCCACCTGCTGCGAAATTAACAACTGGTAGTTTTCCTTTTTCTTGTATTTCTAGTAATAATTCATACGGAGCACCTAACAATTTAGCTTCTGTCATAAGTTCATCGCGATTCATAGCTGCTACCTTACGTACTTGGGCATTTACTTTACGCATATGACGAACTGCTTCTACGATATTACCTGTACCTGGTTCACCTTTTGTACGTAACATAGATGCACCTTCTCCAATACGGCGAAGAGCTTCTCCTAAGTCACGGCAACCACAAACGAAAGGTACAGTAAATGTGTTTTTATCTAAATGATACTCTTCATCTGCAGGTGTTAATACTTCACTCTCGTCGATATAATCCACACCCATTGATTCTAAAACACGAGCTTCTACAATATGACCAATACGAGCTTTTGCCATTACTGGGATAGATACTGCCCCCATTACTTCTTCTACAATACGTGGATCTGCCATACGCGCAACGCCACCTGCTGCACGGATGTCTGCAGGTACTCGCTCTAGTGCCATAACTGCAACTGCTCCAGCTGCTTCTGCAATACGAGCTTGCTCTGCATTAACAACGTCCATAATAACGCCGCCTTTTTGCATTTCTGCCATTCCACGTTTTACTCGGTCTGTTCCTGTAATCATCTCATTGCCCCCTAAGTATCTATTTCACAATCATTCATGGTAACACGATCGGAATAATCGGTTGTCCTAACGTAACTAAACAATAAATTGAGTATTGTGTCAAGAATGAAAGGTTCTACCTATCTCCAATTACCACTTACTATTGTCCTTCCTATAGATCATTTTATAACAACTAGTACAATGAAGTTAAGTATAGATATGAAAAAGAAGGTTGAAACAAAGTCTTTTACAACTTGTTTCAACCTTCTCTTATTAAAACCAACCTTTTACAGTCGAAGCGATACTATCCCAAATACCTGAGAAGAATCCTCCGATACCTCTCATAGATAAGACAAACCAATTTGCTTTTTCTACAGATACCGTAGTGACAACTGGAATCTCTGTTGCTTGAGCAAGTTCTTCTGTTAAGTAGGATTCTTCGCCTTCACCATTGTATTGAAGTTTAATGTATCCGACACGAGTTCCCTTCTCAATAGGGGCAGTTAATTGTCCATCTTCATTTAATAGACTTTCATCCACTGTAAAGACTGGAGTGTAGTTTTCTGCTTGACCGTTTCGGATGATCATTTCTAGAGCTTTTTCTGTTTCAATTTGAACAGAATCTTCTTTTCCTTTTGTAACAGGCAATGTTTTTGCCGCTTCCATTGTGTACCCTGCTGGTAATACTTCTTCTTTTGTATGTTGACCAAATGCAAAGTCTAGCATTTTCTTCGTTTCGCCAAAACGAGCTTGGTAAGAACCTTGCCCATCAGCATTCTTGGCATTCATCACTACTGTAATGTAACGTTGTCCATTTCGTTCTGCTGTTGCGGTAAAACAGTAACCAGCAAAATCTGTTGTTCCAGTTTTAATACCGTCTACCCCTTCATATTCGAACAGTAGACCAGGCAACATCCAGTTCCAGTTATCCATTTTTATTGCATCATCGGTACCATCGCGGAACACTTTACGAGAGATTCCAGATGTCTCTAATACCTCGGGGAATTCCGTTAAAAGCTTTTGAGCTAATAAAGCTGTGTCTTTCGCCGACATAATATTTTCATCTTCCGGACCCGTTCCTTCCGGATGCATACCTTTTAGATCACGATTATTTAAGCCAGATGAGTTAACAAATCGAAACTCCTTAAGCCCTAACTCATTACCTTTTTCGTTCATTAATTTAACGAACTCTGTCTCAGATCCGGCGATTACTTCCGCTAATGCCATAGTCGCTCCATTGGCTGAGTAGATTACCATTGCTTCATATAACTCTTGCACACTATATGTACCGTCTGCACGAAGTGGAACATTTGATAAAGCTCGATCTTGTGAAACTTTATACACTACTTCACTAACATTATATTGTTGATCAAACGTAACTCTTCCATCTTCTATAGCTTCTAACAGTAGGTATTCTGTCATCATTTTTGTCATAGATGCAACACCTAAGGCAGTGTCTGCGTTCTTCTCGTATAATACCTTACCTGTTTTAGCATCAATTAAGATAGCAGCATCTGCATTAACCGCCAATGTGTCTGTAGCCGCATTCGCTTGGTTCGTTTGAATAACCCCAACCGATAACATTAGAACTGTCATCATAGTTATAACTTTTTGAACAAGATTATTTTTCACTCCAATACCCTCCAAAATTAATCTGCATGCCTAGAATTTTATCATATTATGTATGGAATAGGTAGAAGGACTAAAGTGGGAATCCGCTATATACGTAGGTTTCACAAAATAGACACCATTCTAGTACAAAGTATGTTTTCTATTCTTTGTGAAATTTGTAACATCCTTTCTAATAGAAATACCTCCTTCAAAAAAGAAGGAGGTATAATAAATGAATCTATTATAACGAGTAGTTTGGAGCTTCTTTTGTAATTTGTACATTATGCGGATGACTCTCACGTAATCCAGCACCAGTCATACGGATAAACTGCGCTTCTTCACGAAGAGCTAAAAGGGTTGCAGCACCACAATAACCCATTCCCGAACGGATTCCACCAAGTAATTGATAAATAGTATCTGTTACTGGACCCTTATAGGCAGTTCTTCCTTCAATCCCTTCTGGTACAAATTTCTTAGCATCTTCTTGGAAGTAGCGATCTTTAGATCCTTGTTCCATTGCCCCAACGGAACCCATTCCTCTATAAACTTTAAATCGTCGTCCTTGGAAAATTTCTGTTTCCCCTGGACTTTCTGATGTTCCTGCAAGTAGGCTACCTAGCATGACTGCATTACCACCTGCAGCTAGTGCTTTCACAATATCACCTGAATACTTGATTCCACCATCTGCAATAATAGTTTTTCCTAATTCTCGTGCTACAGATGCACAATCATATACTGCTGTAATTTGTGGTACACCTACTCCAGCTACTACACGAGTTGTACAAATGGAACCTGGTCCAATTCCCACCTTCACAATATCAGCACCTGCCTCATATAAAGCACGTGTTGCTTCTGCCGTAGCGACGTTACCTGCAATAATAGCAACAGTAGGATAAGCTTCTCTAATTTTACTTACAGTGTCTAGCACCCCTTTAGAGTGGCCGTGAGCAGTATCAATAACAATAACATCTACTTGTGATTCTACTAGTTTACCCACACGAAGTAATACATCGTTTGTAACACCTACTGCAGCTCCAACTAATAAACGTCCTTGTTTATCTTTTGCACTATTAGGGAACTCAATAACTTTCTCAATATCTTTAATCGTAATAAGTCCTTTTAGTACACCAGAATCATCTACCAAAGGTAATTTTTCAATTTTATATTTCTGAAGGATTTTTTCTGCTTCTTCTAAACTAGTTCCTACTGGAGCAGTTACTAAATTCTCTTTTGTCATTACATCTGAAATACGTATAGAAAAATCACTAATGAATCTCAAGTCACGATTTGTTAGGATCCCAACTAGCTTGCATTCTGTTTCGTTATTTACAATCGGTACACCGGATATACGATATTTACCCATTAAGTGCTCTGCATCAAACACTTGATGATCTGGTGTTAAATAAAATGGATTAGTAATAACTCCACTTTCAGAACGTTTAACTTTATCTACCTGCTCTGCTTGCTGCTCTACACTCATATTTTTATGGATTATACCTAATCCACCTTGACGAGCCATACTAATGGCCATTGCAGCTTCAGTAACTGTATCCATACCAGCAGAGATAATAGGAATGTTCAATTTTACGTTAGGTGTTAACTCCACACTTAAATCTACGTCTCTTGGTAATACTTCGGATTTAGCTGGAATTAATAGAACATCATCAAACGTTAAACCTTCTTTAGCAAACTTTGTCTCCCACATAAATCGTTCCTCCTCCAAAAAATATTATTAGTAGGTTATCAATTGGTTAAACTACTGTCAAGAAGTCTATAATTTGTTAGATTATTCAGTTTATATAAGGGGTACGTGCCATGACTTTACCTATACATATTTGGGAGAGAGGATACCGTTTTACTTCCGCATCTTATGTGAATAAATATCTTCATGATCACTATGAAACATTAGCATTACCAAATCCTACTCTTCAAGCTAGGGACAAATCTACTGCTTTTATGTACTATCTAGAACATGGAAAGAGTTACTATTCATTATCATCTACTTCGCCTTTAGAAATAAAACCTCTCCTCCTTTTTTACGGGTTAACACATTTGCTGAAGGCTGCTCTTTTAACTGTAGATCCTTTCTATCCTGACTCTACCAGTGTTTTAGCACACGGCGTATCAACTCGAAAAAAAAAGAAACAGCAATATTTATTTTTTCAGGACGAAGTAAAAATTCAACGTAATGGGTTATGTACTCATTTATCCGAGAAGTTGTTCCACGTGAAACAACTTGAAAATAAGAAAATTAGTATGGGGGATTTAATGGAATGTCTTCCCGAATTAGATAAACTGTTTTATTATTTTCGGCCTACGAAAGGTACTACATCTGTTACCGTAAATGGAGATACATTGCTAATGCCTTCTAACATATCCATCCAGGATATAAAAGAATCTTTTGGAGATGATTTAGAAATTAAATGGAACAATAACATGATTTCTATCCAACGATATAATAAGCACTTAGTGTTTCCAATTAGATCTCATTCCGATACAGATATCTATATACCGTCAAAACTAAGTTATATACACTTTTTACCCCACCTTATCATTCATTACCTCCTGCTTTATAATCTTAGTATGATTGCAAGGTATGAGACAGAGTGGTGGGGAAACTTAATTAGATCTTCGCCAACACATGATTACCCTTTAATTCAATCTTTTTTACAATCTACTTTATATTCAGGTCCGTCTTTAATCTTTGACTACTTAGAAAGCAATCAAGAAAAAAACCCTCTTCTAGAATAAAACTAGAAAAGGGTTTACCTATTAATTAACTGGTATTGTATTAGGTTGACTATTTCGTCTTCTGGCGGCAGTCATAAGCTTGACATATTCTTTGTATAAGGGGTCTTCCGGCTCTAAGGATATTAGTAACTGTTCACAACTCAAACATAAGTACAGATGGTGAATATAATATCCGCTACGCTTTCTTTGTTTACAACACTGGCATTGATACTCTACTAAGTTACTATTGTTCATCATACTACCTCCCTTTAGGGGTAGTATGGACAAATTACTAGAATTATATACTATGAATTTATCTTTCACTAAATAGTCGTTACATTAGTAACTATAGGCCATATCACATAGCCTACACATAGTTATTCCTATTCACAAAAAACACCGTATCTAATTAGATACGGTGTTCGTAAATGCCTGGCGACGTCCTACTCTCACAGGGGGAGAACCCCCAACTACCATTGGCGCTGAGAAGCTTAACTGCCGTGTTCGGGATGGGAACGGGTGTGACCTTCTCGCTATCGCCACCAGACTATGTACATGTAAAAGAACGTTGTTCTTTCAAAACTAAATACTGCGCGCCACCAAAGCGTATTGCCGAGAATCACCAAGTTTGACTTGGTTAAGTCCTCGATCGATTAGTATTCGTCAGCTCCACATGTCGCCATGCTTCCACCTCGAACCTATCTACCTGATCATCTTTCAGGGATCTTACTTCTTACGAATGGGAAATCTCATCTTGAGGGGGGCTTCATGCTTAGATGCTTTCAGCACTTATCCCTTCCGCACATAGCTACCCAGCGATGCCTTTGGCAAGACAACTGGTACACCAGCGGTGCGTCCATCCCGGTCCTCTCGTACTAAGGACAGCTCCTCTCAAATTTCCTACGCCCACGACGGATAGGGACCGAACTGTCTCACGACGTTCTGAACCCAGCTCGCGTACCGCTTTAATGGGCGAACAGCCCAACCCTTGGGACCGACTACAGCCCCAGGATGCGATGAGCCGACATCGAGGTGCCAAACCTCCCCGTCGATGTGGACTCTTGGGGGAGATAAGCCTGTTATCCCCGGGGTAGCTTTTATCCGTTGAGCGATGGCCCTTCCATGCGGAACCACCGGATCACTAAGCCCGACTTTCGTCCCTGCTCGACTTGTAGGTCTCGCAGTCAAGCTCCCTTGTGCCTTTACACTCTACGAATGATTTCCAACCATTCTGAGGGAACCTTTGGGCGCCTCCGTTACCTTTTAGGAGGCGACCGCCCCAGTCAAACTGCCCACCTGACACTGTCTCCCACCCCGATAAGGGGCGCGGGTTAGAAGTTCAATACAGCCAGGGTAGTATCCCACCAATGCCTCCACCGAAGCTGGCGCTCCGGCTTCCAAGGCTCCTACCTATCCTGTACAAGCTGTACCAAAATTCAATATCAGGTTGCAGTAAAGCTCCACGGGGTCTTTCCGTCCTGTCGCGGGTAACCTGCATCTTCACAGGTACTATAATTTCACCGAGTCTCTCGTTGAGACAGTGCCCAGATCGTTACGCCTTTCGTGCGGGTCGGAACTTACCCGACAAGGAATTTCGCTACCTTAGGACCGTTATAGTTACGGCCGCCGTTTACTGGGGCTTCGGTTCAGAGCTTCGCGTGAGCTAACCCCTCTCCTTAACCTTCCAGCACCGGGCAGGCGTCAGCCCCTATACTTCGCCTTGCGGCTTCGCAGAGACCTGTGTTTTTGCTAAACAGTCGCCTGGGCCTATTCACTGCGGCTCTCTCGGGCTTTCACCCTATCAGAGCACCCCTTCTCCCGAAGTTACGGGGTCATTTTGCCGAGTTCCTTAACGAGAGTTCTCTCGCACACCTTAGGATTCTCTCCTCGCCTACCTGTGTCGGTTTGCGGTACGGGCACCTTCTTCCTCGCTAGAGGCTTTTCTTGGCAGTGTGAAATCAGGTACTTCGGTACTATAATTCCCTCGTCATCACAGCTTGACCTTACGGTAACGGGATTTGCCTCGTTACCAGTCTTACTGCTTGAGCGCACATATCCAGCAGTGCGCATACCCTATCCTCCTGCGTCCCCCCATTGCTCAAACGGAAGAGAGGTGGTACAGGAATATCAACCTGTTGTCCATCGCCTACGCCATTCGGCCTCGGCTTAGGTCCCGACTAACCCTGAGCGGACGAGCCTTCCTCAGGAAACCTTAGGCATTCGGTGGAAGGGATTCTCACCCTTCTTTCGCTACTCATACCGGCATTCTCACTTCTAAGCGCTCCACCAGTCCTTCCGGTCTAGCTTCGACGCACTTAGAACGCTCTCCTACCACTCACACCAACGGTGTGAATCCACAGCTTCGGTGATACGTTTAGCCCCGGTACATTTTCGGCGCAGAGTCACTCGACCAGTGAGCTATTACGCACTCTTTAAATGGTGGCTGCTTCTAAGCCAACATCCTGGTTGTCTAAGCAACTCCACATCCTTTTCCACTTAACGTATACTTTGGGACCTTAGCTGGTGGTCTGGGCTGTTTCCCTTTCGACTACGGATCTTATCACTCGCAGTCTGACTCCCACGGATAAGTCATTGGCATTCGGAGTTTGTCTGAATTCGGTAACCCGATGGGGGCCCCTAGTCCAAACAGTGCTCTACCTCCAAGACTCTTACAACGTGAGGCTAGCCCTAAAGCTATTTCGGAGAGAACCAGCTATCTCCAAGTTCGATTGGAATTTCTCCGCTACCCACACCTCATCCCCGCACTTTTCAACGTGCGTGGGTTCGGGCCTCCATTCAGTGTTACCTGAACTTCACCCTGGACATGGGTAGATCACCTGGTTTCGGGTCTACGACCTCATACTCATTCGCCCTATTCAGACTCGCTTTCGCTGCGGCTCCGTCTTCTAAAACTTAACCTTGCATGAAATCGTAACTCGCCGGTTCATTCTACAAAAGGCACGCTATCACCCATTAACGGGCTCTAACTACTTGTAGGCACACGGTTTCAGGATCTATTTCACTCCCCTTCCGGGGTGCTTTTCACCTTTCCCTCACGGTACTGGTTCACTATCGGTCACTAGGGAGTATTTAGCCTTGGGAGATGGTCCTCCCGGATTCCGACGGAATTTCACGTGTTCCGCCGTACTCAGGATCCACTCAGGAGAGAACAAGATTTCGACTACAGGGCTTTTACCTTCTCTTGCGGACCTTTCCAGGTCGCTTCATCTACCTCGTTCTTTTGTAACTCCGTATAGAGTGTCCTACAACCCCAAGAGGCAAGCCTCTTGGTTTGGGCTGTTCCCGTTTCGCTCGCCGCTACTAAGGGAATCGCGTTTGCTTTCTCTTCCTCCGGGTACTTAGATGTTTCAGTTCCCCGGGTCTGCCTTCCAACTCCTATGTATTCAGAGAAGGATACTGTTCCATTACGAACAGTGGGTTTCCCCATTCGGAAATCTCCGGATCGAAGCTTACTTACAGCTCCCCGAAGCATATCGTTGTTAGTGACGTCCTTCATCGGCTCCTAGTGCCAAGGCATCCACCGTGCGCCCTTATTAACTTAACCGTTAATAATGCTATATTTTTTTCTTACCATAATGGAAAGAAATCTTAAGATGGCGATTCTCGGTTTTAATTGCTTTGGTGTCTTACAGTATTTAGTTTTCAAAGAACAAATATTGGTGGAGCCTAGCGGGATCGAACCGCTGACCTCCTGCGTGCAAAGCAGGCGCTCTCCCAGCTGAGCTAAGGCCCCATAAAAAGATTATATTATAGAAGAAAAAATGGTGGGCCTAAGTGGACTCGAACCACCGACCTCACGCTTATCAGGCGTGCGCTCTAACCAGCTGAGCTATAGGCCCTCTATAAAATTCTGTTATTCTATGATGAATTCGATTGAACCATCAAAACTAAACAAACCAATGTATGTGCCGAACGCCAGTACTTCCGAAGAAGTACTGTTCCGTAATATATCCTTAGAAAGGAGGTGATCCAGCCGCACCTTCCGATACGGCTACCTTGTTACGACTTCACCCCAATCATCTGTCCCACCTTAGGCGGCTGGCTCCAAAAGGTTACCCCACCGACTTCGGGTGTTACAAACTCTCGTGGTGTGACGGGCGGTGTGTACAAGGCCCGGGAACGTATTCACCGCGGCATGCTGATCCGCGATTACTAGCGATTCCAGCTTCATGTAGGCGAGTTGCAGCCTACAATCCGAACTGAGAACGGTTTTATGGGATTGGCTTAACCTCGCGGTCTTGCAGCCCTTTGTACCGTCCATTGTAGCACGTGTGTAGCCCAGCTCATAAGGGGCATGATGATTTGACGTCATCCCCACCTTCCTCCGGTTTGTCACCGGCAGTCACCTTAGAGTGCCCAACTAAATGATGGCAACTAAGATCAAGGGTTGCGCTCGTTGCGGGACTTAACCCAACATCTCACGACACGAGCTGACGACAACCATGCACCACCTGTCACTCTGTCCCCGAAGGGGAACGCCCTATCTCTAGGGTTGTCAGAGGATGTCAAGAGCTGGTAAGGTTCTTCGCGTTGCTTCGAATTAAACCACATGCTCCACCGCTTGTGCGGGCCCCCGTCAATTCCTTTGAGTTTCAGTCTTGCGACCGTACTCCCCAGGCGGAGTGCTTAATGCGTTAGCTGCAGCACTGAAGGGCGGAAACCCTCCAACACTTAGCACTCATCGTTTACGGCGTGGACTACCAGGGTATCTAATCCTGTTTGCTCCCCACGCTTTCGCGCCTCAGTGTCAGTTACAGACCAGAAAGTCGCCTTCGCCACTGGTGTTCCTCCACATCTCTACGCATTTCACCGCTACACGTGGAATTCCACTTTCCTCTTCTGCACTCAAGTTTCCCAGTTTCCAATGACCCTCCACGGTTGAGCCGTGGGCTTTCACATCAGACTTAAGAAACCACCTGCGCGCGCTTTACGCCCAATAATTCCGGACAACGCTTGCCACCTACGTATTACCGCGGCTGCTGGCACGTAGTTAGCCGTGGCTTTCTGGTTAGGTACCGTCAAGGTACCGCCCTATTCGAACGGTACTTGTTCTTCCCTAACAACAGAGTTTTACGATCCGAAAACCTTCTTCACTCACGCGGCGTTGCTCCGTCAGACTTTCGTCCATTGCGGAAGATTCCCTACTGCTGCCTCCCGTAGGAGTCTGGGCCGTGTCTCAGTCCCAGTGTGGCCGATCACCCTCTCAGGTCGGCTACGCATCGTCGCCTTGGTGAGCCGTTACCTCACCAACTAGCTAATGCGCCGCGGGTCCATCTGTAAGTGATAGCCGAAGCCACCTTTGAATCATCTGTCATGCGACAAATGATGTTATTCGGTATTAGCCCCGGTTTCCCGGAGTTATCCCAATCTTACAGGCAGGTTACCCACGTGTTACTCACCCGTCCGCCGCTAACTTGCGGGAGCAAGCTCCCACAAGTCCGCTCGACTTGCATGTATTAGGCACGCCGCCAGCGTTCGTCCTGAGCCAGGATCAAACTCTCCAATAGATGTTTGATTAGCTCATAAAAAACTTGTTTTGTTGTTTCCTAGAAACAACTGAATTAAACGTTGGCACTTGGTTTGTTTAGTTTTCAAAGTTCAATGTTTAGTGTCGTCTTGTTTTGGCGACTTAACTAATATATCATGTGTTACTTAATTCTGCAATACTTTTTTAAAAAAGTTTTTCAAAAAAGAAGTACGCTACCTCTCAGAAAGAGAAGCGACTTGTAATATACCATTTATGTATATATCAAGTCAATGAATATAATAGAAAAATTTCCGTTTCTTTTTTTAATTGTGTTTTAACGTATAGCTACACTATTAAAGATACTTTTCTAAGATCAGACGACATCACGTGGTAAATGATGAGTTGTTACTAATCTAGTAATGAAAACTCCAAGAGCAATTATACTCTTGAAGTCCTCTCTTCTACTATATTGTTTCTTAGACAGACTCAATGTATAGTGCGCGTGACTTTTCTAAATCAATATACTCATCTCTATCTTTTAATCTAATAAGTGGCCTTAGAGGGTCATTTGCTTTTGTAAACATAATTTGAGCATATTCACCATTAGACAGTCTCACAGTAGTTCCAGGCGTAAAAGAACATATTAAATTGATTAAATTAGATAATACTGCAGCATCATACTCACCAAAAAAATCTTGTGATAACATTTCTAACACTTTATAAGGAGACTTTTTTGATCGATATATTCTCTCTGATGTCATAGCATGATACACATCAGATACAGCAATAATTTGTGCGTATAAATGAATTCTTTGCCCTCTTTCTCCAACTGGATATCCACTACCATCTACTCGTTCATGATGTTGAAAAATAGCTACTTTCATTTCCGTTTTTAGAAAAGAGGTGTCTTTTAATAAAGAGTAACTATATGCTGTATGTTTCTTTACCTCATCATATTCACTTCTATTTAAGGCCTTATTTTTCACCAGGATAATATTTGATATCTTTGCCATACCACAATCTGCCAATGCCCCTGCAATACTTAACTGAACATAGGTACCTTTATCTAACCCTAATTTTTTTCCGATTGCTCCAGCGATAATACCTGTAGAAACACCATGATGATATAAGTAGTCCTCTTTGGTTGAGTAATGATGTAAGGTAGAAACAAGGGAAGTATTGGAATCTATAAATTCTAACAATGGCAACAATAAACTCCTCACAGCTACTACGTCTACAGGTGAACCACTTTGCCATTGGATGAATTGTTTTTTGTACAAAGAAACGGCTTTTAAATAGGCACTCGTAAAAGCTGAATTAGTATCCCTTGATACTAATTCTTCATTTAGTTGCTTAGTTTTGTCACTCATCTTATCCAAAACAGGAACTACACTGAATGGATCTCCATTTACAAGCACCAATGATACATGAACTTCTTCTATTAGGAACGATTGGAGTACCTCAATATGAAGTTGATCTATCACTGTATTTTTTGCCACTAGAGGGAATTTTGATTTTCCCATTACATCTTCTTCTAAGATACATCCTTCTACAAGATCTGATACTTTCACTCTCATCCATTCACCACCTCTTTCACTCATATCTTTAAAACTATTTTAGCAAATTTTACATATTTACAAGTACTTTTTTTCTTATTTCTACAAAAAAAGAACACCAGTATTGACTGATGCTCTCTTCCTTATTATTCTTCTGAATCATCTTCTACAACTTCAATATCCGTAGGCTCGGTTTCCTCTGGAGCTGTTGTTGGTTCCGCTTCATCTTTTTCTACTTTTGCTACTGTAGATACATATTCATCTTCATCTAGACGAATAAGTTTTACACCCTGTGTGTTTCTACCCGTTACGGAAATCGTATCTACAGCCATACGGATAATAACACCTTTAGCTGTGACAATCATCAGATCCTCTTCTCCAGTTACAGCTTTAACGGATACAAGTTGACCTGTTTTTTCTGTCACATTCAACGTCTTAATTCCTTTTCCACCACGACTTTGAACTCGATACTCCGCTTCCTTAGTACGCTTTCCAAATCCATTAAACGTAACTACTAACACTTCGTTATCTGGCTCTAAGATATCCATACCAACAACATAATCGGAGTCTCCAAGTGAAATACCTTTTACTCCAGTTGCAGTACGTCCCATTGACCTAACATCGGTTTCATGGAAGCGAATAAGGAGACCTTTATTGGTACCTATGACAATATGTTTATTACCATCTGTCAATCTTGCTGCTATTAGTTCATCATCTTCACGCAAATTGATAGCAATTAGACCATTTGTACGGATATTCGCAAAATCCGAAAGCGGTGTACGCTTTGATACACCGTTTCTAGTAGTAAAGAAAATAAACCAATCTTCCACAAAATCTTCTACGCGGATCATCGTGTTAATACTTTCGTCTTTACCTATCCCTAAAAGGTTTATTATTGGTAATCCTTTTGCTGTACGAGAATACTCAGGGATTTCATATCCCTTTAAGCGGAAAGCTTTCCCTTTATTTGTAAAGAACAGAATCGTATCATGTGTGGAGGTTTCTAGAATGTGTTCCACGAAGTCATCTTCATTTGTTCCCATTCCTTGAACTCCACGACCACCCCTACGTTGTGCACGGTAAGTAGAAGAAGGTAATCTTTTAATATATCCGTTGTGCGTCAGTGTTAAAACGATATTTTCACGTGGTATTAAGTCTTCGTCTTCGATATTCTCAATTCCACCTGCCACGATTTCTGTTCTTCTTTTATCGTTAAATCGCTCTTTTACTTCTTCTAATTCTTCTCGGATGATCTCTAAGATTTTCTCTTCATCTGCAAGAATTGCTTTCAATTCAGCAATAAGTGCAACTAGTCCTTGATATTCATCTTCAATTTTTTCTCTTTCTAAACCTGTTAAACGTTGAAGACGCATGTCTAAGATTGCTTGCGCTTGCTTTTCAGATAACGCAAACTCCGTCATCAAACCTTCTCTTGCAAGGTCAGTAGTTTGTGACCCACGAATGATCTCTATAATCCGATCAATATGGTCTAAAGCAATACGTAGTCCTTCTAAGATATGTGCTCTAGCTTCTGCTTTTTTCAGTTCAAACTCTGTTCGTCTACGAATGATAACTTGTTGGTGAGCAAGATAATATTGTAGACATTCTTTTAAGTTTAACAACTTTGGTTGACCATCAACTAGTGCAAGCATATTAATACCAAAACTAGATTGTAATGCGGTTTGTTTATATAGATTATTCAGTAGAACATTAGCGTTTGCGTCACGACGAACCTCAATAACAATACGCATACCTTTACGATCTGATTCGTCTCGTAGGTCCGTGATACCATCAATCTTTTTATCTCGAACTAACTCAGCTATCTTTTCAATTAGTCTAGCTTTGTTTACTTGATATGGTAGTTCGTTAACAATAATTGTTTCCTTACCATTAGCCTTTTGTTCAATATCAACTTTTGCACGAACTGTTAAAGACCCACGACCTGTTTCATAAGCCCGTCTTATTCCAGATCGTCCCACAATGATTCCAGCAGTTGGGAAGTCAGGTCCAGGAATCATTTCCATTAACTCTGGGATAGTGATGTCAGCATCTTTACTAACTGCTAAAACTCCATCAATAATTTCTCCCAATTGATGTGGCGGTATGTTTGTTGCCATACCAACCGCAATACCTGTAGAACCATTTACTAAAAGGTTCGGAAAACGTGATGGAAGAACTGCTGGTTCTCTTTCTGATCCATCATAGTTGTCTTTATAATCAATTGTGTCTTTGTTAATATCACGAATTAATTCCATTGATATTTTAGACATACGTGCTTCTGTATAACGCATCGCTGCAGCCATGTCACCATCGACAGAACCAAAGTTACCATGACCATCAACTAGCATATATCTATAGTTAAAATTTTGAGCCATACGAACCATCGTATCGTATACTGCAGAGTCACCATGTGGATGGTACTTACCTATTACTTCTCCGACGATACGAGCAGATTTTTTATAGGCTTTATCCGACGTCATACCTAAATCGTTCATAGCGTATAAAATACGTCGTTGAACAGGCTTTAAGCCATCACGCACATCTGGTAAAGCTCGAGAAACGATTACGCTCATTGCATAGTCTAAGAAAGACGTACGCATTTCCTGGCTAATGTTTATCTCCTTGATTCTTGCATTAGGCGTTTCTGCCATTACAGGAACCTCCTTACGCTTGAGGTTTACTCACATTATTTTCAATCATCTATATTAAATATCTAAGTTCTTTACGTATGCTGCATTTGTTTCGATAAAGTCACGACGTGGTTCTACTTTTTCACCCATCAACATTTCAAATGTCTCATCTGCTTCGATTGCATCTGCAAGACTTACCTGAAGTAGGGTTCTTGTTTCTGGGTCCATTGTCGTTTCCCATAACTGATCGGGATTCATCTCACCCAGACCTTTGTATCGTTGAATACCTGGTTTAGGTATTTCATTCAACATTTTTAATGTTTCTTCTAATTGTTTTTCGTTATAAGCGTATTCAATACGTTTACCTTGTTGAATTTTATATAACGGTGGTTGTGCAATATACACGTATCCCGCTTCCACAATTTGTCGCATGTATCTGTAGAAGAAAGTGAGTAAAAGCGTCCTAATGTGCGCACCATCTACATCGGCATCTGTCATAATGACGATTTTATGATATCTAGCTTTCGCAATATCAAAATCTTCTCCTATTCCCGTACCAAGAGCTGTAATGATTGCACGCACCTCGTTATTAGATAAGATTTTATCTAAACGCGCTTTCTCCACGTTAATAATTTTCCCACGTAACGGAAGAATTGCTTGGAAGTGACGATCACGACCCTGTTTTGCTGAACCACCTGCAGAGTCACCCTCCACCACGTAAATTTCACTAATTTTAGGATCACGAGAAGAACAATCAGCTAATTTACCAGGTAAACTAGAAACTTCTAATGCAGATTTACGACGTGTCAACTCACGTGCTTTTTTCGCAGCTAAACGCGCTCTTGAAGCCATTAGTCCTTTATCAATTACTTTTCTAGCTACAGTTGGATTTTCTAATAAGAACTTATCAAAGTGCTCTGAGAATAAGGCATCTGTAATGGTACGAGCTTCGGAGTTACCTAATTTTGTTTTTGTTTGTCCTTCAAACTGAGGATCTGGATGCTTTACAGAAACGATTGCTGTCATACCCTCACGAACATCTTCACCCGTTAAGTTAGCATCACTATCTTTGAACACACCATGTTTTCTTGCATAGTCATTAATAACACGTGTTAGAGCTGTTTTAAAACCAGACTCATGTGTTCCACCTTCATAGGTATGAATATTATTAGCGAATGAGTAGATATTACTTGCATAACCATCGTTATATTGAAGCGCTACTTCTACAGTAATACCGTCTTTATCGCCTTCGATAAAAATTGGCTCACTATGAAGAACTTCTTTTGATCGATTTAAATGTTCTACATATGACTTAATACCACCTTCATAGTGGTAAACATTTTCTTTCGGTTCGTCTAAACGATTATCGGTAATCGTTACTTTAATACCTTTATTTAAAAACGCTAGCTCTCTAATACGATTAGCAAGTGTATCAAATTCGTATTCTGTTGTTTCCGTAAAGATTTCAGGATCTGGTTTAAATCTTGTCAAAGTTCCAGTTATGTCTGTTGTACCAATAACAGCTAAGTCTGCTGCTGGTACTCCTCGCTCATATTTTTGATAGTAGACTTTACCGTCTCTATGTACTGTAACTTCTGTTTCAATGGAAAGTGCATTTACAACGGATGCTCCAACCCCATGAAGTCCTCCAGAAACCTTATAGCCTCCACCGCCGAACTTTCCGCCTGCATGAAGAACTGTCATGATAACTTCTACTGCTGGTCTTCCCATTTTTTCATGTATACCTACAGGAATCCCACGACCATTATCTCTTACAGTAATGCTATTATCTTTTTCAATTGTGACATTAATTTCATCACAGTACCCAGCTAATGCTTCATCAATACTATTATCAACAATCTCCCATACTAGATGGTGCAACCCTTTTCCACTAGTTGAGCCAATATACATACCAGGTCGTTTTCGTACCGCTTCTAGTCCTTCTAAGACTTGAATCTGATTTTCATCATACGATTGTGGTTGGAGCTTATCGTCCATCGACACACCGCTTCACCTACACTTTCCTATTGATGTAACTTTTCTATAATTAAACGAGTACTAACCTCTATTTACTTGCTGTTGCATGATTCGTTTCTGGATCGTTTGAGTAGCTAATGGAGAATAGTAAAGTATATTTTCTGTTACAATAATTGTTTTCGGTGCATTAGTAGATACTTCTACTTTTTCTCTATGTTGATTAGTAAATTCTGCATTAATAGTTGACTCTATTACACTAGAATAATCAATCATCGTTAGTATATCTTTTGTCTGCAACATTTTGTCCCCACCAATATGAATGTACATATCTTCCTCCTACACTAGTACGTAATAGTACCGGAATCTACTTGATACGTTGCTGCCTCTTTCAACGTTTGATGGTCAATCCCATCCACACTGGTTGTTGTGACAAAAGTTTGTACTTTACCTTGAATAGTATTTAAAAGGTGCGATTGCCTATAGTCATCTAACTCAGAAAGAACATCATCCAATAATAAGATAGGGTATTCTCTTGTTTCCGAATGAATAAGTTCAATTTCTGCTAGCTTTACAGATAGTGCAGTTGTACGTTGCTGCCCTTGTGAACCATACGTTTGCACATCTCTATCATTTACAAAAAAAGTAATATCGTCTCTATGGGGACCAAATAGGGTTACACCACGCTCTTTTTCTTTCTCTTTTTTGTGATTATACATTTCCTCATACTTCTCTATAAGCATAGACGAATCCATGCTCTCTAATACACCTACTGAAGGCTGGTAAGCAATTCTTAAGGCTTCTTTCCCTCTGGAGATTCCAGTATGAATTGGCTCTGCCCACTCTTGTAGTTTTTGAAGAAATTCAAAACGCTTTTGCAATATTTTTACCGCGACCTGAATGAATTGCTCTGTTAGTACTTCTAGCATAGTTTCATCCGTCGTCTTACGCGTTTGCAAAAGCTTTAAATAATGATTTCGTTGCTGAACTATTTTTTGATACTGACTAATATCGTGTAGGTACACCGCAGAGACTTGTCCAATTTCCATATCAATAAAACGTCGTCTTACTTGTGGGCTACCTTTAACAAGATTTAAATCTTCCGGGGCAAACATAACTACATTCATGTTTCCAACATACTGACTTAGTTTGGATTGTTCTAAATGATTATACTTAGCCTTTTTCCCTTTTTTTGAAATGATAATTTCAAGTGGGGCCTGACCGTTAGATTTATGTAGTCTACCTTCTATTTTAGCATAATCCTTCTCCCATTGAATCAATTCTTTATCATTTGCTGTTCGATGTGATTTTGCCATTGCTAAGACATAGATAGACTCCATGACGTTGGTCTTTCCTTGAGCATTCTCCCCAATAAATACGTTTACTTGATTTTGAAACTTAACATGCAAGTCATCATAGTTTCGATACTGCTTAAGAGTAAGATCCGTTATAAACATGGATACCTACTCCTCTTCTACCACGATAAATGATCCAAATCCTGGTATTTCCACATGGTCATCAGGGTATAGCTTTCTACCTCGACGTTGATCTTGCTCCCCGTTAATAAAAATTTCATGTTCACTCAAAAACCACTTTGCCATTCCACCTGTTGAAATGACATCAGCTAATTTAAGGAACTGACCTAGTGCAATATATTCTGTTGAAATTGCTACAGGTGTTTGCATTCTACTCACCAACTTTTCTGAAAGATAAATGTATGTGAATGGAAATAAAATTGTGTCGTACTCCAATTAATCTCTAATATCTTATTTTACTAAAGATTACTCTCAATGAAAAGCGAACTCATGAAGTTACTCATAAGTTTCTCTTAGTTGTATAAAAAAGAGAGACCAGCTGCTGGCCTCTCTACTAAAAATTAATATGTTCTTACTGGCAAGATAAGTTGCAAGATGGACTCATCATCCAATGGACGGAGAATAAATGGTCTCATTGCTCCAGTAAATTGAATAGTAATTTCTGTACCTTCAACTGCTTTAAGAGCATCCATCATGTATTTCGCACTAAAGGAGATTCTTAACTCTTCCCCTTCCATGTTACTTGTTTGGATATGTTCTACTACCTTTCCGATTTCAGGAGAATCAGAGCTCACTTCTACACTATTGTTAACTTCAGTTGCTAGTTTTACAACATTGTTTCGTCCCTCTCTCGCAAGTAAAGAAGCACGGTCAATAGCTTGTAGAAACTCTTTTGTTTTAATAGACATAGTAGTTTTAGACTCGGAAGGAATCAGCCTGCTTGTATCAGGATAGTTGCCTTCTAACAATCTAGAGAAGAATAAAATGTGTTTTGTTTTAAATAAAATCTGGTTTTCTGTAATAACGATATCAACAGGATCAGTTGTGTCATCTACAATTTTACTTAATTCCGTTAGTGACTTTCCTGGAATAACAACATTGTATTCTTCTGATAGGGACTCTTCTATTGGTGCTGTTCTCATCGCTAATCTATGACTATCAGTAGCAACACACGTTAATTGTGAATCACTTATCTGCCAGTTTACACCTGTCAAGATAGGGCGTGTTTCTGACGTGGACACTGCAAATACAGTTTGTCTTATTAGAGCCCTTAACAAATCTGCTGGCATTTTAAAAACATGTTCTTCTGCAATTTGCGGAAGATGTGGGTACTCTCTTGGATCTAATCCATTTAGATTAAACTCCGCTGAACCTGATCGTATAACAGTTTGAAAACCTTGAGTAATTTCCATTTCTATATCAGTTCCAGGAAGTTTCTTTACTATTTCACTGAAGAACTTAGCTTGTAATACTACCCCACCTGTTTCTTGTACTTCAACAAGTACTTTACCGTCTTCCTCGACTGGAATAAATGATTCAATTGAAATATCAGAATCGCTACCAGTTAGTGTAATACCTTCTTCGCTAGCAATCAGTTTAATACCAGTTAATATTGGGATGGTTGTTCTAGTAGAAACAGCTTTCATTACATCTTGAATACTTTGAACAAACAAATCTCGTTGGATAGTAAATTTCAAAAAATATCAATCCTTTCGGCTGGATATATGAATAATTATTTATTTAAAAAAATATAGAAGTACTAGTAGGGCCTGTGAATATGTGGATAACCTAATTAAACAATAGAAACACAGACTATCCACATGTGGACAGCCTGTGTGTGAGTTAGTGCAAAAAAGAAATACTTATACACAGACTTTATTTTAGCTGATCTTGTATTTCCTTTACGCTTCTTTGTAGTTGGGCATCTGATTGAAGTAAGGAGGATATCTTTTCGTGAGCGTGGATTACCGTAGTATGATCACGTCCACCGAATTCTTCCCCAATTTTAGGTAAGGAGAAATCTGTTAGCTCTCTTGATAGATACATAGCTATCTGTCTAGGAAACGCTACTGATTTCGTTCTCTTTTTTGCCTTGAAATCCTCTAACTTAACACTATAATGCTCACCAACAATACGTTGGATATCGTGAATTGTAATTACTTTAGGCTTTGAACTAGGAATAATATCTTTTAAAGCTTCTGCCGCGAGATCTGCATTAATATCTTTATTAATAAGGCTGGAATAAGCTACTACACGAATTAAAGCTCCTTCTAATTCACGGATGTTAGAGTCAATTTGGTTGGCGATGTATAGCATTACCTCATTAGGTATATCTAATCCTTCTGCTTTTGCTTTTTTTCGTAGAATAGCAATACGCGTCTCCAAATCTGGAGGAGTAATATCAGTGATTAGTCCCCATTCGAATCGTGAACGTAAACGATCTTCTAATGTAGGTATTTCTTTTGGTGGACGATCACTAGATATAACTATTTGCTTAGACTCTTCATGTAATGTATTGAAAGTGTGGAAGAACTCTTCTTGGGTCTGTTCTTTTCCTGCTAAGAATTGAATATCATCAATAAGTAGCACATCTACATTACGATATTTGTTTCTAAAATCCACTGTTTTGTTGTCACGGATAGAGTTGATAAATTCGTTTGTGAATTTTTCGGATGACAAATAGACTACCTTGGCAGCTGGATTATGTTCGATAACATAATGTCCAATAGCGTGCATTAAGTGAGTTTTTCCTAACCCAACTCCCCCGTATATAAACAATGGATTATACGCTTTGGCAGGTGCCTCAGCTACTGCAAGAGATGCTGCATGAGCAAAACGATTTCCTGAGCCTATGACAAAAGTATCAAACGTGTATTTAGGGTTAAGCATGTTTTGACCTGCATCAAAGTGTTCATCCGCTTTAACCTGTTTTTTCGGAGGCATTGGTAAATCGAATTCCTCTTCCTCTTGGTTTTGAGGAATAATAAATTTCACGTTTAGATTTTCTCCGGTAATTTCATATAAAACACCAGAAATAAGCTGAGAGTATCTTCCCTCTAGCCAATCACGAGTAAATTCATTAGCGGCTGTGATGATCAAAGAATCACCTTTTAGCGAGTGAGCTTTGGTTAGTTTTAGCCAAGTATCAAAACTAGGTTTACTAATTTTCTGCTCAATTTCATCTAATGCTTTACTCCATAAATCTGCAATGTTCTCCACTTGTTTCCCCCTTTTTTGTCTTTGTATAAGTTCTGTATAACTATTCGTTCGTTATAAAGTACAACTTTATCGAAAGAAAACTTTTTTAGAATAAGTTCATGTGGAAAACTATATAATAAGGAAAGAACTATTTTTTCGACAGTATCCACCTGGTGTGGACAAACTTTGTCAAAGTACGTGAATAAGTTACCCACACGTTATTCACAATTTGTGGATAACTTTTCTAGTAAGAAAACTTGTCCAGAGTGAAAACAAAATAATCATACCAAATAAAACGAGTAGGTGCAATTACTTAAAGAGATTATCCACAGCATACAAAACGTGTGAAAAAAACTTGTCCACATAGAGAAATGTTGTGAAAAAGCTGTCGATAGCACTTGTGGATAACGAAAAATATGTCGAAAAATTATCCACGGGCTTTCTAAATATCTAATAATTAGAGATGTGTTCTACATTTATACATAGTGTTATTTGGTAAGATCTCTTTTAGAGTTAGTAGGATTTTATAGTCTGTGGGAAGGAAACTTTGGAATTTTGGAACGTAGGTTGACAAATAGTAGGGTGAGTCACTATAATTATTAAGACTGTCTTTAATGAATTTTGATTAAAATCCTCAGGGAGGTGTCATACATGAAACGCACTTATCAACCAAATAAGCGTAAACATAGTAAAGTACACGGCTTCCGTGCGCGCATGAGCACAGCAAACGGACGTAAAGTATTAGCACGTCGTCGTCGTCGTGGACGTAAAGTTCTATCTGCTTAAGCCACTGAATTGCTCAGTGGTATTTTTTATGGCCACTTTTGTGGCCATAAAATCTTTTGTTATGTGTTCAGTAACAATTCATCGCTTACTGCAGAACGTAGTAATTCGTAGATGAGTCTCCTATATGAATAAAATACTTAGGTTTTAGGAGATAAAGAAGTAGTAGGATCTCTGAAGTAGGTGAACAAAGTGAAAAAAGAGTTTAGAGTAAAGAAGGAAAGAGACTTTCAACTTGTTTTTAAGAAGGGAATCTCTTTTGCAAACAGACAATTTGTTGTCTATCGATTGCGAAAAGAAGGACAGTCACATTTTCGTATAGGCTTATCTGTTAGCAAAAAGCTTGGGAACGCTGTACAACGTAATCAAATTAAGCGTTACATACGCCAAGCATTTTTAGAGATGGAACCACACTTAGACAATGAATATGATTATGTTATTATCGCCAGAAAGCCGGCGGCCGATCTTATTTTTACTGAAGTAAAATCTAGTCTTATACATGTTTTAAAAAAATCATCTGTTTATCAAGATAAGCGTGTAAATAGAGTAGAAAAGAAAATGTCTGATCGATGACACGTTTCGTCAGGATTTCCATGTAAAAAAATGATAGAATAGCTTGGGATACTATCTTGCGTACTTACATTCATCATATGATAGGATATAGTTACGTACAAAATAGAATATGTTGGTTAGGGAGGCAGAAAGATTGAAAAAGAAGTGGCTTTTTCTAATAACGACTGTATTACTAGTCACCTTTTTAGCGGGATGTACTGAAATTGATAAAGAAATCACCGCTGATAGCCAAGGATTTTGGAACGAATATTTCGTTTATCCTCTATCTTGGTTGATTACAACTATATCTGAATTCTTTAATGGAAACTATGGGCTAGGGATTGTGGTAGTTACTATTATGATTCGTCTTGTGTTACTTCCATTAATGATTAAACAAATGAAAAGCTCCAAAGCGATGCAAGCGCTTCAACCAGAAATGCAAGCACTACGTGAGAAATACAGCTCAAAAGATGCTACTTCTCAACAAAAGTTACAACAAGAAACAATGGCGTTGTTCCAACAACATGGTGTTAATCCAATTGCGGGTTGCTTACCTTTGATTGTTCAAATGCCAATTTTATTTGCATTTTACCAAGCTATTATGCGTACGTTTGAAATTCGTGAACACAACTTCTTATGGTTCGATTTAGGTGAAGCGGATATTGCTTTAGCATTAATTGCTGGTGTAACAACGTTTATCCAGCAAAAAATTATGATGGCTGGAACAGAAACAGTAAACCCTCAAATGCAAATGATGTTATACATCATGCCTGTAATGATTGTTGTCTTTGCTATTACATTCCCAGCAGCTTTATCCCTATACTGGGTTGTAGGTAATATCTTCATGATTGTACAAACGTTCTTTATTAAAGGACCTGATATGAGAAAAATCCAACAAACAGTTGCTACTGATGGAGGAAAGAAAAAGTGACCGAGGTCACTTTTTCTGCTTCAACGGTAGAAGCGGCAGTAAAGGAAGCTTGTTTGAGCTTAGGGATAACCGAAAATGAAGCAAAAGTCACCATTTTACAAGAGCCAAAGAAAAAGTTTCTTGGATTGTTTGGTGGACAACCAGCAATTGTCTCTGTCTTACCTAAACCAAATGCCATTAAAGTAGCAAAGGCATATTTAGAAACGATATTAGAAAAGATGGGTGTTGCAGCCACTGTCTTAGTTACCACAAAGGGAAGAGAAGCTACGTTTGAAATTGTCGGAGATCAACTTGGTGTGTTAATTGGTAAAAGAGGACAAACGTTAAATGCACTGAATCTTTTAACTCAACTTGTAGCAACTCATGTACCAGAACATTTCGTAAATATAACAGTGGATGCTGGTGATTATAGGAACAAACGAGCATCCTCGTTACAAGAGTTAGCGCAACGAGTAGCAGATCAAGTCCAACAAACTGGTCACTCTGTAAAGCTAGAGGCGATGCTACCGGGTGAGAGAAAGACAGTCCATGCTGCTTTAGCGAAAATAAAAGGTGTAAAAACACAATCTGCAGGAGAAGATCCTAACAGATACGTAATTATAAAACCTAATATTAGTAATAAATAAATTAAAACTGCGAAAATTAGTATTAAATTACTAATCTTCGCAGTTTTTTTGTTGCGAGACCAGCAACAACTCTGTGTTGACCACGTAATGTGGTCCGTACTTAACAGAGTCTCCTTACTATAATTACATTCTTAGCCAATAAGATTAGTATCTTTACCATCGTTTCTTTGATGTCCAGCTCCAGGTGCGCAGATGCTCGGCAAACTCGGATGGCCCTGTGGTGGCTGGGGAGCTGCCTCCTCGGTCCCTCCAAGTTTGCTGCCGCATCTAAACGCGCGCCTTGCGCTTTTCTTTATGTCCAGCTCCAGGTGCGCAACCGCTCGGGAAAGTCCAAAAGCCCTCCGTTGGCTGAAGAGCTGCCTACTCGGTCTTCCAAACTTTCCTGCCGCGGCTGAACGCGCGCCTTGCGCTTTTCTTTTTATTCACATGTGGATAAGTTATACTATACGTGATAGAATATTCGATTGTGGATAAAAATTTCATTTACCGTTGTGGATAATATAAAACACTAATTTTAAGGAGGGATTTTGATGGAGTTTGATACTATATCAGCTATTTCTACTCCGATGGGAGAAGGGGCAATTGCCATTGTTCGACTAAGTGGTGATGATTCACTAGCAATTGCGGATCGCTTATATAGAAGTAGAGATGGTAGAAAACTTTCTGATGTCGCATCACACACTATTCATTATGGAAATATTGTGGATCCGAAGACAGACGATGTTGTCGAAGAAGTGATGGTTAGCGTCATGAAGGCACCACGGACATTTACTCGAGAAAACGTCGTAGAGATTAACTGTCATGGTGGATTTGTTACCGTAAATAAAGTACTTCAATTAACGCTTAGAGAAGGAGCTAGACTAGCAGAGCCAGGTGAGTTTACGAAGAGAGCGTTCTTGAACGGTCGTATTGATTTGTCACAAGCGGAAGCGGTGATGGACTTAATCCGAGCAAAAACAGATCGTGCAATGAATGTGGCGATAGGACAGATGGAAGGAAGGTTATCGAACCAAATTCGTACGTTGCGCCAGTCTATTTTAGAGACTCTTGCACAGGTAGAGGTAAATATAGACTATCCTGAATACGACGATGTAGAAGAAATGACACATCAATTATTCAAAGAACGAGCAGATTACGTCGGTGGTGAATTAGATAAGCTATTACGTACATCTCAGCAAGGTAAAATTTTACGTGATGGACTATCTACGGTAATAGTAGGAAGACCAAACGTAGGGAAGTCTTCTCTATTAAATGCTCTTGTTCATGAAAACAAAGCTATTGTGACAGATATACCTGGAACAACACGTGATGTGATTGAAGAGTATGTTAATGTCCGTGGAGTACCACTCCGCTTAGTAGATACAGCAGGCATTCGTGAAACGGAAGATATTGTAGAGCGTATTGGAGTAGAGCGTTCTAGAGAGTATCTAAAGAAGGCAGATTTGATTTTACTTGTGTTAAACTATTCGGACGACCTAACTGAAGAAGACGAAGGTCTGTTTGAAGCAGTAAAGGGAATGGACGTTATTGTTATCGTAAACAAGACGGATCTTGATCCTAAAATAGATATGGAACGTGTAAAAGAATTAAGTGCAAATCATCAACTAGTTACGACATCTCTGTTGAAAGAAGAGGGAATAGATGAATTAGAACAAGCTATTGCAGATCTTTTCTTCGAGGGAGAATTGGAAGCTCAGGACTTAACGTATGTTTCCAATAGTCGACATATTGCGCTAATTGAACAAGCACTTCATCATATAGAAGAGGTAAAGGAAGCTATTGAGTTAAATACACCAGTAGATCTTATTCAAATAGATTTCACACGAGCGTGGGAATTACTTGGGGAGATTATTGGAGATGCTGTTCATGAAAGCTTAATTGACCAGCTATTTTCTCAATTCTGCTTAGGGAAATAAGAATAGGAGGAAATGAATATGCAACGTTATGACGCTGGATCGTTTGATGTAATTGTCATTGGTGCTGGTCATGCTGGAGTGGAAGCGGGACTTGCTTCCGCTCGCATGGGAGCAAAAACATTAATGATTACCATCAATTTAGATATGGTTGCTTTTATGCCGTGTAACCCATCTGTTGGTGGGCCTGCAAAAGGGATTGTGGTACGTGAAATTGATGCGCTTGGTGGAGAAATGGGTCGTAATATTGATAAAACTCACATCCAAATGCGTATGTTGAACACTGGTAAAGGACCAGCTGTACGTGCTTTACGTGCACAAGCAGATAAGTTCTCTTATCAACATGAAATGAAAAAGACAATTGAGAACGAAAAAAATATGACACTTCTACAAGGGATGGTAGAGGAATTAGTAGTGGAAAATGATGTGGTAACAGGTATTGTGACGCAAACTGGTGCTACGTATAAAGCGAAAACGGTTGTCATTACAACTGGTACTTTCCTACGTGGAGAAATTATATTAGGTGAATTAAAGTACTCTAGTGGCCCTAATAACCAACAACCATCGATTAAACTATCTGAGCAGCTACAAGAGCTTGGATTTGATTTAGTGCGCTTTAAAACGGGAACACCTCCACGTGTAAATAGCTCATCTATTGATTATAGTAAAACCGAAATTCAACCTGGTGATGATGTTCCGCGTGCATTTAGTTTTGAAACAACGAAATATATTACAGATCAATTACCTTGTTGGTTAACGTATACAAATGAACACACACATCAGTTAATAGACGATAACTTACATCGCTCACCGATGTATTCAGGGATGATTAAAGGTACGGGTCCTCGTTACTGTCCATCTATTGAAGATAAAGTGGTTCGTTTTAATGATAAACCTCGTCACCAAATTTTCTTAGAACCAGAAGGACGTAACACCCAAGAAGTGTATGTTCAAGGATTATCGACAAGTTTACCGGAAGATGTTCAACGAAGAATTTTAGAAACGATTCCAGGGCTAGAAAATGTACAAATGATGCGTCCGGGTTATGCGATTGAGTATGATGCAGTAGTTCCGACGCAGTTATGGCCGACGCTAGAAACAAAACGCATTAAGAATCTATATACAGCAGGCCAAATTAACGGTACATCTGGTTATGAAGAAGCAGCAGGTCAAGGTCTAATGGCTGGTATTAATGCTGCTCGTCGTTCTTTGGGACAAGAAGAGTTAATTTTAAAACGTTCGGATGCTTATATCGGTGTATTAATTGATGATCTTGTGACAAAAGGGACGAATGAACCTTACCGTTTATTAACTTCTCGTGCAGAGTATCGTTTATTACTACGTCATGACAATGCTGATCTTCGTTTAACAGATATTGGTCATGAGATGGGTCTAGTAAAAGAAGATCGTTACGAGCGTTTTATGGAGAAAAAGCAGCATATTGCGGATGAAATGGACCGCTTAAAACAAACACAACTTAAACCAACAGAAGAACTTCAGTCGATTATTCGTGAAGTTGGTGGTAGTGAGTTAAAAGACGGAATTAAAGCAGCAGATTTACTAAGAAGACCAGAGATGTCTTATGCACATATTGAACGTGTATCACCTTCACATGTAGAGATTAGTGAAGATGTCAAAGAACAGGTAGAAATCCAATTGAAGTACGAAGGATATATTGAAAAATCTCTTCAACAAGTGGAGAAACTTCAAAAAATGGAGAGCAAACGAATTCCAGAAAATATTGATTATGACGATATTAACGGTTTAGCTTCTGAAGCTCGTCAAAAGTTAAAAGAAGTACGTCCACTTTCTATCGCACAAGCATCTCGTATCGCTGGTGTAAATCCAGCTGACATATCTATATTGCTTGTTTACATTGAACAAGGTCGTATTGCAAAAGTCTCTAACGAGTAAGGGGTGCTTTATGAATAAAGAACAGTTTAAACAAATGTTACTGGAAAAAGGTATTACTTTAACAGAAAAGCAAATGAAACAGTTCGATCAATACTTTCACTTGCTTGTAGAGTGGAACGAAAAAATGAATTTAACAGCGATTACGGAGGAACAAGAAGTGTATTTGAAGCACTTCTTTGACTCTGTGTCTGCTGGTTTTTATCTTGATTTCACAGAAGAATTAACACTTTGTGATGTTGGAGCGGGAGCGGGATTTCCTAGTGTTCCTCTAGCTATCTGTTTTCCAAACATACAAGTAACAATTGTTGATTCATTAAATAAACGAATTACGTTTTTAGATACTCTGTCAAAAGAATTAGGTCTTACGAACGTTCGAGCGTTTCATGACCGTGCGGAGACTTTTGCTCAAAATAAAGATCATCGTGAACAATATGACATCGTAACTGCACGTGCTGTTGCTAGAATGTCAGTGCTTTCGGAGTTATGTTTACCACTAGTAAAAGTTGGAGGTAGATTTGTTGCTATGAAAGCAGCAAGCGGTGATGATGAGTTGTCGATAGCGAAAAAAGCTATTACAACAATGGGAGCAAAAGTGAAAGAAACATATCGCTTCTCACTTCCTTTAGAGGATAGTGAACGAGTTATCTTTGAAATAAGCAAAACAAAGCCAACACCGAAAAAGTACCCAAGAAAAGCAGGTACTCCTAATAAAACGCCAATCGAATAATGTAAATGTTGCTTCATTTTTCCTATAAGTATGCAAGAGATTTGTAGTCGTTAAGCAGGATTTTGTCGTACAATAGAGAATAATAGTATGTAGGAGTTACAACAAAGGTGGTGTAAAAGGATGAAAAGTCCTTTTTCTCGACTCTTCGGTGTTTCAGAAAAGGAAGAGCCTGTTCAAGAAAATACACAAGAAGTGGAACAAACAGAACCGATAGAAGTGGTAGAAGTGGAACGAGATGAAGTTCACCAAATACCTATTCATCAGATTGTACCTAATCGTCATCAACCTCGAACTGTCTTTCAAGAGAGCAAAATAGCTGAGCTAGCGGAAACAATTTCTCAGCATGGTATTATTCAGCCTATTGTATTGCAAAAAATTGCAGAAGATCAGTACGAGCTCATCGCTGGAGAACGAAGATGGCGAGCTGTTCAAATGCTTCAATGGGAAAGAGTTCCCGCTATTTTGCGTACAATGTCTGAAGAAGAGATGGCTTCTGTCGCGCTTATTGAAAACCTTCAACGGGAAGAGTTATCTCCGATTGAAGAAGCATTTGCATACGAAAAGTTATTAAAGTTTCATGGCTTAACGCAGGAAGCACTGGCACAAAGACTTGGGAAGGGTCAATCAACCATTGCGAATAAATTGCGTTTATTAAAGCTGCCTAAAGAAGTGCAAGATGCAGTTTTACAAAAATTTGTTACAGAAAGACATGCTCGTGCATTAATACCTTTAAAGAAACCGGATCTTCAAATTGCTTTGTTAGCAGATATTATTGAGAAATCCTTTAATGTTAAGCAAACAGAAGACCGTGTATCTAAAATGCTAGAAAAGAATCCAGAACCATCAAAAGCAAGACGAAAGGCGTTTAGTAAGGATATGCGTATTGCTGTTAACACGATACGTCAGTCTTTAACGATGGTAACGGATAGTGGAATAAATTTAGATGCTGCAGAAGAGGAATTCGACGAGTATTATCAATTTACGATTAAAATTCCTAAAAAGAAATCTTAATAGATAACTAGAGGAAAAGCTGTTGATGATTTGTCGACAGCTTTTCTTTGAGCTTTTTTCTTACAATTGGTAAAATAAAAAAGAATAAAATACGTTACCACAAGGGGAGCGAAAGCTGAGAGTGAACACTTATGTGTTCTGACCCTTCGAACCTGTTAGTTAATGCTAACGTAGGGATGTGGAAGAGCGCATGAATACTTGGAATTCATGCTGTTTTCCCTCTCTCTTTTGGTACAAAAAAAGGAGAGTTTTTTTATGCAAACAGGAAAATTAGTAAAATTAGTGGAAGCAAGTATCATGGCGGTTTTTGCGTTGCTAGTAGACCTTTTACCTTCCATTAAACTTTCACCAAGTATCTCTATTTCTTTTGCCATGGTGCCCATATTAATTTTGGCTATGAGAAGGGGAGTTGGAATTGGGCTTCTAGGAGGATTTTTGTGGGGGACGCTGCAAGTTGTGTTAGGTGAAGCGTGGATTGTAGCTCCTTCTCAAGTAATTATTGAGTATTTCATTGCTTTCACTTGTATCGGATTTGCTGGACTTGTATCGAAGAGAGTTACTAGATCGTTACAACAAAAAAACGTCAGTGCAATATTATTTGTGTTAGCAGGTGTCATGATTGGGACAGTAGCGAGGTATTTTTGGCATTTCATCGCTGGCGTAGTTTATTTTGCAGAATACGCTCCAGAGAATCTATCTCCGTGGATCTTTTCTTTATACGCGAACGGATTAACAGCGTTAGGGTCTGCCATTCTATGCTTTATAGTAATTAACTTATTGGTGAAGACTAGAAAGCAACTACTAATCCCAGAAGAGCTCGTTGACCGTGCAGCATAAGTGTGAATAGAAATGACTAAAAGGTGCTGAAGCGGAATTAATTCCGCTTCAGCACCTTTAATTATTGTGTATCGTGTGCAAGGGAAGAAATTTAAAAGGAGAGTAACCGTATTTTTTACACTCCTACTTGTATCCTCCTATTTCTCTCTTTATTTTGACTAAATAGGCATACTTTCTCTCATTCCTAACATTATTCGATAAATCTTTCTACTCAATTCATTTTATTCACACTCTTTTTCTATTTTTTTGATAAAATAGTAATCAGGCTTGCCATTTTAGAAGGAAACTAGAGGTAGGTGAAAAGAATGGGCAAGATCATTTCGATCGCTAATCAGAAAGGCGGAGTAGGAAAAACCACTACTTCCGTAAATTTAGGAGCTTGTTTGGCTCATATAGGTAAAAAAGTTCTTTTAGTTGATGTCGATCCTCAAGGAAATGCCACAAGCGGTGTTGGTATTGAAAAAGGAGATGTACATCAATGTATTTACGACGTATTAGTAGACGACGTAGAGATAAAAGATGTTATTTTACCGACAGCTGTACCAGGATTATCTGCTGTACCTGCTACCATTCAATTAGCTGGTGCAGAAATTGAACTTGTTCCAACTATCTCACGAGAAGTTCGCTTAAAAAGGTCTATCGAGCAAGTAAAAGACCAATATGACTATATTATTATTGATTGTCCACCATCTTTAGGTTTATTAACGATTAACTCTTTAACAGCTTCTGACGCAGTACTTATTCCAGTTCAATGTGAGTATTATGCATTGGAGGGTTTAAGCCAATTATTAAACACTGTTCGCTTAGTTCAAAAACACTTAAATCATGAGCTAATGATTGAAGGTGTGCTGTTAACTATGTTAGATGCAAGAACAAACCTAGGCATACAAGTTATAGAAGAAGTAAAAAAATACTTCCAAGATAAAGTATATCGTACAATTATTCCTCGTAACGTCCGATTAAGTGAGGCTCCATCGCATGGTGAACCAATTATTATTTACGATGCAAGGTCACGTGGAGCAGAAGTATACTTAGACTTAGCAAAAGAGGTGGTTGCGAATGGCTAGAGGGCTTGGAAAAGGCATCAACGCATTATTTCAAACACCAGAAGTGGAAGCGGGAGAAAAAGTAGAGAAGTTAGCGCTAGAAGAGCTTCGCCCAAATCCTTACCAACCTAGAAAGATATTTCAACAAGAAGCAATAGATGAACTATCCGCTTCCATTCGTGAACATGGTATTTTACAACCTATCATCGTTCGTAAAGGAAGAAAAGGATATGAAATTGTCGTCGGAGAGAGACGTTTCCGTGCGGCTAAACAAGCTAAGCTAACAGAAATTCCTGTTGTTGTTCGTGATTTGAACGAGCAGCAAATGATGGAGCTTGCTGTGTTAGAAAATCTTCAACGTGAAGATCTATCCTCTATTGAAGAAGCGATTGCGTATCAAACTTTGATGGATAAACTATCTTTAACACAAGAAGAGGTAGCAAAACGTTTAGGAAAAAGTAGACCACACATTACCAACCATCTTCGTTTATTAACATTGCCTGATAAAGTTCAACAGCTAATCAATGATGGTAAGCTATCTATGGGACACGGACGAGCTTTAGTTGGTCTGAAAAATAAAACTCAATTAGTAGCTCTAGCAGATAAAACAATTAAAGAATCATTGAATGTACGACAATTAGAATCTATCATTCAACAATTAAACGAAAATGTTTCACGTGAAACAACGAAAAAGCCAGAGAAGAAAAATGTCTTTATCCAAGAGCAAGAAGAATGGTTAAGAGGGTATTTTGGAACAGCAGTTTCCATTAAACAACAAAAGAAAGATAAAGGGAAGATTGAGATAGAGTACTATTCCAACGAGGATTTAGAACGAGTCTTAGAACTCCTTTCAAAAAAATAAAGTAAGAAGGTCAACGCATGGTTTTAGAAGGAACTTTAGTAAACGGTGCGACAATCATCGTCGGTACACTGATTGGGTTATGTTTTAGAAGAATTCCAGACCAAATGAAAGATACAGTTATGAAGGTGTTAGGACTAGCTGTTATTCTCCTGGGCATTCAAATGGGATTAGAAGGAAATGACTTCTTAATTGTTATATTCTCTTTAGTTATTGGTAGTGTACTAGGAGAATGGTGGCGATTAGACTTAAAACTTCAATCTATTGGTGAATGGCTGCAAGTAAAAATGAAAAGTGAGAAAGAAACACCTGTTGCAGAAGGTTTTGTTACAGCAACACTAATCTTTGTAATTGGAGCTATGGCCATTTTAGGACCTTTAGATAGCGGTATTCGACAAGATCACACGGTTCTTTATACAAAGTCGATGATTGATGGTTTTACCTCGATTATCTTAGGTTCTACACTTGGGATAGGAGTATTGTTTTCTTTCATACCGGTTGTAGTATATCAAGGTAGCATTGCATTACTTGCAAATGTGATAAATCAGTTGGTTTCAGAAGAATTGATGGCAGTATTTATTGCTAACTTAACGGCTACTGGTGGTATCTTGATTATGGCTATCGGCCTATCTGTTATGGGACTAAGCCAAATTCGGATTGCAAATTTATTACCTAGTATCATAGTGGTTGTCCTTTTGACTGTAGGACAGTCTATGTGGCCATTTTAAGAAATAAAACAGCTTCCTGTAAAAATGGAAGCTGTTTTATGTTATGTGCCAAATAACAACTCATGGAATCTTTATGCATTCTTCTCATCATTAAAATATTCTTTTGAAAGAGCATCATATCGTTTAGAAAAGGCACTTACCTTATAAATGGCATCTGCTATACACTTCGCCATCTCCATTACTAGAAATAATCTAGTATTTTGAAGTACCATGTACTCCATAAACCCGCTAACATTTACAATTCCTGTAATATGAATGTCTCCTACAGGTGGTAATTCTTTTTGTACTCCTGCACCAGGTTTTAGAGGTCCTTCTAGCACTTGAACTCCGCCAACACTTTTAAGCCTTCCTAAACAAGCATCTATTGCTACAATAAATGCGTCCGGATGAAGAGCTTGAATAAGCTCTAACTTTTCTGTTAAATTTACGGCATGAATAGGGTCTTCTAACGTACCGTAAATATAAAACGGATCTACTTGCTTATCTTCTAACAGTGATCCAATTAAAGGACCAAGAGAATCACCAGTAGAACGGTCTGTACCTATGCAGATGAATACTATTGGCTTGCCCGATGTAATCGGTAAGTGTGGCCATAATAAAGTAGCCAATTTTTGACCACTATTTTCTTCATCGTAAAGTATTCGATTGGATTCTGGTGGCCTTGGAAAAAGTCCAAATGAGCTACTCATGACGTCACTCCCTTTTTTTCATACTAGCAGTATACGAACCTACTACGATTTCTATACGTTTAAATGAAAGATTTTTTCACTAAACTGAATAGTAGAGTAGTTTTGAATCAGGAGTTGTGGAAGGAAATTTGGTAGAATAGACGTCATATAGGATAGGATGGTGTAAGTTATGGACAAAAACTTAAAAGAAGTTGAAGGTGCTCTAAATGAGTCAGCAGAAAAACTATTAGATAAAGAAATGTGGTTGAATATAGGTGAAATCACGCTACAAATCATTGTTATCCTTTTGTTAACAATGATAGCGCAACGAATTGTCAAATCCATGCTTTCAAATGTGTTTAAAGTTAGATCTCGTACACCTTTAAATTTTTCACAAAGAAGAGAAACGACACTTCAAAAATTACTAGAAAATGTCGCGACATATGTTATTTATTTTGTGTCTCTAGTAACTATTTTAGGAACGTTTAATATTAACGTACAAGGTTTAATTGCCGGTGCCGGAATTGTCGGTTTAGCAGTTGGTTTTGGTGCTCAAAACTTAGTTCGAGACATCATCTCGGGTTTCTTCATTATTTTTGAAGACCAATTTTCTGTTGGCGATTATGTACGAATAGGTCAAGCAGAAGGATTTGTAGAAGAGATTGGGCTACGTACTACAAAAGTAAAAAGTTGGACCGGAGAACTGCATATTTTTCCAAATGGTAGTATTGTAGAAGTAGTGAACTTTTCTATTCATAACAGTATTGCTGTTGTAGATATATCAATTGCTTATGAAGGTGACATCGCAAAAGCAGAAAGTGTCATACAAGAATGGTTGCAGACGGTACCAGAGAAGTATGTCGATGTAGTGAAAACACCTGAATTGCTTGGTGTTCAAACATTGGGTGCTTCTGAAGTCGTTTTACGTCTCATCGCCGAAACGTTACCAATGAAACACTTATCTGTAGCTAGGGGGCTTCGCAAGGATCTAAAAGTTGTGTTAGATCAACACGGTATAGAAATTCCTTTCCCTCGTCTTGTTATGTACTCTCGAGAAGAAGAAAAGCAAAATGTACCGGCGACAGAATAAGGAGGTTATCTAGATGGAAGCAAAAGAGTTTGGTATTTACGATGTTGTGCAAATGAAAAAAGCTCATCCTTGTGGTACAAACGAATGGCAAATTATCCGATTAGGGATGGATATTCGAATCAAATGCCAGGGTTGTGGCCATAGTGTGATGATTCCAAGGCGTGATTTTGTTCGTAAAATGAAAAAAGTGTTAGTAAGGCATGAAGAATAACACTACATTGATGGATTTCCAACTGTAAAACATTGTTTTTTAACGAAGCCTTTTCTATAATGGAAAAGGCGTTTATTTGTTACGTAACCAGTAACAACTCATCGTTAGCCACGTCATGTGGCTTGCTATTAATTTAGTCTCATTTTCATGTATTCTTATAGACTTGTTAAATTCACGATGATTTTTCATTTGTTTTTAATAGAGAAAATTTAATTTTGAGGAGTGACCATAATGGCATTAACAGCTGGTATTGTAGGTTTACCGAACGTTGGTAAATCAACGCTATTCAATGCAATAACAAAAGCAGGTGCAGAATCTGCTAACTATCCTTTCTGTACAATTGATCCAAACGTAGGAATCGTAGAGGTTCCAGATGAGCGTCTTCAAAAGCTAACAGAATTAATTCAACCGAAAAAAACAGTTCCAACTACTTTTGAGTTTACAGATATTGCTGGTATTGTAAAAGGTGCTAGTAAAGGGGAAGGTCTAGGTAACAAATTCTTGGCTCATATTCGTGAAGTAGATGCTATTTGCCAAGTAGTTCGTTGTTTCGTAGATGAAAACATCACGCATGTTGCTGGTACAGTAGATCCAATCGCTGATATCGAAACGATTAACCTAGAGTTAATTCTTGCTGACCTTGAATCAGTAGACAAGCGCCTTGCTCGTGTCGCAAAAATGGCAAAGCAAAAAGATAAAGCTGCAATGGCAGAAGAAGAAGTGTTAGTGAAAATTAAAGCTGCTTTAGAAGAAGAAAGACCAGCTCGTACAGTAGAGTTTTCTGATGAGCAAGCTCGTATTGCAAAAGGTCTACACCTTTTAACAGCGAAACCCGTACTTTACGTTGCAAACGTAGGGGAAGATGAAGTTGCGGATTCTTCTGATAACGAATTAGTACAAAGAGTACGTGACTTTGCTTCTAATGAAGGCGCAGAAGTAATCGTTGTTTGTGCGAAAATTGAATCAGAAATTGCTGAGTTAGATGATGAAGAAAAAGCAATGTTCTTATCAGAGCTTGGTATTGAAGAGTCTGGGTTAGATCAATTGATCCGTGCTGCTTACTCTCTTCTTGGCCTAGCTACTTACTTCACTGCTGGTGTGCAAGAAGTTCGTGCGTGGACGTTCCGCCATGGTATGAAAGCACCTGAGTGTGCTGGAATTATTCATACTGATTTTGAACGTGGATTTATCCGTGCCGAAACGGTTTCTTATGAAGATTTAGTAGCGGGTGGAACAATGTCTGCTGCAAAAGAAGCTGGTAAAGTACGTTTAGAAGGAAAAGAATATATCGTAAAAGACGGAGATGTGATTCACTTCCGCTTTAACGTTTAATAGTTAAGGCCACCTATTTAATAGGTGGCCTTTTTCGTATGTTATGTGACCAGTAACAACTCATCGTTAGCCCCAAAAAGGCTTATTCCTATAGGATTCGCCCTTGCGTTATGAAGTTTATGACATTCCTTAAAGTGACATCTATATGCAGCTTTGTCTATCTTTCTGTATTTGTCATAAAATTTTAACAATTACTTAGTAAACCACTTACATTGTTTAGAAATTCTTTACACCTAGTTTATGTAGTAATAACAATCAGTCGATAGACTTGAGCTAGGATTAACAGAAAGGGGATTTCTGACATGGACAGGGCAAGAGAATGGATTACAAAGCATGATGAGACTTGGTTTTATCTATGTAATCAATCTCAACCAGCATTTATTCAATTTTTCAAATGGATTACGCATCTTGGTGGAGCGACACTGACTATTGGAATACAGTTGTTTTTTATCCTGTTTCCTCAGTTTGAACTACGAAGAGTTGCCATTGTAGCAGCTGTTGCTCTCACAATTAGTCATATTATTGTTGTGTTAATAAAAAGGTTAGTTAAAAGAATTCGCCCTTATTTGTCACTACCAAATGTTACGCCTCACGGGCACTTATTTAAAGATCATTCTTTCCCATCAGGACATTCGACAGCCATTTTTTCTGTCGTAATCCCATATATGTTAGCAATGCCTAATGTGACATTTATTTTGTTACCTCTTGCAGGTCTAGTTGCTTTTTCACGAGTAGTGCTAGGAGTGCATTATCCAACTGATATTGTTGTAGGTTCTTCTTTGGGTACTATCACAGCTATGTTCGTGTTTGCTTTGATATAAAAAACTGGAGGAGTGGTCGATATGCGAGTTGCTTTATTTACCGATACGTACTTTCCGCAAGTAAATGGTGTTGCGAGGACCTTAAAAAGATTTGTGGATCATATGGGAAAACGTGGGATACAAGTAGAATTGTTCGTCCCTGAAATGGAAGAAGCTCCTGTTTATCCAAATACACATCAGTTTACAAGTATACCTTTTGTGTTTTATCCAGAATGTCGCACGGCCATTGCAAATCCAGCCAAAATACAGCAACGATTACGTTCATTTCGACCAGACATTATCCATGTGGCAACACCTTTAACCATGGGACTTTACGGGGCACATGCAGCAAAAAAATTAGGGATTCCGCTAGTAGGTTCTTATCATACGCATTTTGATCATTACTTAGAATACTATAAATTAACATGGTTATCACCGCTGTTATGGAGATATATGAAATGGTTTCATGCACCGTTTGAAAGAATTTTTGTTCCATCTGAAGAAACAAAAAATCATTTAGATGACAAGGGGTTTGAGAACTTATCGATATGGTCACGGGGTGTAGAGCATACCTTTTTCCACCCGCAACATGCATTAAAGAATGCGATTAGAGAGCAATACTCTATTCATGAAAAGTACGTCTTCACTTACGTAGGAAGAATTGCTCCAGAGAAAGACTTAGAGACTCTAGAGAATATTATCAAGCGTTTTCCTTTAGATAAACAAAAAGATGTACATTGGGTGATTGTGGGGAACGGACCAAGTTATGATGAGTTTAAGCAATCTATGAGTGATCGTACAAATGTGACGCTAACTGGGTACATGAGTGGAGAAGAATTAGCTGGTGCTTACGCTGGAGCAGATGCATTTGTTTTCCCTTCACCAACGGAGACGTTCGGAAATGTAGTCTTGGAAGCATTAGCCTGTGGAACACCATCATTTGTAGCGAATTCAGGTGGAGTAGCAGGGATTGTTCAGCACCATAAGACGGGTGCCATTTGTGAAGCAAGAAATGCAGAGTCTTTTATTGGAGAGCTGGAGAACTTTATGGATAATCCATCGAAACAGAGAGAATGGTCTTTAGAATCGAGAGCCTTTGCCAAAATGCAATCTTGGGATGCCATTTTTGATCAGCTTTTAAGTGAATATGAGGAAGTATTGTTTAAGCAGCCGATGTTAAGGCATGCATGAGGATGGCGACTGTCTGGGGTGGAACCCTTAGGCGGTTTTTTTATTTTTATACTCATCTGGGACGAGGGAAATGGAGCTGAGAAGAGAATAAAGTGCCTAAAACTCATGAATCACCAAGAAAAGTATCTAAAGAAGAGAATAAACCAATCTTAGAACCTTCATCGACTAATATTTTTATTAAAGAGTAATATCAATCCACTGTTTAGGAGAATTCTCCAGAAACCCTTTGATTCTTAACAGGTTATATGCTATAATTCTAACTTGTGAGTAATGAACGCATTGCTCCTTGCTCCTCTTAAAATAAGAAGAGCCGCATAGTCCATAAGGAGGTGACACAAAGATGACAAAGTACGAAGTTATGTACATTATCCGTCCAAACATTGAAGATGAGGCGAAGAAAGCGCTAGTTGAGCGTTTCGATAACGTTATCACTTCTTTCGGCGGTGAGATCATCGAGTCTAAAGAGTGGGGTAAACGCCGTTTAGCGTATGAAATCAATGATTTCCGCGATGGTTTCTACCACATCATCAAAACAAACGCTCCAGCTGATGCTGTTAGAGAATTCGAGCGTCTTGCTAAGATCTCTGAAGATGTGATCCGTCAAATCGTAATCCGTGAAGAAGCAAAATAATCAATAGATTTTCCAATACTGCTTATAGCAGATAAAAGGAGTTGATTCTGATGATGAACCGTGTCGTATTGGTCGGTCGATTAACGAAAGACCCTGAACTTCGTTATACACCTAGTGGAGTTGCTGTAGCAACATTTACTTTAGCGTGTAACCGTCCTTTTACAAGTCAAAACGGAGACCGTGAAGCGGACTTCATTAACTGTGTTGTCTGGCGTAAACCGGCAGAGAACGTTGCTAACTTCCTTAGCAAAGGTAGTTTAGCTGGAGTTGATGGCCGTATTCAAACTCGTAGTTTCGATGGACAAGATGGTAAACGTGTCTTTATTACGGAAGTAGTAGCAGAAAGCGTTCAATTCTTGGAGCCTCGCTCTGCGAATAGTGGTAGCTCTAACCGTGGTGGACAAGACTTCGGATATAATGGTGGTCAACAACAGGGTCAAGGATCGAGCCCATTTGGTAATCAGAATCAACAACGTAACCAAGGCTTTACTCGTGTAGATGAAGATCCATTCTCTAATGACGGTAAACCTATCGACATTTCAGATGACGATTTACCATTCTAATACAGTAACCTTGAAAAATAAAAAATGAAGGAGGCGAATATAATGGCAGGAGGACGTCGTGGTGGTCGTAAGCGCCGTAAAGTGTGTTATTTCACAGCTAACGGTATTACAAGCATCGATTATAAAGATATCGATCTACTGAAAAAGTTCATCTCTGAGCGTGGAAAAATCCTTCCTCGTCGTGTGACAGGAACGAACGCGAAATATCAACGTATGTTGACTATCGCTATCAAACGCTCTCGTCAAATGGCATTACTTCCATTCGTAACTGGAGAGTAAGCTAGACGGGAAAACCCCCTATTACCTTGTAATAGGGGGTTTTCGTTTGTTTAGTCAGCGTTATTACTTCTATCCCCTCTCAAAGTACCCCTATTCTTGATTCTCGTTTCAATCATCGATAGAATAGTGAAAGAGTCTGTCTATTGAAAGGAATGAGGTTGTGGAAAATAACCAACTTTGGCGAACAGGTTTACTCTTAGGTGCTTTATACATAGCTGGGATTACTTTTACGGCATTTGTCCCTTATTTAGCGCTAGTAACCATGTTTTTATTGCCTGTTCCCGTAATGTTTTTTGTTTATAAGCATGAACGGAAGCCTATCCTAGTATACATATTACTTACTTCTTTACTTTCTATTGTCATAGGTAGTATAGGAGTAATTCCTATCGTTGCTATAACCATGATAGCTGGATATATCATAGGTACCTCTTTAAAACAGAAGTGGCCATATTTAACTACTTTCATGGCGGTTAGCATGAGCTTTTTGGTCTCTTTTGTCTTGTCTTATGCATTGATCTCTGTAGTGGCTAATATTAATGTTTTCCAAGAGTTAATAACAGCTGTAGAGCAATCAGTAGAAGACAGTATGGCTACATTTGAGAACCTAGATGAGGAAACGAGACAAGGTTTAGAAGAGCAAGTGGAACAAATCCCACAAGTAATTCAGACGCTAATTCCTAGTGCTTTAGCTTTAACTTCAGCTGTAGCTGGATTTTTAATGATACTAATTGCTTTTGTATTTGGAAAACGTAAAGGGCTTCCTGTGCCAAAAGCACCGTCACTTGCATCTATTTCGTTACCAAGGTCTATCATTTGGTACTATTTAATTGTTTTATTACTTCTGTTATTTGGACCTGTGGAATCTGGAACATATTTAGATACTGCATTGGCTAACTTGCAGTTTATGTTACGAGTATTGCTCTTTGTACAAGGTATCACTTTCCTCTTCTTTTTAGCACAGTGGAAAAAATGGCCTAAGGCATTGCCAATTTTAATTTCTTTCTTTACCGTTATCTTTTTCCCACTAGTTCAAATCGTTGTATTCTTCGGTATAATGGATTTAGGATTACAACTGAGGCAACGATTAACTGCACAGAAGAAGTAAGGCAAAGTAAACAATAGGAGCTGATGACATGCCGTATTTTATTACAAGGCGAATGATACGTTATCCGCTATATGGGTTAATTTCCGTCTCTGTTCTTATTAGTATTTTATTATTCACTTATAACTGGTGGCTTAGTTTAATTAGTGTGCTAATTAATGGGGCATTATTTTATGCCGTATTCTACTTAGAACAAAAGACGTTTTTAGATGTAGAAGAGCATATTAATACCTTATCTTATCGAGTTAAAAAAGTTGGCGAAGAAGCGCTAATGGAACTTCCGGTGGGAATTATGCTAATAAACGATGATTTCTTTGTAGAGTGGACAAATCCATACATGGCTGCTGCCTTTAATGAAGACAGTGTAGTAGGGAGATCCCTGTATGATGTAGGAGAATCTTTAATTCCTCTGATTAAACAGGATGTTCAATCTGATGTTATTACTATCAATGATAAAAAGTTTAACGTCATACTACGATTAGAAGAAAAGCTATTATACTTTTTTGATGTGACGGAGAAAACTGAAATTGAACGTAAGTATGAAGATGAACGAACAGTCATCTCCATTATTTTCTTAGATAACTATGATGAATTAACGCAAGCGATGGATGATCAAACACGTAGTACACTTAACAGTATGGTGACCTCTACATTGAATAAGTGGGCAAAAGAAACGGGAGTGTTCCTAAAAAGGGTTTCCTCTGAGCGTTTCATCGCAGTCTTTAATGAACGTATTTTACATGTTTTAGAAAAAGAGAAATTCTCTATCTTGGATGAAGTAAGAGAGTTAACCTCTAAGCAAAGTGTCCCTCTAACCTTAAGTATTGGAGTGGGCACAGGGGTGTCCAGTTTACCTGAGCTAGGAGCGTTTGCTCAGTCTAGCCTAGATTTAGCATTAGGGCGTGGTGGAGATCAAGTAGCGCTAAAGCTTCCTAATGGTAAAGTAAAGTTCTATGGTGGTAAAACGAATCCGATGGAAAAGCGTACACGAGTGAGAGCTCGCGTCATTTCTCATGCATTAAAAGAGTTAATTGCAGAGAGTGATAAAGTAATCGTAATGGGGCATAAACACCCTGATATGGATGCAATAGGAGCTTCTATAGGGGTTCGAAAGATGGCGGAAATGAATGGCGTAGAAGGGTATGTTGTGTTAAACTTCACCGATATAGATACTGGAGTAAGAAGATTGATCAAAGAGGTTGAGAATTATCCAGATCTATACGACCAAATTATTACGCCGGAAGAGGCTTTAGAGCTAGCAACGGAAGATACCTTATTAGTAGTAGTCGATACACATAAACCATCCCTTGTTATAGAGGAAAAACTGGTAAATAAGGTAGATAGAATAGTTGTTATTGACCACCACCGTCGTGGGGAAGAATTCATTAAGAATCCTTTACTTGTTTACATGGAGCCGTATGCGTCTTCAACGGCAGAATTGGTAACAGAATTATTAGAGTATCAGCCGAAAACAGATAAGATTAGCATGCTCGAGGCAACTGCCTTATTAGCTGGAATTATTGTTGATACAAAAAGCTTTTCCTTGCGAACAGGGTCACGTACGTTTGATGCAGCTTCTTATTTAAGGGCGCAGGGCGCGGATACAGTACTCGTGCAAAAGTTCTTAAAAGAAGATGTAGAGACATACATTCAACGAGCGCGAATCATAGAAACGGTAGAATTTATTTATGATGGAATTGCCGTTGCGAAAGGTTCAGATGAAAAAATACATGATCCAGTAATTATTGCACAAGCTGCAGATACTTTGTTAACGATGGATGGGGTAATAGCTTCTTTCGTCGTGTCACGCCGAGCAGAAAATATGATTGGAATTAGCGCTCGTTCATTAGGAGATGTTAATGTTCAATTAATTATGGAAAGCTTAGAAGGTGGCGGACATTTAACAAATGCAGCAACACAATTAACAGATATAACAATTGACGAAGCGGAAGAACGACTTCGTACTGTAATAAGTGAGTATATAGAAGGAGGAACCGAAGAATGAAGGTAATTTTCTTACAGGATGTAAAAGGGCAAGGTAAAAAAGGTGAAGTAAAAAACGTATCAGACGGTTACGCACATAACTTCTTACTGAAACATAATAAGGCAGTGGAAGCAACATCAGCTAACATGTCTAAACTCGAAGGCCAGAAAAATAAAGAGAAAAAAGTAGCTGCAGAAGAGTTAGAAGATGCGAAAAAGTTAAAAGAAACATTAGAGGCATTAACTGTTCAACTGACAGCAAAGTCTGGTGAAGGTGGCCGCTTATTCGGATCTATTACAAGTAAGCAAATTGCTGAACAACTGCAAAAGGTAAACAAAATAAAAATCGATAAGCGTAAGATTGATTTAGACGATGCGATTCGTACGCTTGGTGTGACAAAGGTACCAGTGAAACTTCACACAGAAGTGACAGCAACGTTAAGTGTGCATGTAAAAGAGCAATAATACAGACGCCCTGATGCCCCTGTTTTCAGGGGCATCTTTTGTTACGTGACCGGAAACAACTCGTCGTTAGCCACGTGATGTGGCTTGCTCTTAGATGAGTTTCCTTTGAGACGTGCACAATAGTTGTTGATTTACTAAAAACAGTCTAACTTCAGTTACGCAAGGTAGTTATCAGTGGGTTACCTGGTGTTAGCTATGTATCTTTTAAAGTTCATTCGAAAGTAATTTCGATAGCAAGTATGACACTACTTTAAACAGCAAGGGAGTGAATTCCATGGATGAAATGATGAACGACCGTATGCCTCCTCAAAATATAGAAGCCGAACAAGCAGTAATCGGTGCAATCTTTTTAGAACCTTCTGCATTAACAGTAGCTTCTGAGTTACTAATACCTGACGATTTTTACCGAGTTAGTCATCAAAAAATATTTAATGTCATGTTGGCATTAAATGATAAAGGGAAAGCAGTAGACGTTTTAACTGTTACGGAAGAGTTATTAAACAATAATGAGATTGAAGATGTTGGTGGCGTTTCGTACTTAAATGATCTAGCAGGATCCGTTCCGACTGCTGCTAATGTAGAGTACTATGCAAAGATTGTAGGAGAAAAATCTTTACTAAGACGTCTTATTCGAACCGCTACTTCGATTGTCCAAGATGGTTATCAGCGCGAAGGAGAGGTAGAAGCTCTCTTAGCGGAAGCGGAAAAAAACATTATGGAAGTTGCACAACGAAAGAAAGGTGGCGCTTTCCATGATATTAAAGATGTGCTCGTTCGCACATACGATAACATTGAAGTTCTTCATAATCGAAAAGGCGATGTTACAGGACTTGAGACTGGATTTGTTGAGTTAGATCGTATTACTGCAGGATTCCAGCGAAATGACCTTGTAATCGTAGCTGCTCGTCCTTCAGTAGGTAAAACAGCATTCGCCTTAAATATCGCTCAGAATGTTGCACAGCGCACTGGAGAGAATGTAGCTATCTTTAGTCTCGAGATGGGTGCTGAACAGCTAGTAATGCGTATGCTCTGTGCGGAAGGAAATATTAATGCCCAAGCATTGCGTACAGGACAGTTAACGGATGAAGATTGGCGTAAATTAACGATGGCTATGGGGAGTTTATCCAATACAGGTATTTTTATTGACGACTCTCCAGGTATTCGTATAACGGATATTCGTTCTAAGTGTCGTCGTTTAAAACAAGAACATGGACTTGGAATGATTATGATTGACTACTTGCAGCTTATTTTAGGGAGTGGACGATCTTCTGATAACCGTCAACAAGAGGTATCAGAAATCTCTCGTTCCTTAAAAGCATTAGCACGTGAGCTACAAGTTCCCGTTATTGCCCTTTCTCAGCTATCTCGTGGAGTAGAATCACGTCAAGATAAGCGACCAATGATGTCCGATATTCGTGAATCAGGTTCCATTGAGCAGGATGCCGATGTTATAGCTTTCTTATATCGTGATGATTATTATGATAAAGAAACAGAGAGTAAAAATATTATTGAGATTATTATTGCCAAGCAACGTAATGGTCCAGTAGGTACAGTCGAATTAGCATTCGTAAAAGAGTATAATAAGTTCGTGAATATAGAACGACGATTTGATGATATGGGTGCGCCGCCTGGAGCATAGCATAAGTCGAAACGAAGAGCTGTCTTTCCAATAGACAGTTCTTTTTTTATTGTTAAATTATCGAACGTATTGTGTGAAATAACTTTGTAATGTTCGTGTTTGAGTTGACTAGTTTCCATTTTTAATGGTAAACTAATCATGTTTGAAAAGAAATCTCTTAATTTCAAGAGAGGCGGAGGTATTCTGATGACTTCAGTAGTAGTAGTTGGAACGCAATGGGGCGATGAAGGGAAAGGCAAAATTACAGACTTTTTATCTGAACATGCGGAAGTAATTGCTCGCTATCAAGGTGGAAATAACGCTGGACATACAATTAAATTTGATGGAGAAACGTATAAGCTTCACTTGATTCCATCAGGTATTTTTTATAAAGAAAAAGTTTCTGTTATCGGTAACGGAATGGTAGTAGATCCGAAAGCATTAGTAAAAGAATTAGCATATTTACATGAGCGTAACGTGACGACAGATAATTTACGTATCAGTAATCGTGCACACGTAATTCTTCCTTACCACTTAAAGCTGGATGAAGTAGAAGAAGAGCGAAAAGGTGCAAATAAGATTGGTACAACGAAAAAAGGTATCGGACCTGCGTACATGGATAAAGCTGCACGTGTTGGTATTCGTATTGCAGACCTTTTAGATCGTGAAGCGTTTGAAGAGAAGCTTGCTCATAACTTACAAGAGAAAAATCGTTTATTAGAGCGATTCTATGAGACAACTGGTTTTACAATGGAAGAGATTCTAGACGAATACTATGAATATGGCCAACAGATTAAGAAGTATGTAGTGGATACAAGTGTTGTGTTAAATGATGCATTAGACGATGGTCGTCGAGTATTGTTTGAAGGAGCACAAGGTGTCATGCTAGATATCGATCAAGGTACGTATCCATTTGTTACATCTTCTAATCCAGTAGCTGGTGGAGTAACAATAGGTTCTGGTGTTGGTCCTTCAAAGATTAATCACGTTGTTGGTGTTTCTAAGGCTTACACTACTCGTGTTGGTGATGGTCCTTTCCCTACAGAACTAGTTAATGAGATTGGAGATCAGATTCGTGAAGTTGGTCGTGAATATGGTACAACTACTGGTCGTCCACGCCGAGTTGGTTGGTTCGATTCAGTTGTTGTTCGTCATGCACGTCGCGTAAGTGGTATTACTGATCTATCTCTTAACTCTATTGATGTATTAACAGGTATCGAAAAGTTAAAGATCTGTACTGCATACAAGATTGGTGACGAAGTGATAGAAGAGTTCCCTGCAAACTTACGTACACTAGCGAAGTGTGAACCAGTCTACGAAGAGCTTCCAGGTTGGACAGAAGATATTACGGGTTGTCGTTCTTTAAACGAGCTTCCTGAAAATGCACGTCATTATCTAGAGAGAATCTCTCAATTAACGGGTATTCCTGTGTCTATTTTCTCTGTAGGACCTGACCGTGCACAAACAAACGTTGTGAAGAGCGTTTGGAGATAATTCTTTAAAAAGAGATAGAAAGAGGACCCTCGTGGTTCTCTTTTTTTGTATGCTAATTATAAATTCTTAAGTAATATAAATCTGGGGAAGCGCCAGCGGTATAGAAGACAGGGGAAGAACGTGTTTAGGTATATCAGGGGAAGCGCCAGCGGTATAGAAGACAGGGGAAGAACGTGTTTAGGTATATCAGGGGAAGCGCCCGTGGTATAGAAGACAGGGGAAGAACGTGTTTAGGTATATCAGTGGAAGCGCCCGTGGTATAGAAGACAGGGGAAGAACGTGTTTAGGTATATCAGTGGAAGCGCCCGTGGTATAGAAGACAGGGGAAGAACGTGTTTAGGTATATCAGTGGAAGCGCCAGCGGTATAGTAGAAAGGAAAAAATGTGTTTAGGTATATCAGTGGAAAAGCATACGATAAAGTCAAAGGATATAAAGTAAGTTCAAGTATGTAGGAATAAGTTAATAGAGATAAAGGAATATAAACGATTTGTAAAGTTCGTAAATATTATTTGAAGAAATTTGACGAATTGTGTTGCTTTTTGAAACTTTTCTATGATAATATAAAACTCGTTGTTACGAAAGAAATACGGCCCGTTGGTCAAGCGGTTAAGACACCGCCCTTTCACGGCGGTAACACGGGTTCGAATCCCGTACGGGTCATCATCGTAGGAGGCATGACTGAGTGTCTCTTACGATTCTTGTAATAATATGCCTACATAATAAAGTAACTTAGGTCCCGTGGTGTAGCGGTTAACATGCCTGCCTGTCACGCAGGAGATCGCGGGTTCGATTCCCGTCGGGACCGCCATTTTACCTTTAGGCTCAGTAGCTCAGTTGGTAGAGCAAAGGACTGAAAATCCTTGTGTCGGCGGTTCGATTCCGTCCTGAGCCATCACAAAAAAGTGCTGCGATGACTTTGCTCTCGTAGTGCTTTTTCTTTTGTTACTATTTACCTATTGTCTCTATAACAAAAGTAATGTTACAAACCTGTAACATTACAAAAGTCCTCCTCATGTCGAATGTAGGAGGACTTTTTCGTATTAAACACTATATATTGTAGAGATTTGTCGCTTACCTTTACTAAATGTAGAAAACAAAGTGTTTTAATGTAGAAAACAGTAGAAAACAGATATTCCAGAAACTATACAGTTATGTTACAGATCAGGGAAATTGCCGTACTCTTACTTAAAATATGCTATGTTAGTTTAGTAGAAAAATGTAAATAAAACTTAAGTACTAGATTAATATAAATTGTTTTTACTAGGAAACGTTACAGGAGGAAAGCAAAGCATGAGCAAGCGGTCTTTACTAAATACAAGTAATATACGTTTAACATCAACTATAAAGAAAACTGTAGTAGCTGCTCTTTTCTTATCATCTGTGATTGTACCAACTGCAGGAGCGAATGAAGGAAAAGAGAATCTGCGCACAGTATATCATGTGTATATGAACGGAAATCATGTAGGTATTACAGCAGAAGCTGACTTAGTTAAACAAGCAGTGCAAGCAAAGATTGATGACGCAGAAAAACGTCTTGGTGATTTAAGTATTGAAGTAAAAGATCAAGTAAGTCTAATTCCTGAACAAGTTTTCCGTAAATCAACGGAAGAGCAAGAAGTTTTAACCTATATTAAGGATGAGTTTGAAGTACAGGTTCCTTCTATTTCCATGATGTTTGGTGATGCTGATGCACCTCAAGTCTATGTGAAAGATCAAGAAGCTGCAGACGAGTTGATAAAAGAGTTAAAATTAACACAGGTAACAGAAGAAGAACTTGCTTTGGTAGAAAAACGTAAAGAATCTACTGAATCTTTACCCGCTTTAGAAAAAGATCAAACACGTATGACAGATGTTCGTCTTTCCACAGATGTTATGGAAGGTGAAGAGACGGTTGAAGTGGCTAAAGTACTATCTGTAGAAGAGGCAGTAGAGCTTATACAAAAGGGAACTTTAGAAGAACGTAAATATACTATTCAAGATGGCGACGTTCTAGGGAAAATTGCCAGCAAACATAATTTATCTACAAAAGAACTACTAGAATTAAATCCTTCTTTATCAGAAGATGGATTTTTACAAATTGGTGATGATCTTAATGTTACCGTCTTAAAACCAATTGCAGAAGTATTAGTAGAGAAAGAAGTTTTCACAACAGAGACTATTGCATTTGAAAAACAAGTAGTAGAAAACGATCAATTACCTAAAGGTGAGACTCGTGTGAAGCAAGAAGGGAAAGACGGTAAGAGTGAATTGACGTATCGTGTCACATCTACTAACGGTAAACAGGTAAGTAAAGATGTTATTACAGAAAAAGTTGTTTCTGAGCCTGTAAAATATATCGTGGAAAAAGGTACTAAAGTAATTCCTTCACGTGGAACAGGAGAGTTTGTCTGGCCAGCAGTAGGAGGATACGTTTCTAGTAAAATGGGAATGCGCTGGGGCCGTATGCATAAAGGAATTGATATTGCGCGTCCAAGCGAGCGTACAATTAAATCTGTTGATAACGGCAAAGTGGTTTATGCAGGTTATGATGGTGGGTATGGTAACAAGGTAGTGGTAGACCATAATAATGGTTACCGTACAACATACGCTCATCTAGAATCTATTTCTGTTTCAGTTGGTCAAACAGTTGAAGCAGGAGGAAAACTTGGGGTTATGGGTTCTACTGGTCATTCAACAGGTGTTCATTTACACCTTGAAGTAGAGAAGAACGGTAAGTTAATAGACCCACTAAGTAAGCTGTAACGTGTTAGGTTGATGAGAAGGAGAACTTTTCATCAACCTTTTCTATTTGGGAAAAATAGAACCTAATTAGATGTTAGATGATTTATTGAAATGAACATGATAAATTAAAGATAGGATAGGCTAACTATATAAATAGTTGCCAGAAGGGGTGCGAAAAATGTTAGATAAAACGATTTTAGTCGTAGATGATGAAAAGCCGATTGCAGATATATTAGAGTTTAATTTGAAAAAAGAAGGTTATACCGTTCATTGTGCATATGATGGAGACACAGCTATTAAGATGGCAGAAGAAATTAAGCCGGACCTGATGTTATTAGATATTATGTTACCTGGTAGAGACGGCATGGAAGTTTGCCGTGAGATCCGAAAAAAATATGAAATGCCTATTATTATGTTAACGGCAAAAGACTCTGAAATCGACAAGGTACTAGGTTTGGAGCTTGGAGCAGACGATTATGTAACAAAACCCTTTAGCACAAGAGAATTAGTTGCACGTGTAAAAGCAAATATTCGTCGCCATCAAACGGTTCCTGCCACAGAAGAGGAACTAGAGAATCCAGAAATCGAAGTGGGAGCCTTAGTAATTAAACCAGACGCTTATGTTGTCCAAAAGCGTGGCGAAACAATTGAATTAACTCACCGTGAATTTGAATTATTGCATTACTTAGCTAAACATATTGGACAAGTAATGACTCGTGAACACCTACTTCAAACGGTATGGGGATATGATTATTACGGAGATGTTCGTACGGTAGACGTAACGGTTCGTCGTTTACGCGAAAAAATTGAAGATAACCCGTCTCATCCTGTTTGGATTGTGACTCGTCGTGGAGTAGGTTACTACTTACGTAACCCTGAACAGGATTAAAGAAATGAAGAAAGTTGGTTTTACTCGTTCAATACATTTAAAGTTTGTATTGATTTACATGCTATTAATCCTTATTGCGATGCAAATTATTGGTGTGTATTTCGTAGGGAAATTAGAGCAAGAATTTGTAGAGAACTTTGAAGAATCTGTAAGACAAAGAGTTAATTTGTTAGAGTATTACTTAAGAGAAGAGTTAGTAAAAGATCGCTCAGATAGTGAAGCGGTGCCACTAGAGCAGGATATCACTAAAATACTAGATGACTTTGTAGCTTCTGATATTAAAGAAGTTCGTGTCATTAATTCCGATTTTCGCATCATTGGAACATCTGATCCTAATCGACGAGATAAAGTGGGTCAGAGTTCCCCTGAAGCAATTGTGAAACGCTCCATGGTCTTTAATGAAGATTTTGAAGAAGTAGTAATCGATCCTGAAACAGGGGATCGTCTTTGGATACGGGCTTCTCCTATTACTACTTTAGGGGAAGTGGAAGGGGTTATCCTTGTCATGGGTAATCTTGAAACCGTGTTCTCTCAGTTGAAAGATATTAATAAGATCTTCTTTAACGGAACGGCGATAGCTTTATTGATTACAGCACTATTAGGTATTTTATTAGCACAAACGATTACTAGACCTATATCTGATATGCGTAAACAGGCATTAGCTATGGCAAAAGGAAACTTCTCAAGAAAAGTTCGAGTTTATGGATATGATGAAATTGGACAGCTTGCTATTACGTTTAATAATTTAACGAAACGACTCCAAGAAGCACAAGCGATGACAGAAGGAGAACGTCGTAAATTATCTTCTGTATTAGCCTATATGACAGATGGTGTAATCGCCACGGACCGCAAAGGACGAATTATCCTCATTAACGAGCCTGCTGCAAAACTTTTGAATGTTTCACGTGAAACAGTTATGTCTCAGCCTCTTGTAGACTTATTAGAGATTCAAGATACGTATACGTTTGAAAATATTATGGAACAGAATGATTCATTAATACTGGATTACAGTACACAAAATCAACCATATATGCTACGTGCAAACTTTTCTGTGATTCAAAAGGAAACAGGTTTTGTAAATGGTGTAATCGCCGTTTTACATGATGTTACGGAGCAAGAAAAAATCGATATTGAACGTAGAGAATTTGTTGCAAACGTTTCTCATGAGTTGCGTACACCTTTAACAACAATGCGTTCTTACTTAGAGGCCTTGGCAGAGGGCGCATGGCAAGATGATGAAATTGCTCCACGTTTCCTAGAGGTTACGCAAGAAGAAACAGAGCGTATGATTCGTTTAGTTAACGACTTGTTACAGTTATCCAAAATGGATAGTAAAGATTACCGAATGAATACAGATTGGATCAACTTTACTTCTTTATTTAATAGAGTAATTGACCGTTTTGACTTATCTAAATCACAAAATGTATCGTTTAAACGCTTGTTAATTGAGGAAGCTGTATTTGTGGAAATAGATCAAGATAAGATTACACAGGTGCTTGATAATATTATCTCTAACGCTTTAAAATACTCTCCTGAAGGTGGACAAGTAACGTTTACAACTAGCTATAAGGATGAGTTTTTACTTATTAGTGTGAAAGATGAAGGTATGGGTATTCCAAGAGATAAAGTCGAGAAAATCTTTGAGCGTTTTTATCGCGTAGATAAAGCTCGTACACGCCAACTTGGAGGAACTGGTCTAGGTTTAGCCATTGCACGGGAAATGGTAGAAGCGCATGGCGGTAGAATATGGGCAGAAAGTGAGGAAGGAAAAGGTACTACTATTTACTTCACGTTGCCATACGATCCTGCACAAGAGGATGAGTGGACATGATGAATTATGAGCATATAAAATCGTTTTTACTAACTATTTTAATTATATCTAGTATTATTTTAACCTATAGCATTTGGACGTATCAGCCGGATTATGAATTACTAGATGATCAAAGCGTCAATGAAGTTACTATCGCAAGAAAAGATGAGTTGTCTAACGTAATTAGTCCAATAAAATTGTATTATCATACGGATGGTAGCCACTATTCTTTATATGATGTAGACGATGTTAAGAGTACGTCAGACGTGATGAAATCGTGGCAGTTGTATAATCTTCGGGACCCTAAAGTGTATACAGATGCTGGCTTAGACGATTTATTAAATGAACAAGGGAAAGTGGCGTTGATTTATCCAGATCAAATTCCGTTTGATTTATTTCGAACCTTTATAACATTCGAGGATAAAGATATTCCAGTGGCAACATTTGATCGGATTGTGATTGAAGAAGAATTTACGAACTCTGATTCTGGAATGATTTATTTCGTCAACACAGAAGAACGTAGAGTATATGGTTGCAGTATAAGAGGACGAGATTTAGAAGAATTTATGGCTTCATTAGGAAACCAGCAAGAGAAATGGACATTGTCCTATCCTTTGAAACCTAGTGTATATGAGACCATTTATTTGCCTCAAGAAGCGGTAGAAATAGAAAAATTTCGATATGTACCTCAGGAACTAAGTCCAGAACTGTTTAAACGAGCACTATTTTCAGAACCTAGTATTGTTCAAAGTAACATGACAGCTACAGGGGAAGAGTATACAGATAGTTTTAACTTAATGAAAGTTCAAAGAAGACAACAAGCTTTGACATATGTTAATCCTGCTCAAGAACCAGAACAGTATACTGCATCTCCCAACTTATTGAAAAAAAGTTTTGATTATATTAATACACATAGTGGTTGGTCCGATACGTTTTACTATGAGCGAGTGGATGCTTACCAGCAGTTAGTGCGTTTCCGTTTGTATATTCAAGGTTATCCAGTATTCGGCGATGTTACTAGATCAGTGATGGAACTTGCTTGGGGTAAAGATCAGATTTATCGTTATGAACGGCCATTGTACACCATGGGTTTACAGTTACCAACAGAAGAAATTAGTGTTGAACTACCAAGTGGGTATGAATTTGAGACATGGATACGTAAGCGTGATGATATCATGCTTTCAGATGTTTCAGATGTCACCATTGGCTACCGTTTAACTGAAGAGAACAATGGTCAAGAGACAATATTTAACCTTGAGCCAAATTGGTACTACCTTTATAATGGAACATGGTTACGAGCGTCGATTAAAGATGATAGGGAAGGAGAGATAAACGTTGGATTGGAGTAAAACCAAATCAATCTTTATTATTGTCTTCCTTATTCTAAACATCTTCCTTTTGACGCAATACATGAATAAACTCTCAGCGAACCAGTTAAAGGTTTTTACAGATCCCACTTTTGAGGATAACTTAAAAGCCGAGGGAATTACCTTTAGTAATTTACCTACTGCACCTGAAACGGACAGTATTGTAAGTGCTAAGACGCGATCTTTTACTGAAGAAGATGTTAGTCAATTAGCTGGACAAAAAGCAACTATTAGAGAAGAGACTACACTAGAGTCTGTGTTTGATGAACCAATTCTAGTAGAGGATCTGTCTAAGCTTCAAGATGTATTAGCAAATCAGATTCTTTACCTTTCAGAGTATAAATATTGGGAGTATGATATTGAGGGAAATCGAGTAGTGTATAACCAGGTAGTTGATGGACGAACGATTTACCAAAATAAGAACGCTCAAATTGTTTTTACGTTGAATGATCAGGGAGAGATTATCTCATATCGTCAGACAAAGTTAGAAAACTTTCAAGAGGTAGCAAAAGGTGAAAAAGAAATTCTTCAACCGATGCAAGCATTGGAAAGTTTATATAAAAGTCGTAAGTTGCCTCCTCAAAGTAAGATTATTGGTGCGGAGTTAGGTTATCACACGTACGTTCAGTTAACCGAGTCACAAGTACTAACACCTACGTGGAATTTCGTTGTAGAACGAGATAAAGAGAGAAATAATTACTTGGTTAATGCTTATAATGAAGGACAAGTCATTGAAGTCACGCCAGAAGAAAAATAGGATGAAGAGGTCGCATGAGGAGCGACCTTTTCTTTTTTCTTATAAGGGAAGGAGAATATGTGCATGTCTATTAAGTTTAGTGTGCTGGCTAGTGGTAGTACAGGTAATGCGATATATGTGGAAAATGGAGAAATTTCCTTTTTAATCGATGCGGGTTTAAGCGGTAAGAAAATGGACGAGTTATTGGCAAAAGTGGATCGAAAAGCTAGTGATTTATCTGGGATTCTGGTAACACATGAACACAGCGATCATATTAAAGGACTCGGCGTAATGGCTCGTAAGTATAAGTTGCCTATCTACGCAAACGAGAAAACGTGGCAAGCGATGACTCCATTGATTGGAGAGGTGCAAAGTGATCAGAAGTTTACCTTTGATATGGAAACAACGAAGCATTTTGGGGGATTATCTATTGAGAGTTTTGGCGTTTCTCATGATGCTGCAGAGCCAATGTTCTATGTGTTCCATCAAGGAGAAGAGAAGCTTGTGGTTATCACGGACACTGGGTATGTCAGTGACCGTATGAAAGGTACGATTGCAAATGCTGATGCGTATGTATTTGAGAGTAATCATGATGTTGGGATGCTAAGAATGGGGAAATATCCTTGGTCCGTTAAACGTCGTATATTAAGCGATGTAGGGCACGTTTCTAATGAGGATGCTGCATTAGCGATGCATGATGTCATTGGAGACCGTACAAAGCATATTTATCTTGCTCACTTGAGTTTAGATAACAATATGAAGGACTTAGCGCGAATGACGGTGAAGCAGACGTTAGAAAGTGTTGGGTCACCTGTAGATGAGCAGTATGAGTTAGTAGATACGGATCCGTATGAGCCAACTCCACTTCGTTCACTTGGAGCGGTATTGGTGTAATATATATGAGAAGTAGATCAAGGATGAATTCCCTGATCTACTTTTTTCATATGAATGATAAAAGCTCTTAGCTATTTACAGGATCTGAATCCTATTAATAGAAGCCTTTTTTATCTAGGTGGCAATTGAAACCCCTCGAATAGTCTCCCCCCATGTGGTGTTAGTACTTCGTCTACTAAGTGTAGTAAAGGTTCTTTTTGATCTTCTTGATAATATGCTTCTAACGCTGCTATGTATTGCCATGCTAGCTCCTCATTAAAGTGTTTAAGGGAGCGAAAAATCCACTTAGAAGAGCCAATCCATTGTTTATTAGTCCGTAGAATAAACTCATGAAGTTGATCTGCTATAGAGTTTGCTATACAGATACCTTCTGCTCGGTTAGTACATCCAATGAAATCATCCAGTGCATCTGTGAGGAAGTATCTTTTTAGACGAATAGTGTGTTCGTCCCATACTTCTGGACCTTGCATCAGTTGTAGTGATGCTTCTTCTTTTACTAGTTGTAAGAAAGGATGATCTACTAAAGGAGTTCCCTCTGCAATCATTCTTTGAAGCGTTGGTCTTGCTCGTTTGGCGTCAGATTCAAAGTAAGTTTTGTAGGTAGTTTTGTTGTGAATAAATAATTCGACTGGCCAACCTTCATAAAGAAAAGACTTGCGTGTAGCCTCAGTAGTATGTTTGTCGATGATGATAATATCTAAGTCGGAAGTTGCTGTTGCTTGTCCACGTGATACGGATCCAGCTAATACTGCAGCTAAACAAGTTGGAGCTACTTCTTGAATGAGTTTCTGCGCTGTTTCCAGTGCGGGTTTCCTTTCCATGTTTATTCCTCCTAGTATGTTTTCTTTAGTGTAGTTTCGGGTATCCTCCAAGTAAAGGGAATTTTTCAGATAACTTTCTGTATTCTTAAGTTTCTTTTCATGAAATTTTCATATTTGGTGGGTAAGATAAAACTACATAAGCCAAACTAATGATTAGTGAAATTGAGGAAAGGATGGTTTTGCAATGGGATACTATGATGATCACATGCAGGATCCACAACGACAAAATAGAAAACAAAAAGGGAACCGTGGAGGCACCATATTAGCTAGTTTAACGGGTGCAATACTTGGTGGCTTTCTGGTATTAATTTCGGTTCCACAGTTATCAAATATGGGCATTTTACCGTATGATATGGATTTACAAGGTAGTGTAACAGAGGAAGAGTCAGCGCCAGACCGTAATGCCATTCAAGGGGAACGTGTTTCCTTTGACGTAAATACAGATGTTACGGAAGCTGTGCAAAAAGCTGAAAAAGCAGTAGTCGGTGTTACTAGTATTCAATCTGGCTCAGGTTTCTGGAATAATAATATGCAACAGGAAGCGGGAACAGGTTCTGGTGTCATTTATAAAAAAGAAGGCGGGAAAGCTTTCGTCGTAACGAATTATCATGTTATTCAAGGAGCAGATGCCATTGAAGTTTCATTAAGTGATGGAACGAAAGTACAGGCAAAAGCTGTCGGGGAAGATCCATGGACAGATTTAGCAGTTCTAGAAATGGATGCTTCTCAAGTGAAGCAAGTAGCTGAGTTTGGTGATGCAGAATCTCTTAAAACAGGTGAACCAGTAATTGCAATTGGTAACCCGTTAGGCTTGCAGTTCTCTGGTTCCGTTACGCAAGGAATAATATCTGGTCTAGAACGTACAATCCCAATTGATATTAACCAAGATGGTGTGCAAGATTGGCAAGCAGATGTTATTCAAACGGATGCTGCAATTAACCCTGGTAACTCAGGGGGAGCGCTTGTAAACATGGCTGGTCAAGTTATTGGAATTAACTCGATGAAAATAGCACAATCCGCTGTTGAAGGTATTGGTCTTGCGATCCCTATTAATTACGCTGAACCAATAATCTCTGATTTAGAACAATTTGGTGAAGTAAAACGTCCTTCTATTGGTGTTGCAATTCAAGATGTTTCGATGGTATCTGAGTATCATCAAACAGAGACGTTAAAGTTACCGAAAGACGTAAAAACAGGTGTAATGGTTCAACAAGTTGTACCAAATTCTCCAGCTGAATTAGGTGGACTTCGTGAGATGGATGTCATTGTGGAGTTAGATGGAGAGAAAATAGATACGGTAATTGATCTTCGAAAGCATTTGTATGAAAAGAAAAAAGTAGGCGATGCGTTAGAGGTAACCTTCTATCGTGGTGGTGAGAAGCAAACACAGACGATAAAGTTAACAGATGAGTCTCAATTATAAGGTATGTGGATAAAAGTTAGAGAATAACTCACGAAAACTTATCCACAAAACAGGAAAAAAGCGGCCAAAACGTGGTCGCTTTTTTTGTTGTGAGTAAATGTCCTGTTGATAACTTTATATGTGATATACTGTATATTGGTTAAAAACTACGGAAAAAACGTTGATACGACAGCGTTTTCAATGGTCAGAAAATACTAACAAGATTACAATCAATTTATCCACAGGGTGTTTATAACTTTTTGGATAGAATATATATGGTGGAGAACATATATTCTTACACAATATACAGACTTGTTTTGTGGATATGTGGACAACTTCTGTGGGTAACTTGTTTGTAAAAGGAGGAATACCTGTGAATATCTCAATTATTACGGTTGGAAAGTTAAAAGAAAAGTATTTAAAGCAGGGAATCGCGGAATATACAAAACGTTTATCAGTGTATTGTAAAATAGATGAGATAGAAGTTCCTGATGAAAAAGCACCTGAAAATCTTAGTGATGCAGAGATGATGCAGGTTAAGCAAAAGGAAGGAGAACGTATTTTAGCAAAGATTGGCCAGGATGTACATGTCATTGCGTTAGCAATTAATGCAAAGCAGCGAACGTCAGAAGAATTTGCCAGAGAACTGGATAAGTTGGGGACGTATGGAAAGAGTAAAGTAGCATTTGTTATTGGTGGTTCGCTTGGATTGAGTGATGAGGTGATGAAGCGTGCGAATGATACAATTTCTTTCTCAAAAATGACGTTTCCTCATCAGTTGATGAAACTTGTTTTGGTGGAGCAGATCTATCGTGGGTACCGAATTAATAGGAATGAGCCTTATCATAAATAAAATATTACTTTTGTTAATTCATTTTTATATCTTTAGTTTTTTACTATTACATTATAGGTTGTCCATAAAATTCTAAGTAAATTTGAAGGATAAACCCCATGTTGTGTGGAATTATTTTAATGAATAAGGTTAATGTCCTAGTTTATTTTATTAATATATTAAAACTAATTTAAAATTTAGTTTAATGTGGAGTATACAAAAATGAAAGTTGGGAACAAATTATGAACTCAAGTAAGAGTGTAATAGAGAAATTAAATGTTAATAAATATGAAAATAAATTAATATTATATAAACCACAAGATGTAGAAGATTTCGATGAAGTTGAATTTGACGTCGAAGTAAAGAAAGAAAAGTATGACTTTATTTGTGCATTTATCTTTGATTTAAATGAATTTTCAAAGGTATTACAAGAGGTTTTAAAAAAACAGTTGTTAAAGGACAACGGTTACTTGTTTATTGCATATCCTAAGAAAAACAATCCAAAGTATGATCAATACATAGAGCGAGACAGTATTTATACAGAAGATACTTACACTAGCGATGGCTATGTGCACGGAAGTAATTTAAAGTTTTCACGAATGATTAGTTTAAACGATGTTTTTACTATTATCGGTATGAAAGCCATTCCCCAAAAAGCGCAAAAGGCAAAGAGTACTAAAAGCAGCCAATGTGTCGATGACTATATTGAACATATAGAACTGATAAAAGCTTACATAAAAGATAAGGAAAACATTTCAGAATTATACGAAAGTCTTACACCTGGTTATCAAAAAGACTGGGCTAGATACGTGTACAGTGCTAAACGAAAAGAGACACAGGAAAAACGTTTGTCAGACATGGAGAGCATATTAGAACAGGGGTATAAGTCAATGGACTTATATCGAAGAAAAAAGAAATAATCTAAATTAAATGTAAACAAAAACTCCCTCGTATTTTTGAATGAGGGAGTTTTTACTTCTAATTCTTATTTAATCGCCTTACTTACTTTCAATTTCTTTCCTTTAATCGTAGCACCATCTAATGCCTGTAGAACTAGCGAACCTTTCCCATTCAAAATATCTACATAAGACATTTGATCATGGATAGAGATAATACCGATATCTTCTGCTGTCACTCCAGGAATCTTCGCAATTGTTCCAACAAAATCAACGGCACGGATTTTCTTCTTTTTCCCGCCTGTAAAGTGAAGTTTCATAATATCTTGATTGATTCGTGCTGTTTTGTTGTTTCTGACCACACGCTTGCTAGAAAGTTTCTCTTCAAAAGCTGCTTTATTACGAGTGACTTCTTGCTGTTTTGGCGCCTCTACAACAGGTAGTTCAAAATCGACGTATCTTTCAATTGCTTTTACGAACTTTCCTTCATATGGGGTTGCAAAAGTAACCGCTCTTCCGGTCTTTCCTGCACGACCTGTTCTTCCTGTTCTGTGCACATAGCTCTCTTTTTCCATCGGAACATCATAGTTGATGACAAGTGTTACATTATCAATATCGATACCTCTCGCCGCGACATCAGTAGCCACAAGATAACGGAATTTTCCTAGTTTAAAGCCTTCCATCACGGAGAAACGATCTTCTTGTTCTAGTCCACCATGTAGGCGCTCGCAAGGATATCCAGCTTTATTCAGTTCGTTGTAAACAAGATCAACATTTTCTTTCGTACGACAGAAAATCATACAACTGTCTGGATTTTCTACAACCGTAATGTCTTTAAGAAGAGAAATTTTTTCATCCTCTTTTACTTCCATTAAAGAATGTTCGATTGTATCGGCTGTCACGCCAGTTGCTTCGATCTCAATTTGAGTTGGATTTTTCATATACTTATGACAAAGATTTTCTACATCTTTCGGTAACGTGGCTGAAAAGACCATTGTTACTCGATCAGAAGGCAATTCGTTTATAATTGCTTCTACTTCATCAATAAATCCTCTGTTAAGCATCTCATCAGCCTCATCAATGATTAGATACTTTATTTGATCCAGTTCTAACGTACCACGCTCAATGTGATCCATGACACGCCCTGGCGTACCAACGACTATGTGTGTTTTTTGTTTCAATTCTTCCTTTTGTTTAGAAAATGGTTCTTTACCATAGACTGCTACTGCTTTAATACGTTTAAATCTACCGATGTTTGTAATATCTTCCCGTACTTGAACAGCAAGTTCTCTTGTTGGGGTAAGGATTAAAGCTTGTGGTTTTTTCTCTTCCCATTCCACCATGTCGGAAACAGGGATACCAAAGGCAGCCGTTTTACCACTTCCTGTTTGCGCTTTTACAACAAGGTCTTGGTTTTCTATTGCTGCTGGGATGACTTTACTTTGGACCTCTGTTGGAGTTTCATATTTTAAAACAGCTAATGCTTTTTTTATCTCAGGGCTTACAGGGTAATCTGTAAAACTTGTTTTCGTCATTTTTTTACCTCTTTACTTGTTTTTTCGTCCTATGTATAGGATTCTCTATCACCAGTATCGTATGCATGATTCGACTATGCTTCATTATACTTGAAAAGTGATAGATATATTGTTTTTTTCATAAGTTTTAGATAGCAGTAGTAGAAAATGGTGACTCGTACCCAAAACTTCATCACCATATATTACAATGAAGAAAAGCAAAAAAGAGTTCATGTTACTTTATCTATCTAAAATAGGAGATGAACAAAATGGAAGTAATTTACCTTGCAGGAGGGTGCCTCTGGGGAGTACAAGCATTCATCAAAACATTACCTGGTGTCACATCGACAGAAGCAGGCAGAGCAAACGGTACTAGTAACACGCTAGAAGGGGAATATGATGGGTATGCGGAATGTGTAAAAACTACATTTGATCCAGCTGTATTATCTGTAAAAAAGCTGATGGAGTACTATTTCGAGATTATTGATCCTTACAGCGTAAATAAACAAGGAATAGATGTGGGAAAAAAATATCGTACTGGTGTGTACAGTGAGAATCTCTCACATATACAAGAGGCTAGGGTTTTTATAGATAAGAGACCAGATGCCGGCCGTATCGTAGTAGAAACACTTCCTCTTACTAATTATGTAAGAAGTGCAGAGGAACATCAAGATAGATTAAGTAAATGTCCGAATGATTATTGTCATATACCGAACGAATTACTAAACAAATATAAGCAATAACTTGTTAGGACCAAGATGTGAATTCGTTGAATACCAGCGATTCACATAATAGGTCTTTTTTATTTCGATAATCTGTCAAAATTCTTAAGCATGAGTCAAGCCACGCATTAGTATACATTTACAGACTCCATCTACGCATAAATCCGTATGATAAAAAGTTTATTTACGCTACAAGAACAATTTGTTGACAAATTTAGGAGTTACCTGTAACTTAAAACCGACTATCTCTATCTGTTTTATTACTTTAACAAATAAAAGGAGGTTTTTGTTTTGGACATGGGATTTGTTTTACTCAATATAGCCCTGTTACTTGGACTTATTTATGTACTTATTCGTATGCAACAAAAACACGTTTCGTTTAGTAAACGTGTGTTCACAGGGTTAGGATTCGGTATATTACTAGGAACATATCTTCAAATAGCTTTTGGATCTGATTCTGCAGTAGTTAGTCAAACATCAGAATGGTATAACATTGTAGGTCGTGGATATGTAAAGCTCTTGATGATGATTGTTATTCCTCTAATTATGGTATCTATTATTCAATCGATTATTAACTTAGAGAAAACGTCTCAACTTGGTAAAATGTCATTCTCTATTATTGGTATTTTAGTAGGGACGACTGCTATCGCAGCAGTTGTGGGAATTGGAAGTGCTTTTCTTTTTGATTTGAATGCTGATCAAATTCAAGTTGGTCAAGCGGAAGAAAGTCGTGGATTGTACTTAGAAGAAACGTTAACGCAAGTAGAAGGTATGTCTACTCCTGCGAAAATTTTAGAGTTCTTTCCAGCGAACCCATTCTTGGACATGACGGGAGCTAGAGCGACATCTACTATTGCAGTAGTTATACTTTCTGCGATTATTGGTATAGCTGTATTAGGAGTAAGACGTAAGCAACCGGAACAAGCAGAGATTTTCGTAAAAGGGGTTAATGCAATCTATACGGTTGTCATGCGTGTAGTAACACTGGTACTTCGTTTAACACCTTATGGAATCCTAGGGCTAATGGCGACAACAGTAGCCAAGACAAATGTAGCTGGTATTTTAGAATTAGGTAAGTTTGTCTTAGCGTCTTATGTGGCATTAGCAGTAATGCTTGTCATTCATTTATTACTCATTTCATTTGCTGGTTTAAATCCATTAACATACCTTCGTAAAGTAATTCCTGTTTTAGGTTTTGCTTTCACATCACGTTCTAGTGCGGGAACACTACCGTTAAATATCTCTGCTCAAAAGAACAGCCTTGGTGTCGATGAAGGAACAGCTAATATGAGTGCATCATTCGGGGCTACAATAGGTCAAAATGGATGTGCAGGTATTTATCCAGCTATGTTAGCTGTCATGATTGCACCGTCTGTAGGAATCGATCCGTTAAGTCCAGGATTCTTGCTACAACTTGTTCTAATTGTTGCTATTAGCTCATTTGGTGTAGCTGGAGTAGGGGGAGGAGCAACATTTGCAGCATTGATTGTTCTATCTTCTATGAACTTACCAGTTGCTCTTGCAGGGCTTTTAATCTCTGTGGAGCCATTAATTGATATGGGGCGTACAGCAGTGAACGTAAATGGAGCGATGACTTCTGGAACATTAACTTCACGCTTCTTACGCAAGTTAAATATCGAGCGATTTAATGATCCTAAGGCAGTGGAGAAAGATATTGCTCTTTAATCATAAAAAAGAACGGAGCCGATTAACTGCTGGCTTCGTTCTTTTTTGTACCTCTTAACTCTTTACTTGAGACTTACAATAAACATCCACAAAGTGACTAGGATTTAACTTTTCACCTGTCACACGGCTAATTTTCTCGTTCCAGTCATAAAGAGCAGCGGGCTTAAAGAAATCATTGATTAGCATGTCTCCTGTTTCTTTCGTGAAAAAGTCAGGAGAAATCTTTGTTTCCACATGACGTAGAAGTTGAGCAGCCATTAGTTCACCTAACAGATAGTTTTGATAGTATACAGGTGCTAAAGTGAAATGGATTTTTGCAGCCCAATCTGGATTGTCCGTATTTTCAGGAGGAGTTACCAGTTGGATTTCATTAACGGTTTTCCACCAAAGAGCATTTAAATCTTGATCTGGATTTTCGTACAGTTCTTTTTCAAAAAACACAAATGTGATAATCCAACGAGCAGAGATAAGCATTTGCAGTTGTTGATACTTTTCTAACTCTGGTGTAAGTGTATCTACTGTTGCTTCTTCTACTTGCAAGAAGCGGCGCAACCAACGAGGGTCTTTTCCCATTTTTCCAAATAACATGGCAATAGCTTCTGTCGTTAAAGTATGGCTAACGGTACGCAGTCCAAATGGAAGCGTAGAATCTACATACTTAAAATAAGCAGCGTGACCAAATTCATGTAAGTTTGTTTCCATCCAATACGCATCTTCCGTTAAGTTACATAGAACTCGAACGTCCCCTTCACGATCATAATCTGTACAAAAGGCAGTTGGATTTTTCTTTTCTCTAGGGAATAAATCACTATTTGCATATAGGTCATCAATTTCGATTCCCATAGAATTAAACGTATCTGTAGTGATTTGTAAAATGTCTTTCCCTTTATAAAAAGGATCTAAGTTCGTAGCATCTGATGGTGGTGCTTCTTGGAAAAAGGGATCAACGTAATGCCAAGGACGAATTTCTTCAGCGGTGATACCAAATTTAGTTGCTAAACGTTCGTCTAGCTCTTTTTTCATCAGGCGATACGCTTCGTCTGATTGAGTAATAAGATCATTAAAAATAGCAAATACTTCATCACGGTCAAGTTCTTGTAAAGCAAATCCCATTTGATGATGGTTATCATAACCAAGAAGCTGTGCAGCTTCATTACGCTTCTTCACAAGCTCGATTAAGCCTTTCTCTACGACTTTTCCTACTTCTTTACTAGCAAACCAAACTTTCTTACGTAGTTCCTGGTCATCACTGTTTACAAGAATGGAACGAATCTCGTTAGCAGAATATTTCTTTCCATCTACTTCAGGTGTATACGTATTAAATAGTAAATTTAGTTCAGAAGAGCGCTTGGCTAAATCAGCAATTATTTCTTCCGGTAGTTGGTTGGCTTCCATTTCATGAAGAAGAAGCTGTAACTGTCGTTTTTCCACTTCTGTTAAGCTTTCTGTTCTGAAGAACTGTTTTGTTTTCTCGTAGGTTTCTTTAGAAGAGAATAAGAGACTATATTTTGTATCAGCTTCACTTACCTTATCTGCCCACTCAGGATCTCCAGTTGTTTGCACCATCCAACTAGCTACGGATCCCTCTTTATATAAAACGTGCATTTGGTTATTTAAATCATGTAAGAATTCTTGTAGTGTTTGCATATGTATCACTGCCTTTCTAAGTTTAAGTAGTCATCGTAGTAACAATATTATTAGTTCGATAAAGTTTTTCGTAATCCTTTAATTGTTTATTGAAATGTAGAAAGTGAACTAAATTTTATAAGGTCATTAGTAAATGAAATTATCCCTCATAAGGAAGCGTTATGATAGTTAGGAGGGTCAATTGGAAGAATAATATATTAAGATTTAGTTGGATTGTACCAAATGTTATGTGTTACTTAATATTTACTCTTATATCTTCCTATGTCTTTATTGATTCAAATGAATCAGAGGAAATTAATAGTCTATCAATATGGGTTATAATGATGCTATTACGCTTAATCGTTTCTATATTTGGTAGTTATCGAATTTGGACATGGATTAAGGAAGGTAAGATGTGAAAATTAGAAGGAGTAAAGTATGAATATTATAAAACAAAGAGTGATACAAGCGATGGAATTAACAAATGAATTCTATCAAAATTTAGAAGATGTCGATCTTAGACTTAAAATACCTAATGTACCTTCTAATACAATTGGAGAACAAGCATATTGTATTATAGGAGCAAGAGAGAGTTACTTAGAAGCGTTAAAAGAGGGTCAGTGGAGTAAGTTCCGATGTAGTTTAACGGATTCTACTGAAAAAGAATTAGTGGTTAATAAATTAACAGAGTCAAATGCTAATATAGGGCTATTTTTAGAGAAACATATAGACGTTGAAATTAATATAAACTTTCTTATTGATTTGTTAGAACATGAAGTACAACATCATGGCCAGTTGATAAGATTTGCTTATGCAAATAAGTTGATCTTTCCCGAGAGTTGGCATAACCGATATACGGTGTAGCATTTTTTGTATCGATTTTTTAAAAATAACTGGGTTAAATTGTTATCACAATTTATATTTACATTTTAAAGATGCCTAAGTAAACTTGCATTTGATATCAAGTAACAAAACATGATATAAGTGATAGATGTGTATTATTAGTCTTTTTACTATTTTGTTCATTATATAGATTTGTCATTACAACGAGAGGATTTGAGTTTGTCATGAAAGAAAATTTTTGGCGTGATCTACCACGACCATTTTTTGTGCTAGCACCTATGGAAGACGTAACAGATGTTGTGTTTCGTCACGTAGTTAGTAAAGCTGGGCGTCCAGATGTGTTTTTTACGGAATTTACGAACTCTGATAGCTATTGTCATCCAGATGGTATTAATAGTGTACGTGGTCGTTTACTTTTTACAGAAGACGAACAGCCTATGGTCGCTCATATTTGGGGAGATAATCCTGAATACTTCCGTCAAATGAGTGTAGGTATGGCGGAGATGGGCTTTAAAGGGATTGATATTAATATGGGCTGTCCAGTGCCGAATGTGGCATCAAGAGGAAAAGGAAGCGGACTTATTTTACGCCCAGATGTTGCTGCAGATTTAATTCAAGCGGCTAAAACAGGAGGATTACCTGTTAGTGTGAAAACACGTCTTGGGTTCACGGAAGTAGAAGAATGGAAAACGTGGTTAAAGCATATCCTAGAGCAAGATATTGCAAACCTCTCTATTCATTTACGTACGAGAAAAGAAATGAGTGAAGTCGATGCACACTGGGAGCTGATCCCGGAAATTAAAACATTACGTGACCAAATAGCACCGGATACGCTGATAACGATAAATGGTGATATTGCAGATCGCCAGGTGGGTCTTGAACTTGCTGAGAAATATGGAATTGACGGTGTCATGATTGGACGAGGTATTTTTAAGAATCCATTTGCGTTTGAAAAGGAGCCAAAAGAACACAGTCCGAAAGAGTACCTAGACTTGTTGAGATTGCAACTCGATCTTCAAGATCATTATTCAGAGATGATTCCACGTTCCATTACGAAGCTTCATCGTTTTTTCAAAATCTACGTGAAAGGATTCCGTGGAGCTGGGGAGTTACGAAACCAGTTAATGAACACGAAGTCTACGAATGAAGTTCGTGATTTGTTAGATAGCTTTGAACAAGAGAATCCTGTGGAGTAAGATATGTTTACAAAAAGGGAACTACCACTTTCATTTGGTAATTCCCTTTTATAGTTCTCAGAAATAAATAACAAATGAATAAGTATCAGTAATGGTAAATATTACACTATGCTATTTGCTTCACTGTCGCCCAACCGCACCGATAGAAATAGTAGTCACAAACTACTATTCTATCTCTTGAAGGAGCGACATCTATGAAAAAGACTATTGCAGCATTATCCTTCTTTACCATTCTTGCAAGTCCTATCGGTATCCCATCTGTAGAAGCGGCAGAACACATCGTGCAACCGAATGAAAGTCTCTTTCTTCTGTCACAGAAGTACGGTACTACTGTGAAAGATATTAAGTCGTCAAACAATTTAACAAGTGACATGATTATCGTTGGTCAAAGGTTAACAGTACCAGACAGCATACATATTGTGCAATCAGGAGATTTTCTTTGGAAAATTGCAAATCAATATGGTGTAACGGTTGCCCAATTAAAAGAGTGGAATCATTTAACTTCTGATATGCTATACCCTGGTCAACAACTATCACTAAATGCAACCACGACGATGAAAAATACACCTGCTACCATTACTGGTGAGCTTTATCGAGTAGTTTCTGGTGATTCTTTGTCTGTTATTGCGAAGCGAGTAGGAGTCACGGTAGAACAGTTACGTCTGTGGAACCGCCTAACATCTGATTTGATATTTGTAGGGCAAGAATTAAAGATAACTGGTCCTACAATTAGTAAAGTAGTAGATATCGCAAGTGCCCAAACTGGCATTCCGTATAAATGGGGTGGTAGTACGCCTGTAGGTTTCGATTGTAGTGGATTTGTTTTCTATGCGTTTAGTCAAGCAGGTTATGATGTGAAAAGATTAACAACAGAAAGTTTTTATGCTACTGGAAAAGAAGTAGGAACTCCGCAAGTAGGAGATATTATCTTCTTTAAAAATACGTACAGAACGGGCCTTTCTCACATGGGGATTTATTTAGGGAATCGCCAATTTATCCATGCTAGTTCTTCTGCTGGAATCACCGTATCATCCATAGATAATACGTACTGGAACCCTAGAATAGTAGGCTATAAAAGGATTCATTAACCAGAGCAGGTAAAAACGAGGGTATGGAGTAAAAGTTTCCATGCCCTCATCTAGTTGTATCAACCGATTCAGTTTGAGAATTTGAACGGATCTTTTTTTGGACATATTGACGAAATTGAAGGAAAAACAAAATATTAAACGCCATGACAGGGAGATAAAATAGGAGAGAGTACCATAATTTCCATTATTTATAGGTAAATAAGTTAAAAAACTTTACAGATATCCATTCTAAAATACAAAGAAGCATTGCTCCAAAGATAATGTACATAAAAGAGTTTAGCTTATACCTTGCGTAGAAGTACATTAAGATAAGAAGGGTGAAAGGATAGACAATGTTTTGCAATAATATATCCATTATTTCACCACTATTATGATCGACGGTATCATAAAAATCATATGGCTTCATAGCTAAGAAGTAGTCACCTAACGTCGTGTAAAGAAGGTTTAAAAGTAGAATTGCAATAATCTCTGTTGTTAAAAACACTTTTTTCTTTTTTTGTAGCACCGTAATACAGACTATTACTAGCACAGATATGGCCAAAGTAAAGTATTCGTTTTCATCAAACTGCTTTGGAAGGATAGGTTGGAAAATGTCATTAGATTTTTGAAGAAATCCGCTCATATAATCCGCTCCTTCCTTAGCACTTGTTGAAGTAAGTTTGTGAAAAATAAGGTGAGAAGTATGACTAGCATGGAAAAAAACATATCAAGAGAGGGGTACCAGCTAATACTTTGAGATTCTAACACCCCTAGAATTAAGAATGTTTTTTCTACAATAACCCAAAAAAGAATCCAAGCAAAGGTTGCTGTTAGTTTTCGAAACAACGTCCAATTCAAACGATAAATAACCATTAACCATAATAATGTGATTGCAAAAACAACACCATATTGCAGACGTACTGTCCAAAATGGAAGATGGTCTTCTACTACTCTCAAACGGTCATACGGTGAGGATAAGGTATAAAACAAATGTTGACAAAGATAAGACGTAAATAGGAATAAGAGAAAAATTTCAATTGGTTTAAACCATCTTCTCATGGAAAAAAAGGTAAAAAACAAAAGGATAGAAAGAATGAGAATAACAAAGAATGTTATAGATAAATTCATAGTAAAACTCCAATACTGTATCAAGTAGTAGGTAGTTTTACCAATTAAATGTAGAAACATGTACTATATTTTTAATAGAGCGGTGTTTGTTCTTTTGAACATTATAAATAGTGCTACTAGTTACCTATTCTCCTGCATTCTACGTATATTTTCTGTATGATATGGAGATCCTTCTACTTCGTTAACGACACAAAATGGATTGCCATCTAAGTCAAAGAAGTCAAAAAACTTCATGCCTCCGAAATCCTTTATGTCAGTAGCTTTTACTCCCGCATTGGTAAGGTGTATATAAGCAGCTTCAATGTCTTCCACAAGAAAGTTAAAATAACCATTTGATTGACCTAGAATTGTTTCGAATTCAGTTGCTTGTTGATTTTTTACTTGTACCAGCGCTAGTTGGGTAGGGCCAGTTGATAAGTAGAAACCCGCTCCACCTTCCCAGCGATCAATGAGCTTTATATTTAAATTAGTTTCGTACCAATTAATGGCTTTTTCTAAGTTTGTTACAGGGATGAAAATGCTACCTACTCTGAACATACTATTCCTCCTTTTTTCTTGGAACTTTTAATTTCTCCCTTTTTTAACTGTTTCCCTCTACTTCACTTATAAACGCATGAGTATTTCCTTCTGTATCGTAGAAAAACACCATCCACGTTTCTACATTCCCCATCTTTGACACCACATGTGGCTCACCACGGAATACAACTTTCTTTTTTGCTAGTTGGTCATACGTATCTTCTATATCATCTACTTGAAAATAAACGACAGAGCTCGCTGTAGCATATTCTTCTTTTTCTGGAAGAGATAAAAGAATTCGAAGTCCATTGCTTTCTAAAAAGGCCATCGTATCTGTTTGAAACAAAAGAGAAAGTCCAAGAGTTTCATGATAAAAACTTATAGCACGATCAACATTCTTCACGGGTATACCAATCTGGCCAACTTTACTAATAGAAATCGTCATAAAAAAAGGCTCCTTTTTATAAGGTACATACAGCATGCTTTGGATTTATCTTCCTTTATTATACAAAATAGATAATAATAGAGATAGAATAATATCTAGAATACTTAGATAATCTAGTTATTTAAAAAGGCAATGTTATGAAAGGTGGAGAAAGATGAATAAGTATGTCAGAGCTGTAACATATGTAACGGCTTATTTATTATGTTTTGCGTTCATCGATTATTTTGTTCACAGTGGTTTTATCAATTATTTATGTAAGGGGCTTCTACTAAGCTACTTAGTTTTTCCTCCGCATAGGATCGCAAATGAAAGGTAAAGGGAAATTTTAAAAGAGAGGTTTCTCTTTTTAGTTACAACCTATCTCTTGCAATCCCTACAACCTCCATATTCCCATTCCCGTCAAATTATGCTCTAATAGAAGAAGCATTAATTCAGTCACAAGTAGTAAAAGAAGTGAGGAGTCAACCTTGAGAAAATTTAAGAAGTTCTATTTAGAGATTACAAGCGTATGTAATCTTGCCTGTACCTTTTGTCCACCGACCGAACGCCAGAAACAGTTTATTTCTATAGAAGATTTCACTAAACGATTAGACCAAATTAAGCCCCACACAGATTATATCTATCTGCATGTAAAAGGGGAACCATTACTTCACCCTAAGATTGGTGATTTGTTAGACATTAGTCATGAAAAAGGATTTAAAGTTAATATTACGACCAATGGTACGTTAATTAATAAAAAAAGAGAAAAGCTATTAAACAAACCCGCGCTAAGACAGATGAACTTTTCGCTTCATAGTTTCGATGGACATATTGGTTCAAAGGATAAAGAAGGGTATGTGCGTAGTATTCTTTCTTTTATTAAAGAAGCTACAGCGGATTCAGAACTTATCGTTTCGTTACGTTTATGGAATTTAACAGAAGATAATAAAACTAATTTAGAAAAAGAAAGAAATAGAGAGTTGCTTTCTATCATTGAGAGAGAGTTCGATTTAGATTATAGAATTGAAGAACGGGTTAGTCCTGGAAAGGGAATTAAACTAGCGGAACGAATTTATATTAACCAAGATTACGAATTCCAATGGCCAGCGCTTCATGAAGAAGAGGATGATGGTAAAGGTTTCTGTTATGGTTTACGAAATCAAGCTGGTATTTTAGCTAATGGTACAGTGATTCCATGTTGTTTAGACGGGGAAGGTGTCATTAATCTTGGAAATATTAATCAAGACTCTTTTACTGATATTATCGAAATGGACCGCGCGAAAAACTTGGTCGATGGCTTTTCTAGAAGGGAAGCGGTTGAGGAGCTTTGTCGTAAGTGTGGGTATCGTAAGAGGTTTGGGAAGTAGGAGAGAGGTGTCTATTGAAGCACCTCTTTTTTTTACGAGTACTTAAGAATTTGTCTCCATCCTTTTCTCCAAAGTATACACGATTGTTAGTATTTATTAATGGATAAAGGAATAGTAAAATTATTAGAGAATATGAAATAAATGTAAGAGTATGAATAGAAATAGGTACAGAGTAATTTGCTATTAATCAAACTATTCTAGGAGGACAAGAGATGACAAAAAAGAAAATGTATATCATCTGGGGACTCATCACTATGTTTCTTATCGCTCCATTAGCCTCATGGGGGATAGGGATCCTTTATGGAGTTAGCGAAGGAAGCGGATTTGCGGCTGGATCGTTATTTATTGTTTTGTTACCTATCTTTTTCTTCATAGGTGTTGGCATCCTAATTAAAGGATTTTTAGAATTAAACTAAAGATGTAAAAACCTCGTTAGCAAATTTTATAGCTAACGAGGTTTTTCTACTTATTTGGAAAGATCACTTGGAACACAGTTTCCGCATCAGAAGATGTAACCGTAATGGTCCCCCATATTGATGAACAATTTCCTTTACAATAAACAAACCTTGGCCACGCTCTTTTCCTTTTCTTTCTTTGGTTGAAAATCCTTGAATAAAGATTCGTGTCGTGTCCTTGATCTTACTACCTGTATTCATAACAGAGAAGAAGTATTTTTCTTCTTTTGAATAACAAGATATACGCACACATCTATTATCTTCTGGTAATTCTAATGTTGCCTCCATCGCGTTATCAATTAAATTAGACAAAATCTTAATTAAATCGATGGTTTTAATTCCTTCAAATTTACTATCTGAAACATTTAATTGCATATCCACTTGATAGTTTTGTGCAGATAATTTTTTCGTTTGAAGTAAAACAGAAAGTCCAGGATGCTGTACATCTAACTGAAGAGAATCAATAGATTTAACTTCACTAGATAGGGATGTTGCATACTCTAAGGCTTGTTCATACCGACCGATTTTTAATAACCCATGTAAAACCTGAACGTGGTTACTAAAATCATGTCGAACAGAGTACACAGAAGCAATTAAACCTTTAATTTCAGACTGATATGTATCTTCTGTTGCTGCAACTTCACTTTCTACGGTTCTTTGGTACCACCTTTGTAAGAAGAGAAAAGATAGGACGACTATGAGTACAAAAAGCCCGTTAAATCCGAAAATTGCTAGGCTGTTTTGAAGCACCTCTGATTTTGTTTCATTTAGAGTATCAATACTAACATCGATTCCTAGATAGCCAATGATTTGTCCAGATTGGTCCGTTATAGGTGCTCCAACAGATATATAATTCACATCATAATTAGGATCATAGATGGAGTTTGTTATGTATTTCTTCCCTTCATATGCTAGTTTTACTTTATCTGGCGGAACAGTACAAACCATGCCAGTGTAATACTCCATGTCTGTATCCTCGGGCAATCCTGCTATCATGACATGAGATACTTCTGGATTATCAATCTCTAACGTGTATACGAAAAGAGCACCTATTTTATCGTTAGCATCACGCAAGTCATTGCGTATTTTCCAATAGTTTTCATCTTGATCTTTATCTAATAAAAATCGTTGATATGTATCTATATCGAAAGATTCTGCAATAGATGTAGCCGCAGAAAGGGTTCGTTCTCCAATAGATTCTTCAACAGTATTTTTGATATTAACATAAGCCATATAGATGTTTATCCCTGTAAAGCATAGAAATAGAATAATAGATAGGATGAGAATTGGTTTTAATTTGTTTTTCATGGTTGTATTATATCGTAAATTTAACCATATTGAACCTCTGCTTATTATAATTGTAAAACAGCTAGGTAAAATGTTTCACGTGGAACAATTTTTACTTTTACATCTGTTGCAGCTACTACGCTATATGGTAAAATTTACTTAAGAGATGTATGGGAAGGGGAATCGACACTATCTATGTGGACTAACTTGTAATGATTAGTAATTGGATACTGACAAAAACGAACCTATTACAATAGGACGTTTATTTGTCTTTCTAAAATCATTCAAGGGACACATGGTGTGGACAATATTATCCCCATCGTCAAACAGTTACCTTTGTGTACCTGTTTTTATTTTGGGTAAAAATACATCTCTATTGGCACATGCTAGAGTCCTCATACTAGGAGGAAAATCAATGAGTAAAGAATTTGTAGAAGAAAAGTTATCAGGCGGGAACGTCTCGAACGTATATAGAAACGGAAATACTGTCTTACGTGATAGTAAACCAGAGAGTGCTAGAATTCATTTGTTGTTGAAGCACCTTGAGAACAAAGGGTTTTCTCATGCTCCAAGGTTTATAGGTGTAGATAAGCAAGGAAGAGAACAGTTATCTTATATTGAAGGAGAGGCTGGTAATTATCCTCTAAAACCATACATGTGGTCGGAAAGTGTTTTGGCAGGCATAGCAAAAATGCTTAAATCATACCACGATGCAGTAAGTGATTTTCCTGTAACAGAGGGTTGGAGTGCTTATGATTTAACACCCAATAATACAGAAGTCATTTGTCATAATGATTTTGCGATATACAATATTATTTTTAATAAAGAGCAACCAGTGGGGATTATTGATTTTGATCTTGCAGCTCCTGGGCCAAGAATATGGGATATTGCGTATACGCTTTATACATGTGTACCTTTGAGTAGGCATTATCATACAGAAACAGGGGAAGAAATAAGATATAATCCAGAAAGTGGTGCTGCGGAAAAGAAAGAGAGAGTCAAGTTATTCTTTAAGGCATATGGGTTAAACGGTTTAGAGAAAGGTTATTTAGATATGATTATCTTACGTTTAGAAGCCTTATGTCACTTCATGAAGAGAAAAGCTAGTGAGGGTGATGTGGCGTTCCAAAAGATGGTGGATGAAGGGCATTATGAGCATTATCAGAAGGATATAGCATTCATTCAGGAGTTTGGGGGCGACTGGGTGTAAGTTTCAGTTTAGAGGTATAAGATCATAATCTTATACCTTTTTTTATTAATATTAATTAATATTATTATGAACTCTTAATGCAATTGGGAAAGAAAGTATATGTATTACTAAAATAAAAAGAAGAACATAGAGTAGTTCAATGATAACATTATACTGATAAAGCAAAATGGTGAAAATGATAGAAACTAGACTACATAAATATGCAGTATGTCCACTTCTGCTGTTAATCTGAAAGCTTCTTTCATCAGCAGGTTCATTGGGAGGGAAAACAAAATCTGAAACGATGGATGAGATACCAGCTACAATCATTATTACACTTGGCACTATAAGATTATCATTTAGTAATAAAAAGTTCCTATAAGGCACATTAATATGCCTATTCCAATAGTACAGTTTTTCACTTTGAGCCTCTGGAATTATAGTTTTTTTCGTAAGTTTGTAATTATTGCTCCTTGTATAATAAACATTAAAATAATTAATATCCAAACAGTATCGCGGAAAAATTCTAACGATAGATCTGAAATATATTTATGATAAGAGTCTAATAATAACCATCCAATAGGAAGAATAGGGATGGAGTATTTAAAGGAGATATTCTGGATTTGCTGACCTCGTTCATCCTTTCCTTCCAAGCTATAAGTAAATTTCAGTGTTTTAAAGAAATAATAAAGAAATAGAGGAACAAGAATTATAAATAATAAAATCATTTTGTATTCTCCTTTTTCTCATAGTGAAAAACCTCATTAATATCAACTTCAAATAAGAGCGCAATTTCAAAAGCAAGTTTTAATGATGGACTATAACGATTGTTTTCTAGAGAAACGATTGTTTGTCTACTAACTCCAAGCAATTTTGCTACATGTTTCTGTGACCATTTCTTTTCAGCACGTAAAACAGTTAGCTTATTCTGTAGATTTCCTTGTTCTATTAGGGCCAAAAGAAAAACCTCCAATTACTGGTTATTACCCCTTTAATGTAAAGTATTTTTTACTATGTGTAAAGTATTTTTACTTTTAGTCGTAAATAAGTTACTTCAACTGATTATCTTTGAATTTCATTCCCACATTCCTAGGCTCCAACATACGATACATATATCGACAAGGAAAGGATTGAGAATATGTATCGAAATCAATATCCATATCAAGTCCATCCACATTATTACACGGACCAGAACTATAGAAACTACAGTCATTTCAATACAATTCCACAAAATTACCAATATGCAAGAGCACAAGATTATGGAAAACAGCCTTTTGTATTAGACATCAACCAAGCAACCTTGCAAAACAACACGTACCGTACAGCTATCTGGACTGGTCAATACCTTCAAACAACACTGATGAGCATCCCGGTTTACGGTGACATAGGACTAGAAAGACATCCAGATTTAGATCAATTTCTTCGAATAGAACAAGGGCAAGGGATTGTTCAAATGGGGAAAGATAAGAATAATCTTACCTTTCAACAACCAGTGGCGGATGATTATGCTATCTATATTCCAGCTGGATATTGGCATAACCTGACGAATGTCGGGAATGTCCCCCTTAAACTATATTCTATCTACGCTCCACCTAATCATCCACCAGGAACCGTACATGTAACCAAAGCTGATGCCATGGCTGCTGAAGAATAATGGTAATAACAAGTTTGAGCAGTTAGGGATTTAACAATAGAGTACTAATAATTAAATGTATACAGAAAAAATAGATAACACCTAAACTATTACTTTTTAGGTTGTTATCTGTTTCTTTGTTAAATTAATTGCCACATGGGGCTTTAAGGTATAAAGAGTAATCAAACTTATATATATAGTCTTAATAACGTATAATAGTCACATAAGATTTAATTGAAATTATATGTTGTGAAAGGATGAAGATGAAAGTGGAGAAAGATGCAGCATTTCAAGTCATAAGGGATACCTTGTTGAAGAAGTTGTCACCTTCACTTATCTATATTTTTGGTTCTCAAGTCTCCGGATACACTCATGAAGAAAGTGACTACGATGTAGCTTTTTTAAGTGAAAAAAAGCTACATAACTATGACCGTTTTATCCTTTCACAAGAGATAGCGTCATTGCTGAATAAAGATGTTGATTTAGTAGATTTACATCAGGCGTCTACTGTATTTCAGGTACAGATCATAATGAAAGGAAAGTTACTGTATTGTGGAGATGAAAATAAAAAAGAGTTATTTGAGATGTTAGCACTAAAAAAATATGCTCGGTTAAATGAGGAAAGAAATATTATTATTAAAGAATCTTTAGAGAGAGGATATATCTATGAAGAGTGATGTGATTTTAAATAAAGCGAGTACAATAGAACGATGTTTAAGAAGAATAAACGAAGAATATGAACATAACCCTAAGAATTTAGAGAACTTTACAAAACAGGATGCTATTCTTTTAAATATTCAAAGAGCCTGTGAAGCAAGTATCGATATTGCTATGCACATGGTTGCGCAGAATAAATTAGGAATCCCCCAAAATAGTCGTGACGCTTTTGAGTTTTTAGCGAAAAATAATTATATCACAGAAGAAGTTTCATTTATGATGAAATCTATGGTTGGGTTCAGAAATATTGCTGTTCATGATTATCAAGATATAAATTTAGAAATTGTTCAAGCAATCATAGAAAAACATTTATCAGATTTCAAGTTATATGTAAAACAAGCACTGCAGGTAAATTCAGATATTAATCAAAAATAAGAGGACGATGCACTGTTGCAGAAACGTCCTCTTATTGGCTAAATCCCTGTAACTAAATCTTCCTATTTCTACACGTTAGTCATCTTCCAAATTTCACGAGTCCCCCAAGTTTGTTCTAAAAACACATCACATAGATCAACTTCCCGCTGTCAAAAGGCTGTCCACTAAATTTATCATCTGTTTCATGACCTACAGTTAACTTTTTAAATTGGTGAAGTTTATTAAGTACGACTTAATTTTTTCTATTAACAATGAACTCCAAGAAGTGAATCTAATTAATGTTAATTTTCTTCTGTACACTTACTAAGAAAAGGTCTACACCATGCTTTGAGAATCTGCCAAATATCTATGTTAAAGTTAGTTGCAAAATTATTAGTATAAAAATCCAAACCTTTTCTATCTAGCATCGTCAAAGTAACTAGAGAGGAGCAGATAGCTATGGAGGAAATAGTATTGGTTAATTTAATAGAACATGATCCAGACGCTTTGTTGGATCATTTAATGGACGAACACGGACAAGCTATTTTAAATCTTGCCTACTCGTACGTAAAAGATGTAGAAATAGCTAAAGATCTAACGCAAGAAATATTTATCAAGACATATCAACGCATAGATCAATTTCAACAAAAATCTTCTTTAAAAACCTGGCTTTGGAGAATAGCCATTAATCATTGCAAAGATTATGTGCGGAGCTGGAATTATCGCAATGTCATTACAACAGAAGACAATCTAGAAGAGTCTTTGTCACTGGGTGAGAATACAGAACAGCAGGTAATAAAATTAGAAGAAGAGTCACAGTTACTAAAAGAAGTTTTACATTTACCAGAGTTGTACAGAGAGGTAATATATTTATTTTACTTTGAAGAAAGTACACTTAAAGAGATAGCAGCCTTACTTAACATCAACACTAATACTGTGAAAACTAGATTAAGAAGAGCCAAGGAGCTTTTACGGCAACGACTGGAGGATTAGATATGGAAGAACAATTAAAGAAACTAAAAAACTCTTTACATAACGTGCCAGATCTTACTTTTTCGAATGATGATAAACAAATAATAAAACAACGCTTAGAGAAGAAAGCTGTAACATCTAAAAGAAATCTACTATTGTCTTTATTTCAATTATTAGAGAGACCTAGAAGCGGAACAGAAGTACTAACATTGTTACGTGCCAGAGGTATTAAAAATTATGAATATAATGAAGGTACCTTATTTATTAAGCTTCATGAGTTAGAGCAAGAAGGTTATTTACAATCGGGTTGGATAGATGATGTTAAAGAGTATCAAATAACTAAGAATGGCAGAAAACAATTACATGCATTGGAAAGTAAACAAGTAAAAGAAGCAACCAAACTTCATGAAATTTGGGAGAGATGAAGAGATGAGCTACCTTAAGGAACACTTCTTTTCTGAAGTGCTACAAAATATTATGTCAAAAGAAGTGAGAGAAGCTGTTTGTAAAGAGTTAGATCAACATATTAACTCAACTAAACAGTCTCTTACGGAAAAAGGTCTAAAGGAAATAGAAGCAGAGAAATTAGCCATTAAGCAGATGGGGGATGCTTCAGAACTAGGGATTAAGTTCAAAAATCTTTATCGGCCTTTGTTTGATTGGAAATTGTTTGGAGTCTTTTTCGTTATTATCGTAATGGGTATACTTCCTGTTATTCATGCACCTGGTGATTTCTTAACGAAAAGAATTATTATTACTGTTCTCGGGATTGCTACTGTTATAGGTATAACACTTTTCGATTATCGGATTTTATATAAATGGAAATGGTTAGTTTTTTTAGTAGCTTGTATTCTTATGCTATGGGTAATATTTTTACCGAACGTAACAATAAACGGTAGAGGCTATCTACTTATAGGCGGAGTTTTAATTAATGCTCTAACAGTTATGCCATTATTTATATTATTTTGGGCTAGTTATTTTGTAAAGAAAACAATAAATAATATATATACTTTCCTGCTTTTCCTGCTCACTATTTCTTTATTTATACTAAATATGGATTTTGTTCCTTTAGTACTATTTTGTATCGTGTGGTCAGTATTATTAATTATTAGTAATACTAAGACGAAAAGTAAAATATTCCTAATGTTAACTTTCTTACTATCTATGTTTCTATATTTTACTATGTCGTTTAATACTTACGAGCTAGAGAGATTTAAGACAATTTTAGATTTTCAAAGAAATGGAGATACCTATATAACTACTTATCTGAGGGATTTACTGGCTAATGCAGGATGGTTTGGAAATAGTAGAATGCCTGAGAACTTTATGGAACTGCATACAGATATGGCTTTTGTGAATATTACTTATTTTTTTGGATGGGTAGTTTCGGTGTTCTTGCTTTTGTGTATTATCGTACTGCTAGTTAGACTTTCTTTCATAACTCTAAATATCAAAGATGAATTTGGTAAGTTACTAGTGGCAGGTATAGTAACAATTTTAATTAGTCAATTTGTTTATAATATTCTTATGATGCTAGGATTAGTTCCATACATCTCTATGTCCTTACCTTTTATAAGTTATGGGTTTGGGCCAACCGTTATTAATTCGATTCTCATAGGCCTAGTTTTAAGTATTTATAGAAGAAAAAATCTTATTAAAGGTAAGTAATGGATTAGTTAAATATTTAGCGAGAAAGGAACAAAGATAATAGTGAGAAAAGTAGAGGTTACTCCATATAATGATAAGTGGGCATCTATGTTTAAAGTAGAATGGGAACGTCTTCAGCAAATCTTTGGATCAGTTGCTTTGAACATACATCATATCGGCAGCACTGCAGTCCTAGGGCTAAGTGCTAAACCTGTAATTGATATTTTAATAGAAGTGAAAAACATAACTATTGCCGACTCTTTTAATAAGGATATGGAGGAGCTAGGGTATGAAGTAAAAGGAGAAAATGGAATAGAAGGAAGACGTTATTTTCAAAAAGGCGGGAGTAACCGAACGCATCATGTGCACGTTTTTCAGCACGGAAGTCCAGACGTTGAACGACATGTAGCTTTCAGAGATTTTCTTCGTGTTCATCCAGATGAGGCGGCAAGGTACGGACAGTTGAAAGAAACATTAGCTAGTCGTTTTCCTTATGATATGGCTGCTTACATAGATGGGAAGAATGATCTGGTTTTAGAGATAGAGAAAAAGGCATTAGAGTGGTATAGAATGGTTTAAACTCACGAAGGTTAAAGAATTTAGAGTCTAGGAGAGAATAAGAGGGTCTTAAACTCACGAAGCGTGAAGAATTTAGAGTCTAGGAGAGAATAAGAGGGTCTTAAACTCACGAAGCGTGAAGAATTTAGAGTCTAGGAGAGAATAAGAGGGTCTTAAACTCACGAAGCGTAAAGAATTTAGAGTCTAGGAGAGAATAAGAGGGTCTTAAACTCACGAAGCACAAAGAAATTAGGATCTAGAAGAGAATAAGAGTACCTTTAACTTCTTAAAATAAGCAATTTAAGAAAACAGGAGTGAAATCATGGAACAAAAATTAGTTACTCTATCAGATCGTATTACTTATTTAACACCTGTTGCCCGAACGGATCGTCCCATCCTTATGACGATTACTGGAGAGAAGCATACGTTACTAATTGATGCAGGCAATTCCGTTGCACATGCAGAGTTATTTATGAAGAAGTTAAAGGAAGCGGGTAAATCTCTACCAGATATGTTGGTTCTGACACATTGGCACTGGGATCATATATTGGGACTCCCAGCATTCCAAATTCCGTCTATCTCAACTGAAGATACGAAAAACGAGATGGAAAAAATGGTGCATTATAAATGGGATGATACTTCTTTAGATGAGCGAGTAAAAACAGGAGAAGAGATAGAGTTTTGTGCGAAGGCAATTAAAGAAGAGTTTAAAGGTAATAGAAACATACATGTATCTCTTCCGACTATTACGTTTGAGAACGAGTTAACTCTAGATTTAGGTGGCGTGACATGCGTGTTAAAACAAGTAGGTGGGGACCATTCACCTGATGGATTAGTTGTATATGTTAAAGAAGATAAATTAGTATTCTTAGCAGATTCTATTGCTCCAAACTTATATGCTCCTAATTGGAGATACACTTCAGAGAAAACTAGAATATTACTAAACAATTTAGATGAGTTTGATGCGGAGACATATGTTATATCTCATTGGCAACCAGTAGCTAAAGAAGTGATAAAAACTGAAATAACGTTGTTGAGAACATTATGTGATTTGGTTGAAAAATATCAAGGTAAAAAAGATATGATAACAAAAGCATTAGAGAATAAATATGAGAGAGAATTAACAAATGAAGAGCTAGATAATGTCACTTATTTTGTGAATGGATATGAAGATGCATTAGACTATTAAAATAGAAAGGAGGGCTACATTTGGTAATAGTTCTCTTCTTATTTATTGGAGCTTTTTCGTCATATACTCACTCTTAGCATTTGTTCTTATCAGTTGGAGATTTAAGAGTAGCATTCGAAAAACCACTAACCTACCTAAATACCCATTCTTAAAACTAATATCTTTCCACTATGGGATTTATATAGTTTCAGGAACGATGATTTCAGCGTTAATTTTATATTGGCTACTTGGGTCAGAGGCTGATACAGGACTCTCTTCTTTTACGGATATCGCAACAGCTTCTATTATGTTAACCGGCATGATTGGTCTACTTGGCAGTCCTTTTATTCTATTCGCATATTATTTAGTAATAAAATCTTATAAAAAAGAATATATGGATAGCTGATACTAAATTATATAAAAAAATGAAATAGTTAATGTAACGTGGCTAAAAAGGAATTCCCTTTTTAGCCTTTTTTGGTACGTGACCAGTAAAACTTATTGCTGAATACGTGATGTAACCTGCTTTTAAATGAGTCTCATTAATTATACACGTAGACTTTTTAGTCCAACCAATGCATTATCAATCTGCTCATGGAAATCAAGCGCATCAAGAAAAACTATCCCTTCTACCAACACTAAAGCGAGAGCAGAAACTCTTTCTCTTTCTTCCTTACCATCTAGGAAATTCTTATGAAGAAATTGCCTTAGGTGCAGTATGGATATTATGGGGGCTTTTGGTTTTCTTGCAGCAGCTTTCTTTGAACAATGGAGAAAAGATAAATAGTTTAAAGTTAAAGACTATTAATTGTAATAAGGTGTACACTTTATCTAATTGACGAAGTGTATTTACTTACTACAGTTTTTTTTATATTTGAATGCAACTATTTTTATCGTTGGAACCTCTAACATTATGTAAAGCAAAGGAGGGAGAAAATTGAGCAACAATCATTTAGTGAGAAGAGCACAAAGTGGAGATGGGGAAGCCTTTATTGATCTAATTCGTCAGTACGAATTGACGTTGTATCGAACAGCAAAAAGGTTAAACATTTCGGATGATGATATAGCAGACTTATTACAGGAAACCATAGTAACTGCTTTTGAAAAAATTAGTTCGTTAAAAGAACCGCAGTTTTTTAATACATGGATTTGTAGAATTTTATTAAATAATTGTTATCGTTTCATGAAAAAGAATAAACAAGTTGTGGCGTTGGATGTAGAGACTTTAAACAGTTTGGGTTATCAAGATACGTTATCGATGGAATTAGATGATGCACTTAGTAGTCTAGATAGTATGTATAGAATTGTTTTAACACTTTATTATGTCAACGAATTAACGACAAAAGAAATCAGTGAACTTCTTCAAGAGTCGGAAGGGACAATTAAATCTCGGATTTCAAGGGCAAAGAAAAAATTGAAAAATAACTATTATGCCGAGGGGGTTACATTACTATGAGGGACCATGTAGATGCTAAGTTGCAGGTCGACATGAATAAAGAAACAGAGTTACCGAGCTCTATTAGAAACGCTCTAGACACTACGTATACGCAAATTCGTAAGAAATCTATTAAAAGAAGAAAATCACCATGGGTCAAATCGTTATCAGCAGCGGTAGTAACCTTTTCATTAGTTTCTGGATTGATACTGACAAATGATACAGTGTTGGCAAAGGTCCAAGCTTTTATAGGATTAGGTGATAAAGGGGTTGAGTTAGCCGAAAAGAATGGAGATATATTATTTGTAGGGCACACTCAAACGTCAGAGAACACAACTATTACATTAGAAAATTTATTTATAGACGCTTATCGTTATGGTTTTGATTTTACAATTGATTCTAATCATATGCAGGATAATAATGTAACCGATATGTCTCTAGAGTTTCGCTTATATAACGAAAAAGGGGAAGAAATAGACGCGTTGGTATCGGATACAAAACCTAAAGTGGGGACAGGATTTACCTCTGGAGTGGAGTATCAGCTTCAAGAAAGTAAGAATAATCGTGCTTCCTTACTTATGTTAGCGAATTCTACTAGTAAGGAAGTTCCAAATTTAAATGGTGGAAAGTTAGTGATTGAATCTATTCATTTCCTTAGTACAAAAAATGATTATGTCTCTATTAATGGAAGTTGGTCTTTTGATTTAACGGCAACAAAAGCTGAAAAACAAGCTTTCATTGCAAAGAATTCGGTGGATGGTGTAGATGTAGTAAACGCCGTTATCTCAAACGGTTCCATGCTTGTGACGTACCGGGTAGAGGGAACAAACTACGACGAAAATGATATATTAAGTACTACTATTATAGATGGTATGGGAGAAAAATATCTTTCCGATTCAGCACAGGTAAAACAGTTAAAGAAAACTAACGAAACAGAAATAAGTTTAGTTTTTCCAATAAGTATGTGGAGTAAAGAGGAATTGATATCGCTTAAGGTGAAAGGTTATGAGAAAATTCAACTGGTTCTTCAAAAATGATAGTATGTAACACTTTTAGGAGAAATGTCAGTGATCTATTGGGGCGGTATAGGTGAAGGATGGTTTTCGAATGGAACTGTTTGGTTTCATACCTAGCAATTACTCATTTTGGTTGAGAAGAGATAATTAATTTCTACAAAATAAGAAACCCTTGAATAGAAAGCACACTAAAAGGTAGATGTTTTAGTGCACTATTTCATTCAAGGGTTTTTCTTATTTCTTCTTATCGCCAAATACTTTATTTGTCGCACCTTTTACCATCTTAGAAGAAGTGTCTACTGTCTTTCCGATAACATTGTTTCCGAAACTAGATGTATTTTTTAATACGTTAGATGATACATCTGCCGCTTTCCCAATTAATCCGCCTTCTCCAGAAATTGTTTTCACAACTTTGTTAGCACTATCTACCGTATGGTGGACAAATTCGTTCGCTTGATTGGCGGTATTCTTCACAATGTTTTCGTTTTTTCGTTCTTGTGAGATAAGAATCTCCTCCTTTTTAAGTATTCAACAAATGCTTATGAGGAGGAATCTTAAAATATGCGATTTTTCGCCAATTGTTGGGTTTGAACCATCTTGCTGAGCCTTCCGCTAGAACAATTGCAAGTCTGAAAGTATCTCTGTATGTTATATTCCTCTCTCTAACCCAGTAACAAGGAAAGTTGATAATACAAAGGGATTCCCACAATCAAGTTGAACGGGAAAGTAATACCTAGTGCTAGGCCTAGATAGATGGATGGATTAGCTTCAGGAACAGAAGAACGGATAGCAGCTGGTGCTGCAATATAAGATGCACTACCTGCTAAAACTCCCATTAACATCATACCTCCAACGGATAATCCGGTAACAGAGCCGACTATTACACCGAGTGATCCAAACACGACTGGAAAAGCTAAACCAAGAGCAATCAATTTTACCCCATGAGCAAAAATGTCTGGTAATCGTTGACCAGTTACTATTCCCATTCCTAGTAAGAATAGAACAAGGATGCTACCATAGAGGTCGATAAATAGGGGCTTCACAGTTGGTAGTGCACTCTCTCCTAACGCCCATCCAATTAGTAAACTTCCTACTAATAAAAATACACTTTTTCCAAATAAGCTCTCTCGAATAAGCGATGAATCTCCATTCTTCGAAATTATTCCTAATTGTGGAGCAGTAGAAGAGCTAGATAATTCGCGGCGTTTTAGTAAGAATAGGGCCATAAATATTGCTGGACTCTCCATCAAAACTACTAGCGTATTCATAAAACTTTCATATGAAATATTATTAGATTCTAAAAATGTAATTCCAGCACCGAACGTCACAATACTGACAGAACCATAACTGGCAGCTATAGCTGCGGAGTTCTTTAGATCGATACCAAGCTTCTCGCAAATAATGAGTACGATAATAGGTACCAGGAACCCTAAAAACAACACGCCGAGCACTGGCTGCGTGACATCTGCCAAACTATGCGTGGAAAGTTCGATACCTCCTTTTAAACCAATAGCAATTAATAAATATATACTTAAAAATTCACTTAGTCCTTTAGGGAATTGTAAATCCGATTTCACCATTGCGGCAATAATTCCAAGTACGAAAAATAGTACGGCGGGTGATAGTAAGTTTTGAATAACTAAATCCATTATTTTTCCTCCTTTAAAAGCAGAAAAACCGGAAATAAACAAGCTAATGCTTGCTCATTTCCGGTTTATCTTCAACTTGCTATTTTAGCATTTTGAGTATCTACCAGATTATTTTGTTTCTAACGGTTTTTCCAACATAAACACCATAATTCGTTCGCCGGTTACAGTGCTGATATCTGTGAAAAAACTTGTCACTTGAATACCTGTTATTTCTGACACTATGTTTTTTAAGTGTTCAGATCCAGTCTCTACTAAATCTGCGCGTATTTTCTTAACGGATAAAATGCCTTCTTTTGTTTCTGTCAGTTCTTTTTCGGCAGGTGTTAATATACCTTTCAACAAAACAACTATCATATTGCGGATAATATCTGTTTTTACTAAGACAGAACCTCTGCCTAAATACTCTTTTTCCCACTGAGTTAACGCTTTACTCAGTGTATTTTCTAGTTCACCTTTAGACATACGTTCACCTCTTAGTTCTTAGTAGATCTATTAAGTATAAAAAAACGGTATATTCCTATTGGTAGTGGAACCAAACAAAGAATATACCGATTTACATTGGCCTCAATCCTGTTTGATAAACTTTTTCATTGTACCCTGATACCAGAATATAATGCTAAAGTTGTTTTAAAACGAATTGTTTCCATAGATCTTTCGGACTTTTAACGTTGAAATCATTATATGTGTGATCCCAGGAAGTTGTCAACGGTAATATAGAGATTGGACTATTATCTTAAGTAAATTATTATATTTCTTCGCGAAGAAGTTCCTAATGAACAGAGGGAAATCTTATGGTACCGTCGAAAGTAAATAAAGATGATCTTTAGGAGGGAATACTATGACAATAATCAACGTGTATTTAAACTTTGATGGACAAACAAAAGAGGCCATGGAATTTTATCATGGAATTTTTGGTGGTGAACTATCTTTACAGACGTTTGGAGAAGCGTATGAAAATACATCAGAGAGTGTAAAAAATAGGATTATTCATGCTAATTTAAAGAATGATACGTTGACGTTTATGGCTAGTGATACGCATCCGGAATTTAGTCCTCCTCATAAAGTCGGGAACAATGTTTCCTTATCTATTAACGGATCTGATTTAGAGTTGTTAACAGAGTACTTTCAGAAGTTAGCAGAAGGCGGAGAGGTGACAATGCCTTTAGAGAAACAGTTCTGGGGAGACACTTTTGGTTCATTAACGGACAAATTTGGTATTCATTGGATGGTAAATGTGACAGATGCATAAGAGTGATAATGCCTAGCGTGGTTCGCTAGGTATTTTTATCGTTTCACCTTGATAGAAAGAGTGGTGGAGGACACAAAAAAGAATAACGTGTGCTCAAGAAGGAGAGAGATACCTCCAGAGCACACGATAAATGGATAACGTGTGCTCAAGAAGGAGAGAGATACCTCCAGAGCACACGATAAATGGATAACGTGCGCTCAAGAAGGAGAGAGATGCCTCTAGAGCACACGATAAATGGATAACGTGCGCTCAAAAAGGAGAGAGATGCCTCTAGAGCACACGATAAATGGATAACGTGCGTTCAAGAAGGAGAGAGATGCCTCTAGAGCACACGTTAAATGGATAACGTGCGTTCAAGAAGGAGAGAGATACCTCCAGAGCACACGTTAAAATCAACAACACAAAACAAACGGATGAGCCTCACTAACATCATTCCAAATCCACGTCGACGTTCTCTCCTCATAACACCATGCAGCCAGTGCCGCCGCACACGCATCCACTGTATGTGTTTCAGCATGCAAATTCTCGGGCAATCCATTTAGACCAAGAGCCTGCATCCATTTCACCACCACAACACGTGATTCTTCGTCTTTCTTATACATCAACGCATGCAAAACATCTGGTATTCGACTACCAATCGCTGCGCCGGGGTGCACCTCTAATATGGTGAAGTGCTCTAATTCTTCTTCCATCTGAATTCGTCGCGTCAACGCTATACCTCGAAGCGTCAAGTAAGCCATACGAGTAAGTGTTGGTGGCATCACAGAACTACCGTTTAACCCATACTCCTTCATGAACCACCGCAAACCTTTATCTTGCGGGCGATCTCCGCCTCCATCCTGGTAAGAAAGAGGTGCATCAATTCCAATAGTTACCCGTTCTTCCTGACGTAAATCCATCAACTTATCCATCACCATTTGGTCAGATGCACCTACAATCATTTCATCGAGGTGTAACATCTCATCACTAGCGGTAAAAACAGTCATCACAGTATCTTTCCAGTTGCTCGGTCCAGACAAATCAATTCCAATAATCTTCAACATGCACACCCCACTTATAGGTCAAATGACAGTTGTTCCGGCTTCTCTGTCTTTTTCTTTCTGCTCTCTCGCCTCATCCGACTACCGTGCTTGTCTAGCTGTTCCTTTGATATTTCTCTAGCTTCCTCAGAACGTTTAACACGATACAGTACGTCACGTGCTCTTCGATTAGCCTCCACAATATCGACCATCGGCTCCGGATATCCTAGCGTATCAAATTCTTCATAAAGCCATGGTTCATGAATATACTCATCGGGAACATCTACTAACTCTTTCACAAATCGACGGACAAAAGCACCATTTGGATCATGATTTTTTCCCATCTTAATGGGATTATAAACTCGTATAGTATTAAAACCCGTCGTACCAGCCTGCATCTGCACTTGGCTAAAATGAATCCCTGGCTCGTAATCTAAAAATAATTGAGCCAGGCCCATAGAAGGTCGTCTCCAATCTAACAATAGCGTATTGCAGACAAAGGAAACAAGCATGGCTCTTGTCCGGAAGTTAACCCACCCAGTTTCATGTAAACAACGCATCGCTGCATCTACAAGCGGGATACCAGTTTTACCATAAAACCAACGTTGGCATGCTTCCTCATCCCACTTTGTCCGAATGGTATCATAGGCAGCATTAATTGGTTTTGTCATAATTTCGGGATCACTTTCGAGACGTTGGATAAAGTGACAGTGCCAATGAATTCTAGATATAAATGCTGTTAGCTGTTTTTTGTGAAAAGAATTAGTAGTTTGTTCTAAAGCCTGTCTAGTTTGGTGCACGACTGTCCGCATCGAGATGTTTCCCCAAGCTAAATAGGAAGACAAGCGACTGCAAGATTCAGCAGATGAGTATGGTTTCGAAATGTGCACATTATACGATTGAAACCGATAATCTAGAAAACTATTTAACACTTGGATAGCATTACTTTCACCGCCACGTTGACCTTGTAAAATGGGCCTACCTTTCACAACAAAATCACGGAGTAAATGCAGGTCAGACGAAAGGTTAGAAGGAACATCCCTCACCAGTTCTAACTTCTTTGGTGCAGGCAGAATGTTTCTAGACATAAAATCTTCCCATTTCTCTTGAAATGTATTACGAGACTTAAGTTTACGGACCACACCAAAGTGTTGAAATTCGGTAAAGGGGAGACTTCGTTCTTTCATCCACTCATGCACTCGTAAATCTCGAGCGAATGTAATCGGTGTGCCGTTTTCTTCATGTGCAAACAATCGAAAAGGTCCATGCTTTTCATAAATAGCGGCTAAAACTTCCTCTACTTCTGCGATAGCAACGAACAGCTTGCTCCCTGTTTTAGATAGGTTTTCTGATAAGTCTAGTAAACTTTCCCAGACAAATTGAAAGTGACGCGAAGATAAGTCTGCTTCTTTCCAGATAGAAGGTTCTGCTACATAGATAGGTAAAACAGGACCTAGTTTACTAGCTTCTACCAATGGCTGATGATCCGTGATTCGAATGTCTCGTTTGAACCATACGACATTGATCATGTTAATCACTCCAGATTATCAAATGAATTTTATCTATTGTACAATAGGTGTATAAGATATGTATAACTATGGTGTTTGGTAAATTTAGAGAGGGGATGAGAGTATGAGCAAGTGTGCGCCAATTGTGATTGTCGGGGCTGGAATGTCTGGTTTAATGGCAGCGAAAACATTGCAGGAGAAAGGCCACGACCATGTTTTGGTAGTGGATAAGGGAAGAAGTGTTGGAGGAAGAATGGCCACGCGTAGAATTGCAGAGGGGAAAGCAGATCATGGAGCACAATTTTTCACAGTGAGAACAGGGGAGTTTCAGCGATTGGTGGATGGATGGTTGCAAGAAGGGGTTGTAGAGCACTGGTTTGGAGAGGATTATCCTCGTTATAAAAGTGTAGAAGGTATGAATGCGCTTGCGAAGAGGATAGCGAAGAATGTACCTGTTCAATTGAACACGAGAGTGGAGAAAATTGTGGAGTCAGATGCTGGGTATGAGCTTATAACGAGTAATGGAGATGTCATTGCTGCTAGTGGGGTTATTATTACTTCTCCAGCTCCACAAACAACAGAGATTCTAACAAGCGGGAACGTATCTTTGCGTTTAGATGCGATGCGTAAGCTAGAAGATATTATCTTTTATCCATGCTTAGTAGGGTTATTTCACGTAAAGTCTCCTTCGCATTTGCCTGTATCAGGACACGTAGATACTGACTTGCCTGAAGGAGTGTTACGAGTGGTGGATCACCAGAAGAAAGGTGTATCTGCAGCCGTGACGGTTAGTGTGTATATGACGAATGAGTGGAGTAAAGAGTATTTTGATGAGTCGGATGAGCACAGTCTAGCAAAGATAAAGGAATCAGTTCAACATGTAATAGATTTAGAAAATCTTGAGTCTGTTCAACTGAAAAAATGGCGTTACGCAGAAGCGGTAAAGTTTTTACGCGAACCGTTTGTGGAAGTGACGAATTCAGAAAACCCTATCCTTTTAGCTGGAGATGCATTTTTGAAACCAGACGACCAAGCTACACGTACTAGATTAGAGAGTGCTGTGCTATCTGGCATTGCTGCAGGAGAGCGAATGGAGTCGGTAATGAAGTTGAATGGAGAATAAGATGAAGATTAGAAGTTTAGATGAAATGGAAGCACCTCCGCTAGACTTGTTGTTACTCGCTGATCCTTCGGAAGAGTTAGTGAAGGAGTATCTTCAAAAAGGTCAGTGCTATGTTGCAGAAGATGGAGCCGAAATCATAGGTGTATATGTACTTTTACCAACCTCTAACGAAAACGTAGAATTAATTAATGTTGCAGTAGTAGAGAAATATCATGGTAAGGGAATCGGAAAACAGTTAGTGTTAGATGCGGTAGAGAGAGCGAGAATGAAAGGGTTTAAAACAATTGAAGTTGGTACAGGGAATTCTAGTATCGGTCAATTAGCGCTCTATCAAAAATGTGGCTTTCGAATTATAGGAGTCGATCAAGATTTCTTTGTTAGGAATTATGACGAGGAGATTTTTGAGAATGGGATTCAATGTCGAGATATGATTCGGTTGTCGCAAGGATTAAAATGTTAGTTGGAAAATGTTACACGTGGAACATTTTATAAGCTGTATTTTAGGTTTTCACTATACTTTTTGTTATACTTCAAAAATCAAGAAGTGTAGGAGTGATACGATGAATAAGTTAGAAGGTAAGGTAGCTCTGATTACAGGAGCTGGACGTGGAATTGGACGTGCAACAGCACTAGCATTTGCGCAAGAAGGTATTCATGTAGGACTAGTTGGTACAACTCGTGAAAATCTAGAAAATGTAGCAGCGGAAGTAGAAAAGTTAGGTGGTAAGGCAACTGTAACTGTTGCAGACGTGACAAATTTAGAAGCTATCCAAGAAGCCGTGGGGCAAGTAAAACAAGAGCTTGGGCCAATTGATATCCTTATCAACAACGCTGGTATTGCCAAATTCGGTGGATTCTTAGATCTTTCTCCAGAAGAGTGGCAAAAGATCATTGATGTGAACTTGATGGGAGTGTATAACGTTACTAGAGCAGTACTTCCTGAGATGATTGAACGTAAAACGGGAGATATTATTAACGTATCTTCTTCTGCGGGTCAAAAAGGAGCACCAGTAACAAGTGCGTATAGTGCATCCAAGTTTGCAGTACTTGGTCTAACGGAATCTCTAATGTTAGAAGTAAGAAAGCATAATATCCGTGTGAGCGCATTAACACCAAGTACGGTGGCGACTGATTTAGCAGTAGAAGCAAATTTAATCAGTGGTGATGGAGAAAATATGATGCAACCGGAAGACTTGGCAGAATTAATGGTTGCTCAGTTAAAGTTACATCCTCGCGTTTTTGTGAAAATGGCTGGTATGTGGACGACGAATCCATCATAATAGGAGAAGGCAATGTTGATAAAGCGAACATTGCCTTTTTATTTTGAATGGCACATTTATTAGTTGTACATATTACTATATAAAGTAAAAATATCTTCTTGACAATTACATCCAACACTTTATAATAAGAAACAATATTCTCATACGTTAAAAGCGATGAAGAGAACCAGTAGCGATAACAGAAGCAAACAGAAAGGTGCCGGTTGCTGAGAGGCCCATGTGGAGTTAGCGTGAATACATCTCTGAGCTGTGTACCGAACTTACAGTAGGCTACATCGGGGTTGCGTCCGTCATCAAAGCACAAGTATCGCTTCGGCCGTACTTATGGAGGAGAGCTGCGTGAGTAGTTCTCAAATAAAGGTGGTAACACGTTCATAAAACGTCCTTTAGGTATATCCTAAAGGGCGTTTTTTTGTTACGTGACCAGTAACAACTCATCGTTAGCCACGTGATGTGGCTTGAACTTAGATGAGTATCCATATTCCATAAGACAACTCAGAGTAGTCAAATTAATGTAGCTAGATTCAACTCAATTTTCATTTCCAAATTTAAAGGAGGGCATTCCTATGTTAGTTCAACCATTAGAGCAGTTAGCCATTATTAAAAAAGGGTCATCCTCTATCATTGAGGAGCAGGAATTACTCAACAAACTGGAAAAATCGTTTGCAGAACAAAGACCTTTAAAAATTAAATTAGGATTAGATCCATCTGCACCAGATATTCATTTAGGGCATGCAGTCGTTCTTCGTAAAATAAAACAAATGCAAGACCTTGGGCACGAAGCTATTTTCGTTATTGGAGATTTTACTGGAAGAATAGGTGATCCAACGGGGAAAGCGAAAGGTCGTGTGGCGTTGAGTGATGAGGTGGTGAAAGCGAATGCTGCTACTTACTTTGAACAAATCCAACGCGTGCTGGATCCTAAGAAGACAACGATACGATTTAACAGTGAGTGGTTGTCTGCTTTAACGTTTGAAGAAGTCATTAGGTTAGCCGCAACTACTTCTGTTGCAAGAATTTTAGAAAGAGAAGATTTTAAAAAACGCTATGAAACACAAGTACCAATCGGCATTCACGAGTTTTTCTACCCATTGATGCAAGCATACGATTCTGTCGAATTACAAGCGGATATTGAACTTGGGGGTACGGACCAAACCTTTAATATTTTAATGGGGCGTACGTTACAAAAGCACTTCGACCAGGAAAAGCAGATTGCTATTTTTATGCCACTTTTAGAAGGGCTAGATGGTAAAGAGAAGATGAGTAAGAGTCTTGGTAACTATATCGGCATAATGGAAGCGCCGGAAGTGATGTTTAAGAAGGTGATGGAGGTGCCAGATTCGTTAGTGATGAAGTACTTTGAGTTAGCGACAGATGAACATCCAAATCGTGTGGAGAAGATCCAAAGAAAATTAGAAAATGGAGAGAATCCAAGGGATATTAAGCTAGAGTTAGCGAGGATTATTACAACGTTATACCACGGGGAAGAAGCTATGTTGGAAGCGGAGAAGTTTTTTCAAATTGCTTTTCAACAACGTAAAATACCTGATAATATTCCCGATTTAGTGCTTGAGGTAGAGAAGGATTTGTTAGTGGATATTTTACCGTTATTAATGAAAGAAGGAGTTATTCATAGTAAAAGTGAATTCCATCGCTTGGTGAAACAAAACGGTGTCGCGATTAATGGAGAGAAAATTGAGCTAGATGAGATGCAGAGAGTGATGATTTGTGGTGATGTGCTGCAGATTGGGAAGAAGCGATTTTTTAAAATAGTGAAATAGAAATTATAAAAGGCATGAATTTTACATCATGCCTTCTTATTTAGAATTAGTACGTTTTATCCCCATTAAAAATAGAATTCTTCACCACAACATAATCCACCGTACGTATAGCCTCTAGCTTCGTTCCACCTGCATAAGAAATAGAAGATTGAAGATCTTGCTCCATTTCTGTCAGCGTATCTTGAAGCGCACCTTTGTACTGTACGAACATTTTCTTTCCTTCTACGTTCTTTTTTTCGCCTTTTTGGAACTCAGATGCAGAACCAAAGTACTCTTTAAACAATTTACCATCTTGTTCCACGATTGTTCCAGGTGACTCTTCGTGACCTGCAAATAAAGAACCAATCATGACCATAGAAGCTCCGAAACGTACAGATTTCGCGATATCTCCGTGTGTACGGATTCCACCGTCAGCAATTATTGGTTTCGTCGCTGCTTTCGCACACCAGCGAAGCGCTGCTAATTGCCAACCACCTGTACCAAATCCCGTTTTAATTTTTGTAATACATACCTTACCAGGTCCAATTCCTACCTTTGTTGCATCTGCACCTGCATGCTCCAATTCTCTAACAGCTTCAGGCGTTCCAACATTTCCAGCGATGACAAAGCTTTCTGGTAAGTGAGTTTTTATATGCTGAATCATTCGAATGACAGCATTAGAGTGTCCGTGAGCAATATCAATCGTAATGTATTCTGGTGTTAAGTCAAGTTGCGCTAATTCTTCTACAAAGTCGTATTCTTCTTCTTTTACTCCTACACTAATAGAGGCAATTAATCCTTTTGCATGCATATCCTTGATAAATGATACACGAGTCTCTGGATTGAATCGATGCATAATATAGAAGTATTTATTCTCCGCAAGATATGTGGCAACCTTCTCATCAATGATTGTTTGCATGTTAGCTGGTACAACAGGAAGTTTAAACGTGTGTTTACCAAACGTAACAGAAGTATCACACTCTGAACGACTTTCTACTATGCATTTTGCGGGTATTAATTGAATATCTTCGTAATCAAATACGTTCTCCATCACTAAACACTCCTAAAGCCGAATATTTTATGTTAATTAAATTGTAATTGTTCGTACATTTGATAGTTTACTTGATATTATCACTGGTGTCAAAGTAGAAAGTTCAAATATTTTTATCTGTAGAAGTAGAAAAGTTGTAACAATTACGATTAATATCCCAACTTCCATTATTTTTTTCATAGTCAATTAGCCTATTTCCATGTACGATGGGAATAGGCCTTTAGCTCTTTAAATGGATAAAAAATACAATAGTTCTCATGGAGGATTTTAATGATTAAATTGATGGCTGATTCAACTTGTGATTTATCTGATGCAGTACTCGAAAAGTACAATATCAGCTTAGCTCCACTAACAATCAACATTGAAGGAAAAACATATAGAGATAGAATAGATATCCAACCAGATGAGTTTTACGGACTTTTGGAAGCGCTACCTGAATTTCCAACCACTGGAATGCCTAGTCCTGCAGAATACGTATCTATTATGAAACAAGCAGTAGAAGAAGGACATCAAGAAATTCTTTGTATCTGCATGTCTAGTGGAACTAGTGGTTCTTATCAGTCTGCGGTGTTAGCGAAAGATTATTTCTATGAAGAGTTTCCAGATTCGATTGTGCAAATTCACGTAGTAGATTCGAAATGTATGAGTCATGGAAGTGGATGGTTAGTATTAAAGAGTGCCATGATGAGAGAACAAGGAGCTTCTTTTGAAGAAATCATAGCATTTAACGAACAATATAAGAAAAAAGTGAAGCACTTCTTATCTGTTGATGACTTAGATCATCTGATTAAGAGTGGTCGATTGACGAACACTTCTGCCATGATTGGAAAAGTACTAATGTTAAAGCCGATTATGTCTATGAAAGATGGACGCGGGGCAATTGTGGGGAAGGAACGAGGACTTAAAAGAGTATTAAAACATTACACGCAAGAATTCATTAAACGTAACGAGACTACTGTGACAGATTTTCTTATCATTGGGTACACGTCTGATATTAAAGTAGCGGAGAATTTGAAAGCTAAGTTACTAATGGATACAGACTTTACTGGCGATATACACATTATGCAAATGGGAGTGTCTGTTGGAACGCATGTTGGTTTAGGTGCGATATCGATGTTTTTCGTGGAGAAATAAGAACTGGAGAAAAGACTGTTGAAAAGCAGTCTTTTTTTCTATTAATTGCACAACCAAGTTTTTCAATACTCCATTTATCCTATATAGTTAAATTGTACTAGATATATATAAAATTCAGCGAGGTTGAAAGTATGATTGAAGTTCGATCCACTAACACTACGTTACAAAGTAAGTTAGATATGTTTGTACAAGTAATCCCAACCATTCATGCGATGCTTCCTGATATTGGAATTGGAATCGCAAATAGAAATGAGTGGATTGCATACTATCCGGGAAAGAAAATAAATATAGGAGCTAGTCCAGGGAGGAAAATAGACCCTCAGGAACCGTTAGCTGACTGTATTCGTCATAATAAAGCTATAAAAGAAGAAGTTCCAGAACACTTTTTTGGTGTTTCTTTTACGGGACTTGCTTACCCTATAGTTGAAGATGGGTCAGTAATAGGCGCAATTGCAATCCAAATGCAAGAACAAAACGAGAGAGAACTACGAAAAATATCTGATCAAATTTTTCAGTCTTTATCACAAGCAAATCAACGAGTAACCACCATACATAATAAAGCAGAAGGATTAGCAGCTGTTAGTCAAACTCTCTTAGCACAATCTAATCAAGCGGTAGAAGCAATGAATAATACAGATGAAGTAATTCAATTCATCAAAAATATTGCAAACAAAACCAACATTTTAGGAATCAATGCCTCTATTGAAGCAGCTCATGCTGGAGAAAAGGGTAGAGGATTTAATATTGTGGCAAAAGAAATTCGTAAGCTTTCGCAAGATACACTTGCTTCTACAGAAAAAATTAGTAACACCTTACTTCAAATGCAGGAATCCATAGATGAGATTAAAACAGTTGTAGAACAAGTAGTTTCGGTTGGAACACATCAAGCTATGTCTACGGAAGAAGTTGCTTCATTTATGAACGAAATCGAAGAAATGAGTAAAAAGTTAAATCAATATGCTGCTAAACTTTAAAAAGAAAAAACCCTTCACGGTGGAAGGGTTTTTTCTTTAGTTACGAATCAAATAATCAAATGCGCCTAATGCTGCAGTAGCACCAGATCCCATTGAAATGATAATTTGTTTAAACATTGTGTCTGTACAATCACCTGCTGCGAAAACGCCAGGTACAGATGTTGCACCTTGCTTATCGACAACAAGCTCACCAATACGAGTGCGTTCAAACTCTTCGCCTAACCACTCTGTATTCGGAACAAGACCGATTTGAACAAATACACCTTCTAATTCTACATGTTTTACTTCTTCTGTTTCACGATCCATATACGTAATACCGTTCACTGTATCTGTACCAGTAATTTCTTGCGTTTGTGCATTCGTCACGACAGTTACATTTGGTAAACTATGAAGTCGTTTTTGTAAAACAGCATCTGCTTTTAATTCAGCATTGAACTCAAGAACCGTAACATGCTTTACGATACCTGCTAAGTCAATCGCAGCTTCTACTCCAGAGTTACCTCCACCAATTACCGCAACGCGTTTTCCTTCAAATAAAGGACCGTCACAGTGAGGGCAGTAAGCAACACCTTTGTTCTTGAATTCTTTTTCCCCAGGAACGCCAACATTACGCCAACGAGCACCTGTAGAAAGAATAACTGTTTTACTCTTTAGAATCGCGCCATTTTCTAGCTCGATTTCGACAAGGTCTTTTTTCTCTAAGCTGCGAGCACGTTGTAAATTCATTACGTCAATGTCGTAATCCTTTACATGTTCCTCTAAGCTTGCTACAAGTTTAGGACCTTCTGTTTTCGGAACACTGATAAAGTTTTCGATGCCCATCGTGTCCATAACCTGTCCACCAAAGCGCTCGGCTATAAGCCCTGTGCGAATACCTTTACGCGCAGCATATATAGCTGCACTTGCACCAGCAGGACCGCCACCAACAACAAGTACATCGTATGGATCTTTATCAGCGAACTCTGCTGCATCTGGGCCACTACCCATTTTGTTTAAAATTTCTTCTAACGTCATACGACCGCCACCAAATTCTTCTCCGTTAAGGAAGACAGTTGGAACCGCCATAATTTGTTTGCTTTCTACTTCTTCTTTATAAGCTGCACCGTCGATCATAGTATGCGTGATACCTTCGTTAAGAACACTCATTACATTTAGAGCTTGTACCACATCTGGGCAGTTATGACAGCTTAAGCTGATATAAGACTCAAAGTGATAGTCACCTTTAATGTTTTTAATTTGCTCAATAACTTTTTCATCAACTTTTGGCGCACGACCACTTACTTGAAGTAGTGCAAGTACTAAGGACGTAAACTCATGTCCTAGTGGAACTCCAGCAAATGTTACACCTGTATCTTCTCCAATACGATTAACACTGAAGCTCGGTGTGCGTTCTAACTCAGTTGTTTCTACTTTAATGCGAGGAGACATCGTAGCTAACTCGTCTACAAGTCGTAGCATGTCATGAGATACTTTATCTTCCCCGGCACTAACTTTAAGCAGAATATCACTCTCTAATAACTGAAGATATTGTTCTAGCTGTGCTTTGATATTTGCATCTAATAACATTTAATCAGACTCCTTAAATTTTACCTACTAGGTCAAGTCCTGGAGTTAATGTTTCAGAACCCTCTTCCCATTTAGCTGGACAAACTTCACCTGGGTTTTTACGTACATATTGTGCTGCTTTAATTTTATTTACTAGAGAGCTTGCATCACGGCCGATACCGCCAGCATTAATTTCAACAGTTTGGATAACGCCATCTGGATCGATGATGAACGTACCACGCTCAGCAAGACCATCTTCTTCATTTAGTACTTCGAAGTTACGAGAGATCTTTTGAGATGGGTCACCAATCATGATGTACTCAATTTTGTTAATTGTCTCTGAATGATCGTGCCATGCTTTATGAGTGAAATGAGTATCAGTGGATACAGAGTAAACTTCTACGCCAAGATCTTTAAGAGTAGCGTATTGGTCTTGTAGGTCACCTAACTCAGTAGGACATACGAATGTGAAATCTGCAGGATAGAAGCAAACTACGCTCCACTTACCTTTGAAATTTTCTTCTGTTACGTCGATGAAATCTCCATTGTGGAATGCTTTTGCTGCAAAAGGTTTTACTTCAGTTCCGATTAATGCCATATCGAAATTCCTCCTCAGTTAATTATAATAATTCTAATTCGATATTTATTATTATATATAACGATCTTTTTGTCAAAGGAAAACTTGCTAACTCTGCACAAAAAAACGTCACCCACTTATCTTTCCCGTTTTGAATGGGTTATATAATACCTATTTTCTTCTATGTTATCACTTTGTTGTGACAGTAATCTAATTATATGATTGTGTGAAGAGCTGAACGATTAGGTTGGAGGGGATATGTGTTTGAAAATCTTTCGGATTACTTGAGAATATGGTTGTTTAAAACTCGTCTAGGGAGGGGTTTTGGGAGCTGAGGAGAGAATAGGGGGATTCTATACACATCTGGGGAGGAGTTTTGGGAGCTGAGGAGAGAATAGAGGCGTTCTATACACATCTGGGGAGGAGTTTTGGGAGCTGAGGAGAGAATAGAGGCGTTCTATACTCATCTGGGGAGGGGTTTGGAGAGTTGAGGAGAGAATAGAGGCGTTCTATACACATCTGGGAAGGAGTTTGGCGAGCTGAGGAGAGAATAGAGGCGTTCTATACACATCTGGGAAGGAGTTTGGATAGTTGAGGAGAGAATAGAGGCGTTCTATACACATCTGGGAAGGAGTTTGAAGAGTTGAGAAGAGAATAGAGACGTTCAATACACATCTGGGGTGTAGTTTTGAGAGCTGAGAAGAGAATAAGAGCGCCTTAAACTCACGAAGACCCAGGATTTCTGCCCGTAGAAGAGAATAAGAGCGTCTTAAACTCATGAAGGACGAGAATTTCTGCCCGTAGGAGAGAATAAGGGCGTCTTAAACTCATGAAGGACGAGGATTTCTGCCCGTAGAAGAGAATAAGAGCGTCTTAAACTCACGAAGGACAAGGAATTTTACGCGTAGGAGAGAATAAGAGCTCCTTAAACTCATGAAGGTCCAGTATTTTTACCTGTAGAAGAGAATAAGAGTCCAAGGTCTTCAATTAGGAGTAAAATCGTCGATTCATAAGAAAAATTCCACAGTATATTTAGCCAAAAATTACTATTATCAAATAATTCACAATATACATTCGTAAGACATCTACCACTTTTCCTCAACATATTATAAAATGTTAATAGGGTAACAATGTAGCAACAAAGGGAGGGGAAGTCGCTTCATGAGTCACACACATGAGAAGACAGATGTTATTTTGATCGGTGCTGGGATTATGAGTGCAACGCTGGGTTCTTTGTTAAAAGAAGTTGCGCCTGAATGGGAGATAAAAGTTTTTGAAAAGCTTACAAGCGCTGGGGAAGAGAGTTCGAATGAGTGGAATAATGCTGGGACAGGGCATGCCGCACTGTGCGAGCTTAACTATACTTCGGAAAAGCCAGATGGAACAGTAAATATTTCAAAAGCAGTGAAGGTAAACGAACAGTTTCAGCTTTCTAGACAGTATTGGTCTTACTTAGTGGAAAGAGGATTGATACAAAATCCAGCAGAATTTATTCGTCCAATTCCGCATGTCAGCATGGTTCAAGGGGAAGAAAATATTGCTTTTTTAAAGAGAAGAATGGAAGCGTTGTCAAAAAATCCGTTGTTTCATGGGATGGAATTTACCGATGACCACGCTACACTAACAGAATGGTTGCCTTTAATGATGGAGGGCCGTGATGAAGATGAACAAATCGCTGCGACAAAGGTCGATTCGGGAACAGATGTAAACTTTGGGGCTTTGACACGCATGTTATTTACCTACCTAAAAGAAAAGAACGTAGAAGTTAACTATGAACATGAAGTGAAAGATATTACCCGCACGAAAGATGGGTTTTGGGAGTTAACAATCTGGAATCAAGAGAAGAGAAGAACGGAGCATCATCAAGCAAAGTTTCTTTTCATCGGCGCAGGTGGGGGAAGTCTGTCGCTACTACAAAAAACGGGTATTCCAGAGGCAAAGAAAATAGGTGGTTTCCCAGTTAGTGGCCTATTTTTAGTATGCAATGACCCGGATATTGCAGAGCAGCATCATGCGAAAGTGTATGGAAAAGCAAAAGTGGGAGCACCTCCCATGTCTGTTCCTCATCTGGATACAAGATATATTGATGGGAAAAAGTCATTATTGTTCGGTCCGTTCGCGGGTTTTTCACCGAAATTCTTAAAGTCCGGTTCTAATTTAGATTTAATAAAATCGGTAAATGTAGATAACGTCATCACGATGTTGGCGGCTGGTGCAAAAGAGATGGAACTGACCAAGTACCTAATCCAACAGTTGATGCTGTCACACGAGGCTCGCATGGAGGAATTGCGTGAATTCATCCCTTATGCGCAGAGCGATCAGTGGGAAGTGGTAGTTGCTGGCCAGCGTGTACAGGTAATTAAAGATACAGAAGAAGGCGGTCGAGGAACGTTACAATTTGGAACAGAAGTTGTTAGCGCAAGTGATGGGTCGGTAGCTGCCTTATTGGGTGCCTCTCCAGGTGCTTCAACGGCCGTTCACGTTATGTTAGAAGTGTTAGAAAAGTGCTTCCCAGAGCGTATGAAAGAATGGGCGCCGAAGATTAAAGAAATGATTCCTTCTTATGGAATCGAGTTGTCGAAGAAGCCAGAGTTATTTAGAAAATTATTTGCTGAGAATGAAGAGGCACTTGGTTTGTCTTCACCTGTTGAGGATAGAGAGAGTTTACCTGCTAGTTCATAAGGGGAAACCAGTTGTCTGTTGGCAGCTGGTTTATTTTCTTTAAAATAAAGGTTAGGTAGGCTAAATATATGAAAAACCTTTATCTAGATCTTGTTTCCATGATTAAAGGATTTACCTGAGGCTTTTGATTAGTAGGAGCTTTTAAGCTTTTACTGGCGTGGGTTTATTATGGAATGTTGCTGATTAGAAATTACTTTTTTATTAGGAAGAGAGAAGAAGTCAAAATATCTTCTCTCTTATTGCTTATTTAACCCTATATTTCACTTGCACTAATCCCGTATCAAATGACTGACTTTCCACTAACTCGAGGGTTTGTTGATGATCTAAGTCTTTAAACAATCGTATCCCGTTACCAAGAAGAACTGGAATAATGGAAATAACATATTCATCAATCAGGTTTTGTTCTCGGAGTGCATGCACTGCTCCTGCACCGCCATCTACGAAAATATTCTTTCCCTCTTTTTTCTTTAGCTCATCTACCAAGTCTTTTACATTTCCGTCATAAAAAGTTACGTTATTGTCTTTCCCTTTTTTGGACTGAGAAAGGACGAAGCAATCACGTTCCTTATGAGGGAAGTCTACTGGGAAACTTAATACTTTTTCATATGTTTTACGCCCCATGATGACGGTATCAACTGTTTCAACGAATCCATAATAGCCATAATCTTCATTTTCTTTTTCTACCACAGATAAAAAATCGATAGTATCATCTTTCTTAGCGATGAACCCGTCTAGACTTGCTGCAATGTAGACAATTACTTTTCGTTTGGATGTAGACATGTGGCACCACCTCTTTTTTCTTTTTTAAATAACCTAATTTACCTACATTATATAGGACGGAATAGTAGAAATAAAAAAGAGGCTAGTTGTAAGCTAGCCTCTAAAAAGATATTAAACAGTTTTAGGTTTAGACTTAATCCAACCGATAACTCCAATTAAAATTAGAACCGCCCAGAAGATTCCTTTCCATACAGGCCCTTTGGCAAATTCATAAGAGATAAAACCAAGTGAAGGGTGCGCTAACGTGTATACAGCAAGTTTTACCCCTACCCAACCTACAATGGCAAAAGCAGCTGACTCTAAACCTGGGCGATTCTCTAGAAGCCCTACAAATGCAGAAGCGGCAAAACGCATGATCACTAAACCGATGATCCCTCCAAGTAGGATAACGATGAAGTGTCCACCGTCTAGTCCTCCTATGGTTGGTAAGTTTGTTTCTGGTAACGTGACTGCTAGTGCTACTGCTGCTAAAATTGCATCTACCGCAAAAGCAATGTCTGCAAGTTCCACTTTAATAACTGTTGTCCAAAATCCAGAACCTTCTTTAACTTCTTTCTGTTTTTCTAGGTGTTTCTTTAACACATGTTTCTTTAGCAAGTGGTAACCTGCAATACCTAATAGATAGACGGCTCCAATCGCTTGCACTTGCCAAATATCTACTAAGTAAGAAATTAAAAATAATGAACCGAAACGGAATACAAATGCTCCAGCTAATCCATAAAACAGAGCTTTCTTTCTTTTTTCTTCCGGCAAATGTCTTACCATTGTTGCAATTACAAGAGCATTATCTGCAGCCAAGATACCTTCTAGAGCAATTAATATTAATAAAACCCAACCGTACTCGAACAAAATAGACCACTCCATGCTATTTACCCACTTTCTATTAGATTATTTATCTATAATTCTGTTGCTCGATGACTTGTGCTGATGAGTAAAAATTAAGCGAACGAGGAGGATTCTTTATTTCTCCCGTTACCATATTCCACATCCATGTTTGTAAAACAACTAACAAAGCAATGAAGATAAAATACTTCTGTATCCTATCTACGTCCAACGACAATTCCCTCTCCTTATTGTTTAATGTGAGTTGTACAATAATTAAGTAATTGTCTTATTCTCCTCCTTTATATAACAAAAAGACCTCTACCAAATTGGTAAAGGTCTCATCTACATATATACGTAGGGGGTCCTTTACCGTTAAGGCAAAGGTCTCGCAAGCAACGAAATGTTGCCAAGTATGCCGGAGATGGTAAACCATCACGAAATGACGACAGACTTGTAAGCTACTCCCCTTTGGAGTCAATTTGCTTTTTAAATGCACCAGCCAAACTCATTCGGCTGATAAGAAAAGTATATGCAGAATGGAACCAATCGTCAATATAAATATTTTTACGACGGATTGACATTAATAGTGATTACATGTAATATCATGGTAATTTACTATTAAAAGCCATGAAAAGAAGAGTACACATACGAAAGCAGTACAGAGAACTCCGGTAGCTGAAAAGGAGGATGTGGAAGTGTGTGGAAACAAGTCTTGGAGCTATGCAGAGGATACCATTTTGGTTGATGATGTATCGGGTTCTCCCGTTATTGAGATAGAGTATACCCTACTTTAGGGCCGTACTTGAAAAGGCTTTTGTGGCGACACGAAAGCAAAATGAGGTGGCACCGCGAACTTCCTACTGACGAATGTAGAAGTCTCGCCCTCAAGTTTATTAACTTGGGGGTGGGACTTCTTTTTGTTACGTGACCTGTAACAACTAGTGTTAGCCACGTGATGTGGCTTGAACTTAACTGAGTATCCTTGAATGTCTACCACCTTTTAAAGTGGAAACTCGAACAGAGCAGAGTCAATGTGACTTGCTCATCGATGGAAAATTCAAGGATATCAATTGTTGTGAGGGTAAAATTACATTTCACATAGGAGGAAATCGAGGTGCTTTGGAGAAAGATTTGGTTACTTTTTATTGGGATAGGTGTATCTAATATAGGGGGATGGGTGTACTTTATCGCCCTTAATTTATACGTGTTAGAGGAGACAGGTTCTGCATTTGCTGTATCCATTCTGTACTTATTGGTGCCACTAGCAATGCTTTGTACAAACTTTTGGAGTGGTAGCTTCATCGATCGGTGGAATAAGAAACATATGATGATAGGATTAGATATTGGTAGAGCTGTGCTGATAGGACTCCTACCATTCCTTTCGTCTTTACCTACTTTATATGTATTCGTCTTTATGATTAACATCGGCACAACCGTGTTTTCTACTACATCTGAAGTATATATGGTAAAGCTAGTACCAACGGATAACCGTCAACGATTTCATGCTATACGCAATTTTATACAGTCTAGCGGATTTATTATCGGTCCGAGTATTGCAGGAGGATTAATCTTTATTGGATCAGTCGAGATTGCCATTTGGGCGAATTCCTTCGCTCTACTAGTATCAGCTTTGCTTCTAATGTTCTTACCAGCAGTAGATGGGAAGGATGTGGTGGATAAAATAACAAAAGAACTCATACTGCAAGATTGGAAGCTTACAAGGATATTCATGGATCAAAATAAATTTGTTTCTATTATATATATACTTTTTATTTGGATGATGATTGCGATGGCTACGCTAGATTCATTGGAAGCCTCCTTTGCTATCAAAGAGTTAAAGCTTACAGAAGATATGTATGGGTACTTAGTAAGTGTGGCGGGAGTCGGGATTGCATTTGGATCGTTCTTAAATGCCACCTTATCCAACAGATTTTCTATTAGATTTTTATTACTTTTTGGTGGGATTGGGACACCAGTTGGATATTTGATCTTTGCCACTTCCGTTGATTTTTGGATGTCCGCACTCGGATTCTTCTTTTTAACGTTCTCTCTATCTTTCGCCAATACTGGTTTTTATACGTTTTATCAAAAGCACATACCAGAAGAAATGCTAGGGAGATTTACTAGTATTTTGGGCCTCATGGAAGCGGGATTAGTCATTGCTTTCACTAGTCTCATTGGATGGAGTGCATCCGTGTTTGGAATTAGGGAAGTTTATTTTATTGGGTGTATTTTATTTTTACTCTTAGGATTTTTAACGCTCAGAGTAGTGATGAGTCCCACAGGTCGAAAGTATTTTGGTAAACAACAAGATGAGAGAACTAGCGAGGCGGAGTTTGGTGCCTAACGAGTGCTCAAGCGGCTGTGGAGAGATGGTAGAGCGCAAAATAGATGGAACAATATTTAGAAGAGAATGCAAAGTTTAGAGGAAATTAAACGACTACTTCCAAAAAGCTAAAGGGCAAGCGTCCTTTAGCTTCTTTCTTGTTTAATTACATAATAAATATACAACGTTAAGATACTACCTAAAGTAATGAAGATCCCACCAAGTACTTGGAAAATATCAATATAGTTGTTTGTAATCATCGTGAAGTAAGATTGCTCAAATCCCCCTCTTTCCCTTAACCAATTCTCCGATAAAGCTGTTCCCAAATACACACTAGCGAATAAGAAGATTCCGCCTACTACTAAGGCAGCAATAGATATAAACAGCATATCTGCCCTAACTACATTTTTCATCCAATCCCCCCTGTAAACGTTTACTGCTCTAATTTAGCATATATTACCTTTTAACGCCTAAAATAAGTGAAAATTCTGTGCATTTAACAACATATTGTATATTTATTCATTATAATGATATATTATAGAAAATTAATTTAAGGGAGATGGGGAAATGGCTGTTGAAAAAGTAATGCAAACTACTATAAATAAAAAGACATTTACGTATAAACAGTATGTAAAATTTTGGCTGCCATCTTTACTAGGTGTGCTATTATTCTTAGTACCTATTTCGATTAACGGGAAAGTAACAATTGGACTTGGGATATTAGCAGATGGGTTACAAGGTGCCATTGCAGAGTATATACCTCTTATCATGACGACTATCCTATGTATATCAGCGCTTGGGAGTTTATTAACGAAAGTAGTAAAGGTTGGTTTTGTGGAAAATAGTACCTTCTTATCGGGGGTATTCAAGTTAACTCCTTTCTGGTTAATACTTCGTCTTGTGGGGGCAGTTTTTGCCGTAATGACGTTAGTAGAAATTGGCCCAGAATTTATCTGGTCTGACTTTACAGGAGCTGTAGTGTTATACGACTTGATTCCCGTGTTAATGGTGTGGTTCTTTTTTGCATGTTTATTCATGCCGTTACTTTTGCAATTTGGTTTGATGGACTTTATTGGAACGTTAGTGCGTAACATAATGGTACCTTTATTTAGATTACCAGGTCGCTCGTCTGTGGATGCGCTAGCTTCTTGGATGGGAAGTGGTACGGTCGGTGTCTTGCTTACTACACAACAATATGAATCTGGTTATTACACAAAACGTGAAGCAGCAGTTGTTGCAACGAATTTCTCCATTGCTTCGATTGCGTTCAGTCTAGTGATAGCAAAGTTTTTATCTATTGATCACATGTTTATCCAGTTTTATTCCACCGTTATTGTGACTGGCGTTGTTGCTGCGATTATCTGTCCACGAATCCCCCCTTTATCGAAGAAGTCGGATTCTTACTATGAGCCAGTTGGAAAGCAAATCGAAGAAGATGTCCCAAATGGCGTTTCTAACTTCCAATGGGGATTAGAAAAAGCAGTAGAGAAAGCAGATCAAGTGAAAAGTGTGCGTGGAATAATGAAGTCTAGCTTGTTCAACGTGGTAGATATCTGGTTTTCGTTGATTCCGTTGGTAATGGCAATTGGAACATTAGCGCTTATCATTGCAGAGTTCACACCAATTTTTACGTATCTATCTTATCCGTTTGTACCTTTTTTAGAGTTACTTCATATCCCAGAAGCAGAGGCTGCAGCACCAGCGATGATCGTTGGATTTGCAGACATGTTCTTACCAGCTGTCATAGGAAGCGGTATTGAATCAGAATTAACACGCTTCGTTATAGGGGTTATGTCCTTATCGCAATTAATTTACATGTCCGAAATAGGGATTCTCTTACTAAAATCCAAGATCCCACTAACGATTCTTCAGTTATTTGTTGTTTTCCTACAACGAACGATTATAACTTTACCTATTGCGGCTTTAATGGCTCACGTATTTTTCTTTTAAGAAAGGATTGGATTAGATGAACACGTCTCTCTTATTTTCTACCTCTACTAAATTAGCATTGAAGAATGACCCTCCTGGAGAGTGGATGCCTAATGTTCCAGATGGCGCAATACGCTTAAGTTCAGGGTTTCCATATCCATTGGTTGTCCCAGTCGCAGAGTTACAAAGTGCGGTAAATCGTTTAGTGGAAAAGGAGTGGGATTTGCCACTGCATTATGTGGGAAGTGAGAAGAGTGACCTTTTACAGCAACAGTTACAGGTGCGTTCAGCTGTTCGTGGTATGAAGGTAGCGTCTTCTGAACTGCTTGTTACATCTGGTGCTTGTCAAGCGCTCGATCTGTTGGCTCGCGTGTTCTTGGATGAACATTCTGTCGTGATAGTGGAATCACCAACATATATGGAGGCGCTGGAGATCTTTCGTAACTACACTTCTCATATTATCTCCATTCCGGTGGACGAGGATGGGATACAAACAGATTTGATAGAGGAAGTGTTGCGAGAGAGAATGACGACTGGGCTAGCGATGCCGAAGTTTGTTTATACCATTCCTACTTTCCAGAACCCGACTGGTACGACGATGTCGATGGAGCGACGGGTTTCTTTATTGGAATTGGCGAAGCGATTTGGCTTTATCGTGGTAGAGGATGATGCGTATGGAGAGCTGTTTTTTGAAGAAGCTTTCCCTACGTTGAAGTCATTAGATGAGGATGGCGTCGTCGTGTACGTCGGTTCCTTGTCAAAGTTGGTTGCACCAGGCCTTCGCATTGGATGGATTGCTGCGAGTGAGGAGATTGTATCTGCAGCGTATTGGTTCAAAAAGGATTTAGATCACCCGTTTGCACAAGCGGTTATGGCGACTTATTTAGAAGAAGTGGATTTTGGTGACCACGTTGTGCGATTGCGCGATGTGTATGCAAGGAAATTGGACGTGATGCTCGAGGCGCTGGCGGAATGGATGCCAGATAGCGTTACCTGGGGAGTGCCGAGTGGAGGTTACTTCGTGTGGGTGCGTGTGCCAGGTGTAGATACCGCGGGAGTGTTGAAGGCTGCGTTGGAAGCGGGAGTGTCGTTTATTCCAGGAAAGTATTTTTACTTGGATGGTGAGGATGGAAGGGAGTATTTGCGCTTATCGTTTAGTTATATGAGTGAGGCGAAGATTGTGGAGGGTGTGCGGTTGCTTGGGGATGTGCTCGGATTATTGCAAATTACTGAGTAAGTTAGAACTTGTTTATTGCAGGCAGTCGTTTAAGCGATAAACCCTAGGAAGTGAGGACCCTCAACAACGCGAGGAGGTCGTGAAAAGTGGGAAGAGAGTGAGTTGAGGACCGTCAGCAGCGCGAGGCGGTCGTGAAAAGTGGGAAGAGAGTGAGTTGAGAACCGTCAGCAGCGCGAGGCGGTCGTGAAAAGTGGGGAGAGAGTGAAGTGAGGACCGTCAGCAGCACGAGGAGGTCGTGAAAAGTGGGGAGAGAGTGAGTTGAGAACCGTCAGCAGCGCGAGACAGTCGTGAAAAGTGGGGAGAGAGTGAAGTGAGGACCGTCAGCAACGTGAGACGGTCGTGAAAAGTGGGAAGAGAGTGAGTTGAGAACCGTCAGCAGCGCGAGGCGGTCGTGAAAAGCGGAAAGTCAGTGAAGTGAGGGCCGTCAGCAACGCGAGGCGGACCTAAAATATAGCTTTTCTTAAAAATAACGACCACCTAAAAAATAGGCGGTCGTTTTCTCAAAATAGATCCCTTTTGTAAAACTTGATGGGATTGGTATTATCCAATTGATCAAAATACTTTGCTAAAACGTTTCTTATAGTCCTTTTACATGTAAAGATCCTACAAAATCTTTGTAAGTTTACTGTGGTTAAATCTATATTAGGAAATAAAATGGTAAATTCTTCTGCATTCTTTAGTATTGTCTTCTCCAAGTTCATTTTTCCCCCGCAAGATGTACAGACTACTGACTTTCCATTAAATAAAGTATCAATACTACCACATTTAATACAACGAGCTCCTTTATTTATGCTTTCAAATGAATACTTTGGGATGGTGGGATTTGGGTATTTAGGAATATGAGTATCCATTATAGAGTTGACTAGTTGGTTATCTTTTGGAGTAAGAGAAGAGGTTGATGAACTTATACTTTGAATATGTTTTTTTAGTTGAGAGTTAAAAAGAAAAGGTAGACTCTGGGGAGTTTGATACATAAAGAAAGAGGGATTAACAAAAACAACTTTAGAATTGACCACAGGCCTGTGTCCCATACTTTTTACTAAATGTTGTAGAAGAGTTTCGCTTTTTTGAACTTGGTGCAGAGGGTTTTGAACTTCGAAATGAGGAAGTTTAATCAAGTGTTTATCACCATAAATATAATCTTCTTTAAAATTCTTCACTTCATAGACATATAGTAAACTAGGAAGAACTAATAAAGTATCAATTTGAAATAGCGTATTGTTCCAAGAGAGTAATAAGTCTTGTATAATCACATGTTCGCAGGTAATTTTAGAAGTAAAACTATCAAACAAAAGTTCACCATGATACCCATCTTTTAATCTTTGGTGCCGCTGAGTATCCGTTAAGCTAAAATTAATACGATTGCAAAGGTAGTTATGAATCACCAATTCCTCACTCTCCACCCGCTTTTTCAATATCATTCGCATCAGCCTCCTACAAAATAATAGACCCACGATTGTGGGCCTTTATTACTTTTCGGCAGGACCTCCGAATTTTCCTTCCTGAAAATCGCGGTAAGCTTGTCTGATCTCCTCCATAGAGTTCATGACAAATGGACCGTATGCTACGACTTCTTCTCGGATTGGGACACCTGAGTAAATCAAAGCTTTTGAACGTGTTTTAGCTTTTATTTTAAGTTTGGACTTACCTTTCGCGTTAGAGTTCTCGTTGTAAGTAAGTGTAGCTACGCCTGTTTTTGATAAACGAATACCTGCTTCTCCAAAGTCCATTTCTCCACCCAACATGTATACAAATGCATTATGGTTTTCAGGTAAAACGTGTGTATAAGTAGCGCCTGCACGTAAAGAAATTTCCGTCATGGTGATGGGAACTAAACTATTCATAGGACCTTTTACTCCAGCAACTTCTCCAGAGTAAACACGCAAAGAACCATTTTCCACATTTACTATCGGTGCGTCTTCTAACCGAACATTTTGATAAGACGTTTTCGTCGTTTTTAACGATTTCGGTAAGTTTAGCCATAATTGAAGTGTGTGAATAACGTCCTCATCCACTGCCTCTTCCGCATGACGAGCAGCCCAGCCAGCATTCATGTATTGGACGTCACCTGCGTCCAAAATGGAATGGCCACCAGCGTTATCAATGTGCTCCAATCGACCATCAATGACATAAGTAATCGTTTGGAAACCACGATGAGGATGGTCAGAGAACGTACCTCGCTTAAACCAATCGTCCGCCATTAAAATAAATGGATCAAACTCTGCTTTTCGTTCAGGTGGTAGAACCCAACCTTGTTGTACATGTGGATATCCGTTTTGATTAAATTTTACGTACCAATGATCCTTGATTTCTCGTTGGAAATTAGTCATGTTTATCCCCTTTCCGATCCTTTTATCTTTATCCTAACCGATATAGAATCGAGAAAACAAATAAGATGAACGCCAAAAAGCACTTAAAAGTCCGAACTCTTAAGTGCTCTAAATCAAGTTATTCTGCTTCTTCCTCAAACAATCTCGCAATCTCCACAATAACCTTCACAGCTTTCTCCATATTATCAACAGAGACGAACTCATACTTACCGTGGAAATTCTCGCCGCCTGTAAAGATATTTGGCGTAGGCAGTCCCATGTACGAAAGCTGGGAGCCATCCGTTCCGCCACGAATTGGTTCGACGATTGGTTGAATATCAAAATTAGTCATTGCTTTATGCGCGATATCGACAATATGCTTTACTGGCTCAATTTTCTCTCTCATGTTATAGTACTGATCCTCCATCTCCAGTACTACTCGCTCTTGACCGTACTTTTCTTGAAGCTCAGCTACTACATTCGAAAGTAATTGCTTTTTCCCCTCGAACTTCTCTTTATCAAAGTCACGAATAATGTACTGAAGAGTAGTCTTCTCCACATCGCCTTGGAAAGAAAGAAGGTGGAAGAATCCTTCATATCCTTCTGTTAACTCAGGTGCTTCTTCACTAGGCAATAAACTTTGCAACTCCATCCCAATTTTAATGGAATTGACCATTTTCCCTTTTGCTGTACCGGGATGGATGTTCGTACCATGAATCGTAATAGCTGCACCTGCAGCACTGAAGCTTTCGTATTGCAACTCGCCAAGCGGTCCACCATCCACTGTGTAAGCATACTGGGCGTCAAACGCCTTTACGTCAAACTTATGAGGTCCACGGCCGATTTCTTCATCTGGTGTAAACGCTACGCGAATCTTGCCATGCTTGATCTCTGAATGCTGTCTTAAATAATTCATCGCTGTCATAATCTCAGCGATTCCTGCTTTGTTATCGGCACCTAGTAAAGTCGTTCCGTCTGTCGTCATAAGTGTGTGACCTACGTAATTTTGTAAGTTAGGGAAAGCCGATGGTGACAGGACCACGTTGTTGGCTTCGTGTAACACAATATCGTTCCCATCATAGTTTTCATGAACCTGTGGACGAACGTTCTTTCCTGTGAAGTCTGTTGCGGTATCCACGTGAGCGAGAAAACCAATCGTTGGAACATCCTTTGTTGTGTTAGATGGTAAGGTAGCCATGACATAGCCAAACTCGTCCATCTGTACATCTTCTAAACCTATAGACTTTAGTTCTTCTACTAACTGCTTAGCTAAAACTATTTGACCTTCTGTGGATGGGCAAGATTCATTAGCATCATTGGATTGCGTATCAACTTTTACATAAGACGTTAAACGTTCAATTAATTCTTGTTTCATTATTCTTCACCTTTCCTTAACTGTTCTAAGATTTCTTGTGCTTCTAATCCTTCTTTAAACGTAACGATATTTCCTTTTTCTCCACGAATTGATTTTGCCAGTTCCTCTAGTAAACGATCGTTATCATTAGGAACAGGAAGTGTGTTCATTTTATCCCCAATCTTTGCACCCTCTAGTTGAGCCCAGTTAACAAGAGAAAGAGTCCCTTCAGAACCGTAAACAGTAAAGCGAATTTCCTCTTCTCCAGCAATCTGACTTAAACCGTTGATAACGACAGGCGTTCCATTTTCTAGTTCAAGGTGAGCAATGATGCTATTTTCAGAAGCTGTTGGATCTTCTGGGAATCGAAGGTCCATGTGTTTAACAGAAAGAGGTCCAAACATCGTTTGCATTTGATGGATGTAGTGAACGCCAACTTCTAAAACAAAGCCACCTTGTTCTTTCTTTCCAACCCAATCATTTTGCTGCCATGGACGAGGCCATTCCGGGAAACGTAAGAATAGTTCTACTCTTCTCAGAGAGCCTATGTAGTTTTCTTTTAGTAATTGTCTAAACTTACTACTTCCAGGACTGTAATGAAGTGGGAAGTTCATGGCGTGAACAATGGATGACTTTCTTGATGCATCATGAATCTCCTGTGCTTCTTCTAACGAATTTGCCAATGGTTTTTCACATAAAATGTGCTTTCCTCTAGCAATGGTGTCTAATACTATTTGATGATGGTATTTAGGAGGAACAGCGACATACACAAGATCCACCTTTGTGTCATCCAATAATTGTTGGTAGTTATTTGTAAACGTTCCTATGTTGTATGTAGTAGCAGTTTGTTCAGCCAGCTGCTGGTTGACATCGCACACCGCATAAATTGTATAGTCTGGGTGCTGTTGAAAAGCTGGGATAAGGCGTTGTCCAATTGCGCCTAATCCAATAATAGCAACATGTATCACGAGAACAGCTCCTTATTTGTCAGTTAATTTATTATAGTAAGAATCTTGTTATTTCGTAAAGCGAAATAGATATTTTGTTGATTAGATTGACTTTACTGGCTAGATAGAGTATGATTACATTTATGCGATGAGCCCGTTTGCATAAGACGGATAAGCACTCCTTTTTAAGGAACACGTTGTGGAGCGTGGCTTATGACCGCCGCAAACTTGGAGAGCCCCTTACTTTTGTAAGGGGCTTATTTTTGTTACGTGACTAGTAACAACTCAGCGTTGACCACGTGATGTGATCTGTTTTTAGCTGAGTATCCTATAGCTAATATTATAGTAATAGTGTAAAAACTTTCTAGAAGCATATAGTTTTACAATTCTCTTGTATAGGAGTAAGGTGATAGACATTGTTAAAAGATATACTTCCATGGAAGGAGAATTTGAAATGAACAATCAGCAGGTAACAAATGACTTTAATAAAATCGTAAAAGAGCGTCGTTCCATAAAAAATTATGATCCAACTGTGAAGATTAGCCGAGAAGAGATGGAGGAAATCTTAACCGTTGCAACAACTGCCCCATCTTCGGTTAACATGCAACCTTGGCGTTTTCTAGTGATTGAAAGCCCAGAGGAAAAAGCGAAGTTAGCAGAAATTGCGAAATTTAATCAAAACCAAGTCAACACTTCAGCAGCTGTCATTGCCGTATTTGGCGACTTGCAAAACTTTGATTATGCAGAAGAGATTTATGGGAAAGCTGTAGAAGTTGGCTACATGCCGCAAGATGTGAAAGAGAACATTTTGAACATGTTCACACCGTTTTTTGAGCAAATTTCTCGTGAAGACATGAAAGATATCGTGCTAATCGATGGTGGTCTTGTATCCATGCAAATCATGTTAGCGGCCCGTGCTTATGGCTATGATACTAACCCAATTGGTGGGTACGAAAAAGATAAAATTGCAGAAGTATTCGGAATGGAAAAAGATCGCTATGTTCCAGTGATGCTTATCTCAATGGGGAAAGCAGCTGACGAAGGGCACCGTTCAGTCCGTTTACCAATTAACCGCGTAGCGGAGTGGAAATAAAGGAGAGATTAAGATGATTATTATTCATGCAACGATGCACGTTCAACCGGAAAAAGAGCAAGAATTTCTTGTAGAGTTAAAGCCGTTAGTAGCAGGTTCGCAAGCGGAAAGTGGCAACATTATGTATAAATTAATGAAAGATACAGAGAAGGAACATGTTTATACAATGGTAGAAGTATGGAAAGATCTTGACGCTGTGTCTGCACATAATGCAAGTGACCACTTTACAGATTTCGTTGGCAAAGCGAAGAACTTCTTATCTGCTCCTTTAGATGTGAAGTCATATGATGGTACAGAGTTAAAGCACAATTAAATAATAGTAGAAGGACGCCTCGCGGATTGCGATGGTGTCCTTTTTGTTACGTGAAAAGTAACAACTCATCGTTAGCCACGTGATGTGGCTTGCTCTTAGATGAGTCTCTTTTGAATTATAAACTGATCTAGGGCGGGAAACTCTGTGCCGAGAAGAGAATAGAAAGGGTCTATACCCATCTGGAGTGGGGAAATCATTGCCGAGAAGAGAATAAGAGCCTCTTAAACTCATGAAGGAGCGGAAAATCCAGTCGTAGAAGAGAATAAGCACTTCCCCATCACTCCTTCTCCAAATCCCTCGCTGTAGCACTTTTTTCCACGTCCTTCTGATCCTTAAAGGTTCCTAACGCATAATCGTATATAGGACTTGTTACCCCATACCAATACTGTTCATTTTTATAGTGGTGCCACAGATGCACTTTCTTCATCCACTTTCCCCAAGGAGTTTTCGGATTAATTGGACGGTGTGCGACATAATGTGTGTATTCATAATAAATGATGAAAATTACCACACCGCTAATGAATCCACTAGTTACAGCTAAGTTTCCTGTAATGAAAAATACTAAAATAGCGACTACTACAATATTGGGAACAGAATACCATAAAGGTAAAAATAATAAATGCAGATCTTTTGGTTTTACGTGGTGATCATAATGTACTCTTTTCATCAACTTTAAGAAAAATGGATGCTTTGGTGGCTTCATGTGAAACACGAATCGATGTGTAAGATATTCTCCTAATGTATAGGTAACCATTCCGATAAGAATCGACAACCACTGAGTCCAAGAGGTAGCAAAAGTAAGAAAGAAAAAGAAGCTGCCGATAAAAAGCAAAGATAAACAGATGATATCCGGATAGAACCAAAACTCTTTTTTCATACGGTATCCTCCTCTTTTGTTTATATATAATATGAGTAGACGTGCTACCCTAGAAGTTAAGTTAATACGAATCTATTTGGTTTAATAATATATATGGACCTTCATACTGTTGTAAAAAATCCAGACTTTACCTATACTTCAAATCAGAAAAACGAAAGTAGGAATGCATGTGACTTTTCATAATCAAAAAATCCTTCCAGCGATTAGAACCATGAAAGAGTTTGATAAAATGCTTCAAACATCCTTCCAGTATGGGGTTTTCCTTGATATGCATGTTGGAATGCTAAAGAGCGCAGTCGAGTATGCAAGGCAACAAAAGCGAGAAATGTTTGTTCATTTAGATTTAATCCAAGGTTTATCAAGTGATGAATACGCCACAGAATTCGTTTGTCAGGAAATTAAACCGTACGGTATTATCTCTACAAAAGGAAGTGTTATTAAAAAAGCTAGGAAAAAAGGAATTCATGCGACTCAACGAATGTTTGTCATTGATTCTAGTGCTATGAAGAGAAGTATTGAACTCATACATAAAACAGATCCAGACTTTATTGAAGTATTACCGGGAGTAGTGCCGAAAATTATTAAAGAGATCAAAGAAAAAACAGGAAAGCCTATCTTTGCTGGTGGATTAATTGAAACGGTAGAAGAGGTAGAAGCGGCGCTAGAAGCCGGTGCTACAGCTATCACTACATCAGATCATCAACTTTGGAAACATTTCGATGGAAATTAACTGTGGTAAATGGAGTATTGACAACGCTTACAGCACTTTGTAAAATCGATATCAAGTTAATACATGGTGAAGAGATTAGGAGACTCACAGTTTTGGCCTTTTCATAAGGCTATTATTGTGAGTTTTTTATTTTACTCCAATGGAACAAAAACAGAAGTAGAGGAAATGACAACGTTCTTAGAAGAAGTGATTGGTACAGCATTACTAACTATTTTTGGTGCAGATGTATTTGCGACTGGAATAGCTATCCCACTTTGTATTTAGAATTAATTTAGTAAAATGACAGATCTAATTTATAAAGCGGTATTTGGTGGTCAACTAACAACAAGTTTTTGGATAGTATTAGTAATCAGGTTAGTTGTGTTAGGATTGCCTTATATGAGCGCACGTCAAATGACGACAGAAAAAAGCTAAGAAAAATATACGCATAACGAAGTAGGAGGAGAAACCATGGAAAAATACATTTTATCTCTAGATCAAGGAACAACTAGCTCAAGAGCAATTCTGTTTACTAAAAAAGGGGAAATTGCACACACAGCACAAAAAGAGTTTACGCAGCACTTTCCAAAACCAGGTTGGGTAGAGCACAATGCAAACGAAATATGGGGATCTGTTTTGTCTGTCATTGCAAGCGCTTTATCAGAATCTGGTGTGAAACCTGAGCAAATTGAAGGAATTGGTATCACAAACCAGCGTGAAACGACGGTTGTATGGGATAAAGAAACCGGTATTCCTGTTTATAATGCTATTGTTTGGCAATCTCGTCAAACAGCCGAAATCTGTGAAGAGTTAAAGGCAAAAGGTTTAAACGATACGTTCCGAGACAAAACAGGGCTTTTAATCGACGCATATTTTTCAGGAACAAAAGTAAAGTGGATTCTAGATAATGTTGATGGAGCTCGTGAAAAAGCAGAGGAAGGTAAACTTCTATTTGGAACGATTGATTCTTGGCTAATCTGGAAGTTATCTGGTGGAAAAGCTCACGTAACAGACTACTCCAATGCTTCTAGAACATTAATGTACAACATATATGATTTGAAGTGGGATCAAGAGTTATTAGATATTTTAAGGGTACCAGCTAGCATGCTTCCGGTAGTTCGTCCATCTTCCGAAGTATACGGCACAACGGTACCATATCATTTCTTTGGGAAAGAAATACCAATTGCAGGTGCAGCAGGCGACCAACAAGCAGCTCTATTTGGGCAAGCGTGTTATGAGGAAGGAATGGCGAAAAACACGTATGGGACTGGCTGCTTTATGTTAATGAATACTGGTGAAAAAGCAGTGAAGTCAGAGAATGGTTTATTAACTACTCTTGCCTGGGGAATTGACGGGAAAGTAACCTATGCTTTAGAAGGTAGTATTTTCGTAGCGGGATCTGCAATTCAATGGTTACGAGATGGTCTACGACTAATAAAATCTGCTGGTGACACAGAAGGTTATGCGGAGAAAGTAGCGTCAACAGATGGGGTATACGTGGTACCTGCTTTCGTAGGTCTTGGTACGCCATACTGGGATAGCGATGTACGTGGAGCTGTCTTTGGCATTACACGTGGTACTTCAAAAGAACATTTTGTTCGCGCAACACTAGAATCCTTAGCGTACCAAACAAAAGATGTGCTAACAGCAATGGAAGCAGATTCTGGTATCTCCTTAAAAACACTTCGCGTAGATGGTGGAGCAGTAAAGAATAATTTCTTAATGCAATTCCAAAGCGACATGTTATCGGTTCCTGTTGAACGCCCTGAAATTAATGAAACAACTGCATTAGGAGCAGCGTATTTAGCTGGTCTAGCGGTTGGATTCTGGAGTAATCGAGAAGAAATCGCTACACAATGGAAGAAAGAGAAAGAGTTCGAACCTGCGATGGAAGTTGCGAGAAAAGAGGAATTATATAGCGGATGGAAAAAAGCAGTTAACGCAACAATGGCTTTTAAATAATGGTTTTTCATGCTATAATAAAATTAAGTTAATATTCGGTTAGAGACGCAGAGAGACCATTCTACATTACGAAGCAACTGCTTTTGTAATGCTAGTTTGGTCTCTCTTTTTTTGTACATGATACCTAATAGGAGGTTACACATATGACATTTTCAAGCACACTACGAGAAGAAGTAAAAACACGTTTACAACACACAAACTTTGATCTGATTGTTATCGGTGGAGGAATTACTGGAGCAGGTATTGCGCTAGATGCCTCTAAGCGAGGCATGAAAGTTGCCTTAGTGGAAATGCAGGACTTCGCATCAGGTACCTCCAGCCGTTCTACGAAATTAGTTCACGGTGGTTTACGTTATTTAAAACAATTTGAGGTTAAGATGGTGGCGGAAGTTGGTAAAGAACGTGAAATCGTATATGAAAATGGGCCTCACGTAACCACTCCAGAATGGATGCTACTACCATTACATCAAGGAGGTACGTTTGGTAAGTTCAGTACTTCTATTGGATTAAAAATATACGACTATCTTGCAGGTGTAAAGAAAAGTGAACGACGCTCTATGTTATCTGTATCCGATACTCTATCTAAAGAGCCACTGGTGAAGAAAGATGGTTTAAAAGGTGGCGGTTACTACGTTGAATATCGTACGGATGATGCTCGTCTGACTATAGAAGTGATGAAAGAAGCAGTTGCTCACGGAGCGACAGTCATGAATTATATGAAATCAGCCCGTTTTCTTTATGGTGATAAAAAAGTTATTGGAATTGAAGCAGAAGATCTAATTACGAAAGAACTTTTAGAGATTAAAGGGTCTAAAGTAGTGAACGCAGCTGGTCCTTGGGTAGATGAGGTGCGCGGAAAAGACTACAGTCGCAATAATAAAAAGCTTCGTCTGACCAAAGGTGTTCATATTGTTATTGATCAGAGTAAATTCCCGTTGCGACAAGCGGTATATTTTGATACGCCAGATGGTCGAATGGTATTCGCTATTCCACGTGATGGTAAAGCATACGTTGGGACAACGGATACTTTCTATGACAAGGAAAAAGCAAAACCATACATGACAGATGAAGATCGTGAGTACATTTTGAATAGTATTCACTACATGTTCCCAGAAGTGAAAGTGACAAAGGAAGATGTAGAGTCCAGTTGGGCTGGAATTCGGCCACTAATTTATGAAGAAGGAAAAGATCCGTCTGAGATTTCACGCAGGGATGAAATCTGGGAAGGCGAAAGCGGATTGATTACCATTGCAGGTGGAAAGCTGACAGGATATCGTAAAATGGGAGAAACAGTAGTGGATCTTGTAGTAAAACGTTTAGAAGAAACAGCTAAAAAGAAATTCCCTAAGTCCACTACGAAGAATATGCCAATCTCCGGAGGACATGTTGGAGGATCTAAAGGTTTCCCTAGATTTGTAGAGCAAAAGGCGAAGGAAGCGGTACAACACGGACTTACTATAGAACAAGGAAGTACGTTAGCTAGAATGTATGGATCTAATGTTGATCAATTGTTTAAACTAGCGCAAGCATATAGTGTAACAGACCATACTTCTCGTATTCCGGCGACTCTATATGCTCAAGTAATATATAGCATCCAAGAAGAAATGACAGCCACACCAGTAGATTTCTTCATTCGTAGAACAGGAGCATTGTTCTTTGACATTGCTTGGGTTCGAAAGTGGAAAGACGAAGTGGTTGAGTTAATGAACCACTTACTAAAATGGACTCCGGAGCAGAAAGCAAAATATGTAGAAGAGTTAGAGAAAGAAATAGAATTTGCTGTGGTACCACAAGCATAAGAAGAAAAGCGTCTCTAGACTTTCCTAGAGACGCTTTTGGCATTTATTACAATTTTATAATCTCCTAAAAATGTTATAATTGTCCCAGAAATCAATTTTTAACAACAAGGGAGATTTATTTTATGCAGTGGTATGTAGAAGTTTTAAAAAAATATGCGACGTTTAGTGGACGTGCGCGTCGTAAAGAATATTGGATGTTTGCTCTAATTAGTGCAGTAATATCGTTACTTTTAGGTGTAGTAGACAATTTACTAGGTCTACCATTTGGTTTACAAGTTATCTATTCTTTATTAGTTCTTATTCCAGGACTAGCAGTATGTGTTAGACGTTTACACGATATTGGAAGAAGCGCTTGGTGGCTGTTAATTGTCCTTGTTCCTTTAGTTGGAGCAATTGTCCTTCTAGTATTTGCTTGTCTAGACAGCCAAGAAGGTTCGAACAAATACGGACCTAATCCAAAGACTCTATAATTATATAACGATAAAAAGACGTTGCTTACTGGCAGCGTCTTTTTTATGTAGTCCTCTTTCTTTTCTGTTTAGGTCATTTATTAGAAGGGTAAAAATATCTTTACATAGTATATTCCGATAATCTTTTCAAAGAATAATAAAAAGGGGGGGTTATATGTTTGAAATACGCGATCTGAGATACAAGGATATTATTCATATACCTTCTATGAACATCCCTTCTAAAAGTATTATTAGTATTGTCGGGCCGAGTGGTAGTGGAAAATCAACTTTCCTTCGTTTACTTACTCATTTAATAACCCCTACAAAAGGAAAGGTTTTATATCATAATGAGGACTTAAAAGAGATGGATCCTATTTCCATTCGTAAAAAAATCTTAATGGTCCCTCAATCACCGGTTATGTTTGATGGAACGATTAAAGATAATTTACTGATTGGGTTAAAATTTACTGAACAAGAATTTCCAGAGGATAATCGACTTAAGGAAATATTAAGTATGTTTAGATTGAATAAAGAACTGGCAGAAGATGTTGACCATTTATCAGGTGGGGAAAAACAACGTTTAGCGCTCGCAAGATCATTGTTGATGTACCCAGAGGTCTTATTACTAGACGAACCGACCTCTGCGCTTGACGATGATACGGCCGAAAGTATTATGAGTAGTGTTATGGAGTATGTGAAACAAAAAGAAATGAGTGTGTTGATGGTAACACATGATGAAGAGATAGCAGAGAAATATGCAGAGGATACAATTGACATGGGGCCTTATCGTTTAACGGAAAAGAGGGACGAAGATGAATGATATGATGAATTTGTCTTTTTGGCAAATTGCTTCTGCATACATATTTGTGTTGATATTAATTGCTATTATTCGTTTCAGAAAAATCCCTCGTGAAAAAGAAGTTCTAATTGCGACAGCAAGGATGACCTTGCAGTTAATTATTGTTGGATACATATTAGTATTTATTTTCGATAACGCAAGTCCTTGGTACACTCTATTAGCTGTCTTTGTTATGTTGCTTTTTGCGATTGTTAACGTATATCAGCGCACAAAAGTGACAATCGGAAAAGACATTAAGAAAATTGTGGCTTTTGCAATGACTGTTGGCATTATCTGTACCATAGCCTTTTTTATGTTTGTGGTTCTACAGTTAGAGCCATGGTATAACCCACAATATTTTATTCCTATTGCTGGGATGATCATCGGTAAGTCGATGACAGCTGTCACGCTTGGAGTAAACCACTTGGCTATTGAAATGAAGTCCAAAAAACCTCAAATCGAGGGAGCATTAATGCTTGGGGCTACTCCTAAAGTTGCCGCTGCAGAGGTTGTAAATCAAGCTTTTGATGCTGCGATGTTGCCCACAATTAATTCTCTAGTAGGGATGGGAATTGTATTCTTACCAGGGATGATGACAGGACAAATTATCGCAGGAGCGTCTCCATTAGTTGCTTTAGGCTATCAAATAGCTACCATGTTAGGAGTGGTTGGAAGCGTTGCACTTTGTGTCATTATTTTTTTACAGTTAGGTTATAAAACATATTTTAATGATCGACAGCAGCTAGTGGATTTAGAGGATTAAAAAAGGATGAAACCTAACGAATGAGGTTTCATCCTTTTTTCTTACCATTCGTTAGGAGTGTAATCCAATTCTCTAAACAACTGCTCACGCTCTTTTTTTGAAAGATCGCGCCACTGCCCCATTGGAAGATTTCCTAATGTTATGTTCATGATTCTTGTTCTTTGTAAACGAAAAACTTCATATCCTAACACCTCGCACATGCGGCGAATTTGTCTGTTCAACCCCTGTGTTAAGGTGATTTTAAAATCAAACTTTGACAATTGTTCCACCTTACAAGGTAACGTCTTCGTCCCAAGAATTTTTACCCCTTCAGACATCTGCTTTACGAATTCTGGTGTAATAGGCTTGTCTACTGAAACAATATATTCTTTTTCATGTTTATTCTCTGGACGTAAGATTTCATTTACAATGTCTCCATCGTTTGTAAGTAAAATCAATCCTTCCGATTCCTTATCTAGACGACCTACGTGCGAAATGCGTAGCGGATGGTTGACAAAATCAATGATATTCCCTTTTACACCTTTTTCAGAAGTACATGTTATGCCAACTGGTTTATTTAACACAAGGTATACATTGTTTCTAGCTAAACGAATGGTTTCACCGTTAACCATAATTTCATCACCAGGATGAACTTGATCACCAATTTTTGCTTTCTTCCCATTTATCTTCACTCGACCTTCTTCAATTAACCGATCCGCACCACGGCGAGAAGCTTTTCCTGAATCTGCAATAAATTTATTTAAACGCAAGATAATACACACCCTTAGTTTGTTATTTGATAAAATATAAGCATATTATAGACATTATGATGAATCGACACAAATACACTAACATATAATTTTTAAGACTACGAGAGTAGAAAATTACAGTTTTGTTATGTTTTGTGTCTACAAAGATCCCACCATTCTCGTTAATGGTAGTAACTGTAAAGATTTGAGGTGACAACATGTACGTAGATCTTTTTATTAATATCTGTATTATAGTAGCACTAGCATTTACGTATCTTCAACTTAGGTGGAGGAAGCTACTTTCGATATTTACTAGCGATACGTTGAAAATGATTGACGGACTGGCAGGTGCAACGTTAGGAATCATCTTAATGAATTTTTCTATCGCAGTAACACAGCAAACAATCATTGATTTACGATTTATCCCTGTAATGTTATTAATGATTTTTGTGGGGTTAAATCAAGCCATGATTAGCACTATTCTAATTGTTATCTATCGCTTTTATTTAGGTGCTAATGCCTCTGCAGTTGGAGCTGCCATATTATTGTTAGTTGTATTGATTGGATACTATATCATAATTAAATTAATGAAAGACAAAAAATTAATCAATAAAGTATTAGTAATGTTACTTCATACTAACATTACATTTACGGTTGTTATTTCTGTCTTAGTAAAAGACCTTTCGATTCTCAAAGAACTATTACCAACATATTGGGTTCTCTCGTTACTAGGTGGGGTAGCTTCCGTATTCTATGTAGATTATTTAATACGTTCTCAAGAACTTATGCTGAAATATAAAAATGAATCGACTGTAGATTTTTTAACTGGATTAAACAATGTGAGGGCATTTGATCTTCAATTAAATAATTTAATGTATACTGCAGAAGAGAAAAAAGAAGATTTATCTATTTTAATGATAGATATTGATTATTTTAAAAAAGTTAATGATACGTATGGGCATAAAGCGGGAGATTTAGTTCTTGCTCAACTAGGAGAAATTCTAAGAAAGACTACTAGGTCAGTTGATACTGTTTCTAGAAATGGCGGAGAAGAGTTTTCTGTTTTATTACCGGACTGCCATGTTGAAAGAGCAGAGGAAATTGCAGAAAGAATTCGAGAGACAGTGGAGGCAGCGTCTTTCACTATAAGTGATCATAAAAAGCTGTCCATCACAATTTCTGTCGGTGTTTCCTCTTACCCTCAAATAGTAGAAAATGGGGACGACTTAGTAAGATACGCTGATCAAGCCTTATACAAAGCGAAGAGGCTAGGTAGAAATAGAGTGTGTATTGATTTTTAAGAGAGCCTGTGAGTTTAGCCACTCACAGGTTCTTAAGCATTCTAATTGACCTATTATTCCCGCATACGTTATAGTCAAACCCGATTAAGATTATATGATTAATGTGTTTAATACGAACCATTCATATAGGGTAATCTAATAAAAAACTAATTTAGTCGGGTGGTTAATAATGAAAAATGTCTGGAATTTATATACACGGTCCTCTTTAATTCTTAAAGTTTCCGTTGCGCTTATTTTAGGTATTATAGTCGGAATAGTTTTTGGGGAAGATGCTGCTGTAATAGCTCCTTTAGGAGATTTACTGTTACGTTTGCTAAACTTTTTAATCTTACCATTAATTCTCTTTACATTAATGGTAGGTGTTAACCAAACAAAGTGGAGTACTTTAGGTCGAATGGGAGGAAAAACATTTCTATATTATCTTCTTTCCTCTGCATTTGCGATTATAGTCGGTATAACTGTTGCGACGATTTTTAGTCCAGGAACGGGATTGACTTTACCAACGAATGAGACGTTTGAAACGCCAAACAATCCAGGGATTGTTAGTGTCCTTTTAAATATTGTGCCGAGCAATATTGTTACGGCTTTTACAGAATATAATTTCTTAGGAATTATTTTTACAGCTATCGTATTTGGGATAGGAATCTCCTATTTGCGTTCAACAGAAGAGTATCGTGAGTTTGGAGACCAATTGTATAAAGTGTTAAATGGTCTTAATGAAGCAACCTTGTTTATTATGAAAGGAATTTTACTATATTTACCGATAGGTATCTTTGCAATTATTGCAAAAACCGTTGGAAATCAAGGTCTAGATACTTTGTTGCAACTAGGGAATGTAGTATTAGTACTTTATGTTGCAATAGCAGTACAAATTATTTTTTATATTATTGCGATGGTATTCTTTAAGATTAGTCCTAAACAGTTTTTCACACAAGCTCGTACACCAATGATTACGGCTTTTGTAACCCAAAGTAGTTCTGGAACTCTTCCAGTAACGTTAAATGCAGCGAAAAACTTAGGGTTGTCTAAAAGTTTGTATGGATTTAGTTTACCTTTAGGTGCAACTATTAATATGGATGGTGCAGCAATCCGTATTGCCGTATCTGCTGTATTCGCGGCAAATGTTATTGGTAATCCTTTAACCATTACCGATATGTTGGTAGTGGTGCTAATTGGTACGTTAGCTTCCGTCGGAACAGCTGGAGTACCAGGAGCAGGACTGGTGATGATTGCTACTGTTTTCGCACAACTTGGGTTACCTATGGAAACTGTTGCTTTGTTAGCAGCAATCGACGCATTAGTTGGAATGGGTGCTACGATGTTAAATGTTACGGGTGATCTTGTGGGGACATCTATTATTGATAAGACAGAAAAAAGCGATAATGCATAGCTTGGATAGTAAAAGGTTTGAGTGGTAGGGGATACTGCTCAAACCTTTTTCTGTTCTGTAATGGATGAGTGAAAAAGTAACGTTCGAGATAAACTAACAAAAGTACTTATATAATTGATGGTTGTAACGATAAGTTGTCTTTTGTTATAATGGCCACTTGTGCTTTTCAGAAAAGCTTATTATTAGATAAGGAGGATTACATTGTTTAAACAAGATAATATAGATTGGCCAGTAGTAATAATTAGTGGCGGAGCGCTACTACTATTTGTAGTAGCAGCATTGATAGATGCTAGTCGAGTAGGGGAACTAGTAAGTACATCATTTACCTTCTCGGCTACGTATTTTGGAGCGTTTTGGCAAGTCTTAATGTTAGCGACATTTCTTGTCGCAATAGGGATTGCTTTCTCTAAATACGGGGAAGTGGTGTTAGGGAAAACAAATGACCCAGAATTAAGTACGTTTAAATGGATTGCTATTATCATGTGTACGTTGTTAGCTGGTGGCGGAGTATTTTGGGCTGCAGCAGAACCACTGTATCATTTTTTATCTACACCACCTATGTATGGGGATGTAGCCCCTGGTACAACAGATGCAGTTGCTCCGGCTTTAACTCAGTCATTTTTGGATTGGGGATTCTTAGCTTGGGCGATTCTAGGTACTCTAGGTGCCATAGTTATTATGTACGGGCATTTTCATAAGGGAATGCCACTGAAGCCTAGAACGTTGCTGTATCCGATCTTTGGCGAAAAGATTATGAAGAAGAGTGTATTAGGGACTGTAGTAGATGCTTTTTCAATCATCGCAGTAGCTGCAGGTACTATTGGACCTATAGGGTTCTTAGGATTACAGGCCTCCTATGCTGTTCAATCTATTTTTGGAATACCTGATACCTACTTGACGCAGCTTTTCATTATTATTGGGCTAATCACCGTTGCATCGATATCGGCAGTATCTGGTGTTCATAAAGGGATACAATTGTTGAGTAGATTTAATGTTATCTTTACTATTATTTTAATCTTATTTGTTTTACTTTTAGGTCCAGCTGCCTTTATATTCGATTCATTTATTGGGTCGTTTGGTCTTTATGTTAGGGACTTCTTTATGGTCAGTTTATATCGTGGAGACAAAGATTGGCTAGCATATTGGACAGTATTTTTCTGGGGCTGGTTTATCGGCTATGGTCCAATGATGGCAATTTTTATCGGTCGTATATCTAGAGGTCGAACTATTCGTCAGCTTGTCACAGCAGTAGCTATCATTGCTCCATTAGTGACCAATTTTTGGTTCTCAGTAATTGGTGGTTCGGGTATTTTTTATGAATTACAGAAAGCTGGGTCTGTTTCAGGACCATTAGAAACTGGTGGAATGCCGGCAGCGATGATTGCTATTGTAACGCAAATGCCATTTGGAACTGCGTTAGCAATAGGTTTCTTAGTCGTTACAGTTGTGTTTGTTGCAACAACTAGTGATTCGATGTCCTATACCATATCTATGGCTGTAACTGGTACTGGTGATCCTTCTGGTGCTCTTCGTGTATTTTGGGCTGTTACGATGGGTGCGGTAGCGGCTGTTCTACTATTCATCGGAAATGGTAGTATTGATGCGCTTCAATCGTTTATTGTAGTGTCGGCAGTGCCGGTATCATTTATCTTATTGCCATTATTGTGGTTAGCACCGAAAGTGGCAAGATCACTCGCAATAGAGCAAGGGATAGTACGATTCAAGAATGATTAAACATGTCATATTGATATAATAAAGGCGAGCTATAAATAACAACCCTAAAAACAAATGTGTTATGGTTATTTCAAGTCCATAAAGAGGTGAAGACATGATAAATTTTACTCAACACAATCCAACTAAATTAATCTTTGGTGAAAATCAAATAACATCATTATCCAATGAGGTAGCCCCAAATAGTAAAGTCCTTCTAGTCTATGGTGGGGGTAGTATAAAGAGGAATGGTGTTTACGACGATGTGATGGAGCAATTAAGTAAGATAGATGCTACCGTATTTGAGTTATCAGGAGTAGAACCAAATCCTAGATTGAGTACTGTGCAAAAAGGAGTAGATATCTGTCAGAAAGAAGAGATTGATTTCATTTTAGCAGTCGGTGGAGGAAGCGTCATTGATTGTACTAAAGCGATTGCTGTTGGTGCTAAATATAAGGGGAGCACATGGGACCTTATTACAGGAAAAGTAGCTATCGAAGAAGCATTACCATTTGGAACAGTGCTTACACTTGCTGCAACAGGTTCAGAAATGAATCCTGTATCCGTGATAACAAACTGGGATACGAAAGATAAACTAGGCTGGAGTTCACCATTTGTTTATCCTACTTTCTCCATCCTAGATCCAACTTACACGTACTCTGTACCAAGAGATCAAACCATTTATGGAATAGTGGATAGCATGTCTCATGCGTTAGAGCATTATTTCCATCGTACAGAAAATACTCCTATGATTGACGGTTTTATTGAATCATTACTCAGAACAGCTGTTGCAACAGGTCCGAAGCTTCTAGAGGATTTACATTCATATGAACATCGCGCAACGATGATGTATGTCAGTACAACTGCCTTTAACGGAAGTTTAGCCTATGGAACAGATGGTGGAGATTGGGCAACACATCGAATCGAACATGCAGTATCTGCCGTGTACGATATCCCTCATGGTGGTGGTTTAGCCATCTTATTCCCTAATTGGTTGGAGCATGTTTTAGAAGAAGACCCTTCTCGCGTGAAACAATTAGCAATGAACGTTTTCGGGATTTCTTCAGAAGAAAAAACGGTTGAAGAAATTGCTAGAGAAGGTGTAAATGCGCTCCGAATATTTTGGAAGTCTTTAGGAGCACCAACTACATTAAAAGACTATGATATTGATGATAGTATGTTGGATGTTATGGTAGAAAAAACGTTTATTAAACCAGGCGTAGGCACATACAAGACGATGGATAGAGAAAGCGTTCTTGATATTTTAAAAAGATCATTATAATAAAAGCTCCAGAGTACATTGGTAATATGCTCTGGAGCTTTTTGTATAAATAACCGTCTTATGCTGTCAACATTTCTTTTAGTGGTACTAAACTTTCCCATTCATTATCAGGATGTAACTGTAGTACCTCTACAGGCAGTTGACCTCTATTGATCCATGCTGTATGAAAGCCGAAACTCTTTGCTCCAGTTATATCCCACCCATTTGAGGACATAAACAATACCTCTTCCCTGTTAAATCCTAGATGGTTTAATGCATGCATATAGGAAGCGGGTGTAGGTTTATAGTTTTTGATGTCATCTACGCTAATGATATGATCAAAAAAGGAATTAACTTTAGCATTATCTAAAAGAGGCTCTAACATATCCCTAGACCCATTGGAGAAAACGGCCAATTTCTGATCACCTTTTGTAGTTAACACATCTATGACTTCTGGATAAAGGTCTAAATGAAGATATTGGTCTATTAATCGTTTTACACTTTCATCATCTACCTTTTGGTCATGCAATGTTAAGGAGTATACTAGTGCATCTTTTGTTACTTGTTTAAACGATTTGTACTGACCCATTAACTGACGTAAAAAAGAGTATTCAATCTGCTTTTGACGCCAAGTTTGGCTGATTTCTGTCCCTTTTCCGGGAAAGATTTCGTTTGCAACCTGCTGGATAGAGTGAACGTCAAATAGAGTACCGTAGACATCAAATACAAAAGCTTTAATTGTTGATTGCATATTGTCACCTCTTTCTTCATAACAAAAGCTACAAAGAATCTCTGGGGGATTCTTTGTAGCTACATTAGATATTAATATTCTAGGGGGAATACTATTCTATAGTTATTTATAGACAATTATGCGTATCTTTAAACATTATTCTGTCTCTTTTTTTCGGAGCCAAGCAGTCAATACCACAGCTCCTAACACCATGTTGGCTCCTACCCAAGGAGTATGAATTACACCGATGGAATCTACAATCATCCCACCAACAATGGAACCAATTGCAATCCCTACGTTGAATGCAGCGATATTAAATGCGGAGGCAACATTTACAGCGGAAGGAGTGTACTTTTCAGCAAGAGATACTACCACTAATTGAAGGCCTGGTACATTCATAAATGCAAATAAACCAAGTAAGAAAATAGCAATTAATGCAAGTATCTTTGTCGTAGAAACTAAGCTTAAAAGTAATAAAATAATAGCTTGTCCAACAAACATCCATTGAAGTGCTCGTAACGGTTTACGATCAGAGAATTTTCCGCCTAATACATTCCCTATGGCTACTGCAATTCCATAAACTAATAAGATGATGGAAATAACACTTCCACTAAATCCTACGACATCTTGTAATAGAGGTGTTAAATAGGTAAAGGTTACGAATGTACCTCCATATCCAAGAGCTGTTATAGCGAAAGCTAACATTAACTTTCCGTTACTTAAAATGGCTAATTGATCCTTGAATTCTGCCGGAGGTGCTTGTTTTAAATCTTTTGGGAGTAAAAAGAAAATAGCAATAATGCCGATTATTCCTAGAATCGCGACTCCCGCAAATGTTGCTCGCCAATTAAAGAGTTGTCCTATAAATGTTCCAAGTGGTACTCCAGTGACAGTTGCTACTGTTAAACCAGTAAACATAAATGCGATGGCGCTTGCTCGTTTAGATGGTGCAACAAGATCCGCTGCAATGGTGGCTCCAATGGAGAAAAAGATACCATGAGAAAAAGCCGTTAAGAATCTAGCTACTAAGAGAAGTTCATAACTAGTAGAGAGTGCTGCTAGTCCATTTCCGATAATAAATAAAAGCATCAGGGATAGTAGCAATGTTTTACGATTCATTTTACTTGTTAAAGCTGTTAAAATAGGTGCTCCAATAGCTACCCCAATGGCATAACCAGATATTAAAAATCCAGCTACAGTAATAGATATGGAAAGGTCATCTGCCATAGCAGATAGTAAACCTACGGGAACAAACTCTGTTGTACCAATGCCAAAAGCACTGATTGCTAATGCTAATAAAGCTAACGTACTATTTTTGGATGATGAAGTTGAGCTCATCCGAACCCCTCCTTGTTGTGTTTTTCGAAGAATGTTCTTCGCATGGAACAGTATGCACCGAATAGGAGAAGAGTGGAAGTACGCACTTTAAAGTACGATAGTCACTGTTTTGTGATATAGGTACTTGAAAGTGCCTACTAGTTGTTTTGTAATGTATGGGTAAAATAAATAGTAACTATGTTAAAGGTAAGAGGTGAAAGTTATGAAAAAATATCAAATTCCAGTCGAGGCAGCACTAGAAGTAATCGGAGGAAAATGGAAGGTGGTAATTCTTTGCCACTTAATAAAACATAAACGACGTACCAGTGAGTTAAAAAAATTAATGCCTGGAATTACACAAAAAATGCTAACACAGCAGTTAAGAGAGTTAGAAGACGCAGGTGTTTTAAATAGAATCGTATACAATCAAGTCCCACCAAAGGTTGAATATGAACTAACGGATTACGGTTGGACTCTGAAGCCTGCATTAGACATGTTGTGCGTTTGGGGTGAACAACATATAGAAAAGACGTACCCTGAGAAAGAAGAAGTATTATTAAACCCGGAAGAGTTGGAGCAGACGTTGCAGTAGTTTAAAAATTTAAATATCTTATTCTAAGCCATGCTATCTCGCTATATAGTTAATCAAATAATAAATTTGATGAGGTGAAGAAAGTGTGGAGATACCTAGGTGATCAAGTTCGGTCAGAGAATAATGCTACGCATACGTTTCCGTCCTTTTCAAATAGAGAATTATGGGAAGAAACCCCTGAGCAAACAGTCGTTGATCGGGATGGTGGCCGAATGTCTTCTCCGGTGCACCAAAGGAGAGTTAGAGGTCGTTAAAATGAATATACAAAAAAGCTGGAATGCACCTTTATAGGTTTGTTCCAGCTTTTTTTACAACCTTAATGCCTACGTGCAAAATCCACAAATCGAAACTTATCTGGTCGATGCCTTGATTCTGTGTATTGGAAAAGCGTTGTGTCTTCTAAATACACTTGGCTCTTGACTACTACGATCATATCGTAGCCCTCTAAATCCAGTAGTGCACGATCTTCCTTTGTAGGGGGTTCTACTGTAATCTCTTTTTTAGCAAAGCTTATCGATAAACCTAATTCCTTTTCAATATAGGCATAAATCGACTTTTCACAAGCCTTTTTTGGCAAAGTTGGAATCGCATCTACTACCAAATAATCTTTATCAAGGATGATTTTCTCTCCATCAATGCTACGTACACGATGAAGCTCCCATATCTCTTCTGTTTGACTTAGCTCAAGTACTTCATTTAGAAATGAAGTACTTTGAATCTTTACAAGCTTCACCACATCAGTTTCTGCTCGAGTCCCCATCTTCTTCGCAAGTTCTCGAAAGCTCACCAAACCCGAAATCGGAAAATCAATTCGGCTGATGTCTAACACAACAGACCCTTTTCCACGGATTTTTTGGATATATCCATGTTCGGATAGAAGCTTCAGCGCTTTTCGAATCGTCTCACGTGAAGTTTGATATGTCTCTGCTAACTCATTTTCGGAAGGTAAACTTTGCTTTGGTGCGTATTCACCTGATTGAATTAACTGTGCCAACTCATCATAAATAACACGGAATTTACTTTTCGTCATAATATTTCACCCACATCAGTGTATCATGAACGACGTAAGTGATACACCACTGACTCATATGGTCGAAGCGTAATAGATTCTCCAAAGGCTTTAGAATCTTTATAGTTACTAATTAGGATTTCCGCAGTAAATGCTGTTAAATTATGAGTGAACGAAGTTGTCTTATCGTAGAAGTTATTCACGACTAACAATTGCTCATCTCCATTGGTTCTCACATAAGCAAACACATCTTCATGTTCAGCAGAAAGTAACTTGTAATCCCCAGTCGTAATGACGTCGTACTCTTTGCGCAGTTGAATCAATTTTTGATAGTGATAGAAAATAGAATTTTCATCAGCAACTGCAGCTTCTGCATTAATCTCAGGATAGTTTTCGCTTACCCCAATCCAAGGTGTACCAGTGGTAAAACCAGCATTTTTATCCGAATTCCATTGCACAGGAGTTCTGGAGTTATCACGAGACTTTTGCTGAATAATTGCCATAATCTCTTCTTCCGCAATACCTTTTTCTTTCATAATGGAGAAATAGTTTAACGTTTCCACATCACGATACTGGTCGATAGATGTGAATCCTGGGTTCGTCATCCCAAATTCTTCTCCTTGGTAAATGTACGGAGTTCCCTGCATTAAATGAACAGTGGTTGCCAACATTTTGGCGGAATCCACTCGGTATTCTTTGTCTTGACCATAGCGAGAGACCACTCGTGGTTGGTCATGGTTGCACCAAAACAGCGCGTTCCAACCTCCACCTTTATTCATCTCTACTTGCCATTTAGAAAGAATTTGCTTTAACGCGTGGAAATCCATTTCTCCAATAGCCCATTTTTCCCCATTAGGATAATCGACTTTTAAATGATGGAAATTAAACGTCATACTTAACTCTTTGCTAGATGGATTGGAGTATTGAATACAATGCTCAATAGACGTAGAGGACATTTCTCCAACTGTAATTGCATCGTATTTAGATAAAACTTCTTGATTCATTTCTTTTAAATACTCATGAACGCGCGGTCCGTCTGTATAAAACTTTCGGCCATCACCTGGTGCAACGGAACCGTCGTCATCTGGGAAGTTTTGATCTTTAGAAATAAGATTAATTACGTCTAAACGGAATCCATCGATGCCTTTTTGGAACCAAAAATGCATCATATCGTACACATGTTGCCTCATTTCTTCGTTTTCCCAGTTTAGATCTGCCTGTGTCACATCAAAAAGGTGAAGATAATATTGTCCTGTCGCTTCATCATACTCCCATGCGTTGCCACCAAACTTTGATTCCCAATTAGTTGGCTTATCACGCCAAATATAGAAGTTACGGTACTTGTTATCTTTAGACGAACGTGATTCTTTGAACCAGTTGTGTTCTGTTGAGGTATGGTTTACCACTAAGTCCATAATGAGCTTCATGCCGCGTTTATGCGTTTCTTCTAATAACTCATCAAAATCTTTCATTGTCCCGTACTCATCATGGATAGAGTAGTAGTCACTAATGTCATAGCCATTATCTTTTTGAGGGGAAGCATAAACTGGTGTCAGCCAAAGAATATCAACACCTAAGTTTTTTAGGTAATCTAACTTTTCTTGAATCCCTTTTAAGTCGCCAACACCGTTTCCGGTCGTGTCATTAAAGCTTTTTGGATATATTTGATAAACAACGGATTTTCTCCACCATTCGTTCATTGTTGTCACTCCTCTTCAACTTGTATATACAAGTTTATCTGAATTCTATTATTTTCTCAAGAAATGTTGTAAAGCTCTATATTCTCTAGTATTCCCAAAGCTATGATAGGAAATAAAAAAGAAATCAGAGAAAGTATTATTTTCTCTGATTTCTATGAGGTTATTGTAGCTTGATGCGACGTGCCTTCACATATACGTAAGTTAGAATAATCGGAAGAACAAACGCAATCACCATACCGATCGCAAATGCAAACCAGCCGTCTCGGTCGATGGAGAAGATACCTGGCAATCCACCAACACCGATAGATAATGCCTGTACGTTATTCGCTGTAATCCACATCGCAGCTACAGCAGAACTGATAATAGCTGTGATGAATGGGAAGCGGAATCGTAAGTTTACTCCAAACATAGCCGGTTCTGTAATACCAAGGTAAGCAGATATAGCAGATGTCATAGACAGACCTTTAAGTTTTTCTTCACGAAGTAAGAAGAACATTGCTAATGCTGCAGACCCTTGTGCGATATTGGATAGTGCAAGAATTGGCCAAAGTGGCGTTGAATTTGTAGAACCAATTAGTTGTAAGTCTACTGCTAAGAATGTGTGATGCATACCAGTGATTACTAATGGTGCGTAGATTGCTCCATAAATTAATCCACCAATAATTGCAGCGTTTTCAAATACCCATACAAATGCACCAGTGATTCCATTACCAATCGCAAATGTAATTGGTCCAATGATTGCAAATGCTAGGAAACCTGTTACTAGTAAAGCAATTGGGCCAACAAGTAGAAGCTGGAATCCGTCTGCGATTTTTTTACGTAAGAAAATTTCTATTTTCGCTAAGATGAAAGAAGCAAATAGGATAGGAAGAACTTGTCCTTGATACCCCATCTTATTTATTTCTAACCCAAATAAGTTCCATGTAGGCATGGTTCCTTCTTCGATTGCCTGTCCGTAGCTCCAAGCGTTTAGAAGATCCGGATGAACTAAAATTAGTCCGAGTACTATACCTAAGATTTCACTACCACCGAATCGTTTCATTGCTGACCAACCAATTAAAGCAGGTAAGAAGACGAAAGCAGTGTTTGCAATGATATTGATAATGTTAGCAATATCAGCTATGCCAGGGTACATTTCAATTAGAGAAGCATCTCCAAAAATGCCACCTGCAGTAAGAATGTTGTTAATACCCATTAGAAGACCAGCAGTAACGATGGCTGGAAGAATAGGTATAAAAATATCAGCTAGTGTTTTAACTGCGCGTTGCAGAGGGTTTAAGTTCTTTTCTGCTGCTGTTTTTGTTTCTTCTTTAGAAGATTGTGAAATACCAGCTTCATCTGCTAGTTCTTTAAACACTTTATCTACTAAACCTTGTCCTAAAATAACTTGGAACTGACCATTAGTAGCAAAAGAACCTTTTACTACATCAATTGCTTCTAACGCTTCTTTATCTACAACGCTTTCATCGTTAAGCGCAAAACGAAGACGTGTAACACAATGAGTAGCGGAAGCGATATTCTCTTTTCCACCAATAGCTGCAAGTACTTGTTTAGCAACTTCGCGGTTTTTACTCATTAAGTTCTCCTCCTTTGAGACCGTTTACATGTATTGGAACCTGTATATACAGGTTTTGTTTACGTTTTCATCATAACTTGTATATACATCTTTCGTCAACAAAAAATGTGCTATATTTCGACAAAGTTAGTATGGATAGAAAGTGTTATTTTATGAGGTACCAAGAAAAAATAAAAAAACGTTCTCTATTTTTAAGAGAACGCTACTTCCTTACTATTTTGAAAACGATTGGTTCCACTCATGAACTTTTGCGACAGCGATCGTATCATCTTTCACTTCCCCAGGTTTTACCCCTTTACAAATAACATAGTCGTTAAAGGTCATTCCCATAAATTCAAAGATGTAAGCAAATTGTTGTACTAACGGTAGGGCTTTCACACCAGCATCTTTTCCTCCAGAAATGATGACATAATTCTCTTTCTTTTGTAACTCTGACTTTAATTGGTAGCGGTCGTCTCGCAGGTACTGAGACCAACGATCAAAGAAGTCTTTCATAGGACCACTCATTCCATACCAATAAAGAGGTGTAGCAAAGATTAAACGATCGTGAGAAAGCATAAGCTCCACAAGGTGGTCATAGTCATCTTGTATATGAGTAAATCCGCCCTCTTTATGTCTTTGATCTACAATTGCTTGTATAGATAAGTCAGCTAAAGCTACCATTGTATATTCCGTTCCATTAACAGCTTCTTTTGCTAGCCATTCGCTGTTTCCGTTTTCACGTGTACTTCCTAAAAGAACTAACGTTTTCAAAAAATCTCCACCTTTATGTAGAATTTTTCCTAACATCACTATACCATTTACTAAAGGGCGAACAAAATGGGGAGGAAGAAGGACATTGAATTGGACCGTAGAACAAATGAAAGAGGACTACGCTAACGAAATTATGCAGTGGCGCTATCCTGCTCCGTATGACTTTTATCATTTACCTAACACAGATGATGTGTTTGCCGCACTAATGAATGATATGTATTATGTGGTAATAGATGACCGAGAAGAAATGGTAGGATTTTTTTGCACGGGGAATGAAGCGCAAGTTCCCTCTGGTAATACAGTAGGAGCATACGCCGAAGATTGTATTGATATCGGATTAGGGATGAAACCATCTTTGACCGGTAATGGATTAGGGAAAAGCTTTTTTGGCTTTATACTAGATCAGGTTCAAATGGAAGAGATGCCGTTTAGGGTAACGGTAGCGACTTTCAATCAACGAGCAATCTGCTTATACGGAAAATTTGGCTTTGTACAACAGCATACGTTTCTGTCACCAGTAGGACAGTTTGTTACGATGAGGCGTAATCCATAAAAGAAAACCAGTGTAACTTTGGAGGCAGCACTGGTTTTGGGTTACGTGATGAGATCTGTTTTTAATCGGAAGACAATACGTATTGTACTACTTCGTTTGTTAAATTAGGTACCACCTCTAAGGAGTAGGTCATTTCCATCCGTTCCAATTTTTTATGAGCATCCACGCCGTATGGTCCAATATTAATAACAGGAACGTTCAACGCTCTTATTTCTTCATAATTCACACGCAATTTTGTCCCAAAGCTTGGATTATTTACGTTTGCAGCTCGAATACCTTCCTCGTTATCACTAATTGCAACGAAACTCATATCCGATATATACGGGAAGAAGTTTCTCGTTACGATTGGATAAGCATAAGATGGTTGAACGGTTTCCACTGCTTTTTTTACACCTTCTAGTAATCGCTTTTCTTCATTGGTTTTCCCACTAATCTCAATTCGAGGGGAATAGAGCGATGAGTAAAAAGCGATAATTGTAGGTTGTTTTTCTGGCATCCATCTCCATGCTTCTTCTACCACTCGGGCAGCATACATCCGAGTATCTAGATCCTCTCTTTCCATTAGAGCGGCTTTAAACTCTTCCATGTGTGTTCGATACGTATCGCCATGTAGGTCTACAAGTTGTTGCTCTAATTGCTCATATGTCATTACATTTGACTTCCAAGGTAGAGGATTAGCTGGCTGCCCACTTAGTTTGGCATATGCTTCGTACCTTTGTTGTAAAGATTCCAGAGCATTTGTAAAGGCATCTTCAGCGATAGCGCAGAGTTTGTCGAGAACCATCTTTGGAGTCCAAGAATGGATAAAGAAATTATAGTACACATATGCAGACAAAGCCGTTTGAACATCATAGGAAGGCTTTAAGTCCATTTGCTTTAAGGAAACTGGAGGTACAGTTGTCTCTCCAAGCGATTCATCGCACAAAGCTGGATTATAGTTGATAGCTCTAGTTAATTCTGCCGCAATAAAGTTTGGATCTAACCCTTCAAAAGCAGAGCCAACATGTGTTTCGGCACCTGTAATAAAGAAGGAAGGTAGAAGCTTTCCAACGGTTCCCTGATAAATATATCTGTTTGGATCGTCAGCGTATCTTGGGGAAACAAAGTCTGCATTTACGGCTCCCACATACTGAAAACCGTATTCCTCTTTCCATTTATTTAACGTGGATACCGCTGTTAAAATACCATTCGATCCGTCTTCTTCATCACACTCTCCAACAAAAACGATATTCCCTTCCAGTAGATGAGGATTTTCACTGTAGTAATGTAGTAAAAATAAGTGACTTGCTAGGCCGCTCTTCATATCTAAGACACCACGTCCGAACATCCAATTGTCGGAGTGTACGTGTTCTTTCACATGTTCCGCGAGCGGTTCTTCTTTCAAGGCTTCTTTTAATTTTTCTGGGTTATAAGCTAGTGACTGCAGCTCGTCGTAATCATTGGTGCCAACAGTATCAATGTGACCCATAAGAATAACTGTCCGATTGCTTGGTGCTTTTGTTCCTTTTACAAAAGCCAGAACGTTAAAACGATCTTGTGCGTCATCCACCGTTTTTTCCAGAAGAACTTGGTCGTAGTGCTTTTGAAAATAAGGCATAGAAGCAATAAGAGTGTGTAAGGAATGCGCGATTACTTTTTCTCCTTCGGTGTTCACAATACTTTCTATTTGAACTAATTGTTTCGTATAAGCTAACACTTGCTCGCGGGATTGTAACATAAAATAACTCCTTCGCTTTTAAAAGAATAGTAGCTATAGTCTAACAAAGGTAGAGAATTTTTAGAAATCTTAATCTTTATAAAATCTTTACATAAATAACAAAGGAAATCCAATAAAACTTACATAATATTTTACTAGATACAGAAGAATTTCTTATGATTTGTTAGATTAAGTAAAATTAACCTACATAACGGTATAGTGCTTGAAGTTAAGAAATTATTCTATTTTGTTCTACTAAAGGGAGGATTCACTGTGAAATCGACTAAGGTGTTGATTTTGACCGGAAGCTACGGCAACGGTCATCTTCAAGTAACAACCACACTCGAAAAGCAGTTTCGCGCGAAAGGAATAACGAATGTTACGACATGTGATTTATTTCAAGAAGCACACCCAGCTATTACAAAAATGACGAAATACTTATACATCAAGAGTTTTACAGTTGGTCAGAAAGTATATGGAAGTTTTTATTATGGGACAAACAATATGAAGAATGATTACCGTGTCACGACATGGTTTAACCAATTTGGAATGGAGCGACTAAGAGAAGTAATCTCGAAAGTTCAACCTGATATCATCGTCAATACGTTCCCTATGTTAGTTGTAGGAGAGTGGAAGAAACAAACAGGATCTGCTATTCCTGTTGTTCACACATTAACAGATTTCTGTCTGCACTCTAGATGGCTACATCCTAATGTAGATCATTATTTTGTGGCCAGTGAAGAAATGAAGCAAGAGATGATTGATTTAGGTTTCTCTCCAACATGTATAAGTGTGACAGGAATCCCAGTAAGAGCAGCTTTTGAAGAGAAGAAAGACAAGCTAAATGTATGGATGAAGTATGGTTTAGATGCAACAAAGAAGACCATTTTATTGATGTCAGGTGCTTTTGGCGTGTTAAAAGATACGGACTACTTAGCAACTGAGTTAGCAGAGATGAAAGATTCGCAGTTACTAATCGTCTGTGGCAATAACATAGAGTTAAAAGAGTTGTTGGAGAAGAAGGTAGGAATGTACCATAATGTTGCAATTTTAGGATATGTACAAGAAATAGATGAACTGATGGAAATGGCAACAGTGATGATTACCAAGCCTGGAGGAATAACGTTAAGTGAAGCTCTAGCTAAACATGTTCCCTTGGTGTTATATCGAGCTGTTCCTGGACAAGAGAAAGAAAACGCTCAATTCTTTGAGTGGAAGAAGGCAGCAGTGCATGTGCACACAGTGGAAGAAGTACTCTGGAATACAAGTAGAATACTAGAAAATGAAGAAGTGCGAATAACCATGGAACAAGCAATGATCCAATTATACCAACCTTTTGCTGCAGCTGTTATTGTAGATAACCTACTGGAGATGGTAGAGGAGAGATTGGAAGTCGGCGTAGGATGACACTAGCTAAAAGTCGTTTTATCTATTTAGCATTCATGTTGAGTTTTGCAGAATGTGTAAGAGGGGCATTTATCATTGGGTACCTACCAACTTTTGCAACAGATCAACTACATACCTCCATTGCGATAGTAGGCGTAGCTGTGTCTGTTCATTTTGTGTTCGATGCCTTATCCAATGTCTTTATTGGGTTTTGGATGGAGTGCTTTGGAGAAAAAAGAGTGTTACGGGTAAGTTATATGGTAATGTTCTTTGGCTTATTTTGCATGTGGTATTACCCTAGTTATATGACAGCCTTGGCTGGAGCAGCTTGCCTAGGCGTGGGGCTTTGCCCGGTGTGGATTTATATATTGGCAAAGGTAAAAGGAAAAGAAAGAGGATCGAAAATGGGAGTCATTTACTTAGCCTGGTTAGTGGGTTTAAGCGTAGGTGCCTTATCTATAAACGTATTAATTCAATTCGCTACCATGTTCTCTTTCTGGTTACTAGTAAGCAGTACGTTCGCTAGCTACCTGCTGTTTGAGCTTTTTACACAAGAAAGAATAATTGAGTCTACTCCTTCTCGTTCGTTAAAGCGGGAGTGGGTGGCTACATTAGTAATGATTCGAAAAGGCAGAGTGGTGTATCCAGGGATTCTATTACAAGGTGTAGCTGTGGGCATGTTACTGCCGATATTACCGAGCTTTATCTATCAGGAACTGAGATTATCGCCAACGGAGTATTCCATGCTTTTAGTAGTTGGTGGTGTGTTGATAGGAATATCACTTATTCCAATGGGTAAGTTTGCTGATTTAGTAGGAAGAAAAATTCCTATCTTACTAGGATTCATGACACTAGCTGCAGGAATCTTAGGAGTAATAGTAATCTCTTCTTTTCAAGCTGCCATTGTTGCTGCAGCAATTATCGGTGTAGCCTATGCCTTACTGATGCCAGCGTGGAACTCTTTCCTATCTACTTTCATACCAGATCAGTCTAAAAGCTCCGGCTGGGGTATACTTTCTGGAATTCAAGGGCTCGGTGGAATGGTAGGCCCTATGGTAGGAGCCTTGGTAACAGTCTACTACTCTACGGACACAGCTTTTCTAATAAGTGGAGTGCTGCTAATGGTGGCAGCGGCTTATTATGGAGTTTATTTTTTGCGGGAGAAGTGGTAGCGGAGGGGAGATGAGATAGTACTTATTGCGGCTTAAGCGCTTAAGCCGCAGGAACTTGGGTGCAAAAGCGCTTAAGCCGCAGAAGAGAAGGCAGGAACTTGGGTACAAAAGCGCTTAAGCCGCAGAAGAGAAGGCAGGAAATTGGGTACAAAAGCGCTTAAGCCGCAGAAGAGAAGGCAGGAACTTGGGTACAAAAGCGCTTAAGCCGCAGGAGAGAAGGCAGGAACTTGGGTGCAAAAGCGCTAAAGCCGCAGAAGAGAAGGCAGGAACTTGGGTGCAAAAGCGCTAAAGCCGCAGGAGAGAAGGTAGGAAATTGGGTGCAAAAGCGCTAAAGCCGCAGAAGAGAAGGCAGGAAAGTAGGTACAAAAGCGCTAAAGCCGCAAGGATAGAGAAGGAAGAAGGCGACAAAAGGGTTAAGTCGCCATGGGTGAAGAGAGAAGAAGGCGACAAAAGGGTTAAGTCGCCATGGGTGAAGAGAGAAGAAGGCGACAAAAGGGTTAAGTCGCCATGGATGGAGAGGGAAGAAGGCGACAAAAGGGTTAAGTCGCCATGGATGGAGAAGGAAGAAGGCGACAAAAGAGTTAAGTCGCCATGGATGGAGAAGGAAGAAGGCGACAAAAGGGTTAAGTCGCCATGGATGGAGAGAGAAGAAGGCAACAAAAGCGCTTAAGCCTAAAGTTTATAAGGAAAACACGCCGAAAAACCCAAAGAAAGCCGCAGAACCCCAATTAGGTTTCCGCGGCTAAACGCTCACATTTAATAAGGATCCGATATCCTCGAATCAGTATTGGCTTCATGGACGCCTTCTTCCCCTTTTAAGTTACCCAACACCCCGCGGGAACTCATTTCCGATTGGTCAGCCTTCATCTTTAATCCTTCTGCCACTCGTTTCCCATAATCCGCATCTGCTTCTGAGAAATGTTTTACCATTTGGTCTTGGATCTCTTTACGACAAGTTGCTAAAGCGCCTACCAAGTTGTTGATTAGTTCTTCTCTCTCAAACTCACTCAGTCGTCGATATGTCTCACCAGCTTGACCGAAATTATTGGTGCGATCAATGCTTTCCCGTACTAAATTACCTTCTACATGAGGTGTATGCTCTACGCCTGACTGGTTATGTTCTTTCAGTCCTCCCATAACAGAAGGTTCGTAATTCACATGAGGGTTCTGGTGAGGACCCTTATTGACCTTGTATTCCATCGATCCTGCACGTTGGTTTGTGGCTACATCTTTCTTCGGCTTGTTAATTGGTAATTGCAAGTAGTTTGTGCCTACACGGTAACGCTGCGTATCTGAGTAGGAGTATGTTCTACCTTGAAGAAGTTTGTCGTCTGAAAAATCCAATCCATCTACCAATACCCCAGTTCCAAACGCAACCTGCTCTACTTCGTTAAAATAGTCTTCTGGATTTTTGTTTAGCACCATTTTTCCTACCTTAACCCATGGATATTGATCTTTGTACCACAATTTTGTAGGGTCTAGTGGATCAAAATCTAACTCTGGATGTTCTTCATCAGACATAATTTGAACATACAATTCCCACTCGGGGAATTCTTCACGCTCAATTGCTTCATATAAATCTTGCGTTGCATGATTAAAGTTCTTCCCTTGAACTTCTTCTGCTTCTACTTGAGTTAAATTACGGATTCCTTGAACAGGTTCCCAATGATACTTCACTAACACCGCTTTTCCTTCTTCATTTACCCACTTGTACGTATGTACTCCCGATCCTTGCATATGACGGTATGTTGCTGGAATACCCCAAGGAGAAAATAGGAAAGTGATCATATGTGTTGCTTCTGGCGACTGAGATACAAAGTCAAAGAAACGCTCCATGTCTTGAATGTTTGTTAATGGATCTGGTTTGAAAGCATGTACCATATCAGGAAACTTTAACGGATCACGGATAAAGAAAATCTTTAGGTTATTCCCTACTAAGTCCCAGTTGCCGTCTTCTGTGTAAAACTTTACGGCGAATCCACGTGGATCACGTAATGTTTCTGGAGAATGGTTACCATGAATAACGGTAGAAAAACGAACAAAGACTGGAGTTTGTTGCCCTTTTTTAAATACTTTTGCTCTTGTGTAATTCGTAATCGGTTCATCATTATATGTACCATATGATTCAAAGTAACCATGTGCACCAGCACCTCGAGCATGTACGACGCGCTCTGGAATTCGCTCGCGATCAAAGTGGCTAATTTTCTCTAAAAAATCATAGTTTTCTAGCGTAGTAGGGCCACGGTTACCAACAGTACGAACATGTTGATTGTTTGTTACAGGGTGACCTTGGCTGTTAGTTAATTCATCTGGACCATTAGGTTGATTGGACATATTTTTATCTGACACAAAAAAACCTCCTTTTTTTCATCAAACAGTATTACCATTCTTAAAATTTATAAACCTATTGAAAAACAAGGAAGTAAATATAGGTTAAAGGTTTTAATGTGGAAAAACGATAAAAGAGATGCTATAAGAGCATCCCTTTTGAGAAGTGTTATTTAGGTTGTTTAAAAGAAATTTCTAAACAGAAGTGAAGATGACGACACATTACTTCATAGGAAGTACCTTCAATTTGAGGGTTAACTGTGGCAGAAAACCCATGTTCTTTATGATATGTCCCAATGTACATAGGAGGAGGTAACTCGGAAGGAGTTTCATCTTCAAAAGTGCATTGAGATAATTGAAATACAGGAACTTGAAGCTGATCCCCTTTTACGGTAGAAAGTAGAAGTAGATCTAGTTCTTCGACTTTCACTACTTTATCTTGCCCAGTAGTAATCGTATGTCGTACCGTTTTTTTTAGTGAATTCAATAATAATGTTTGGTGTTCTTTTGTTAACTCTGGCATGTTTGAAGTGGAAGTCATGAGATTTCTCCTTGTTAGAATATTTAGATTAAATAGATTATACCACATGAATGCATTAATATTATAGGATAGTAGATTATGAAAAGAGGAGTAATTATAGAGGTCTATATATTATTTATCTGCGCAAAATAGAAAAAAGACGAGTCAATAGACTCGCCTTTCGTGTTAAGGAATTGAATTTTTGAAGCATCTACACTTTCATCAAAAATTATGTTTTCAATATTCTCTGCACCTTGAATTTGAATAACATTATTATTTTTAATTATTACTTCTTTTACTTCTGCACCACTAAAATCAATCACTGTGTTTTCTTTTGTTGGATTTACAATCACTGTTGTGGCAGCAAGTCCTTCTCCCAGTAAGCGGGCATTTCCCTGCAGTTCAATCCCCTTTGTAATAGGAGAGGTACCATCCATGTTAATAAGAGAACCGTCTACTTTCACTTTAAGTTTATTCGACTTAAACCCTTTAAGGTTATATGTCTTATGGATTTCAAACGGAATAACGTTATTTTCTGCCTTCTCTAATTTTACTTGAATTAGTACAGGATCATGGTCACTTGCACGTCCGTGTTCTTCCATATATGGAGAGTTAATGTTTAGAACATCAATTTCCGTTTGTTCCTTCATGTTATTTGTTACTAAAATATGATCTAGTACTTGTGCGTTTCCTTGATAAACATACGTATAACGCTGCTCAACCGGAAGCTCTTCAATCATATTCGTTAAAATAGAACCCTTAAGTTTCTTCATTGAATTGGAGAACTCGAAGTCGTTGAAATCTCCTAGAAGTACTACGTTCGCATCTTTATCTTTCTCCACAACGTCTTGGACAAAATCGTGTAAGATCGTAGCAATTTTCATACGTTGTACTTCTGACCCTAGGACAGCAGGTTGATTTTTACCGAATAGAGGCTGGTCGCCACCTTTTGAGTTAAAGTGGTTAGCAACGACAAGGACGGATTCTCCTTGGAAATCAAACTGTGCAGCTAGAGGTTTACGGCTACTTCTAAATGCATCGTTAGTTGGATCAATACGACCTGGGTTTAGTGTTAGTTTGCCATTCTCAAAACCTACTGATTGCGTTGCAGTACCTTTTTCAGCACCTTCCGTTAACGCAACACGTTCAGGATTGTATAAGAAACCTACGCGAATATTACCGCCAGGAGCCCCACCGTCTTTATTGTTCTCTGGAGCGATATCGGTATAGACGTATGTTGGACCACCTAAAGCAACAATTTTATCAATTAATTTTTGTGCACTTAGGGAAGCGTCCACATTCCCACTATCAGTTTGACCATCATTATCTTGTACTTCTACTAAACCTACAATATCTGGCATCGTCATGTTTGTGACAATTGCTTCTGCAAGCTTTGTAACCTTGTCATCAGGTGTTTGACCTGAAAAGTTTTCTACATTATAAGAGGCAATAGAAAGTTTATCGTCTTCTTTTACTAAAGTAGTGCTACGACGATTAATTTCTGCCTTTTCTAAAGTAGGTAATGAAGCAGTTTCTGTAAGAAGGCGGAAATTACTAAATCCGTAGCTCATCACTCCAGTAATGCTACCTTTAAACTGGTCGCCAGCTTTACTGTCAAAATCTTTATCATTAGTGAAAACAACAATTCTCTCAGGATTGAAGTCATTTTGTGAAATTCGTAAGTTACCAGTTACCGTATTTGTTTCATAATTACCAGGAATGACAACAATTTCACCATATTTTTGAGGTGCAACTACTTTAGCGTCTTTCACTTCTACTAGCATACCTTCTACACTCTCGTAGAAGTCAATTCCGTCTTCTTCTGGGTCAAACGTTGCGAACGCATCGTTATCAATTACTTCTGTTGGTGGAAAACGATCTTCTCCTAAAACAATTGCTTTTGGTAATGCTTGGCCAGAAGCTAGTTTTTCCGTAGAGCTTGCAGAGATTTGTGTTTCTGTTAAATCTGTTTGTGTTTTTTCCGCATAACCTTCACCATAGTACTCTACTACTTTTCCAGCTACTTTTACTTTGTCTCCAACTTGAAGGGCGTGAGCTTGTTTGTATACATAGATGGCATCAGAGGTCTTATCATTATTGTCTCCTGTTACATCTTGCATAAAGAAGCCGTTTGCCCCTTTAAGTTGAGTTACAACACCTTCTACATTAGATACATTTTGCTCAACGTAAAGGGAAGAATGAGATTCTCCTTGGATATCATAGATCTTTAATTTATCTAGATCTTTACCGATTACGTAAGCGAAACTTGATACGATACTATCACTCAAGTCAATCGATGTTGCGTAAGCTTTTACTGTCAAGTTTTCAGAGATAGTAAAAGGACCTGTGTACTCTATTTTAGTAGGGGAGTTAGTTGGATCTGTCCCGTCTACCGTGTAAAAAATAGTTGCATTCGGAGTAGCTGTGGATAGTTTTACTTGTCCATCTTGTGCAATGACTCCAGCACCAGGATCTGCTTTAACTGGTTGAACAATTGTTGCATCCTCTACAATATCAGCAGTTCCACGAGGGATTATTTGAAACTTTCCGTTATACTCTTGTACGATACCGGTAATAGAATCGTACGTAGTATCAGCTTGTAAGTTTAGATCACGCTTTTCATCACGAACGATAAATTCCCCAGCGGCATCCGTTGCCGTGTAATTTTGAGCAGTGCCAGAGATTGTAACATCTTTCACTGTCGCAAGCATGGATTCTGTTGTTTCGTTTAATTGGTCACTTGTTAATGTAATAGGAGTTGGTACTTCTTCTTGTCCAATTACTGTTGCAACAGCATTTTGCACTTGTAAAAGTCCGTTATATGCTCCTAGAGTTCCAGTTACTTCTACTTTAGCACCAAGAGATAGGTCTGTATTCTTAACGCCATAAAGAGCGATTGCAGCATCTGCGTCTTGGATATGAATAGTGTTAGAAAGTTTAGCTGTGACGATACCTGTAGTGAAAACATCAGAACCGCTAGTTTGAGCTCTTGTTTCAGCGATCGTCTTGTTTACTAGCAATGTATATTCGAAAGTAGTAATCTCGCTGTCTTCTAAATCATTTGCTACAGCAAAAGCTTTAATAGTAGTGTCTTTTGCAATAGTGATTGGAGATGTATAAACTTCACTTTCTTTCGTTGGAGTTGATCCGTCTAAAGTATAATAAATAGTCGTGTTTGGTGTAGAAGACGCTAATTCTACAGTTGAACCTGATGTTAAGCCACCACTAGTTTTGTTTGAAGTAACATTTGCTACTTTATTTGATGGTGTTACTTCTATAAATTCTAGATTAGTGGGTGTTTTTAAACCTGGCATAGAATAATAAGCTTCTAACTTTCCAGTTACTTGAACTTTTTTACCTAAGTTATTGGGATTAGTTTTTAATCCGAAAGTTGAACGATATTGTGTTGGTAACTGTACAGGCATTATCTTTGAAACATCTGTCTCGTTCGGATCATCAGCAATGGCAAAGTTAGTATCAGCAAAAGCTGTACTATCTTTAGTAATAGAATTAGTTGCTTTTACGTATCCAACAATGTATCCTTCAACCGTTGCTAGATCACTGTTACTAGGTTTTGTGATGGCATCTGCTACAGATAATACTGTTTCTGCTTTTACTGCAAACGGGGAAAACATACTAAAGACTAAAGTAAAGACTAGTGCAAAACTAAGTATCGCGCGTACTTGTTTATTTTTCATGTTCCGTCTCCTTTATCATAGGTATGGAGCCTGATAAAACAGGCCCCATAAGGATTGTTTGACTAAAATTTTTATATTGAAATGTTGCTATTAGTCTAAAAACTCCGTATCACCATCCACTTCAACGTTTTCCATCGTTACATTAGCAGTACCTTTAATGAAAAGGTTCCCTTTTATGTGAGCATGTTGAAGAATAACGTCTTCATCTTGAGTTGCTAGTACTGTTATGTCTTTGTAAAACACTTTTACCTCTTCCGGTGTTCCATTAAATTCTTCTGGTGTTACAGTAGAAGGTAGGTTTACTACATCTACAATACGCCCTTCTATAGAAGGATTTACTGTTTTTACATTACGTAAATGTTCCGCGAAATTCTCCCAATCAGATAAACCCAGATCCGTTACACGCCCTTCTTTGTAGGCATTTGCAAATACCGTGTACCCGTCTCCACCTTTAGCTGTAAAGGCGTTAGTTGCAACCTTGTAAGTCTCCTCGTCTTTAATAGAAACGTACTGACCGTTTGTATCTTTGTAAGCTATGGAGACTACACGAGAGTTTACTGGTTTAGTAGAATCGTATACTACCTTCGCTCCAGAAACATGAAGGAAACCGCCGTTTTCACCAGGAACGTTTTTGAAACTAATCTCAAAGGCTTCTTTTAGCTCTTTTCCTGTTAATTGCATGGTTGCTAAGGTGTTACCAAAAGGAAGAACAGAGATTACTTCTCCAACCGTAATAGGTCCAGCATCAATAGAGTTACGGATACCTCCACCGTTTTGTAGTGCCATAATAACGTTAGAGTCGTACTGCTGTGCTTTTGCTAACATTCCGTCTGTAATGACATTTCCAAGTGTCGTTTCGTTACTACGAACACTGGTGGTGCTTCCGTTACCTTGACGTGGGTTCTCTAGAGCATTTATCGCTGTTGCTCCTGTTTCCGTGCTTTCAATTTCTTTAATTTTATCTTGGTACGGTTTTAGAATTTTTAAAGCTTTTTTGTCATCTGCAAATGTCGCCGTTTCTATTAGCTTTCCTTTGTGTGACACTACTTCACCAGCTGAGTTAAAAGATACATCTAAACTTCCAAGGAAATCACCATATTGATAAGCCTGTACAATTAAAGTCTTATCTTTTACTTTACCATCTTTATCAGCGTCAATTACTACTGGCTCAGTTAATTTGTCATGGCTATGTCCGCCAACGATTACGTCAATTCCAGGAACGTTTTGTGCTAAAAGAATGTCATTGTCCACATTTGGATTATCGTTATACCCAATATGTGTCACAGCAACAATCTTGTTAACTCCCATATCTTCGAAAGCTTTAACTGCTTTTTTTGCCTCTTCAATATAATTTTCGAATTGAACTTTACCAGGACTAGCGATATCCGCAGTTTCTTGAGTTGTTAACCCAAAAAAACCTATTTTTTCTCCTTTCACTTTCTTCACCATTCCTTGATAGATCTTTCCGTCTTTTGGCTTACTTGAGATGGTGTCAGAGAATAGACCTTGTAAAGCTTGATCATTAGAGAAGTCTACATTAGAACTTACAAACGCGAATTTAGCTGCTTCTATGAATTCAGCTAAAGCTTTATTACCTTCTTCGTCATTACCTAAATCAAATTCATGATTACCTAGTGTCATAACGTCATAACCCATAAGATTCATAAATTTTAAGTCAGCTTGACCTTTAAATTCATTAAAGTATAGGGTGCCACTAAATACATCTCCTGCATCTAGTAGTAGAGAGTGAGGGTTTTGTTTACGAGCTTCTTTAACAGCAGTCACTAATTTAGGAAATTGTTCTGTACGGGCATGTATATCATTGGTGTGGAGTAACGATAATGTAAATGATGCTTTTCCGGGTGGAGTTTTTTTCTGTGTTTCTTGTTGATCTTTTTTAGCAAATGAAACAGATGGAGAAATGGATATAACTGCAGTAGTTGCTAGTATAGTAGATAATGTTACATGTAATAATTTCTTATTAGTAAAGATGCTCATCTTAATCCCCCTATAAATCTATTTGAATAGTAAGAACAATCTACTTATACCATAGCCGATAACAGTAAATGAATAGGTAATTTAGGGGATAAAAGTTAACTAATGCACGTAAATCCATCATTAATACCGTTACTAATCACTTCATTAGGAATATTTTATTTGTTTTACAAACGAGTAAATAGAAAATTTACATACTAATTTTACTTATTTTGTATAAATGTAATTAATCAGTGATATTGTGGTAATCCATATTAGGTACATTTTTTACTATGATAGAATATAGAGAAACATTATAAGGAGCAAATGGATGATAAAAGAATGGATCTTAAAAGAAGAAAACACCGTTTGGTCAAAACCATTGTTATATTCTATTTTTTCGTTAATTCTCGTAATCTTTATACAAATTATCGATAGAGGAATAATTCCATTAGAAAGTTACTTACCTTCTATTTTCTTAGTAGAAAAACCCCTAGTTGAGACAGTACTAAGTACACTCTCAGGTGCACTATTAACCATGACGACTATTACCTTCTCCACAATCATGGTAGTGTTAACGACGTATTCTACACAATTTTCACCTAGAACTTTAAAGAATTATTTGACGAAACCTACTGCTACAAGAGTTCTAGGCGTTTTTATGGGAGGGTTTGTTTATTCCACTGTCTCGTTATTGATGCTAGATGTAAGTGAAGAAAACAGTGGAGTCGTTCTTTCTGCTACTGTTGGGGTATTAGTAGCACTAGTCTGTTTAGGGTACTTCGCCTACTTTATTCATAATGTAGCAACATTCATTAGAGTATCTAATTTAATAGAGGAACTAACCAGTGACGCATTAGCATCTTCTGTAAAAGAGAAACAAGAAATAGAAGATATAAATGGAGAGCTAATTCACGGGAGTTTTACTTTGTTTAGTAAAGAAGGTATGCCGACAGCTACGATATACGCAAAAAAAGATGGCTACGTACAGCTGATTAACTATAAAGGGTTAGTAGAATTTGCGGAGAAAAATGATTGTTTATGTATGTTTACAATACCTATTGGAACGTACGTGACTACTTCAACGGCTATAGCAACAATAGTAGGTACCAAAACAGTAGAGATGAATAGTGAAGAGTATATAACAATCGGAGCGGAGCGAACGACTCTACAAGACAGAGAATATGGAATTCAAAAACTTGTGGAAGTAGCGCTGAAGGCAATATCACCGGGAATAAATGACCCTAATACAGCAATTGATTGTATTAAGCATTTAAAGGAACCCTTAAAGGAAGCGATATTGATTAGTGGAGTTTACTTGTTATTACCCAATGAGAACGGGGAGCAAAAAGTATTAATACCGAGAAGAACAGCAGAAGATATTCTGTACGCGGCTTTTTATCAACTTGCTCACTACGGTAGGCAAGACGTTTCCGTTCTTCGTGCTATTCTAGAAACGCTACATTTTGTGGAGCACCACAGTAATATTGAAGGGAAAGAGGCTGCACAGAAAATGAAGGATTATTGCAGCGGTAAATTCGATAAGGGGTCCCTACATCCATTAGATAATCAGAAACTTAGTGATCTACTAGAATAGCGAAAGAAATCTTGTTTTACTAATAAAAGGTTTTCTTTTACAATAGAAGAGATGAACGTTAATGAAACGAAAGTGAGTGGAATTCCATGGGACGTAAATGGAACAATATTAAAGAAAAAAAAGCAGCAAAAGATGCTAATACTAGTAAGGTCTATAATAAATTTGCAAAAGAAATCTATGTAGTAGCGAAACAAGGTGAGCCAGATCCAGAGCTAAACACATCGCTTCGCATGGTAATTGAAAGAGCAAAAACGTATAACGTACCTCGTAATATTATCGACCGTGCCATCGATAAAGCAAAAAGTGGTGCAGACGAAAACTTTGATGAGCTTCGTTACGAAGGATTTGGACCGAGTGGTTCTATGATTATCGTAGATGCTCTGACAAACAACGTTAACCGTACAGCTTCAGAAGTTCGTGCTGCTTTTGGTAAAAATGGCGGAAATATGGGTGTATCTGGTTCCGTTTCTTATATGTTTGATGCTACAGCTGTTATTGGTTTCGAAGGAAAATCAGCTGATGAAGTTTTAGAAATTTTACTAGAGGCGGATATTGATGCTCGTGACGTGTTAGAAGAAGACGATTCCGTCATCGTTTATGCAGAGCCAGACCAACTTCACGCCACGCAATCAGCAATTCGTGAAGCTGGTGTCGAAGAGTTCTCCATTGCCGAGATTACCATGCTGCCACAGACAGAAGTGGAAGTGTCAGAAGCGGATTTAGCGCAGTTTGATAAACTGATCGCAGCATTAGAAGATTTAGATGATGTGCAACAAGTCTATCATAACGTTGATCTAGGTGAAGAATAAGGATACTCATCTAAGAACAAGCCACATCACGTGGCTAACGATGAGTTGTTACCGGTCACGTAACAAAAAGTAAAGACGAGGATCATCTCCTCGTCTTTTTTATTAAAGAAAAAAGGAAAGAGGGGACAAAATGGAATTCTCTGTTTTACGGCCGTGTTTTTATGAAAAGCCCACCATAGAACTGGCGCAAGAATTGATTGGTAAACTCTTGGTGAAAAAAACAGATGAGGAAACATTAGTTGCTCGAATAGTAGAAACAGAAGCGTATCTCGGCACCAACGATCGTGCGGCACATAGTTTTGGAAATCGAAGAACGAAAAGAACAGACGTCATGTTTGGACCACCAGGTTATATCTACACCTATCTTATGCATACACATTGTTTAATCAATGTTGTTGGAGGCCAAATTGATCAACCAGAAGCTGTATTAATTAGAGCAGTGGAACCTATAGCAGGTATGGAGGAAATGCAAAAAAGGCGAGGTTCTCTGAAAAGAGATGTGGATGTAACAAATGGGCCTGGGAAACTAACAAAAGCTATGGGAATTACCATGGAAGTATATGGTGAGCCGTGTTGGGGAGAAAATTTATTTATTGCAAATGGTGAAAAACCTTCTTCTATCATGGCTAGCAGAAGAATAGGTATTGATGGATCGGGAGAAGCAGTTGATTACTTATATCGATTTACATCTCCGCAAAGTAGATTTGTTTCTGGAACTAAAAAACAGAATAATGGAATAATCTTGAACAGAGAGGAACAATGAGTGATATGTCTAGAAAATTTATTACAGTGACCTACGAATCTCTGATGTTCATCTTAATCATTACTTCCGTCGTTTTGTCATTTTCTGAAGATCCTGCTTTACAGCTTTTCGATAACTTTGTCTACGGACTATTAGTGATTGATTTTGCTGTAAGATTTTTTAAAAGCCCAAATAAGCGGAAATTTATTAAACAACATCCTTTAGAGATTATTGCACTTATACCATTTGATGCATTATTTAAAGCAGCAAGATTAGCAAGATTATTTATGATATTTCGCCTGTTTGGGCTTGGAAGTAGGTTTATTACACCTTTATTTTCTATTTTACAGACAAATGGCCTAGGTAGAATACTATTATTAACTTGCATGATGATATTTTTAATTCCCATTCCTATACTTTATTTTGAACCTAACATCAGTACATATGAAGATGCTATCTGGTGGGCTATCGTAACCACTACGACTGTTGGATATGGTGATATCTCCCCTAGCTCTCCAGTTGGAAGAGTTTTGGCGGTCATCTTAATGTTCTTGGGAATAGGGATAATAGGTACGTTTACAAGTGCTGTATCGGGATATTTTCTTCAACAACCAGAAAGTAAACAAGAAAAGGTCTCTGATATACTAAAACACATTGAGAAAATGGATTCCCTGACGGACTATGAGGCTGATTTTCTGCAAAAAGCAATTGATGCTAAGCGTTTTTCATCAATTGAAAAAAACAAAGAGCATATAGAGTAAACGACAGATTTGACTTTTATTTTTGGTAGTCGTATCGTGAAGAAAAGGAGTGATACATATGTCAACGATTTATGAATACTCAGCGAACAGATTGTCAGGCCAAGAGGAGTCATTAGAGACTTACCAAGGACAGGTTGTACTTATTGTTAATACTGCAAGTAAATGTGGGTTAACACCGCAATATAAAGAATTACAGGAATTATATGATCAGTATAAAGATCAAGGATTTGTTGTTCTTGGATTCCCTTGTGACCAATTTATGAATCAAGAATATGACGATGCTAATAAGATTGAAGAATTTTGTCAGATGAATTACGGGGTTACTTTCCCAATGTTCGACAAGGTGAAAGTTAATGGTACGGAAACGCATCCACTGTTTACTTTCCTAAAGAAAGAATTAAAAGGGACTCTAAGTAGCGAACTTAAGTGGAACTTTACAAAATTTTTAGTAGATCGTAATGGGAAACCCGTAAAAAGGTATGCACCACAAACAGTTCCATCAAAAATAGAAGATGATATAAAAGAACTTTTATAAAAAGAAGATTGGGATAAATCAAAAAGGTACATTTCGAAAAAACGAATGTACCTTTTTTGCGTGGTATTTGAGTTAATAATACTGCAGAGTTAGTGTTTTTAAAGAATATATCTTTGGGATTGGAGCGGAAGGGGGCGACTCCTACGGGAAAGGCGGGTTACTGAGACCCCACAGGAGCGCGAACTATCGCGACGAGGAGGCATGTCTAGCTCCAGGTTCGCAGATGCTCGACAAACTCAGATGGCCCTGTGGTGGCTGAAGAGCTGCCTCCTCGGTCCCTCCAAGTTTGCTACCGCATCTAAACGCGAGCCTTACGCTTTTCGATACAGCAACCCGCCCCGTGGAAAGCGTCCCCCTGCAGCGGAAATCCCAGTGCAGTCACTTTCAGTTTTTGTCTCAGCCTTTTTTTATCGTCTTAAAGTACCTTTCTTGGAACGCTTGTCCCAATACTTCTTCGCAATTGGATAGATAATAGGAGCATATTTTATAAGTAATCGGATAAACTTTTTCAACAGAAATCCCTCCCTAATTACTAAATATACTTCCCTGCGAAAACGAAAATCAAACAAATAAATAGAAGACTAACTAACTTTTGATACAGACTCACGTGATGATAACCAAATCCTTTTCCACCTAGCATAACTGAACAATAAGATAATGGATAACGTCGTAATACCAATTAAAGCAACGTATGTCATCTGGAAAGCAGACACTGGATAACCAGCGCCACCTAATTCAATTAATAAGGCACCAAGCACAGCACCTGAAGCACTTCCCACAAATTGAGTTAGTTGCTTTAATCCAATAGCTGATGCAACTTGTTCAGGGGATAGGATCATGGATACCTCATTAGTTGAACTAGAAGAAAGGCTGGCAAACCCGAAGCTAGTTAACATGTAACTAAGTGCAATAAATGATTCATGTATAGGAGAAAGGAAATAGAACATTATTGCTGACACCCATAAACAAGCATTTGCAATTAACATGACATACACGTTACCAAACTTTCCAATCATACGACCAACAAACCCGGCAGCTAATGCAGAAACCATAGCACCTGGGAAGATAATTAAGCCTACGGAAGATGGTGCTTGATTAAAGACAAACTGTAACATTAAAGGCATTGCAATTAATAATGCAAAGTGAGTAGTAAATCCAATAAAACTCATATAAAGAATATATCGATATCCACTCATTCGTAACAGTTCAGGTCGAATAAATGGCTCATCTGTCTGATGAATCCTAAACCAGACTGCACTGAATAATACCAATGCTATTGCTAATAACCACCAGTCATTCATAGAGATAAAAAGTAAAAATGATGTTACTCCAGTACCGGTTAATACTCCACCAATATAATCAAACCGAACTTTTCTACTTTTTTCAGTAGGTAGTCTCTTCACTATAATAGGTATAAATAAAAGGACAAAGAGTGTAATAACAAAAAGACCACTCCAATGGATGTACTCGGTAACGGCTCCACCTACAACAGGACCTAAGCCAAACCCTAATGAGGTAGCGGATGCGATATAGGATACAGCATGTCCACGCTTTGCGGGACCAATAAATCTACTGGCATAAACCATAGATAATCCTGGGATAGCGGCTGCTCCCATTGCTTGAAATAATCTAGCTAATAAAAGAGTCGCAAAACTATTTGAAAAAAGTCCAACTAAAGAAGCCACAGCAAAAAGGCAAATTCCAATTACCATTAATCGGCGAATTGGAACAAAGTCCGACAATCTTGTATACGTAATTGTCGCAATAGCTAGGACAATAGAATATCCAGAAACAATCCATGCGCCTTGGGAAGGTAAAAGTGTAAAATCGTTCATAATAGTAGGTAAAGCAACGTTAAACATTGTTGTATTCATCACGACAAGCCAAACGCATAATGCTAAAAACATCATCGTTCTTTGTCTATATAATTGATCGTCCATGAGTATTTCCTCCAAAAAATTGCAAACTATGTTCACTATATCACACAATTTGTCGAATGTTCCATGTGAAACATCGACAAATTGTGTGGGAAATACGACATTATTTTCCGGGGAATAAAACAAATGAAGATTAGGAACAAACATCTCTAGTGACTGCAAAGGGATTACCGCTACATGGGGACGCTTTCCGCGGGGCGGGCATCTGAGCCACCTTTTCCGCAGGAGTCGCCCCCTTTCGTTTTAATCCCTACTTATCATGGGTTTGTAAGGATTTTCTCTGCACCTATTTACTAAACTTTTGTATACACAACGAAAGAGATCTATTAACATGTCTAAGCATGTGTTACAAAATGTTCTAATTAATGAATAGTACCGTTTCCTTGCACTGGCACGTAACTGTTGATCATCGTTTGAGCATCTTGTGGTTGAAGTTGTGGTGCTTGGTAATACTTGTGTTTGTTTTGATATAGGAAAATTTCATAAGACATCTCAATAAAGTTAGGAACGCTATCAGCTAAGATTCGACGCAATGTTGGGTTAGTCATCTCTAATGCTGTCATGCTTAGTAGGGAAGAGGTAGTTTTCATTAAACCTAACATGTAAGCAGAGACTCCGTTATCACTGATGTCTTGAACAGATTGGTTTGGTTTTTTTGGTTGAGTAGGTTGAATGCCATACTGAACTTGTGACCAATCCTGTGCACCCATCTCGTACGTAGTTGTAGGAATAGATGGCTTTTGACCTGATCTAAACGCATTTACCATGGTATTGTAAACTTGAAGTGTATATTGATGTTGTCTTTGGCAAATTTGCTTTAACTCAGGATCTTGAATGTGCTGTTCAAATAACTGAAATTGATCTAAAACGTTTATTATGCCAGCAATAGTTTCATGTGCGTCAAATAACTCATGACCACCGTGATTTTGATTGGATGGCATTCCACCAGCAGTAGGTTGTTGTTGTTGGTTCATTGGATTTAAGTTCATATTCTTTTCCTCCTTTAATTCATAATGAAGACAACATACATAGGTTGCCTTAGAAGGAAAAAGATAAAACAGATAAAAGATGGAGGGAGTAGGGAATTATGGAATTAGCGATGTTTGGTGGTGGATGTTTTTGGTGTATGGTAAAGCCGTTCGATCAGCTCCCTGGTGTCAAGTCTGTTACTTCTGGATATACAGGTGGGAGTGAAGACACAGCTAGTTATGGTGCTGTGAAAGCAGGTGAGACAGATCATATAGAAGTTGTACAAATGGAATATGATGAATCACAAATATCTTATCAACAGTTATTAGACCATTATTGGAAAAATATTGACCCAACTGATAATGGTGGACAATTTTCCGACAGAGGGAGAATGTACAGGCCTGTTATATATTATTACACTACATCACAAAAAGAAGCGGCTATCGAGTCAAAACAAAATTTAGAACAAAGTAGGATTTTTGGTAAACCTATTGTCGTAACGATTCATAAAGCGGAAGATTTCTATCCAGCAGAGGAGTTTCATCAGAATTTTTATCAAAAAAATGCCTTTCGATATGCCCTATATTTAAAAGGATCAGGGAGAGAAGCATTCTTAAAGAAGAATTGGCCACGAGATAAGGAAGAACTTAAGAAGAAGCTTACTCCTATTCAATACGCAGTGACACAAGAAGGAGCAACGGAGCAGCCTTTTGAAAATGCATATTGGGATCAAAAAGAAGAAGGGATATACGTAGACATAATTTCTGGTGAACCTTTATTTTCAACGAAAGACCAATATGATAGTGGTTGTGGATGGCCATCCTTTAAAAAACCAATTGCATACGGCATGGTGACAGAAGAATATGATCTCTCTTATAGAAATACAAGGATAGAAGTGAAGAGTAAAGAGGCAGACTCTCATTTAGGCCATGTATTTGATGATGGTCCTAAACCTACTGGGAAGAGGTATTGTATTAACTCTGCAGCATTAAGATTTATCCCTCTTCAAAAATTAGATGAAGAGGGATATGGTGATTTTGCATTATTGTTCCCTAGCAGATAGCTTGCGAAGTCCGGTAATATCTAAAATACTGAATCCTACTTTAGAGAAAATAGGTAGAACAATAAATGCAATGACACTAGAAGACAATGATGCTGCACCTGTACCAGATGGGCTTAATGCCCAAAACACGGGATATGCAATCCAAAAAAAAGATAAATACAAAGCGCAAATTCGATAATGTTTGTGAAGGTCAGGTCCACCACGCTTGGCAATTTTGTTTAATGGCCCAAAGACGAAATAGAAAATGCAGATTAATGCAATAACACCGATACTATACCAAATCCATTTGGAAGAAGTAACTGCGATATCCGCAACCATACCAGTTAGAATCATGACAATATCCGCAATCACTAGCGCAATTAGAATAGTGAAGTCTTTCTTCTTTTCTCTAAACATGGCTGTTAATGCTAAGGCAACTAGTAACAACGGGGTGGTAATAAGCCAGTCCAAATATCTACCGAAAAAGACGGGAGTACCTCCAAGCTCAATTACACCAATGTCATAAGCAATAGTTAAATACATAGTTCCAGACCAAACCGGGATAAACATTGCGATCAAATACTCGATTCGAGGAATACCTTTTGGTTTTCTACTTAACCACCAAAAATATAGAAATCCAGCAATCATAAAAAAAGCATATACTACATGTGTAGATTGAATAAATGTAGGCATGAAAATGGTCCCTCCTTTTACGGGATGGGACCTAGTATAGTCATAAAAGATGATCTGTAATCGTCTAATTTACAAGTTTTCCATTAAACGTTTAGCAATTCGAGCATAATCATCCCGATCTATACCTGGAGCAAACTCCTCAGGTAAGTTATCCAGATCAGGAATTGGTCCTCCTTTTGGATATCCTTCTTGTACGATGAGACGTTCGCCAGACTCAGGATGAACTCCTTTCCAAATCTTAGAGATCTCTTTATAATCCCCGTTAACACTCCAAGTGTATAATACATTTCCTAGACCTTGATCCTCATACTTTCTAGCTACATCGAACTTACGGTTACTGACATCTGGAATTGGTATCAGCTTCGTTACATCAACACCAGTGGCCATTTCGATTGCTCTAGCATAGGCAACAACGTGTACTCCACCACGAACAAGTAAGTATCCAATCATTTCACGAGCAGTCTCGTGATCTGTCATTTCATATACACGCATTTTATGTGTTCTTGCACCACATTCTAAGAAGAAATTATGAAGTAAATCTAAAACAAGATTTCCACTAGTGAATACGTTATCACCAGTCCATGGTCTTCCCATTGAATCAGCTGCTAAAGATGCTTGTGCTGAAGCGATAAAATGGTGTGTGTTACGCATGTCTTTTCCTAGTCCTAATTGAGGGATATTTGGATCCCCGACATTAAATGTATTGCCAACAGAAAGAAGATTGATTGTATTAGAAACTAACTCTACGTGGCCAAATTCCTCAGCAGTAATACTTGCGACGAGGTCATAGAAAGGACGCAGTTTACTCTTATGACGGAAGTTAAATGATTGATACATATAGTTGTTTAAGGTAGACATCTCACCAAATTTACCACCTAGTAGTTCTTGTACTGCAGCAGCAGCATTTGCATCACCGTGCTCTGGGATAGGTAATTCAATTAACAAACGATCTAATCGTGTAAACATCAGTTGTCCTCCTTATCCTTTTGGTAAAATCCATACGATTTGCTCAATTCGAATAAAGAAGGAACCACCGTGGGAGTCTACAATCGCGTGGTCTGGAAAAGCACCTTTTAACATGCCGGAGACTGTACCTTTTGTCGTTTGGATGACGACTTCGCTACCAACTATGCTGGCTAAAGTTTGATAAACATAGGGATCGATGTTACTGACTAGCTTTGGTGTATGTTCATTCATGGGAAATACTCCTCTCGCCTATTCTTTCAACCACTTAACATATATGACGAGGAAATTTTGTCCTATGCGTGCCTTTTTTTTATCTTTTAATACATAAAAAAGGCTAAGAAAGGACGATAACAGTCTCTTCTCAGCCTTATACATTATTGTTCTTCTAGATATTCCATTGCCTCTTCCCGCGTTTCAAAAGCCATTTCTAAGACATCATCTGCGTAGACATTCCACAGGTCGTGTTCGAATATTAATCTTAGTTTTTCTCCTGTTGAAGACGTAAATGTGACAGCTTCTTTAGTGGACGTAGTGTCCTGACTTGCATTCGGAGATAAAGAAGTAATTGTTTTTGACACCACTTCTTTTAATGCAGCTTCTGAAAAATCTCGGATGGATAAATACCCTTTATCATCTGCCTGGGATGTATATGCATCTTCTAATCTTCCCACATACACATAGCCATTTCCATTAGGATGAAGATGTTTGACTACTATTTTCTTCTCAAATGCACTCTCCGGAAAATGGTAGTTTACTCGTTTAAGAGATATAGGTTTTTTTTGTAATTGAGTGAAAGTATCTAAGATGGCGCTTTTTTCTTTAAACGAAAGCATGAGTAACTCCTCCAAAATGGCTTTTCTTATAGTTTACCTGCTTCTTATGAAAAAGAGAAAATAATTTACTTATTAATTTATGAAACTTTTTCTGTTCTGTTTCGTATTAGTAGTCGTAATACAATAAAGAGGTGAATACATGAATATTTTCAAAAAAATATTTGGTGGTAATAAAGCAATAGATAATCCAATCCAAGAACGTACGTTGCATACCATTCAAGTGGGGGATATTGTCACGTACGACCTAGTGGATTATCAAGTAGTAGGGGTAATGACATATCGACAAAATAGATACGAATGGAAAGCCTATCAATTAGAAAACGTATCTGGTACCAAATGGTTAAGCGTGGAACAAGATGATGAGTTAGAAGTAGGAATATATGAAAAAATAAAGTTGAGGCTGACAGAGCCACTACCCGAAGAGATAACTCATAGTAGAAGAACATATTACTTTGATGAACGTGGTGTTGCTCGTGTTACTGGCCAAGGTCGTAGTCAGGCTGTCACAGGACAGGAATGTCGTTACGCAGGGTATACAGATGAGGAAGAAGAGAATTATCTATCTGTAGAAATTTGGGGTAGTGAGATTGAGGTAAGTGCAGGATATGGTATTGAACCATATGAAATCAAAATATTAGCAGGTACTGCAAACTAAACTTAGGAGGAATTGACATGTTTCAATTTTTTAAGCGTGTAAAAACGGTAGTGGGTTCAGAATTAAATTCTATGTTAGATAAAGCGGAAGATCCGGTGAAAATGTTAGATCAATTTATGCGTGAAATGGAAGCAGATATACGAGAAGCGGAGACAGCAGTTGCACAACAAATTGCCAATGAGAAAATGTTAGAAAAGCGTTTAGTAGATGCAGACGCTATGGTAGCAAAGAGACAAGAGCAAGCACTTCAAGCGTTGGAAGCTGGTAATGAAGATTTAGCAAGACGCGCACTAGAAGACAAACAAACTCATCAGTCCCAAGCAGATTCCCTACGTGAGGGATATGAAAGAGCAAAACGTGATGCACAGGCGCTTCGTGAAAAGCTAGATGAGATGAAACAAGAATATCAAGAAATGAAGTTGAAAAAAGATTCTTTAAAAGCTCGTGCAGAATCAGCTAAGACACGTACAAAAATGAATCGTGCCATGTCTTCTATCGGTGGAGATCGTTCTAGACAAGGTTTTGAACGTATGGAAGAAAAAGTAATGCGTTACGAAGCGGAAGCAGAAACTAGTGAAGATTTACGTTCGTCATCACGCTCTCTTGATGACGAACTTAATCAATTAGGAAAATCAAGTGTAGACGATGAACTTGCTGCTTTAAGGAAGAAATTAGAAACGAAAGAATAATCGTGTATAATAAGGTCATGGGTTATCAACATGACCTTTTCTTATGTAAAAAGGTGGTGAAATCATTTGTTTAAACAAAAACTTGTCATTGGTTCTATTTTAAGTACATTATTCTTAACAGCTTGTACGACTGGAACGGGAACTACACAAACCTTTGATAATAACTCTAGTAGTACATCCTTTTTTAAAGAAGATATAGATAATTTTATATCTAGTAGCTACTCTTTACTTGATGTTGTATCAGGTGAAAATAACCCGAGTATGACAGAGTATATTTACTTGGCAACCAACGCCACGATTGAAGAGGTTTCATCTGAACTACAAGCACACGAGAGACCATATGAAGTCAGTGAAATAAAAAACGACAAACAGATCCTAGTATATGATAATCATTTTGTCACATTAACAAAATACGCAGAGGATGATTCTTCGGTACAGATCCAGTTGGCAACAAAAGAATTTGTTAGAAGAAACTATGCACCTGGTTTTTTTGAAGGATATTTACTTGCAAGTTTACTAGATGATGTATTTGATAGCAGATGGAGAAAAAATAGAAGTAACGAGTGTAGGAAGAATCCAGAGGGATGCTACACAGGTTACAGTGGTACAACAGGTGCTGGTGGATCGTTTCGATCAGCTAATCCGTCTACTCAACCACCTTCTATAAGGGGAAATCAAAATCGAGGTGGCGGACCTGGTGCAGGAAAATAAAATAAAGAGGTGAAAGTATGTTTTCAATTGAGAGTCTATTATTAACATTGATGTATTTTGGTGTATCTATCGCTATCATACTAGTCGGAGTATTCATTTTTGAATTATTAACGACAAAATATAAGGATTGGGATGAAATTTTAAAAGGAAATAACGCTGTAGCATTATCAATTGCGGGTAAAATAACAGGAATCAGTATCATCTTAGGCTTTTCCATTTATCACAGCGTACAGTTATTAGACACGGTAATCTGGGGAGCAATTGGTGTTGTTCTACAAATGGTTGGTTATTTATTATTTGAACTTTTCACTAGAAGATTTTCAGTAGAAGATCAGTTACATAAAGGAAATATTTCAGTGGGGATTATTAGCTTTGCTGTATCTGTAGGCATTGCACTAGTTGTTGGTGCTTCCATTACGTAAATAAAGGGTGCAAAAAATGATACATGATCAAAAACAGACAAACGCTCTGTATTGGGCTTCAGGAATAGTTTCCATCTGTGGAATTATTTTTGAAGTATTGTTTGGAGCAGCTGGTTCTTATTTATTAGGGGATGGTGTGAAGCAGTATACGCTCACCATCTCTCTTTTTTTAACAGGTATGGGGATTGGCTCTGCGTTAAGTGAAAAAGTGACAAAAAACCTTTTACTCTCTTTTGTTTATGTAGAGTACTTAATTGGCCTTTTAGGTGGCTTCTCTATTTTTGTCCTATTCGGTGTTACAGCTTTCTTTAGCTCTGGAACAGATGCTTTTTTCTTGTATACGATGACTCTTCTGGTGGGTGGATTAACTGGTATTGAGCTACCAATTCTCATTAGAAAAGCCAACGAAATTGGGGAGACATTGAGTAGAAGCACGGCAAGAGTATTGTTTTCTGATTATTCCGGTGGATTAATTGGAGGACTGCTATTCGTTTATATCTTAAGACCATCCTTTGGATTAGTGAAAACTTCTTTATTAATTGCAACAGTAAACGTTGCTGTAGCACTGTGGGTACTTTGGTATTTTCGTAAGCAGTTTAAACGGTTGAAAATTCATGCTACTGTAGGAGCAGGATTGTTTATCACGTTGTTTTCTGGTTTGTTCTGGGCAGAAGAGGTAGCATTTACCTTTGAACAAAAACTGTATCGAGATCCTATCATCCACCAAGAACAGACTGCATATCAATCTATTATTCTGACGAAAGAGCAACAAGATCTCCGATTATTCTTGGATGGGCAATTGCAGTTTAGTTCGTCAGATGAATATAGGTACCATGAAATGCTAGTACATACACCTCTCTCAGCAGTTAACGACCCTAAGTCTATCCTGGTACTAGGGGGTGGAGATGGGCTGGCGATAAGAGAGCTGCAAAAGTATTCTACTATTCAAGAAATAACACTTGTTGACCTGGACCCAGCGGTTGTGAACATGGCAAAGAACAATCACCATCTTTTAGCTCTAAATGAAAATGCGTTTGCAGGAGAAAAAGTAAAAGTTGTCCACGAGGATGCGTTTACGTTTTTAAAAGAAGAGAGTCAATTCTACGATGTAATAATTATTGATTTACCAGACCCGAATAATGAATCTTTAAACAAGCTTTATACGCTAGAATTTTATCAGCTAGTTCGAAATCATCTAACGCCAGAGGGAGTAATGATGATGCAAGCAACCAGTCCTACTTTCTCCAAGGAAGTATATTGGACGATAGAGGCTACGGTGAAAGAAACCGGAATGGTAACGAAAACAATGCATATCGACGTACCTAGTTTCGGTGATTGGGGGTTTATTTTAGCTGGAAAGACCCCAATTGAAATGAGAGATCTTAACGATGATATCGCCTTGCGTTATCTTACAGATGAGGTAATCCTCAGTAGTCAAACATTTAGTAAGGATATTGCTCGAGAATCATTAGAAGAACAGCCAAAGGTGAATACGTTAATTAGGCCAATTATCATTGAACTTTATGAGAAAGCATGGAGAGCGTATTAGGTGAATTATTTGTATTATTATCTGGTAAAGGATAAAATAAAAGAAAATTTATGTCTTGGAGGAAACTATGTTTGACCCCATATTTATAGCCATCGCTTTTTTCATGTTTATGTCTTTCTTTTTATCAGGAAGTGAAACAGCATTAACTGCAGCAAATCGGATGAAGGCACAGACGAAAGCAGAAGCAGGAGATAGAGCTTCTGTAGAGTTGTTAAAATTGTTATCCAAACCAGATCGAATGATCACAACGATTCTAATTGGAAACAACATCGCTAACATTATGTTGCCAACATTAGTAACGATTGTTGCTATTGATCGCGGATTTAGCGTAGGTCTTGCTACAGGGATTTTAACAGTTTCATTAATTCTATTTGCAGAAGTAATTCCAAAGAGTATTGCGGCAACTTTTGCCGATCGGATAGCATATCTTGTTTTACCTGTTATTCGTTTCTTAGTAATCATACTAAGTCCATTAACATACATCATTTCGTTTGTTACGACATTTATTATTCGCTTGTTATCAAAAGGACAAATTAAAGAAGCAACCATTTCAAAAGAAGAGTTAAAAACAATGGTTGATATAGCAACCTCAGAAGGTACTTTTAAAGATGAGGAGTACTTACGTATCCGAGGTGTACTAGATTTCCAAACGAAGAACTTACGGGACGCTCTTCAAACTCCACGTGTCGATATGATCGGTATCCCATCTGACGCAGATTTTGAAACAACACGTAAGATCGTTATGGAGCATAATTACACTCGTTATCCAGTGTACAAGGATAATATGGATAACATTGTAGGTGTTTTCCATAGTAAACAATTAATCACTTGGTCTGTAGATCCTACGAGAAGCCTAGATGAATTCATTGACGACGAACCACTATTCGTTATTCATTCCTTATCCATGTCTAGAGTGTTTAAGATGATGTTAAAAGAAAGACGTCATATTGCAATTGTTTTGGATGAGTATGGAGGAACACTAGGATTAATAACAACAGAAGATATTATTGAGACGATGATTGGACAAGATATTGCTGATGAAACGGATGATCAAGAAGATGTCCTAATTGAAGAATTAACTGAGTCACATATTATCTGTCATGGTAAATTAACGCTTCACAGATTTAATGAGGCGTTTAAAACAAGATTACCAGAAGAAGAGGATACTGTTTCTGGCTTTATTTTCTCTCAGCTACGTGACTTCCCAGATGAAGGGGCTACTTTTGATTACCAACACTTACGTTTCACAGTGAACAAAACGGACCAAACGAAGATTATCCAAGTAATAGTAGAGAAAAGAGACCATAGTGACGAACTAGCTACAGAATAAATTAGGTAATGGTTATAAAGAGTCTTATACTAAACAAATAGAACAGGTGCATTCCAAATAGGAGGCACCTGTTTTTTTGTTTTCGTAGCCCAAATAACTCTATCCCTCTAGGCTATAACATATTTTTAGATAAACAGTGATACTTGTCTGTTTGCACTTGCGCTATTTGTACATATGTTACAAGTGAAAGATTATTTCGAATGAAGATATCTTATATGAAAGTAGACATGCTTTGTAATGTAAGGGAACAAAATTGATGGAAGAAATCTTAATAAAGACCGTGTAATTCTAAAAAGGGAATGTAGTATCCCTTGATATTATGTGGAGTGAATATCAGATAGATTTATGAGATAGAAAAATTCGTCTAGGAGGAAAGGATCGAGCGAACGATGTCATTGAGGTATACAATACTAGGTTTAATAAGTGGTAAAAGTCAAACGGGTTATGATATATATAAGAACCTACAACAAGGGGTATTATACGCATGGGGCAACTCTCATTCTCAAGTATATAGGGAATTGAGCAAGTTAGAAGACGAAAAATTAGTAACATATGTAGTAGAGCATCAAGAACAAGCACCTTCAAAGAAAATCTACAGCATTACGAATAAGGGCAAATCAATTTTATTGTCATGGGTGTTAGAGAATGAGGTGAAGGAAAGAAAAGTAAAGGATGAAATGCTTCTAAAGCTAAGTGGGATCCATTTATTAAAACCCGATGAGGCGAAAGCGTTCTTCCAATCTATTTATGATAGAGAAGAGAGTGAATTAAAAAAACTTGAAAAAGAATGGAAGAATGAGCTGGATCAACGCCTCTTTGATGAATCTCCTCTATCAAAAGAATTTTCAAGAAGACTTGCACAAATGTATATTGATTGGTGTACTTGGGCGGAAGAACAACTAGAAGACTGAGGGAGAAATCTCTCGGTCTTCTAATTGTTCAAAGGACAGAACATGGATGATGTAAGACGATTACCAATAAAAAAATCTGTATTTAGCTCTTGCACCTTTTACTATTTTGATATACAATCACAGATGCAAACGATTGCACAAACGCTTTCATTTTAAAAAAATAAAGATAAATTTCTCTAATACAATCGAGAAGAGGAGGAGAAAAAAATGAGTGAAAAGAAAAAGCTAATCTCATTTGATTTTTGGCAGAAGCTAGGTAAAGCCCTACTAGTCGTGGTAGCTGTTATGCCAGCTGCAGGTTTAATGATCTCACTTGGTAAGCTACTAGGAATGTGGGTTGGAGACATCACACTAATGCAAACGATTGCACGTGTAATGGAAGACATCGGATGGGCTATTATTACAAATCTACACATTTTATTTGCAGCTGCAATAGGTGGTTCGTGGGCTAAAGAACGTGCAGGTGGTGCGTTCGCAGCTGTTATCGCATTTATTTTAATTAACCGTATCACTGGTGCTATCTTCGGTGTAAGCGGTGCCAGCTTAACAGAAGAAGGAGCAACAGTTAAGTCTCTTTTTGGAGCTGAATTAGTTGTTGGTGATTACTTCACTAGTATCATGGGAGCACCTGCTTTAAACATGGGAGTCTTCGTAGGTATCATTTCAGGTTTCTTAGGGGCTAACCTTTTCAACAAATACTATAATTACAACAAGCTTCCACAAGCACTTGCATTCTTTAACGGGAAGCGTTTTGTACCGTTCATGGTTATTGTTTGGTCAGTAGTTGTAGCAATTCTATTATCTCTTGTTTGGCCATTTATCCAAGGAGCGTTGAATGACTTTGGTAAATGGATCGCAACTTCTCGTAATACAGCTCCAGTCGTTGCGCCATTCGTATTCGGTACATTAGAGCGTCTATTATTACCATTTGGTTTACACCATATGTTAACGGTTCCTATTAACTATACGGAATTAGGTGGAACGTACCAAATCCTAACAGGGTCTAATGCTGGTTCTACCGTAGCAGGACAAGATCCATTATGGTTAGCTTGGATTGCTGACTTAAATAACTTTATTTCTGAAGGTAACACAACAGGTTATGAAGCATTATTAAATGATGTGACACCTGCTCGTTTTAAAGTAGGTCAAATGATTCTTTCTACAGCATCACTAATCGGTATTGCATTAGCAATGTACCTAAATGTAGATAAAGAGAAGAAAAAAGCGTACAAATCTATGTTCTTATCTGCTGGTTTAGCAGTATTCTTAACTGGTGTAACAGAACCGATTGAATTTATGTTCATGTTTGCAGCACCTCTATTATATGTAGTCTATGCAATTCTAACTGGTGCAGCATTTGCAATGGCCGACATCATTAACATGCGTGTTCACTCTTTCGGTTTTATTGAATTCTTAACTCGTACACCACTGGCTGTTAATGCAGGGTTAACAAGAGACGTATTCAACTTTGTTTTAACATGTATCGTGTTCTTCTTCTTAAACTTTGGAGTATTCTATGTCCTAATCAAAAAATTCAACTTACCAACTCCAGGGCGTGCTGGTAACTATGTTGAAGGTCAAGGTGAAGAAACAACTACAGATGCAAAAGCGGTAGATACAAAAGGTGGACAAGCTGGAGAAATTATTGACATGCTTGGTGGAGCAACGAACGTGGAAGATGTGGATGCTTGTATGACTCGTCTGCGTATAACAGTAAAAGATATGAGCTTAGTAGCACCAGAGGCGGATTGGAAACGTAATGGAGCACTGGGATTAGTTACAAAAGATCGTGGCGTTCAAGCAATTTATGGACCAAAAGCCGATGTATTAAAATCTGATATCCAAGATCGCTTAGGGTTATAAAATGAAGTTACTTTCGTTCAACGTACACGCCTGGCAAGAAGAAGATCAACTTCGCAAAATTGCTGATCTTGCAGCGGATATTGCGAAAGAGAGATATGACGTCATTGCTTTACAAGAGGTTAGTCAACGTATCGACTCTCCACTTGTCGATAGTAATCTTCGTGAGGATAATTATGGTTTGGTACTTTTAAAAGAATTGGAACGATTAGGAGTAACGGATTACTCTCTTCATTGGACACAAGCACATATTGGCTTCGAGGTATATGAAGAGGGAGTTGCCATCATAACGAGACATAAAGTAACAGATGTCCAAGAATTGTTTACGACGACTTCACGTACGATGGATTTTTGGAAAACAAGAAGAATCATTCGTACGGAAATAAAAGTAAACAACGAAGATTATACATTCTACTCGGGTCACTTCGGCTGGTGGAATGACGAAGAAGAACCATTTAAAGACCAATGGGAACGACTTGTAGAAACTGTTCAACCAGATCAAACAACGTTCGTCATGGGGGACTTAAATAATGACGCACTAGTTCGTGCAGAAGGATATGACTATGTTTTATCTGACGGTTTTTATGACACTTACATCCTAGCAGAAAAGAAAGATGATGGCTTAACCATTACTGGAGAGATTGCAGGATGGGAAGGAAATAAGGCTGGAAGAAGAATTGATTATATTCTCGTTAACAAACGTCTAACGGTTCAATCCTCTTTTGTAAGATTTGATGGGAAAGAAACACCTATCCTTTCCGATCATGCCGGAGTAGTGGTAGAGATATAAATAACATTGCCCAAAAAGTACTTAATTGCTTTTTGGGCTTTTTGTTACGTAAGTATGCTTATGTATAAGTAGAAATATTTTTTTATAAACATATAACTACTAGCTAAAGTGGAAAATTAGTTATACTGAGAATATTAACTATCTAGCTTATGAGGAGTGGTCTTTTGAGAAAATGGATTGCTATTATTGTTACTATTCCTGTACTAATTATTGGTTGGTGGCTAGTTTCTCCTTTGTTTTTAGATGAAGTAGTAAATGAAGAACCTGTTACGGTAACAGTAGCACAACCAGAAGAAGCTGAAGAGGCAACTGATCAACAAGTCGTGGAGGAACAGGAAGTAACGACTGTTACTATGTTAAGTGGAAGCTTTGTAGATGCAGATGCCATTCATCAAGTGTCTGGGGATGTAAAAGTAGATGGGGAAAATATCCGTATAGAGAATCTAGATGCTACGAACGGACCTGATTTGTTTCTGTATTTAGTGGAAGAAGGACAAGAAACAAAAGACGGTGTGAACCTTGGTGAATTAAAAGGGAATAAGGGAAACCAAAATTATTTCATTCCAAAAGATATCACGGTCAAAGAGGGAATGAGATTAGTTGTGTGGTGTAAGCAATTTGATGTTGATTTTGGCTACGCAATCTTGTCTATTGTATAAAATAGGGTGTGCAAGAACGTTTTTACGTGGTGGTGCTAGCCACTGCTTTTTTTATGGGTTTCTTTATCTATCACTTACTATATTTTTGTTATAATAAAACAATTAAATTTAAAGAAATACTAGATTTCTTGTGGAAGGAGGGTTCAAGATGTTCGGGTTTATCTTTGATTTAGATGGAGTTCTTGTGGACACAGTCCATTACTATTATTTAGCTACAAAAGAAATCACAGATAGAATGGAAGTCTCTTTTTCAGAAGAAGATAACTATCGCTATCAAGGAGTACCTAGACTGACGCTAATGAAAGAGTTAGCGAGACGCTCCAATAAGTCCTATTCAGAAGAAGAACTAAAATCGCTTGGTGAAGTTAGGAACCAATACTATCAACGATACCTTTCTACTTTAACGAAAGAAAACATGATTCCTGGTGCAGAAGAATTTCTATTGGCTATTTATGATCGAGGGTATCCTATAGCGCTTGCTTCTTCTAGTTCCAATGCGCATTACGTGTTAGAGAAATTACAGATTAAGCATCTTTTTCAAGCTATTATTGATCCTAAAAAGGTCCAAAACGGAAAACCAGCACCTGACATATTTCTTGCAGCTGCAAAAGCAATAAATATCGCACCTGAAAACTGTTTTGCGTTTGAAGATGGTGAAGCGGGATTAACGGGGATTTTGGATACTTCTATGGTTGCTGTTGGAATTGGTCACGAGGAGCATTTAAGTAGAGCGAATGTACATGTGAAGGATTTTAGAGAGATTACGTTAGAGAAGTTGCGAAAGGCAATGGAGTGAGGAGACTCATCTAAAAGCAAGCCACATCACGTGGCTAACGATGAGTTGTTACTGGTCACGTAACAAAAAGGACCGTTTGATCCGTGCCAGATCAAACGGCCGCTGTACGCAAAAGATATCCTAGGGGTAGTAGGATAAAAGGGTTGCAGGGTTGACTAGATCCTGCAATTTTATTATATCCAACAAAAGTTAAGAATTCGTAACAAGTGTATGAAGATAGTAAATAAGGGGAATGGAAGTAAGAATCGTGATGGAACCAACAACCGTCTACATAGTTAGATCATTGCTGAAGTCAAGAATCCTTGATTTTATCTAAAAACTATTTTAGTAATTTACATTTTTACGTTTTGTTTACAATTGTTATGGCGTGAAGCAGTATACGGAGTCATGAAAAAAAGAAAAGAGTGCCATTTGTTTAACCTGATCTCTATGCATTAATAAGAAAAAGCCGAGATGAAATATTCATCACGGCTTTTTATCTTATACGAAGTAAACACGAGCTTCAAAAGGTTGAAGCTTAAGAGTTGTTGCATATTCATGCTTAGACACTTCATAGTTATTTAATAGAAGATTATCAGAAGATAAGGCAAAACCTTCTTCTTCAAATGTAGCTTGCTCACCAGTTAAATTGGCAATTACTACAATTTTTTGGTCGCCTAGTGTACGAGTGTAAGCATAGATTTGCTCGTCTTTTTCTAAGATTAGATCATAATCACCATACGTGAAAATATCGTTCTCTTTCTTGATGCGGATCATCTTTTTATAGAAATTCAAGATAGAATTTTCGTCTTTTTCTTGTACTTCTACGTTGATGTCCACAAAGTTTGGATTTAGTTTCATCCAAGGAGTACCTGTTGTGAAACCTGCGTTAGCTTCCGCTGACCACTGCATTGGTGTACGACTGTTGTCTCGAGAAGAAGCCCAGATGATATCCATGATTTCTTCGTGGCTTAATCCGTCTTCTAGTTTCGCACGGTATAAGTTTTTCACTGCTACATCATCATAATCTTCAAGAGATTCAAATTGTACGTTTGTCATACCAATTTCTTGTCCTTGATAAATGAACGGAGTACCTTGCATTAAGAAGTACATTGCAGCCATACTCGTTGCACTTTCTCTCCAGTACTGACCGTCATTACCCCAAGTAGAAACAACACGTGGCTTATCGTGGTTCTCAATAAATAATGCATTCCAGCCAGCATTTTCTAAGCCTTTTTGCCATCTTGTTAAGACAGTCTTCAAACCAACGATGTCAAGTTGGCGGTCGCTTTCTACATCCCATAGTCCAAGGTGCTCAAATTGGAAGATCATATCCATCTTACCATTTTCTGCTCCTACCCAAAGGTCCGCTTCGTCTATAGAAACGCCATTTGCTTCTCCAACAGTCATAACATCATAGTTAGCGTATGTCTTTTCTTTAAACTCACCCAAGAACTCATGAATGCCTTCTTGGTTCATATGCATGTCAAAGGAAGACACATATTTCTTCTTATCAGGGTTCGGCATGTCAGGGAAACCAGGACGCTTTTTGATATGAGAAATAGCATCAATACGGAATCCGTCAATTCCCTTATCTAACCACCAGTTTACTGTATCGTATAGCGCTTCACGCACTTCACCATTTTCCCAGTTTAAGTCTGGTTGTTTCGTAGAGAAAACATGTAGATAGTACTGATCCGTTTTTTCATCATATTGCCAAGCAGAGCCATTGAAGATACTCTCCCAGTTGTTTGGCTCTTTACCGTCTTTTGCATCTTTCCAAATATACCAGTCACGTTTCGGATTATCTTTTGATTCACGAGACTCAATGAACCAAGGATGCTCATCAGATGTATGGTTTAACACTAGATCAATGATTAGCTTCATGTCGCGCTTATGAACTTCTGTTAATAAATCATCAAAGTCCTGCATGTTACCGAAGTCTTCCATAATATCTTGATAGTCAGAAATATCATATCCGTTGTCGTCATTAGGAGACTTATACATCGGACAGATCCAAATGACATCTACACCTAATTCCTTTACGTAATCTAAACGATTAATAATACCGCGTAAATCTCCAATTCCGTCCCCATTGGAATCTTGGAAACTACGAGGGTAAATTTGATAACCTACTGCTTCTTTCCACCAAACTTTCTCCATGGATAGTCACTCCTTACATACTTATTTTATGAGTTTGTGCAATCGTTTGCACAATTATATATTTAATGAATTACACTAAAATCATTTAATGCAATCGGTTGCATATACATTGTAAGATAAAACGCTTTCAATATCAATCTTTTCTTCCATATATTTTTCGATAAAGAATTTTTCTCTCTCTACATATAAATATAGGTAAAAGGAGAGTGGAGATATGTGGATGTATGTAGATGGCAAGTGGGTAAAAGATGACCAACCGGTTGTCTTTGCACAAAGTAAGGGGGTGCAATATGGTCTAGGTATCTTTGAAGGTATTCGTGCTTATTGGTTAGAAGATCGTGAACAATTGTCTATCTTTCGACTTGAAGACCATATAACTAGATGGGTAGAAGGGGCAAAGATTCTTAACATGGAGTTTCGAGAGAGCATGGATGAACTTGTGAGCATCATACAAGAATTATTATGGAAGAATAACGTTCGACAAAATATATATATACGGCCTGTCGCTTTAAAATCAGTACAGACTATTCGCCCACTTATTAGTGAAGTTGGACAACAAATCATTATCTACCTAACTGATCCTGTTTATACAATAAAGGAAGGTTTAGATGTTCAGATATCCACCTGGACAAGACCATCACCACAGTCATTTCCATTACATATAAAACTAACATCTCACTATCTAACTCTTGGGTTAGCAGCAACAGAAGCAGTTCAAAATGGGTATGACGATGCACTACTTTTAAATGATCAAGGCATGATTAGTGAAGGCTCAGGTGCTAATGTGTTTTTTGTGAAAGGAAACGAGCTATATACTCCTCCTATATCAGACGGAATTCTTGCTGGAATTACACGAGCAACTGTTATGGATCTTGCGCTGGCAAGAGGTTTAATCGTAAAGGAAAAAAGTGTCCCAAGGAGTTACGTATATCAATTTGATGAAGCTTTCTACACCGGTACAGCGATTGAGATAAAGCCGATTTTTTCGATAGATCAAAGAAAGCTTGGAACCGGTCATATTGGACCAGTTACCAAGCTGCTAAAGGAAGATTATTTACGTTTGGTGTACCGAAAATAACTAGTTGGTCTCTTTCACCCGTACACCCACCTTAAACAAGATGATGGAAAGGATAGCTAAAATACTTAACCCTAAATATAAATTACTGTATAAGGCATTTACTGGGGAAGCTGCTGTTAATGGATTGAACTGAATGCTGTTCTCTTGTAAATCCAGTAAACGACCAAAGATTGCAGCCGCGAATGCTCCAGCCATAAAGTTAAAGAGGTTAAATAAGCCCATTCCTACCCCAACATCTTTAGAGGATAGCTGGTTGGTCAGAAGGTCGGCCGTTGAACTTTGTATTAAAGGAAAACCTAGATAGGCAACGATTAAACATGGGATTAGCCAATATGCCGTCTGTCCAACGAAGCTAGAAATTAGGAAAGTCCCTGCCGTCACTAAGGATAAAGCTACAGTCACCACAAAAGGTGAACCCTTTGTTTCTATTAGACGTCCTCCAACTTGACCCATAAACCCAGATAGAATTGCACCAGGGAATAGAATAAACCCAATTTCTAAAGTAGATAAGGTGTTTAAATCGCGTAGCATAATCGGCAAAACAAAGATTAATCCGAAAAGACATGTTGTCCCTAAGAAGCTCGTGCCGATTAACGAGACATATGAACGGTCTTTTAATAAAAATGGATCGATAAATGGATTAGATACTTTGACAATTCTCCAGATAAATAAGGTAGTAAACGTCACAGAAATAACTAGGAACCACCAGTTAAATGTGGTGATAAACCCTAACAAATTAGCGATAAGGACAGAAACTAAGAAAGCTCCAATCCAATCAATTTTTCCTTCTCGTTTCTCTTCTTTTGGAATCCATTTTAAAACAAGTGGGATTGCAAGAGCGGATAACATAGATAAGATAAAAAGGAATCTCCAGTTTAATAAGCCTCCAATTACTCCACCAATAATAGGACCCACTCCAGAGGCAAAAGCTACGGTAGAAGAGATGACTGCAAAAACTTTTCCTCTATTTTGCTGGACAAATCGAGCAGGCACTAAAAAAGCCATAGCTGGAATAGCTGCACCACCTGTTGCTTGAATGAGACGAGCTGCAAGTAGTGTAGGATAGTTTGGGGCTAGGAACCCTAAGAAAGCTCCTATAGCAAACAAACTAATACCAATAGAATAAATTCTCCTAATAGGATAAATATCTGCTAACTTTCCATACAGTAGAGAGCCTATAGCGAAAACTAAAATATAACTGGTTAAAACCCAACTAACCTCAGAGGGATCTAGTTTAAACGTAGCAGCAATATCAGGAATAGCAACATTAAACATGGTTCCATTCACAACAGCGAAAGCTAAGACGGAACTAATAAGTATGACAACTCGCTTTTGTTCTGCCAACGAGAGCACAGGATGTTCGTAGGGATGGTCTTCCATCATAATCAATCCTTTCGTTGTTTTTAGTTTATACAAAGAAATAAATTTCTACGAAAAGTAAAGCTTAAGCATTTTTGGGAAATCTATTGATGAACAACAGTAGGATTGTACAGGAATGTAACTTGGGTTGCACGGATGTTGCTCATGTTTCATGGGATTATGAGAAAAGTAGTACATACAGCTCACTGTGGTACTATGCATGCTCATATTGTGAATTACTGTACACACGGGGTGGAATACATGACAAATAGAAGTATTTTATGTATGATAAATGCATAGTATTCGTAAATATCTTCTGTCTTTTTGAGGAGGACAGTTGTATACATGTTGAGAAAGGGTGGTAGTTCATGGGAAGTCATTTACTAGATCAATTTTTACAAGAAAATGTGCAAGCGTTAAAAGATCAAGGGATATATAATGAAATTGACCCAATCGAAAGTCCAAATGGTCCAAAAATCCGAATCGGAGGAAGAGAGTTAATCAACCTTTCTTCTAACAATTACCTAGGTCTTGCAACGCATGATCGACTTCGAAAAGTTGCTAAAGAGGCGATAGATGAGTGGGGAGTAGGAGCCGGAGCGGTACGTACAATTAATGGTACGTTATCTTTACACGTGGAATTGGAAGAAGCTATTGCAAAATTTAAAGGTACAGAAGCCGCAATTGCCTATCAGTCAGGTTTTAACTGTAATATGGCTGCCATTTCTGCTGTGATGGATAAAAATGATGCCATTCTATCTGATGAGTTAAACCATGCATCCATCATTGATGGTTGTCGTCTATCAAAAGCGAAAGTAATCCGTTTCAATCACTCAGATATGGAAGATCTTCGTCAAAAAGCAAAAGAAGCAAAAGAATCTGGTCAATATAATAAAATTATGGTTATTACAGATGGCGTTTTCTCTATGGATGGAGATATCGCAAAGTTACCTGAAATCGTGAAAATTGCAAAAGAATTTGACATTATGACATATGTAGATGATGCACATGGTTCTGGGGTTACTGGAAAAGGTGCTGGAACGGTAAAACACTTTGGGCTTCAAGATGAAGTAGACTTCCAAATTGGTACCCTTTCTAAAGCGATTGGAGTAGTTGGTGGTTATGTAGCTGGAACACAAAACCTAATTGACTGGTTAAAAGTTCGTTCTCGTCCATTCTTATTCTCTACTTCTCTTACTCCTGCAGATGTCCGAGCAGCAAGAGAAGCGATTCATATGTTAATGGAAAGCACAGAATTACATGATAAACTTTGGGAGAATGGTGACTACCTAAAAGCTGGATTGAAAAAGCTAGGGTTCAACATTGGAGATAGTGAAACGCCAATTACACCATGTATTATTGGTGATGAAGCGAAGACACAATTGTTTAGTAAGCGTCTGAATGAGGAAGGCGTTTATGCAAAATCCATCGTCTTCCCAACTGTTCCAAAAGGTACTGGACGCGTAAGAAACATGCCAACAGCGGCACACACAAAAGAAATGCTAGATGAAGCATTAGCTATATATGAAAAGGTCGGTAAAGAGTTAGAGATAATATAAGATTTTACTTGGAACTGGTTTGGATAGGAGGAATTTTACACATGAAAAAGGTAATAGTAACAGGAGCGCTCGGCCAAATCGGTTCCGAGCTTGTCACAGCAATGAGAAAGCAGTACGGTGCGGACAATGTTCTGGCAACAGATATACGTCACATTGACCATCCAGTTACACAAGAAGGACCATTTGAAGTGTTGGACGTTATGGACGGCGAGCGTATGGCAGCTCTAGCTAAAGGTCATGGTGCTGATACCATGATCCATTTAGCTGCGCTACTTTCTGCAACGGCAGAAGCGAATCCACTACTAGCATGGAACTTAAATATGGGTGGATTAATGAATGCACTAGAAGTTTCAAAAGAGCAAAATATGCAATTCTTTACGCCAAGTTCTATAGGAGCGTTTGGTCCGTCCACGCCTAAAGATGGCACACCGCAAGATACGATCCAACGTCCAACTACGATGTATGGGGTAAACAAAGTATCTGGAGAATTGCTAGGAGACTACTACTTTCATAAGTTTGGGTTAGATACTCGTGGCCTTCGTTTCCCGGGATTAATCTCCTATGAAGTGTTACCAGGTGGCGGAACAACGGATTATGCAGTAGATATCTATTACAAAGCGATAGAAGAGGGTGCCTATACTTCCTTTATTAATAAAGGCACGTACATGGATATGATGTATATGCCAGATGCGATTCAAGCAATTATTGATTTAATGGAAGCAGACCCTACTAAACTAGTGCACCGTAATTCTTTCAACGTAACGGCAATGAGTATGGAGCCAGAAATGGTTGCGGCGGAGATTAGGAAGCACATTCCTACGTTTGAGCTTTCTTATCATGTGGACCCAATTCGTCAAGGAATTGCAGAGAGTTGGCCAAACTCCATCGACGCATCTGCTGCTAAGCAAGAGTGGGGCTTCAACCCAACTTATAGTTTAGAAACGATGACTGTTGATATGTTGGAGAAATTAAAAGTGAAATTAGGTAAATAAAAAACAGATGCTCGGAAAGTTCTCAGTGGAACTTTTTAGGGCATCTGTTTTTTTGCTAATCACTTTACTCCTCGTTTCCTTGAAGTAGTATTTTTGTTCGTTCTCTTAACTTCTTTGGGACAAGTACATATAAAATGTCGTCTTCTTCAATAACGGTATTGCCGCGAGGTGTAACAACACAGTCTCCTCGGATGATTGCCGTAATTAGTGTTTCTTCTGGCAAGATAATCGACTGTAAGTTCTTTGATATAACAGGTGAATCTTTTTTCACCTGTATCTCCATCATATCTGTATTTGTTTTCCCCATAGAAACAAGCTCCATGGAATGGGGAGGGACTACTTTATCGGCTCCTGCCAGTCCCAGTTTGTCAGCTAACTTGGAAATGGTTGCTCCTTGAATTAAAGCAGACGTTAGCACAACGAAAAATACTACGTTAAAGATTAAAGCACTATTTTCTACACCTGCAAGAAGAGGGTAAGTTGCGAGTACGATTGGGACAGCCCCTTTAAGACCGGACCAGGCAATAAACGTTTTTTCCTTTAGAGAAAACTTACTACGTATCATACTGATGAACACGCCTACTGGTCTTGCAACCAGCATTAAGATGATAGAAAGTAAGATACCTTGCCAAGCAATATAAATTAGCTCGTCGACGAAAACAAGTAGTCCTAGAATGATAAACATGACAATCTGCATCATCCAAGCAAAACCTTCGTTAAAGCGGAATATAGAATGTCTATAAGCAATGTCGCGATTACCGATAAATACAGCCATTAAGTATACCGCGAGTAAGCCACTTCCCCCAAGTAATGCAGTTACGCCATAGGTAAATACGGCGCAACCTAATGCGAAAATTGGATATAAGCCGGATGAATCTAAGTTGATTTTATTTAAAGCCCAAACAGCTCCAACACCAGTTAGTAAGCCAAATAATGTACCTAGCCCCATTTGTAAGACAAAGTCCCACAAAAGAGCCCAAGCAGAAAGTTCCGGGAATTGTATGAGCTCAATTAAAGATATAGTCAGGAAAACGGCCATGGGATCGTTCGTTCCTGATTCTGCCTCTAAAGTAGATGCTAGACGGGGGCGGATATTTTTACTTCCAATCGCAGCGAATACAGCAGCAGCATCTGTAGAACCAACAATGGCCCCAATTAGTAAACCTTCTAGCCAGGATAGATCTAATATAAACTTGGCAGCTATTCCAACGATGCTAGCCGTTAATAGTACGCCAATTGTAGCTAAAGATAACGAAGGTGCTATAACAGGTTTTACTTCACGCCATTTTGTCTGTAGCCCACCTTCGAAGAGAATAACAATCAGTGCAAAAATACCTACAACTTGAGAGATTTGTGCATTATCAAAGTAATAAAATTGCGAGAGGAACATACCTACTGCTAAGAAGAGAATTAGAGAGGGAACGCCAATTTTATTTGAGAATTTCGTGGTTAGAACTCCGATTAGTAAGATTAGTCCTGCTAAGAAAATCATGGAATCACCGAGCATAGCGTGTCTCCTTTCTTGTGAATATAAAATTTTAGTGTAGTTCTGCTTTGCAACATAGGGAAGTGGTACTTTCCTATGTTGCAAAGCAGAACTCAGAAAAAGTGAGCAGAACTCAGAAAAAGTGAGCAGAACTCAGAAAAAGTGAGCAGAACTCAGAAAAAGTGAGCAGAACTCAGAAAAAGTGAGCAGAACTCAGAAAAAGTGAGCAGAACTCAGAAAAAGTGAGCAGAACTCAGAAAAAGTGAGCAGAACTCAGAAAAAGTGAGCAGAACTCAGAAAAAGTGAGCAGAACTCAGAAAAAGTGAGCAGAACTCAGAAAAAGTGTAGCATACTTACGTAAAAAAGTTCTTCATGAAGTATTTTGTCGGACCTCATAAGGATTAGATAGTATAAATCTTCTTCTATGGTAAAATATATGTAGTTTTACCACGTTTATTAGTCCTAGTATAGGGGGTGTTCTCTTGTTTACATTAGATGATGCCATATTTTTAACACTCAGTTTTATCATTTCCTGTTGTTCTTGTTATTTTGCTATTTCAGGTACTGCATACGCTACTAAGCGAGGAATGACTCCCGAAGAAATGAAACCGTTCCAGTGGGCTTTTGGTTCCACATTTTTATTCTTATTAAGTCATCTTTGTACAGCGTTTTCCTATTCTCCAGAGCAACTGGTGAAATACGGATGGATATATGCTGGGTCCTTTTTTGTCTTTGCGACAATTGGCACTTATTTAGTCATAAAATATATGACTCGAAAACTTTTTACTCCTAAGCATTATGCCATAGGCTCTGTTCTATTCTTTTTTTCTACCGTATTAGCTAATTACGGAAGTTATTTAGTATTAACGAGAGACATATTAGTTTTTCAGCCAGTATTTATTCTTATTACTCTACTCATTATGTTAGGTGTAGCATTTCCATTTTATCGATTACTTTCTCAATTGTCTTATAGAGTGTTTCCTTCTCTAACAGTTAAAAGAAAAGTAATGTGGAGTGTATTAATGGGCTTAGCATTTGCAGGGATACCTTTTATTACGTATGCTTCTTTAACAGATATACATCTTTATTACCCTTCCATATCCGTATTGCACGCAGATGTTATCCCTTATGCAGTGGTTCTTGGGTCGATGATTATCTTATGGTTAATTCCCGATTTAAATGGGGAAGATTTAAAACTATCACAAGAAAGAATGATTTTAGAAAGCGAAGCAAATTATCAGTCGTTATTTGACCTAAATCCATTAGCTGCTTTTACCATTAAATCAGATGGAACAATAACCAATAGTAATCAGAGAGTATATGATTATTTTGGTTACCGAAAAGAAGATTTTATCGGTAAAACGTTTGTACCGTTTATTCATCCAGATGAGCTAAAAAGTGTATTTGAACATTTTAAAAATTCTTTAAATGGAATCCCTGCCACATTTGAAGTAAGATTGCTACACAGAAATGGTTCTTATCTGTACACAAATGTGTTAATAGCTCCGATGAAAGAGGAAGAAACAATTTCTGGTGTATTTGCTCTCGTTCAAAACAAAACAAAAGAAAAAGAAGCGGAAGCACAAATTGAACAATTAGCCTATCATGATCACCTAACGGGTTTACCGAATAGATTGTTAGCGGAAAAGCAAATCTCCGAATATCTATCAAAAAAACCAAAGCCTGCAGCGCTATTAGTAATGGATTTAGATCGATTTAAAGTAATCAATGATACGTTAGGACATGCTTATGGTGATTTACTTCTGCAAGGAGTCGCCAACCGCTTTAAAGAATGGGTAAAAGATAAGGGGATTATTGCTAGGATGAGTGGGGATGAATTTATCATTTTCCTACCTGATGTGAAGTCTATTCAAGAAGTAAAGATGTTTATCCACCATCTTTTGCAGCAGCTTCATAAGCCTCTTTCTATAAAAGGACATGATATTGTCGTGTCTACTAGTATTGGAGTTACGATGTTTCCTGATGATGGAACAGATATCAATACGTTACTTCGAAGAGCGGACATATCGATGTATGTTGCCAAAAAAGAAGAGCAGAACAGTTTTATATTTTATTCTGCCCGAAATCAAAAATCATCTACAAACTTAATCGAACTAGAAGAAGACTTGAGAAAAGCGTTAACAAAGGATGAATTTTTGTTACATTATCAACCGAAGCAATGTTGTCATACGGGTAAGATAATAGGTGTAGAAGCGTTGCTTAGGTGGGAGCATGGGAAAAAAGGTCTCATTTCACCAGCGGAATTTATTCCTTTAGCAGAAGAAACAGGATTAATCATTCCGATTGGGGAACAGGTTATTGATCAAGCGTTAAAACAATTAAAAGAGTGGCAGCAAACGCTTAGCAGTTCAATCTGCATGGCAATCAATGTATCGGCAAGACAAGTCCATCATGAAAACTTTTTAACGATGCTAACAGGAAAACTGATGAAATATGATGTAGACCCAAAGTGTATTGAAATAGAACTTACGGAAAACACGGTAATGAAGAATTCTAGTCAGTCGTCAAAGGTTTTTGAAAGACTAAAAGATATTGGTATGAAGATTGCGATTGATGACTTTGGTGTAGAGTATAGCTCTTTGAATTATTTGAAGAACTTCACATTTGATACGCTAAAAATTGATAGAAGCTTTATTGCGGATATTACAACAATAGATCACCAGGCAAAGATTGTAGAAGCTATCATCGCCATGGGAAGAGCATTGGATTTAGTAGTTGTAGCAGAAGGGGTAGAGACGAAAGAGCAAGTTGATTGGTTAAAGAGCAGAGATTGCGACGTCTTACAAGGATATTATATTGGTAAACCAATGGAAGTATCTCAGGTAGAAGAACTGTTAAAACAACCAATATCCAATAAATAGAAGTTACAAAGAAGCCGGGTAGATTTTTCACCTGGTTTTTTTCTATATGCAAGTCAACAGGGATTAGAACATCAAAAGAACCACTCTTTTATATATTGTGAAAATTTAAACAAACTCATTTCCCGTTGAAGAATTCCACTATTGGGTATACAATCCATATTTGTGGCTGGATTGTGACGAAACTTTAACAAAAATGTGAGAGTTTGATGAGAAACAGGTGAATCTTTGTGAATATGCGAACAGAGAGAGTTGTAATTTGGTATAGTAATAGCACGATCATGTATGATCAATTTAGGCTTATTTCGATTCATGCATAGTTGCCATAAAAGGAAAAGTAGTTGAAGGGAAGGTGACTGCGCCTATGCGTAAGTGGTGGAAACTCTTTAGCTTGAGCTTAATGATGCTACCTCTATTGGTATTATCGGGATGCTCACAGCTACTGGTACTTGATCCTAAGGGACCGATGGCTGAAATTCAAGCAAACCTAATTTGGCTTTCCATAGGATTCATGTTATTTATCGTTCTTGTAGTCTTTATCTTGTTTACTTATATGCTAGTAAAATACCGTGATCGCGATGGAGATGAAGATTATGATCCAGAACAACACGGTAGTACAAAACTAGAGATTATTTGGACAGTAGTTCCTATTTTAATCGTTATTGCTCTATCTGTTCCTACAGTGCGCGCGATATATGCGCTAGAGGAAATACCGGAGAACGGCAGTGACAAAGATCCACTAGTAGTTCATGTAACATCTGTAGACTGGAAGTGGATGTTTAGTTATCCAGAAGAGGATATTGAAACAGTTAACCACTTAGTAATTCCAGCTGATCGACCGGTAATGTTCCGTCTGACATCAGCTGACTCCATGCAATCATTTTGGATTCCAGCTCTAGGAGGACAAAAGTATTCCATGGCTGGTATGGAGACAAAGTTAATGCTAATGGCGAACGAACCAGGCGAGTTCTGGGGACGTAACTCTAACTTCAATGGGGAAGAGTTTACAGGGCAAGAGTTCACGGTAACCGCAATGGAAGAAAGTGAATTCGACGCTTGGGCAGAAGAAACAAAAGAAACTGCTCCTGAATTAACGCAAGAATTTTATGATGAAAATTTAATGGTTCAAGGACAAGTAGAAGAGATGATATTTAGTGGTACTCATTTAGATTGGGTTAACCACGCACAAAATGCATCTTACGCAGTAGAAGTTCGTGAGCGACTTGGAAAAGAGCCAGTAAACTATCATTTACGTGAAAAAGTGAAAGAGGAAGAATAGAAGGGAGGCGCCTTACCAATGGATGTGAAATGGTATGACTATATCATTACAGGTGACCCGCTAATCTTAGGTGCTCAAGTGTCAATCGTCATGACGTCGATTGCTATCGTAGCGGTCCTTACTTATTTTAAAAAATGGGGTTGGCTTTGGAGAGAATGGCTAACTACTGTTGACCATAAGAAAATTGGTATTATGTATATTATCGCCGCAGTATTAATGTTCTTCCGCGGTGGTGTCGATGCGCTTTTAATGCGTGCGCAGCTAACGGTGCCGAACAATGATTTCTTAAGTTCGCAGCACTATAATGAAATATTTACAACACATGGTACAGTCATGATTATCTTCATGGCAATGCCGTTCTTAATTGGTTTAATGAACGTGGTTGTTCCACTTCAAATTGGAGCGCGTGACGTTGCGTATCCATACTTAAATGCAATTAGTTTCTGGACATTCTTTATGGGAGCGATGTTGTTTAACATCTCTTTCGTGTACGGAGGATCTCCAGCTGCAGGATGGACTTCTTACATGCCACTTGCAGGTAACGAATTGAGCCCTGGTCCTGGTCAAAACTACTATCTATTAGGTCTACAGGTATCTGGTATCGGTACGTTATTAACAGGTATTAACTTCTTAGTAACAATCTTGAAAATGCGTGCACCAGGTATGACATTAATGAGAATGCCAATCTTTACTTGGTCAACGCTTATTACATCAATTATTATCATCTTTGCTTTCCCAATCTTAACGGTTGCTCTTGCAATGATGACAACAGACCGTCTGTTTGGTACTCACTTCTTCACACTTGCTGGAGATGGTATGCCAATGCTTTGGGCGAACCTTTTCTGGATTTGGGGACACCCTGAAGTATATATTGTTATTCTTCCTGCGTTCGGTATGTTCTCTGAAATTATCGCAACGTTTGCGAAGAAAACACTTTTTGGATACAAAGCGATGGTTTATTCCATGGTTGGTATCGCAGCACTTTCCTTCGTTGTATGGGTTCACCACTTCTTTACAATGGGAGCGGGTGAAGAGGTTAACTCCTTCTTCTCTATTACAACAATGGCGATTGCAATCCCTACAGGGGTTAAAATCTTTAACTGGCTATTTACGCTATATAAAGGGAAAATCAGCTTCACGACACCAATGCTTTGGTCTCTAGCGTTTATTCCTAACTTTGTTATCGGTGGAGTAACAGGGGTAATGCTTGCGATGGCAGCAGCCGACTATCAGTATCATAATACGTACTTCTTAGTGGCCCATTTCCACTATGTTTTAATTTCTGGTACGGTATTCGCTTGTTTCGCAGGTCTATACTTCTGGTACCCAAAAATGTTTGGTCACAAATTAAACGATCGAATTGGAAAATGGAGCTTCTGGTTCTTCGTTATCGGATTTAATATTTGTTTCTTCCCGCAATACTTCTTAGGTCTAGATGGAATGCCTCGTCGTGTTCATACGTATGCAGCAGAAACTGGCTGGATGGATCTAAACGTTGTATCAAGTATTGGGGCAGTAGGAATGGCAATTGGTTTCGTTATTCTTGTGTATAACATCTACTACAGCTTCCGTTTTGAAGCTCGTGAAACGTCTGGAGACTCATGGAACGGCCAAGGTCGTACGTTAGAGTGGTACACACAAACACCAATTCCTCACTACAACTTTGCAGTAGTACCAAAAGTAGAATCTTTAGATCAATTCCACTACATGAAGAAAAACGGTTGGAAACCAGGTCAACCTCAAAAGATTGTGCCTATTCATATGCCAAGCTATTCTGGTATTCCGTTTATCCAATCAGTGTTCTTCTTTGTAGCAGGATTCGGTTTAGTCTTTGAGTGGTATGGAATGGCGATTGCCGGACTAGTTGGAGTTCTTATAACTCTTGCAACGCGTTCATTTGACTATGATGACGGATTCTATGTACCTGTAGAAGAAATTCAAGAAGATCTGAAAAAGTCTGTGTAAAGGAGGACGAAACATATGGCATCTGCAAATGATGCGGCATACAAACATATGCCGCTTGAATATCAAACGGAAACAGGCCGCCTAAACATCTTAGGATTCTGGATTTTCCTTGGTGCCGAGGTGGCGCTATTCTCGACACTGTTTGCTGCATACTTCGTCCTTCTACAACGGACGAATGGCGATGTAACAATGGCTGACGTGTTTGCAGTGGATTCTCTACTGATTCAAACATTCATTCTATTAACATCCAGTTTTACATGTGGTTTAGCAATTCATGAAATGCGCGGTGGTAGATTAAAAGGTACTATTACTTGGTTAGTAGTAACGATTCTACTGGGCGTTGGATTCTTATACTTTGAGATTGAAGAATTCTTACACTTCATTCACGAAGGTGCAAATATTGGTACAAGTGCTTATTGGTCATCCTTCTTCTTACTAGCTGGAACTCACGGTGCCCACGTATTTATGGGTATCCTATGGATTATCTTAATCCTAATTCAGTTAAGTAAACGTGGATTAACACCAGTAACTGCACGTAAAGTATTTATCTCTAGTTTATACTGGCACTTCCTTGATGTTGTGTGGATCTTCTTATTCACAGGAGTTTATCTAGGAGGGTTGGTGTTGCAAAATGGCTAAAACAAAAGAAGCTCATGCACACGATTACGATTCCTTTCCATGGAAACACTTGATTGGATTTGTATTATCACTAGTTTTAACAATCGCAGCTGTGTTCGTAGTCCTGAAAATGGACTTCTCTAACGGAGCTACAATGTGGATTATCACCATCTTTGCTCTCGTTCAAGCAGTTCTTCAGCTAGTAATGTTTATGCACATGACAGAGTCTGAAGATGGAATCTGGCAAACTGGTACCATATTATACGCAGCTTTCATTGCAGCAGTAGTAGTAGTTGGATCTGTATGGGTTATGTACTTCGGTATTCACCGAGATCATGAACATAACTCCAACATACCAGCTGGGCAAATGGAGCATAACTCATCCACTGAGGAACATGGTGGAGAGTAACAAATGAGGACTTCCTACGGGGAGTCCTTTTTGTTATGGTGTGGAGATTATTTGTGGAAGAATTGTGGATAGATGTTTGGGTTGGTGCAAAAGCGGTTGTGCACCTTAGATGAATCTCTATTTGTACGGCGTAAGCGCTTATGCCGTTGGTTAGCTTAGAGAAAAGAGGCGGCGTAAGCGGTTAAGCCGCTGTGAAAGAGAGGGAAAAAGGCGGCAAAGCGTCAAAGCCGCCATGAGAGTGGGGAAAGGAAGGCGGCAAAGCGTCAAAGTCGCCATGTGAGCGAGGATAGTAAGGCGACAAACCGCTAAAGTCGCCATGCGATCGAGGGGAAGGAGGCGACAAAGTGGTTAAGTCGCCATGAGAGCAAGGAGCAGTAGCCGACAAACTGCAAAATCGCCAAGAGAAAAACAAATCAACACAAAAAAGTTAACAAAATCAAAAAAACTGTGTACAACAAGTAGGTTTAAATTTATCTCCTTAATAAGTTGTTGAAAAGGTATGGAACAATTCAGTTATCAACACTTTGTCCACAAATATAGACGAAACAAAAAAGCAGCCCTCCACAGGCTGCTTTTTGTATTTTATCGTTGAGTAGAACGTTTCATTTTCTTTAAGAACGGGCTTGCGTATAAGACATAAGCCGCAACGTGTGCAAAAATAAAGTTTATTAAAATCATGGACCAAACACCGATATGACCCATCAGCGTTATTTGTTCACTTGCTAGATAGTAACCAAATCCTACCCATAAACCGATAATAAACGGGATATGGATGATTGCCATTTTACGATGCTCCTTCCACATGAAAAGTGGTGTTGCTGTTGCGATACATAAATATAGTACAAATACATCCATAATTTTTCCCTCCTGTTAATGATAGCGGTTTCAAATTTGTCTAAAAAACATATAAAATGTGAACGTTTTGTTACAACTATAATAACATACTTTATGAAAAAGAAAAGAGCTTGTGCTTAATTTTTTCCAATACTAGAAACTTTCTTCTTTTAATAGGAAAAAGAGTGTAAATTTAGTAAAATAAAAGTACTACCTAAGAAAAGGCGGGTTATGTTAGATGAAGACATGGCTCTATCGTTCAACTATATACATACCTTTTATTATTGGAATTATTTTATTAGAAGAATTGTGGGCCCAAATAGCTTTACTAATCGGTTTGATTTTTTTTAGTGTAAAGACGATAAGGGAGACTACTTCTGTTAAAACTGGGGTAACCATAACGGAAACGCTTTACTCTCATATGCTAGAGTCGATGCCTGATTTTGTCTGTTATAAGGATGGAGACGGAAGATGGTTATACGTAAATGAATTTGGTAAACGTTTATACTGTATGCAAGAAATCAATTACATTGGGAAAACAGATACAGAACTAGGTGAACTTATTCCGTTTTTTAAAGAGTCGTTTGAATACTGTAGAGACTCTGATCAAAAATCCTGGGAAGTGGGTGAAAACACTCGAGGAGACGAAGCTTTCTATATTCCATCAGGAGAATTTAAAACGTTTGATGTGATAAAGATTCCTTTGTTTCACCCAGATGGGAGCAGGAAAGCTTTAGTGACAATTGGTCGCGATATATCTCAATTAAAAGAGACAGAAGCTATTGTTCTTCAAAGAGAAAAGCTAGGGGTCATAGGTGAATTAGCTGCTGGAATCGCACATGAAGTAAAAAATCCGATTACCACTCTTCAAGGTTTCGTCCAATTAATTAGTGAAAGTGGAACGGTGGATAAATATTATACACAGGTAATGAAGGTAGAACTAGATCGAATACATATTATGTCCAGTGAATGGTTGAGTTTAGCAAAACCACAAGCAAAAACCAAAACACCGTGTAACATAATAGAAGCTCTCGATTATGTAACATCTCTACTACAGCCAGAGGCGACAAAAGAAAGTGTAGTTCTAGATTGGGAACCAACTTGGCCACAAGTGGAAGTGATGGGAGATCGACAGCAACTGATCCAGATTTTTATCAATATTATAAAGAATGCTATTGAAGCAATGCCTGCTGGTGGTTATGTTTTTATAAGTTGCCAAGTTGTAGATAGCTCTATTATTCTATCAATTAAAGACACAGGGATTGGAATCTCCAAAGAACGATTAAAGCACATTGGACAACCATTCTTTACGCTAAAAGAGAAAGGTCTTGGATTAGGCCTTACGCTGACTACAAAAATGGTTCAGGAACATAAGGGTACATTAGAAATTACCAGTGAAGAGTCTGTGGGAACTGTAGTGAAGGTAACGTTACCGATTTATGAGGAAAACGTTGCATAATATAAAGAGGGTGCAGAGTAAATTTATAAACTCTGCACCCTTTTTATTAGAAAATTAAATGAGCCATACCCACGATAATTGGCAACGTAATTAATGTGCGAAGTAAGAAAATTAATACTAAGTCTTTAAAATTCACAGGAATTTTTGACCCTAGTAATAGCCCACCAACCTCTGACATGTAAATTAACTGCGTAACGGACAATGCTGCAACGATAAACCTAGTTAGCTCTGACTGTACTTCCGAAATTAAGATTGCCGGTAGGAACATATCTGCAAAACCGATCACAACGGTCTCAGCAGCCTTATTAGCTTCTGGAACTTGCAGAAGTTCTAATAGAGGAACGAATGGCATTCCTAAGTAAGTGAAAACAGGCGTTGTTTCCGCAATAACGACGGCAATGGTACCAAAGGCCATTACGACTGGTGCAACACCCATCCACATGTCTAGAATATTTTTTCCGCCGTCTTTCAAGAACTCACGTACACTCGTGTTTTTCTCTGCACGTTCAACAGCTAATTCGATTCCATGTGCAAAACGACCTTTGCCTTCTGGAATATCTTCTTCCTTTCCATCTGAATCTACTTCTGTTACATACGTGTTTGCTTTTGTAGATAAAGGAGGAATGCGCGGCATTATTATGGCTGCAACAACTCCAGCTAAAACGATGGTTCCATAGAAGGAAAAGAAGTAACTAGATAGTTCAACTTTTTCTAAGATAACGATAGTGAATGTAATAGATACAACAGAGAAAGTTGTCCCAATGACAGCAGCTTCTCTTTTTGTATAAAATCCTTCTTGGTATTGTTTACTAGTTAATAAAACGCCAATAGTGCCGTCTCCTAACCAAGAAGCTAAGGCATCAATGGATGAACGACCCGGTAGTTTAAAGATGGGTCTCATAAATTTAGATAAAAGTGTACCGAATAATTCTAATAACCCGAAATTTAATAGAAGCGGTAAAAATAGGCCGGCAAATAAAAAGACTGTGAATAGAATAGGTAGCAATTCATAAAGGAGTAATCCGCCCGTGTACTCCCCTGTAATTTCTTTAGGTCCAATTTGCCAAAGTGTCATCGCAGCAAATATTGCTCCAATGATACGAGTAATGACCCAAACAAGGTTTACGGCAAATAGCCCTTTAAAGAATGGGTATTGTTCAAAAGCATTAGGGTCTGCTTTTACTTTAATCGTAAAAACGATGGTTAAGATAGCTGTAATAATGATTAACCAAGTCATGATAGTAGGTACAGAGTTACCCAGTAATGCCCCTAATTCATTGGACAGAATAGCTACTGGTATGGTAAATCCTCCGTCATAAGGTAGAGGAATCATAAATAGGATGATTCCTATCAGGGAAGGGATAATAAATAGGCTTAATCCTTTTGTAGATTTCATAATCGTTCCTCCTTTAATGAATGTATATATATAACACATTATTGTATAAAAATAAAAACTCGTCTTATTTTAATACAATAATGTGAATAAATCTACTGGTTTCACTAATCTCTATATAGACGAAACATTCCGAAAACTATTGTATCACAAGTATCATTACCTTGTAAGCGCTTTACACTTTTGTTTGAAAGGAAAGACAGGAAGTATCGTGAAAATAATATCCTTGAATAGAATTACGCAGAGCCAAAACTGTTAGTGTAAGAGATCATCGTGGTACAATACAGATACTACTATCATAAAGGGGCGATTTGACATGGTAATGTGTATAGCAACAGATATGGACGGAACTTTATTGAATCAACATCAAGAGATTACAGAACAAAATCGCTTGGCTTTATTGAATGCTATCGAAAAAGGTGTTCACGTAGTGGTTGCGACAGGCCGTTCCTACGTGGAAGCGAAGAATGTTTTACAAGAAGCTGGTTTGAGAGTACCTCTTATTTGTGTAAATGGAGCAGAAATTAGAGAGCCAGACGGCACAATCATAGAGATGAACGGTATGGGTGTGGAAGAATCTATGCGTGCTGCGTCCATTCTTCGTGAGGAAGATATTTATTTTGAAGTGTATACAAGTCATGGTACCTACACAGAAAATGAGCAACGTGGCGTAGATGTTTTGGTGGATATCTTTTTAACAGCCAATCCAGAAGTACCAAAAGAAGAGGTAGAAAAGAAAGCGCTAGAACGATTCAAAGAGAGCGATATAAAAGAAGTAGAAGGCTATGATACTTTATTTAACAATGATGACGTAACGATCTATAAATTCCTGGCTTTCTCCAGAAAAGATCAGTCGTTAGACAATGCGAATATAGCTTTACGTGAGATTCCTAATTTAGCGATAAGTTCATCAGGTAGCGATAATATTGAAGTAAATAGTCTACATGCTCAAAAGGGGATTGCGTTGAAGAAGTACGTAGAAAAACATAATCTCCTTCTAAAAGACACCATGGCGATTGGCGACAACTTTAATGATTTATCGATGATGAAGGCAGTGGGTATACCTGTAGCCATGGGTAATGCAGCTGAACCAATAAAACAGTACTGTGCTTATCAAACGTTATCCAACAGAGAAAGTGGCGTAGGGTATATCGTCAATAAATTTCTGGAGAAATAGGGAGACTGAGAAGTGATTTTACCCATCTGCCAGAGGGTTAGGAGGAGAACATGAGGATTTTTCGTATTCTAAACAATAACGCTGTTGTAGTGGTAGATGGGCCGCAAGAAAAGATTGTGATGGGAAAAGGGATTGCATTTGGAAAGCGAAACAATGATATTATTCCGAGAGATAAAATAGAGAAAATCTTTATCATGCATGCAAACTCGTCAGAAAAATTTCAGCAACTTTTAGCTACGGTGCCGGAAAAGCATATTGATTTGGCAGAAAAAATCATCAGTCAGGCAGAAAGAGAACTTTCTGCTCCACTAAGTGATCACATACATATTGCTCTTACGGATCACCTATCTTTTGCCTTAGAAAGAATGGCCAATGGATTTGTTATACACAATAAGCTATTAAATGAAATTCGTACATTGTATCGAAAAGAATATGAAATAGGTATGTGGGCGAAAGAATTGATTAGAGAAGAAATCGGTGTGGAGATACCTGAAGATGAAGTGGCACATATTGCTCTTCATATCCATACGGCCAAGATGGACGCTCCTTCTATGAACGAATCGTTGAAGCAAGCAACGATTATGAGAGAGTTTGTGGAGCAAATAGAAGAGAAGCTACAAATTCGTATTGAGGAAGAGTCTATCAACTATCAGAGGTTAATTACCCATCTGCGTTTTGCGCTTCATCGCATCGAGCAAGGGGAAGAATTTCATCCGATAGACGAAGATATGTTAGAACTTATCAAAGAAAAGTATCAAGAGGCTTATCAATGTGCGAAAGAAATCATTATTTCTTTACGAGAAGATGAGCAGTACCATTTTCCTGATACAGAAATTGCGTATATAGCATTGCATATTCAGCGTTTAATGAAGTGAACAATCAGTATTCTACAAGTTTCGACAAGAAATAGGTTTCATCTATTGACGAAAGCGTTTACGATTCGTATACTGGAACCATCAACTTCATACCGCAGGATTGTGACTGGTAATGCAGGCAAGACCTAAGATGTATTCGACGACATAGGTAGATCGTCTAGTTTGACCTACCCATATCTCGGTACAGCTTAGGTCTTTTTTGTGTCTTTACAGTAATTATCACATAAATTTTATGCTTTCACAGCTTTAGGGAATGCTAATAAGTAATTATTATGTCATCCGTACACCAGTCTTCATTCTTGTAAATGAAAGCGATACACAAATAAGAAGGGGGAATTTCGCATGAACCATCGCGAGGTTGCAGAAAAGTTAGTTCAAGCGTTAGGCGGAAAAGAAAACGTCATCAGTGCGACACACTGTGCTACTCGTCTACGTCTAGTGATAGATGACGAAAGTAAGATTGACCAAAGTACAATAGAAGAGTTAGATGGAGTGAAAGGAGCGTTTTCTAGCTCTGGACAATACCAAATTATCTTTGGAACAGGTACAGTAAACAAAGTGTATGCTGAATTTGGCCCAATGGTTGGTGCAAATGTGGAAGGCGGAGACGAAAAGCCAGCTAATCATAGTGATGCTGCGAAGAGAAAGATGAATCCATTTGCACGCTTTGCAAGGACACTTTCGAATATTTTCGTACCAATTATCCCGGCAATCGTAGCAGCGGGTATGTTAATGGGTCTTCTAGGTTTGTTTAAGACTTATGAAATTGTAGATGCCACAAGTGGACTATATACCATGTTAGATATGTTCTCTTCTGCAGCATTTATCATCTTACCAATTCTTATTGGTTTTTCTGCTGCTAAAGAGTTTGGAGGAAACCCCTATTTAGGTGCTGTACTTGGTGGAATTATGACTCACCCTGCACTATTAAATCCTTGGGGACTTTCCAACGCATCACCGGAGAGCATTCAAGTATTTGGATTAAATGTTGAAATGTTAGGATACCAAGGTACAGTAATACCTGTACTACTTGTTGTCTATATCATGTCTAAAATTGAAAAAGGATTACGTAAAGTCATCCCTAATGTTGTAGATTTACTAGTTACACCTTTCTTAACGGTTATATTCACTGGATTTATCGCATTAATGGTTGTTGGTCCGGCTGGACGTATTTTAGGTGAGGGAATAACCACGACCTTAAACTTCTTATATGATACAGTTGGTCCTATTGCTGGGTTAATCTTTGGAGGATTATACTCAACAATTGTTTTAACTGGCGTTCATCACAGTTTCCATGCAATAGAAGCAGAGCTTTTAAATGCAGGTGGTAACTACTTACTACCAATTTGGGCTATGGCAAACGTAGCACAGGGTGGAGCAACAGTCGCTGTTTTCTTCCGTACGAAAAACAAGAAAACAAAAGAAATTGCACTTCCAGCTGCCGTATCAGCTTTCTTAGGTATTACAGAACCAGCAATCTTCGGGGTTAACTTGAAATACCGCCGTCCATTTATCGGTGCTGCAATCGGTGGAGCATTAGGTGGAGGATACGTGGTATTAATGGGCGTAAAAGCAAACGGTATTGGTTTAACTGGTATTCCGATGTTTGCAATTGCTAATAACCCATTGCAGTACGGAATTGCATTTATCATCGCTGTTGTAGGTGCGTTTTTAGCTACACTATTACTTGGTTGGAAGGAAGAGAAATAATAGTCCTTCCTCATACAGTAAGTACGATTCCTTATCGGAGGAAGCCTCCGATAAGGATTGTTTGTTTATAGGAGCTGTAACCCCTTTCCTTTAGAAGAGAGGGTGGTTGGTTTGGCTGATACGGTTTGAGGTAAAATATAAATAAAGAATTCGAGGGAGGAATAAGTGGTGAAGAAGAACGGTGTTATTTCTCTAGGAGAAGCATTAATTGACTTTATTCCATTAGATGATACAAACACAACTTATCAAAAAAGTCCTGGTGGTGCCCCTGCAAATGTGGCTGTTGGTGTAGCACGACTTGGAGCGAAATCTAGCTTTTTAGGTAAAGTTGGAGAGGATGTTCTTGGGAAGTTTATGAAAGAGACACTAGCATCTTTTGGTGTGGAAACGTCTCAAATGTCTTTTACAAAAGATGTGCGTACAGGAGCGGTTTTTGTAACTCTTGCTGAAAACGGTGAACGGAGCTTTGATTTTTACATAGAACCATCAGCAGATCGTTTCCTGGAAGCGGGGGATATTAATGAGCAAGAGTTTACTTCGCATAAAATCCTTCACTTCGGTTCTATATCGATGATTAGCGGTCCTTCAGTAGAAGCTACTCAACACGCGGTACAGTTAGCAAAAGAATCGGGCATGGTTATTTCGTATGATCCTAATTTACGTCTGAACTTATGGCCTTCTGAAGAACAAGCGCGCGATACGATTCTTTCGATGATGGGACATGCAGATGTTGTAAAGATCTCTGAAGAAGAATTAGAATTTCTAACGGGTGAAAAAGATATGGATACAGGTGTCAAAAAACTAGAGGGCTATGAGATTCCTTTCCTATTAGTTACCTTAGGGTCTGAAGGAAGTTATGTGTTTACGAAAGATGGCAGCAAGAAAGTACCTGCGATGAAAGTAAAAACAGTTGATACAACTGGAGCTGGAGATGCTTTTGTATCAAGCATTCTTTACGGTGTACATGAATTTGATGGTGATATAACCGAACTAACTTCAGAAGAAGCAGCCGAAATGGCTCGCTTTGCAGCGGTTTCCGGTGCACTTGCAGCATCGACAAAAGGTGCGATGACAGCTTTACCTACATTAGAAGAAGTACAAAATCGACTTCAGCGAAGCTAAGGAGGATCTCCTATGTCAGTAAACGATCAGCAATTAAGAGATGCAGCGTGGAAAGCAGTAGAAGAGAAGAAAGACGTAGTGGAAAGTGATTCATATCGCTTGAAATTCCATGTGATGCCTCCAGTAGGTTTATTAAATGATCCAAATGGATGGATTCACTGGAAAGGGACATATCACCTTTTCTATCAATGGATGCCTTTTAAGACCGACCATGGAGCAAAATTCTGGGGGCATTTTACTTCCAAAGATCTAGTAAACTGGAAACACGAAGATATTGCGCTAACTCCTTCTGAATGGTTTGAAAAAAATGGTTGCTACTCAGGGAGTGCTATTTCGAAAGAGGACGAGCTTTGGTTGTACTACACGGGTAACTTGAAAAATGAGAAAAACGAAAGAAGTACCTATCAGTGTTTAGCTATTTCGAAAGATGGGCTACGTTTTGATAAAAAAGGTCCTGTCGTAGAGCTGCCAGAAGAATACACGCCTCATTTCCGCGATCCAAAAGTGTGGAGTCAGGATGGAAAGTACTTTATGGTAGTCGGCGCTCAGACAAAAGAGGAGAAAGGAGCGGTAGCATTACTTTCTTCTATAGATGGGATGGAGTGGAAACATGAACGAATAATTGCTGGTGGAGGGAAGGACTCTCTAGGTGATTTTGGATACATGTTTGAATGTCCGGATCTATTCCGATTAGACCAAAAAGACGTACTTGTTTTTTCCCCACAAGGATTAGAAGCGCAAGAGTGGAAATATCAAAATGTTTACCAAGCAGGGTATGTTATGGGAGAGTTTAACGCAACGGATGCGAGTTATACGTTCGGTGCGTTTCATGAGTTAGATCGAGGTTTTGATTTTTACGCACCACAAACAACAGAAGATGAGTTCGGACGCAGAGTTTTAGTAGCGTGGATGAGTGTCCCAGATCAACATGAGCAAGAACATCCAACCATAAAACACGGCTGGATTCACTGCATGACAATACCACGTGAGATAAAGATCGTGCAGGATAAAATTTATCAACTACCAGTAAAAGAACTAGAAGAACTTCGTTTAGGAACACCACGGGAGCAGCAGATTGAGTTAGAGGGTTCGACGTTAACGTTTGAAGCAGCAGACGCCCATGAGTTGCAACTAAACGATATCTCGTTAGACGGTGACTGGTTTGCTGTGGAGTGGTCAGGTGCTGCGAGATTCTCTTATAATAAGCAGACAAAAATGGCAACTTTAGAAAGAGTGAGCTATGTAGACGGCTTATGGGAAAAGCGCCAATGTCCAGTCGAAAACGTAACAGATATTCAAGTGTTTCGAGATACATCTTCTATTGAGGTATTCGTTAATGGAGGAGAAGAGGTATTTACAGCTCGTATCTTCCCTCAAGGAGATGATCCGTTCGTAACCATTACTACAAAAGGAGAGCTTGGTGCAAGCTTTGCGATGTGGGAGTTGGAATCATAAGAAGAATGAAAAGAAGCTCCAGATGATCCTGGAGCTTTTTTTATGGTTTTTTATAAAACCAATCAGGATCGTGATCATACGGAATCCACATGGTTCCTACTGTTGTTGGTGATTCTTCTTGCTGTACTAGGATAGGAGGATTCACTTTCTCTGTTTGTTCTTCTTCTGCTCCTCCACTTACTAAACTACCTACTAATAGAACACTTTTTATCAACATTTATCTTCCCCCTTCCCCTTTATATTTCTTAATACGGACAACTTTTTAAAAAAGTTTCTATATTTTAAAATTCTTTTATCCCTTGGTATGACAGGTTTGATGCTAACAGCGAAAACTTTTTTTAAAAAAATTATATAAAAAGTGATCTAAATAAAATTGGGCTCCGTTATCTTAGTGAATCAACAAAATAAAAAAAGAATGTTTAAAAGGGAGCGTGTAGGAAAGATGAAGAAAAAATGGATGAACAAAATTGCCGCACCAGTCATTGGTGCAACTCTGTTATTCCCAACGGTGGCAGGAGCACAAGAAGCACCTACTGCTAAAACACCAGCAGGAGACCTACGTGCAACACTTGATACATTATTATCAGAACACTACGTATTAGCTGTAACATCTATGATGAAATCGTACGACGGTGCACCTGATGCAGAACAAGTAGCTAAAGCGTTAGATCAAAACGCAGCAGATATGACTCCAGCCATAGCCTCTGTATACGGAGAAGAAGGTTCGAAAGAATTCGAACGTATCTTCCGTGGTCATAACGATTACTCAGCTGACTTCGTAACAGCAGCAAAAGAAGATAATGCGGAACTTCGTGCAGAAGCGGAAGCAGAAGTAGACGAGTTCGTGGAGGAATTCTCTACATTCCTAGATGCTGCAACAGAAGGTAACCTACCGAAAGAAACAGCAGCAGAAGTTCTTGAGTTACACGAAGATCAAGTGTTAATGACATTTGAATCTTACGTAGACGGTGAATATGAAGAAGCGTACACAACATTCCGTGAAGGTTTCAGTCTGATGTTTGATATTTCTAAAGCATTATCTGTCGCAATTACTACGCAAATGCCTGATAAGTTTGAAAGCACAAAAGCAGATACTCCAGCTGTAGAGTTACGTTCTACTTTAAACAAATTAGCATCTGAGCACTTTGCTTTCGCATCTCTTGGCTTACAAAAAGGATTTGATCAAGCAAAAGACTACGACTTTACTACGTGGGCAGAAGATGCTAACACAGCAGATTTTAAAGCAGCAATTGCATCTATTTACGGTGATGAAGGTGCAGCTCAATTTGAAAAGATCTGGCAAGAAAATCACATTACAGCAGAAGCTGATTTAGTTGCAGCAGCGGTTGCAGGTGATGATGAAGCGAAAAAAGCAGCAGAAGATCGTCTTTACAACGAATTCGCAACTGAATTTGGTACTTTCCTAGGAGCAGCAACGGAAGAAAACCTTCCAACTGACGCAGCAATCTCTTCTGTACAAACACATGAGAAACAAAAGCAAGAAGCGTTTGACGCATATATTGCAGGTGACTATGAAACAGCATGGAACAAATTCCGAGAAGGCTTCCAATTTATGTTCGGTGTTGGGGAAGCGCTAGGTGGAGCGATTGTCGCTCAAAACCCTGAAGCTTTTGGTGGTGACGTAACAATGCCAGAAGAAATGCCAAAAACGGGTATGGGTGGAACGGCTGACAATGACTCTACAACTATGGTGATGGTAGGTCTTGGTTCTATTGCAGCGATCGCTGGTGCATTCGTTCTACGCCGTCGTATGAGTAACCAAGCGTAAGAAGTAATGAAAAGAGAAGAGTCCCTCCCCTGGAGCTCTTCTCTTTATTATAAGGAAAAGTAGGTGAAAACGATGAACAAGCGTAAGGTTTGGTACGGGGTAGTTAGTGTAATGATCTTGGCTTCATGCCAAGTTAATGCAGCGTCACCAGGAAAAGAAGAGAGTGCTAATGGAACACCCATTTTAACAGGAGAGGATTTAAAAGGAATCCCGCTAGCGGATGAGTTTGTTATTTTAGATAAACATCGTGAAGCGGTAGTGAAGCAAGCTGAAGCTCAAAAAGCTGTAACGATCGAGCCTACAAGGATTGAAATAGAAAAAATAAATGTTTCAGCAGAGGTTAGTGAAGTGGGAATTCTAGAAAATGGACAAATGGGTGTACCAGAAGCAATGGACGAAGTTGGCTGGTTTGAGCCGGGTGCGAAGCCAGGTGAGAAGGGGAATGCCGTACTTGCCGGGCATGTCGACAGTAGATCGGGTCCAGCGATCTTTTTTGACTTGGAAAAATTAGAGAAGGGCGATGAAGTGAAAGTCACAGACAACGAAGGCCAAACCTTAACGTTCGTCGTAACTGGTAAAGAGCGTTATCCTTATCAAGATGCGCCTATTGGTAACATCTTTGGTGCGACGGATAAACGTGCATTAAACCTAATTACCTGTATTGGTACTTTTAATCGAGATGCTAGGACGCATGAAGAACGCTTGGTTGTCACGACAGAGTTGAAAGACCCTGTAGTGGCTGATAGGGAAAGTAGCGATGTAGGTTACCCTTCTAATGTTAAAGTGAGCGGAGAATTAGTTTCTTGGCACGCAGTGAGGAATGACGCGATCGTTGGCTATCGAATTTACCGAAAAGAAGATGGTGGATGGAAGCATATCGAAAGTGTATCTGCTCACGAACGAAAAAGTATTCATGATGCAAATGCAGAAGAGAATACGTATGCTGTGACAGCTATTCATGTAAGTGGGGAGGAGTCTCTTCGTTCTGCGCCTTCTAGTTTGAAGAGGTAATTAGAAAAGCCAACTAGTTCCTATACTAGTTGGCTTCTGTATTAAGAAACGGTATCCTTGTCAAAATCATAGATGTAGAATCGCTCTGTTTCCACCCACGCTTTTGCTTCTGGATCGCCTGCCTGCAATCGCTTTTCTAAGTCTGCTAACATCCACACAGTTTGGGATGCGTGTGCTCGCATAGCGCTGAGTTTTACTTCTCTCATAGTAGATACATCGTGTAATACATGAGGTGCACCTAATTTTTGGCTTGTATTGTTCGCGAATGCCACTCCGTATAGAGTTGGACGTTCGGAAGCGGGGATTGCACGCATGGCTCTAACTACTGCTCTTGCAGTCGCCTCGTGATCAGGGTGTACCGCGTAGCCAGGATAGAAAGAGATAATTAAGCTTGGCTTCACATCATTGATTAAAGTGGTAACCATGTCCGCCATTTTTTGATCATCTTCAAATTCCAACGTTTTGTCACGAAAGCCCATCATGCGTAAATCTTGAATACCCATTACTTTTGCTGCATCAAGTAACTCTTTTTGCCGTATCTTCGGCAGTTCTTCGCGCGTTGTAAATGGTGGATTTCCCATATTTCGTCCCATCTGACCTAATGTTAAACAAGCATAGGTTAATGGAGTTCCTCTTCCAGTGAACGTTCCAATTGTTCCAGATACACCAAATGCTTCATCATCAGGATGTGGGAATATCACTAGTACACTTTTTTGTTCTTGTATGTTCACGCTTTTCCCTCCCTTATTCAAACGGTGTACGGCTGATTTGCAGTGCAACAGCCAACTTCCCTTGTTGATCATGCCCAGCCATAAGAAGTCTTTCTTCTTCATCTAGCATCGCATGTGTTAAGCCTTCTGCGTAGACCCAGCCAATGGCTAATTTTAATCCTACTCGGTATGGTCCGTCGCCAACAATTTTGCCGTGTTCATAGTGAACTTGGGCATTTCGTATATAAGCTCCTGCTGAAAAAAAGTTCTCATTAAAATGAGAAGCGTAAGCTCCATTCGTTGTTTCTAGGTGCAAATAGATCTCTTCATTTGCAAAAGAATCAATCCAACTCTGCACAGTAGTAGTATCTATCGGTTTCATCGTAAGCCTCCTACGAATTATATAAGCTCTTTATTGTATATTACTAAACGCTGAAAGGAAATGCGAATAAGGGGACTTGCCTAATTGTGGATGATTAGGGGGGAGGGAGGGTAACGTGTGTTCATGATGGAGTGGATGGGGACTAGAGCACACGTTAAAAGAATAACGTGCGTTCAAGGAGGAGTTGGTGAGTTGGAGAGCGCACGTTAAAAGAATAACGTGCGTTCAAGGAGGAGTGGGAGAGTTGGAGAGCACATGTTAAAGAAATAACGAGTGTTCAAGGTGGAGTTGGTGAGTTGGAGAGCGCACGTTAATGGAATAACAAGTGTTCAAGGAGGAGTAGGAGAGTTGGAGAGCACATGTTAAAGAAATAACGAGTGTTCAAGGTGGAGTTGGTGAGTTCTAGAACACATGTAAAGTCCAAATCCAGCTCCATCATAAAAGAGAGGCTGGTACAGAACAAAAAAGGTACATTTCGAGAAAACGAATGTACTTTTTTGCGTTGTATTGAAGATCATGATACTGCAGAATTAGTGCATTTAAAGAATAATTCTTAGGGATTGGAGCGGAAGGGGGCGACTCCTACGGGATAGGTGGGTTACTGAGACCCCACAGGAGCGTTCTTCAGCGACGAGGAGGCTCAGCAAACCGCCCCGTGGAAAGCGTCCCCCTGCAGCGGAAATCCCAGTGCAGTCACTTTCGGGTTTTGTTCCAGCTTCTCCTCAAGAAAATTACTTTTTATTATAAGCACCATGCATAACTGGTCCTACATACTCGTTTAACTTCCAACCGTGCTCAATCGCTGCCGTCACAAACGCTTTCGCAGCATGAACAGCTTCTTTCACACTCTTACCGTTTGCTAGGTTTGCTGTAATAGCAGCTGCAAATGTACAACCAGCACCGTGATTATACGTAGAGTCTACTTTCTCAGCTTCTAGTAACTCAAACGTATCACCATCAAAATATAAATCTACAGCTTTCTCCGTTTTAAGCTCGCTACCACCTTTAATAACAACATGCTTAGCACCAAGATCGTGAATACGTTTAGCTGCTTCTTTCATCTCTTCTACAGAACGAAGTGCACCCATTTCCGCCAACTGTCCAGCTTCAAATAAGTTCGGCGTAACCACCGTTGCTACTGGAAGTAAATGTTCTCGCATCGCCACAGTATTCTCTGGAAGTAATACTTCATCTTCTCCCTTACAAACCATAACCGGATCGATTACCACGTTTGTAATCCCGCTTTGCTTAATTGCTTGTCCAGCCACTTCAATAATTTCAACAGTTGGCAACATGCCAGTTTTCATCGCATCAATTCCTACGGATAAAGCTGTCTTCAACTGAATTTTCACCGTTTCTACGTCAATTGGGAATACTTGATGATGCCAATGGTTTTCAGGATCCATTGCTACAATTGTTGTTAAAGCTGTCATGCCATATGTACCGTGCTCTTGAAACGTCTTTAAATCTGCTTGGATGCCTGCGCCTCCACTTGTATCAGAGCCTGCTAATGTTAACGTCTTACGTAATGCCACGTTTGATCATCCTCTCTTAGTTGCATGTTCCGCTAATAGGAATGGTTAGCGAGTCCATACAACCCATTGTATAATAAAAGGAATTCAAGGAGAAGTACGATGACAAAGGAAGTGAGAAAGTGAAACCGAACTGGATTAACGATTGGACACCTCTACTAGAAGAAGAGTGGTCGAAAGAATACATGCAAAGATTACAAGACTTTATAGAAATAGAAAGAGAAAACGAAATGATCTATCCGCCGGAATCTCAAGTCTTTCGCGCTTTAGAGCTAACACCATTGCACCAAGTAAAGGTCGTCATTCTAGGACAAGACCCGTATCACGGAGAAAGGCAAGCAAACGGACTGAGCTTCTCGGTAGAAAAAGGAGTGCCCATTCCAAAGTCACTCCAAAATATTTTCAAAGAGTTACAAGACGATCTGCAAGTGCCGATCCCAAAGCATGGTGACTTAACAAACTGGGCAAAACAAGGTGTTCTTCTTTTAAACACTACGCTTACGGTTCGTAAAGGGAAAGCTTTTACCCATAAAGGAAAAGGATGGGACCAGTTCACCAACACCATTATCCAACATCTTAATAATAGAGAAGACCCAATATTATTTATCCTCTGGGGCAAACCGGCACAACAAAAAGAGATAATGATAGATACGGATAGACATGGGGTCATTAAAGCACCACACCCAAGCCCACTTTCTGCCTACAGAGGCTTTTTCGGTAGCCACCCATTTTCTAGAGCGAATGCTTGGTTAGAAGAGAAAGGTCTTACCCCCATTGAGTGGAAGCTTCCATAATCACCAAACCTACTAATCACTAGTAGGTTTTTTCGTTCATAAACCGAATATGGATCTACCTACAATGCACGCCCGCACCATCTAGTACAATCTTCATACTCTAACAAGAACAGTGGACAAGTTAGAGTAGGGGGAGAGTAAGTGAAGCGTTTCTTTGTAATATTAGTTGTTTTATATTTATCTATCACTTTCCCAGCAAGTGTAGGTAGCCAATCAGATACCGCACCACCTGTAGATAAAGAAAGAGTAATCGTCACATATAAATCTACGGATGGACAAGCAACAACTTCATCGGTTAATTCTTTGGAAGTGAAGTATGTCTCAGACGAGGAACTGGTAGAACTATCAAATAATCCATTAGTGGCTACTATTGAAAAAGATCAAGTCGTGACAGTTTCTACAAGTCTGGGTACTGATCAAAGAGAAAATTGGGGAATAACTCGATTAAACCCTCAGCCCTTTTGGTTAAAAGGTGTGACAGGAAAAGGAATTAAGGTTGCCGTCTTAGATACAGGAGTGGAAAATCATGAAGATTTAGTGGTGAAAGGTGGAACGTCCTTCATTCCTTCTATGGAAAGTTATGCAGATGACCACGGCCACGGGACACATGTTGCGGGAATTATTGGAGCAAGAAATAACTCTATTGGTATAGTGGGCGTAGCACCAGATGCGGATATCTATTCTGTAAAAGTATTAAATAAACAAGGTGTAGGATATCTTTCAGATGTGATAAGAGGGATAGACTGGTCCATTGAGAATGAAATAGATATCATTAATTTAAGTCTATCCGCCAAGGAATCTTCTGTTGCGCTATTAGAAGCAGTGAAGCGTGCAGAAGATAACAATATTTTGATCATGGCTGCAGCAGGAAATCAAGGAGATTCTGTTGCCGATTCCATCGGTTATCCTGCAAAATTAGATAGCGTAATCGCAGTTGGTGCGACAAATGAATTAGATAGGAGAGCGAGCTTTTCTAGTGTTGGGCCATCATTAAAAATTGTTGCGCCTGGTAATGACATTTTAAGTACCTACAAAGATAATACGTACAAGTCGTTGAATGGTACTTCAATGGCTACACCGTTTGTTGCTGGTACTGCAGCATTACTGTTGCAAGAAAATCCTAGTTTACTAGCAAAAGAGATGAGAGAACTACTTTATACAGAAGCACTTGATTTAGGAGAAAAGGGCGTAGATCACACAACAGGATATGGACTTTTACAGATTCCTACTTTTGCGGAGATGGATGTAACTATCCTGCACCCCAAAACAGCAAGTGTGAATAGAAAATATTTGATCAGGGTAAGGGTAAACGGGTTGGAGGGGGAGCCCCTATCTAAAGCTTCGGTAACATCTACTTTGGAACGACAAGGCAAAGTAACAAAGTACTGGAGAAAAGTAACGACAAAACAAGGGGTAGTAGTTTTTCCTTTTCATCCGAAGTATGCTGGAGATTATACTATGACGATCCAAGTGTCTAAGGATCAATTTAAACCAAAAACGGTAGAAATACCAATTGCGGTAACCAAGTAAAGCGTATCGTGGTACACTAGAAGAAAAAGTTGGTGATTTATATGCCAAATTGTTTTCAATGTCAGTACTTCTATGTCACTTGGGATAAGCACCATCCACGGGGATGTAAGGCATATGGGTTTAAAACGAAAGAAATGCCATCTATGACAGTGAAAAAAGCCTCGGGCCAGGAGTGTTTAAAATTTTTAGAGAAGAAAAAGTAAAAAAGACTGTGGAGATTTAGGATAAATTTCTACAGTCTTTTTTGTGTGGTCTAGGAATGTGTGCACAAAGCCAAAGACTTTTTACTTCTTTCTAGCAAATGTCTATAATGAAAGAGAGAAATTTGTTTTAGGAGGCAGCACCGTGAATATTTCATCCAAAGATATTTTGTTAAAAATAGAGCAAGAAGTGATGAGAGCAAAGCAAGGGACTGAAGCTAACATACAAGGTCACTTATATGCTATCAAGACTTTAGCAGAATTGGTTACAGAAAAGAATGGTTCACCCACTTCCGCAGTTCCGCAAGTTGCTACTAATACAGGTAGCTATACTGCAATGCAACAACCACAAGTCGTTACACAAAGTCCTCAACCATCTCAACCAATGAGTCTATCATCTCAACCTCTTCCATCAGATGACGGAAGTAACGGAGATTCGATTTTTGATTTTTAATTTTTAAAAGGGGGAACAAATCATGAAGTTGCTTTTATTATTCGGTGCAATTAATGGATTTCTAGCTGTAGCGCTTGGGGCTTTTGGTGCTCACGGACTAGAAGGTCGAGTACCAGAGAAGTACTTAGCCACTTGGAATACCGGTGTGCAATACCACATGTACCACGCGTTAGGGATGCTTACGGTAGGTGGCTTAGCGATGATTATGGGGAACGGAAGCATGTTGTTTACTTATGCAGGCTGGGCGATGCAAGTAGGGATTGTTTTCTTTTCTTTCACTTTATACGTCTTAACCTTAACGCAAATTAGTATTCTAGGTGCGGTGGCACCAATTGGTGGCGTTGCATTTTTAGTAGGTTGGTTGTTGTTAGCGATTGCTGTGATGAAATAAGAAAGGATGCCGGGATATGCCCTGGCATCCTTTTCTGTTAAGTAGTGATTATCCTTACTATATCCGTTTATCGTTGCGGATAACCAGCCATTCCGCCACCAAATCCATTAAACGGATATTGGTATTCGATTTCTTCATCAAACGTAATATAGTCTAAGTAAATCATCGGTAACAAATAACGAGTTCCTGTTTGTGGATCAGATAAAATCAAGTGGTCACGGCCAGCTGCTTCAATAACCCCCTTGAAAATCTTGCTGTTCCACTCTTTATTGTTTTCAAACGTCATATAAACCGTAGCAATCTTTCCTTTGTTTAATCGTAAAATGTTCTCGATATACGATTCTTCAATCGGAAGCATACCTGGGACGTTTTGTGGCTTTGTAGGATTTTGTGGGACTGGCACAGAGCCTTGTTGAGCACCTGCTACTTGTTGCGGATTATAATTTTGTTGTTGGCCATAACCTTGACCGTACCCTTGTTGTGGGTAAAATGCTTGTGAACCTTGTGGATAAAACTGATTCATGAGTTGACCGCCTCCTTTATCTACATAGCAAAATGACTAATAAACACTTGGGCAATTGGCACGAGTTGGCTGAAAGAAACAGTGAGCTTTGTAACGGCCAGTATTGTACTGGTTATACCATTGGGAAGGACAAGCTCCTTCTGGTCTGAAGAACCAGAGAGAGTACTCCGCAGGGTTATAGCGAAGCCCTTTTATTACTTTTCTGGCTAAAGCTATTTCTTTTTCTCTAGCACGTTGATAAAAGTACCCTTTTTGTGTCGCCTCAAAGCCCCCAGGACTTTGAAACACCATTTTTTGAATGGAGGTGATGTTTTTAAAGTCTAAACAGTTTGCGCGAACGCGATTTACTCCAACATTTCCAACTAGGAGCATACCTAACTGTCCTTCTCCTTCCGCTTCTGCGCGGAGAAGACGGGCGAGTAGCTTTACTTCTTCTTCGTTGTAGGCGATTACCGCCATCTGAGCCACCTCTTTCTCCTACTCATCAAAGCGCTAGTGCAATCCTCACTATTCCATAGTTATGTGGAAGAGGAAGTAAATAGAACGGATACTTTCTTGTTGGACACAAATACAAAAAAAGCTGTTCGGAACATGTAGCCCGAACAGCTTCTTCATTAAATATTTAGGAAAGTTGGTAGCTCTTGTGGAGTAAGCAATGTACCCACAAAGAAAGAACCGAATAGTCCATAACGTGCACTTACTTCATCAAAACGCATTTCATACACTAGCTTTTTAAACTGAAGCACGTCATCTGCAAATAACGTAACACCCCATTCGTAATCATCGAATCCTACAGAGCCAGTAATGATTTGCTTTACTTTACCTGCATATTGACGACCAATCATTCCATGGCTTCTCATCATAGATTTACGGTCTTCCATATCAAGCATGTACCAATTGTCATTGCCTTCACGTTTTTTGTCCATTGGATAGAAACAAACGTGCTCTGCTTTTGGTAATTCTGGATATAGACGCTCACGAACGTATGGATTTTCGTAAGGATCTCCCTCACTTGGCATATAGTTTCCTAACTCTACAACGGAAACGTAGGAACCAGATGGAAGTAAATACTCTGCAATTGTCAGCTTGTTAAATTCATTTTCTAACACATTTAACTCTTTCATCGTAGGACGTAAAATCATCAGCATGATGTCTGCTTTTTGACCAACAATAGAGTAGAACGCGTGAGATCCTTTTCCTTCTGTTTGCGTTTCATCTAATTTTTCTAAAAATGCTTGATATTCTGCGATAGCGTTGCCGCGCTCATCTGCAGTTAGAGCTTTCCATGAAACCCAATCCATTGTACGGAAATCATGTAAGGAATACCAACCATCTAACGTTTGTGCTGCTTCTGCCATTACTAACACTCCTTTTATTTAAACAAAATCCTTCATAATTCCCACTATACCATAAAATAGGACGAACAATCTTTTAGGAGAACAAGAGGGGATCAATTGTCAGAATTTCAACACTTTTTAAGTGTAAACGATTTCATTTGTACCATTTCTTGAATTTTTCTTACAGTGGGGTATGCTAAAAAAGATATAGATAATGAGGAGGCACATCCATGAGTGACTTATTTACAGGATTGGTTTCAAAAGTAACAGGTCAAGATCGAAAAATCGTATTCCCAGAAGGTACAGATGAGCGTGTATTAGGCGCTGCAATTCGTCTGCAAAACGATGGTATTTTATCTTCTATTGTAGTAGGAAACCCTGCAGAAATTAATGCAGTGGCAGAAAAGTTAGGAAAAACAACAGAAGGTCTAACGATCTTAGACCCTTCTTCTTATAGTGAAATGGACGAGCTAGTAGCAGCATTCGTTGAGCGTCGTAAAGGAAAAGCATCAGAAGAAGATGCTCGCAAAATTCTTTTAGATGAGAACTACTTCGGAACAATGCTAGTGTACACGAATCGTGCACATGGGCTAGTAAGTGGTGCTGCTCATTCAACAGCAGATACAGTTCGTCCAGCACTTCAAATCATTAAAACAAAAGAAGGCGTGAAAAAGACATCTGGTGTATTCATTATGGTTCGTGATGAGGAGAAATATGTGTTTGCAGACTGTGCAATCAATATTTCCCCAGACAGCAATGACCTAGCAGAAATCGCCATTGAAAGTGCTAAAACTGCTGAAATGTTTGACATTGAGCCACGCGTTGCAATGTTAAGCTTCTCGACAAAGGGATCAGCTAAATCTCCTGAAACAGATAAAGTAGTAGAAGCTGTTCAAATTGCTACAGATAAAGCTCCGCATCTACTGTTAGATGGAGAATTCCAATTTGATGCTGCATTCGTCCCATCTGTTGCGGCGAAAAAAGCTCCAGACTCTCCAATTAAAGGAGATGCAAACGTATTCGTATTCCCATCATTAGAAGCAGGAAACATCGGATACAAAATTGCACAACGTTTAGGTAAATTCGAAGCAGTAGGACCTATTTTACAAGGGTTAAACGCGCCAGTTAACGATCTATCTCGTGGATGTAACGAAGAAGATGTGTATAAACTTGCGTTGATTACGGCAGCACAAAGTTTATAATTTTACATGAGAGGAGCGCTGTAATGATAAACATTTCAGCGCTTACTCTTTGTAAAGAGCTTACAAGAAAGTAGGGAACTAAATGGTACAATTATTAGTTCAACCAAAATGGCGTGTGTTAGATCAGTCTAGTCTTGGTCCTTATTTTCATGCACTGCAATCCTTTGCAATGGATGACACTCTTTGTACTTCTGTTGGTTTAAAGGAATCAGACAGTGTCGTTAGGACATGGGTTCATCACGATACTATTGTATTGGGAGTTCAAGACTCCAGGTTGCCCAAAATACAAGAGGCAATTAATTACTTAAAATCAGAAGGCTACGATGTCATCGTTCGCAACTCAGGTGGATTAGCCGTCGTCTTAGATGAAGGAGTGCTTAACATTTCTCTTGTATTTCCGGATCAAGAAAAAGGAATAGACATTGATCGTGGATATGAAGCAATGTTGACACTTATCCAACAGATGTTTGCAGAGTATGGTAAAGAAATTAAAGCGTATGAAATAGTAGGTTCCTATTGTCCGGGTTCATTTGATTTAAGTATTGATGGAAAAAAATTCGCTGGTATCTCCCAACGTAGAATTAGAAATGGAGTAGCCGTTCAAATTTATCTATGTGTGACGGGAAGCGGAGCTGATAGAGCGAAGGTCATTCAACGTTTCTATGAAATAGGGAAAAACGAAGAAGAAACAAAGTTCACATATCCAGAAATTAAGCCAGCTGTGATGGCGTCGCTGCAAGAGTTATTCGGAGTGGAGCTAACAGTAACGGATGTAATGTTTAAACTGTTAAATCAAATGAAAGTCTATACGCAGGAAGGCTTATATGCAAAAGAGTTAACACCTAACGAATCTCATTTATACCAAGAATATTATCAAAGAGTAGTAGCAAGGAATGAAAAGATATTAGGTTGAAGCCATTGAAAAACATATTACTCTTACAAAAAAAGAGAGGAAAACCTTTCTTTTTTTTGTTGTAAATAACGAACATACGTTCTATACTATAAGTAGAAAAAGCAGACACACTCCCAATTGGAATGTGCCTGCTGTTCCATCAACCTTCTGCAACTTTTTCTAAGTTACCATTGCGATCCATTTTGAATTTAGAGTGATTTGTTTCTTCCTCTTCTTCAAACAATACTAGCTTTCTTGCACGATTCATGATTTTCATTAATGTTTCATAGTCTTCTTGCATGGTAACAGTAGTACGTTCTAGTTTAGCTACATGTTTCTTCAATTGCTCATTTTCTTGAAGTACTAGATGTAACTGCTGGTTCAATCTCTCATTCTCCGATTTTAGCACAGAAGATTGATCGCTTGAGCGGTCTAACTTGCTTAAATAAGAGATAACGCTAGATAGGGACACTTGGTCTTGTGATGAAGTACCTGCTAATCGTTGTGTAAACGAACTTGCTACAGGGGTAACTTCTTCTGCTAGTTCTTCTTTTTCATAAGAAGGTATTGTAGATGTAGTAACTTCAGGTGTTTCTTCTTCCACAACTTCTTCTGATTGATAACTAGACGCTGCATTACGAACCATTTCTTCTTCTTGCTCGTCTGTTAATATTGATGCCCATGCAGGTGCTTGATTCATATCTAATAGACTAGGGTCTACTGTAGGTGGTTGATAAAGCAATTTCTTCTTGCCGCTCTGTTCTTTTCCTAACAAACGATTTCGTTGTTTTCGCTGTTTTTTTGCCAGTTCCAAGGCTTTTTCGTATTCATGTCTTACGACGGCATTCCAGCGAAATCCACATGCTGCAGAAGTTCTGTTAAGTGCATCGCCGACTTCCTCGAATGCGTTTAATTGGGTACTACCTTCGCGAACGTGTCTTAGTACCGTTTCTGCTAGTAAAAGATCGTTTTCTTCCGTCCAAGCGTCTTGTCTCGTTTTCGTCATCATTGCTTACCCCTTTTCTTATCCATTTCATGGTACTATCATGGACAAGAAAACATCTGTTTATACCAAAATGCTAAAAAATTTACTAGTTTGCAGTATGCTAGTTTAGCGGTTGGTCATGTTTGACAGGGCTATAGACCTTGCAAAAGGTGAAATGACCATGTAAAATACCGAATAGTGAATAAGAACGACTAGGTATAATTAGAAAGGGTGACGATGCGTGGCAAACGAGTTTCGTATTTGTGACGATTGCCAAGCTGTTAATATAAAGACACTCATCCCAAAATTAAAAGAAATTGATCCGGATGCACCGATCGATGTTGGGTGTCAGTCCTATTGTGGACCAGGACGAAAGAAGACATTTGCATTTGTCAATAATCGTCCATGTGCAGCGTTGACAGAAGAAGAATTAATGGAAAAAGTTAAGCAGAAGCTGAAAAAATAAGAAGGAATCGCCTCTTCCGTGTTGGATAAGGTGATTTTTTTATTGTTACGTTAATAGAAACAATGCCTCTATAGCCACGTGTTGTGGTCTGCACTTAGAGGAATCTCTTTCTATTTCTTTGTCTTCAGCGGTTGTCAAGACTCTCTATTTGTCGTAAATTTTTTATAGGAATATAAAGTCTCATAAAATCTATCATTGCGGCTAATTAGGAAAATTTTCGACACGATTCGTGGTAGACGACTACTTTCATGTTGGCTATGATAGAAAGACCATTTAGAGGAAGTGACTAACAAGATGGATTATGCAAAGCAGAAGCTAAGTGAAGAAAAGGTATTTAAAGACCCTGTACACCGTTATATACACGTAAGAGATCGAGTGATTTGGGATTTAATCGGAACAAAAGAATTTCAACGATTACGTCGTATTCGACAGTTAGGAACGACTTATTTAACATTCCACGGGGCAGAGCATAGCCGTTTCAATCATTCTTTGGGTGTTTATGAAATAGTCCGACGTATGATTGACGATGTGTTTACTGGGCGTCCAGAGTGGAAAGAAGAAGAACGCCTTCTTTGTCTTTGTTCTGCTTTACTACACGATCTTGGACATGGTCCCTTTTCTCATGCGTTTGAAAAAGTATTTGATCTAGATCACGAAGAATTTACACAAGCGATTGTATTAGGTGATACAGAGGTCCATGCTGTTTTAAAACGAGTGCATAATCAATTTCCTCAACATGTGGCAGATGTCATTAACAAAACTTATGAAAACAAACAAGTTGTCAGCATGATTTCATCTCAAATTGATGCAGACCGTATGGATTATTTACAACGCGATGCGTATTTCACAGGTGTGAGTTATGGTCATTTTGATATGGAACGTATTTTACGTGTCATGAGACCACGCGAAGACCAAGTGGTTATTAAACACAGCGGTATGCACGCAGTAGAAGATTACATCATGAGCCGTTATCAAATGTATTGGCAAGTATACTTCCATCCAGTTTCGCGAAGTGCAGAAGTAATTTTAACCAAAATTCTACACCGAGCGAAAGAACTTCATCATCAATACTACGAATTTAAGCACCATCCTATACATTTTTACTCCATTTTTGAAGGAGAAACCACTTTAGAAGATTACATTAAATTGGACGAGTCTGTTGTCATGTTTTACTTCCAAATGTGGCAAGAAGAAGAGGATCCTATTTTACGAGACTTAAGTCGCCGTTTTATGAACCGTCAATTATTTAAATATGTTGAGATTGATCCTGCAAAAGAATATAAAAAACTAGCTGAGTTAGAACAGTTATTTAAAAAAGCAGATTTAGATCCTAATTATTATTTAGTGCTAGATTCTTCTAGTGACTTACCATACGATTTTTATCGCCCAGGTGAAGAGGAAGAAAGACTTCCTATCCACTTACTCATGCCGAGCGGAGAGCTGCGTGAGCTATCAAGACAGTCATCTATCGTAGATGCCATCTCGGGTAAACGTCGTACAGATCATAAGTTGTATTTCCCAGCTGATTTGTTGCGAGATGAACGTACGCGTAAAAATACGAAACGCCAAATCCGAGCTATTTTAGAGTTAAGTGATGACCGTGACCGTTAATTCGTTTTAGTAGGAGTGAACGACCATTGTTGAAAGAACATGCGAAACTGATGAAGGCATTTGCAGCATCAGGTGAAATAATTGGACGAAAAAAGCTACAAAAAATGATATATATTGCGAAGAAATTATCTTTTCCATTTCAAGAAAAATATCAATTCCATTTTTACGGACCTTATTCAGAAGAGTTGACGCTAAAAGTTGAAGAACTTTGTAATATGGGTTTTATCGATGAAGTGCGAGAAAAAAAAGGTGGTTATTTTCAATATCGATATACGATTACAGAAAATGGCCAAGAGTTTTTATCTCTATATGAAGAGCCTGTGCTTAATATGGAAGGCTGCTTTCAAAATATGAACGAAAAGAGCTCTCGTTTCTTGGAGTTGGTATCCACCGTACTTTATTTTGATACGTTGACGAGAGAAGACGTTTCTGCGAAGATTGCGAAAGTGAAGAGTAAGCAGAATTATTCAGAAGAAGAAATTGACGAAGCATATTCCTATATTGAGCAGTTGAGAGATGAGGTAAAACATTGAAACTACTAAGCTATGCGCTTGGTGGTTTTTCTTTTGTAGAAAAATCCCCTCGTTTTCACGAGAGGAGGGTTGGGGTTATTCTGCGTCACTTAGACGTTTTCCACCAACAGCATAGTGGCTTTTTTGCATGTCTTCAATAAAAACAACCACCTTGTCTGGAGAAGCACCTGTTGTTTCTGCAACGGCTGCAGTTACTTTTTCTACTAATGCACGTTTTTGCTCGTCAGTACGACCTTCTAACATTTTTACCGTAACGTATGGCATGACAAAACCTCCAAGATTCATTTGATAAAATTGTAATCCTAAACATAGAAGAAGACAAGCAAGTCACTTTCTTTTCCATGAAATCGCGGAGATGATACGCTATACTAGTAGTAGGTTTGTTTTTATAAAGGAGCGAGTATAGTTGGATTGGTTAATTGAGTTTCTAGATAGATTTCTGGCTTTTCAAGTAGAGGATTTACCATTCATTGTCGTAAGCTTAGTAATAGCATTCACGGTCCATGAATTTGCACATGCTTATGTTGCATATAAATTTGGGGATGATACAGCTGCCAAACAGGGCAGACTAACATTGAATCCTGTTCAGCATTTAGATCCATTGGGAACATTATTAATTTTACTTTTTGGCTTTGGTTGGGCAAGACCTGTTCCGGTGAACCGTTTTAAGTTCTCTAAACCGCGGTTAGCTGGAGTAATGGTTTCGGTTGCAGGACCACTTAGTAACTTTTTATTAGCGTTTATAGGTTTCGTGTTATTATTCTTGATGTTTCAAGTGAATACTAGTGGGAGTATGCAATTCTTAATAGACTTTTTAGATAGGTTTGTATTTATAAATTTATTGTTATTTGTATTTAACTTACTACCGTTTCCTCCATTAGATGGATTCAGAATTATACAAGATTTGGTACCTTCTTCCGTGCGCCCTAAGCTAACAAAATTAGAGCCTTTCGGAGCATTGTTCTTTTTATTTGTAGTACTAACTCCTTTAAGTGGATATATTATTGAACCAATCTTTTTTACGTTTATTCCGTTATTCCAACAGTTTTTCACTATGTTACTTTCCGTATTTGTGTAATAGGAGGTTATTAATATGTCAGATTCTAAAAAGCAAAAACTAGGTTTTAATATTATTAAAAATGATCCAACAGATGGCCATGGTGGCTTTGGTGTAGGTGCGTTAAGTTTAGACAATGTCTCACCAGTATTTATCGATATTAAAGAAAAGAGTGTGTTCATTGATATCGGTGCTATGCATGCCCGAAGTCAAGTCGAAAGAGGGATTAAATTTACACCGAATCGTGAAGATTCTCCTGGAGCGAAGCCGTTCTGGTTAGTATGGGTAACGGTTGATCGTAAAATGGAAGGACCTTTTTACAGAGGCGTAACGGCTTGTGAAATGAGTGTGAATAGAGAAATCCGAAGAGGCTACAAATCTCTACCTGAGCATGTAAACAAAATGGATAAGTCCATGAAAGGTCATATTATGGTCGATCACATGGATGATGTGTCGAAGGGTTTACTAACAGAATTCTTACGTTCTCATAACGAGCAAATGTGGGAACTTTCTTCTGATGAGCTAAAGAATGGATTAAGTGTGTAGAGGATTTCGTGTGTGTAAATTGTAACTGTGATAAGTAATTGTGACAAAAATGTGACATTCGCAACTACTCATTGTCTAACGCCTCGAAAACCCTTACACTTACAGTACAGTTAGCATATGCATAACTAGGACAAGAGCCCCTTTCCAGACCGGACATCTGGAGAGGGGCTCGTTTTTGTTACGTGACTGGTAACAACTCAGTGTTGGCCACGTGATGTGGCCTGCTTTTAACTGAGTCTTCTTTTAAAGGTCTGCGGTTGCGCCAGACGTTGATAATAAGGACGTCAAAATGAGAGAGCGGGTAATTTGAGAACCGTCTCGACCTCGAGAAGGACGTCAAAATTGGGGAATAGGGAATTTAAGAACCATCTCGACAGTGAGAAGGACGTCAAAAGTAAAGAGTAGGGGACTTGAGAGCTGTCTCGAACTTGCGAAGGACGTCAAAAGTAAAGAGTAGGGAATTTGAGAACCATCTCGAACTTGCGAAGGACGTCAAAAGTAAAGAGTAGGGAATTTGAGAACCGTCTCGACAGTGAGAAGGGCGTCAAAACTGAAAAATGAGCTATTTGAACACCACCTGAATGCTAGGATGGTTGTCAAAATTCAGAAGTCCCCAATCTGAGAACCACCAATCCCTTGCCATCGGCTAAAAAAAAGAAGCACCTATTCTACTGGTGCCCCTCCTAAAACCATTTACCAAAACTTCCACCAAGGTTTATCTTTCTTTTCTTCAACCGGAAGCGGCTCGGATAATTTCGGTGTTTCTTCTTCTGTGTCAAACTGCTCCTCTGAAACTACATCACAAAATTCTGTGGGTTCTGATCCTTTTATAAAGTACATAGAGCGTACATTTTCCGAGCAGTGATTCGTTGCAATTTTGCCGCTCTTCGGATCAATTGGTAAAGAAACCACATTACCAGTAGGTGTGAAGTTCTCAGATTGAGTTCCGGATGCCACGCGTTCCATAAAGCGAATCCAGATGTTTTTTGCGTATAACTTGTCTGAAAGTAAAGTAATCTCTCTTCCTTCATCATACCCCGTCCAAATAGCGGTTGATAAACTAGGGGAATACCCTACCATCCAGTTATCAGACGAAGTAGATCCTGTTTTACCAGCGTAAGGTCTTGTCATCTGAGGGATAAGGGAACTACCCGTAACACTCGCGTACCCATTTAATTTTGTATCGAACATTCCAGTTAGCATATTCGTTGTCACATAAGCTACGTCAGGGTTCAGTTGTTGCTTCTCACTAGGTTTGTGTTCATAGAGAACCTCCCCGTTATAAGTCTCCACCTTCGTAACTAACACAGGTTCAATTTCCACTCCGCCGTTTGCTAACATTCCATACGCGTTCGCCATATCGATGACCCGCACGCCAGAAGTACCTAAAGCGAGAGAAGGTACATCTTTCATCTTCGTCGTTAATCCAAAGCGCTTTGCTGTGGAAGCAAGTATGTTATCTCCTAAGAAGAGATGAGTCTTTACAGCGTAGATGTTATCTGATACGGCAACCGCTTGGGCCATCGTAATTTCACCGTTTGCATAATAGTGATTAAAGTTTTGTGGTTCATACACTTCGCGATCATCGTCATATCGGAATGATGTTGGTTCACTGCGCAGCATGGTAACTGGTGTAAACCCACGTTCTAATGCAGCGTAATATAATAAAGGTTTCATCGTTGAACCAGGTTGACGAATAGCTTGAGTCGCGCGATTATATGGGCTTTCTTTATAGTTCCTTCCGCCGACAAGTGCTGTCACGTAACCTGTTTTCGGATCAAGAGAAGTGAATCCTAGTTGAATCTCACTTTCCTCTGAAATCGTCTCGGCTACGACTTGTTCTGCAATCTCTTGATGTTTCGAATTCAAAGTCGTGTAAATTCGCAGTCCTCCAAGCGCAATTGCTTTAGCATCTAATCCAATCTTATCTTGAAGTTGAGCACGAACAGCGTCTTGGAAGTAAGGAGCCATTTCTTGTTGGTTACCAATATGTTGTCCGATAAACGTCAAACGCTCTTTTAACGCAGCTGCTTTTTCTTCTTCTGTAATATATCCGTTCGTCACCATGGAGGATAGAACGATATTCATACGGTCAAAAGCTTTATCTTTATTAACAAATGGAGAAAAGTAGGTAGGGCCCTTTGGAACGCCTGCAATCATTGCGCTTTCTGCAAGGGTCAGCTCTTTAGCACTTTTTCCAAAGTAATAGATACTAGCTGCTTCGATTCCATATGCTCCATGTCCATAATAAATTGTATTTAAATAGCCAGATAGAATGTCATCTTTTGTATAGTTCATTTCTAGTCTTAGTGTATAAAAAGCTTCAGAGATTTTCCTTTTCCATGATTTTTCGTGTGATAGAAAAAGGTTCCTAGCGTATTGTTGGGTGATAGTGCTTGCTCCTTGTGCCATGGACATAGATCGTAAGTCGGCTAAAACAGCTCCACCAATCCTCTTTACATCAAATCCCGGATGTGAATAAAAATTACGATCCTCAACAGCAATTGTAGCGTGAACTAAATCTTCTGACATATCTTCAATAGGTATCCAATATCTTATTTCACCAGAATGACTCTCCCCAATTTTTTCTCCAGTAGAGGAAAAGTAAAGACTTGACTGAGGAACAGCTAAAGGGGGTGCCCCTAAAATACGTGCGTAAATAAGTAAAGCGATACAAACCGTCACAATTGCAGCTGCTACAAAGCCACCAAGTATAAGTCCTGCGCGAAACCACTTCTTTGACCGTTCGCGACCAACGGGAGGAAACATCTCCATCTTCATCACCACCAAATCTAGTATTCTTACAATTAGTATGGTCTGAAGGATAAGAGATTAAACGGTATATGACAAAAAATTGTCTTCAAAGCATTTCTTTACTTTTTTCGACAAAAACACTATACTTTTGCTCATGTTTTTCATTATACTAACGATGAATGTCTTTAGCGATTTAGCGAAAAGCTAGTGCAGTAGAGCACAGTTCTAATAAAAACTTTTAAACAAAGAGAGGAAGCGAAAAATGAGCGGATTTTGGTTCACAGAAAAGCAGACAGAAAACTTTGGTATTACGATTAAGGTAAATAAGACTTTACATACAGAGCAGACGGAATTCCAGAAGCTTGATATGGTAGAAACAGAAGAGTGGGGCAACATGCTTTTATTAGACGGTATGGTAATGACTTCTCAAGTTGATGAGTTCGTTTATCACGAAATGGTTGCACACGTCCCTCTATTCACTCACCCTAACCCTGAAAACGTACTAGTTGTTGGTGGTGGAGACGGTGGAGTAATCCGTGAAGTTCTGAAACATCCAAGCGTGAAAAAAGCTACTCTAGTAGAAATCGACGGGAAAGTAATCGAGTACTCTAAAAAATATCTACCAGAAATCGCTGGAGATCTTGAGGATGCTCGAGTAGAAGTTAAAGTTGGCGACGGATTCCTTCACATTGCAGAATCTGAGAACGAGTATGATGTAATCATGGTGGATTCTACTGAACCAGTTGGACCAGCTGTTAACCTATTTACAAAAGGATTCTACGCAGGTATCTCTAAAGCGCTAAAAGAAGATGGTTTATTCGTAGCGCAATCGGACAATCCGTGGTTTACGCCTGACCTAATCCGTAACGTACAACGCGACGTAAGTGAGATATTCCCAATCACTCGTCTATACATTGCGAACATCCCTACGTATCCAAGTGGAATGTGGTCGTTCACAATTGGATCTAAGAAACATGATCCTCTTGAAGTAGCAGATGAGCGTTTCCATGAAATGGAGACGAAGTACTACACGAAAGAGCTACACAAAGCAGCATTTGCACTACCTAAATTTGTTAAAGATTTAACGAAATAAGGAGGACGAATAGATGCGTTTTGATGAAGCATACTCGGGTAATATCTTTATTGGAAGTCAACAAAACTTTGAGGAAGCGGAAGTCGTACTTTACGGCATGCCAATGGACTGGACAGTAAGCTACCGTCCAGGCTCTCGTTTTGGTCCCACTCGTATCCGCGAAGTTTCTATTGGCTTAGAAGAATACAGTGCGTATTTAGACCGTGAGTTACACGAAGTTTCTGTTTACGACGCTGGTGATATTCCTCTACCATTCGGTAACGCGCCAAAGAGCTTAGATGTTATTGAAGCATACGTAGATGAAATCCTAGGTCATGGGAAAATGCCACTTGGAATCGGTGGGGAACACTTAGTTTCTTGGCCAGTTATGAAAGCCGTAGCAAAAAAATATCCTGATCTAGCAATCATCCATATGGATGCACATACGGATCTTCGAGTGGATTATGAAGGAGAACCTCTTTCTCACTCCACTCCAATTCGTAAAATTGCAGAACACATTGGTCCTAAAAATGTCTACTCTTTCGGAATTCGTTCTGGAATGAAAGAAGAGTTCAAATGGGCAAAAGAGAACGGTATGCACATCTCTAAATTTGAAGTGCTAGAGCCGTTGAAAGAGATTTTACCTACATTAGCTGGTCGTCCTGTATACGTAACAATCGACATAGACGTGTTAGACCCGGCACATGCACCAGGAACTGGAACAGTGGATTGCGGCGGTATTACATCTCGTGAATTACTAGCATCAATTCATGCTATCTCTCGTTCTGATGTACAAGTAGTTGGAGCAGACTTAGTAGAAGTAGCGCCAATCTATGATGCATCTGAGCAAACAGCGAATACAGCTTCTAAGCTTATTCGTGAGATGATTTTAGGGTATACAATGACAACAAAGAAATAATAGAGCAAAGCCCAGAAAGAAGATTGACTACTTTCTGGGCTTTTTTTGTTGCGTGAACAGCAACAACTCATCGTTGGCCACGTGATGTGGCCTGTTCTTAGATGAGTCTCCTAATAACTTGTGGCAAGAAGTGTGTGAAGAGGAGGAGTGGAGTACACAGTTACAATGTAATGAGTTCTCAAAAAGGTGAGAAGTAGTAGCAGAGCACACGTTAAGGATGTAACGTGCGTTCAAGAAGGGGCAGAAGGAGAGTAGAGCACCCGTTAAGGAGACAACGTGCGTTCAAGAAGGCGGAGAGGGAGAGTAGAGCACCCGTTAAGGAGATAACGTGCGGTCAAGAAGTTGTAAAAGAGAGGTAGAGCACCCGTTAATAAAATAACGCGTGATCACGATGGAGATGAGAGTGAGTAGAACTCCTGTTGCGATTCTAAGTTTAAACCAGCGAAAAAAAACAGTTAAAATCACCTAAAATTACCAAAATACCGCTTATAGGAGGTGGATAGATAGTATTTTTATTGATATAATTATAAATTTTTTAATTAACAAAAGTAATAATGTGACACTACCCGGGGGATCGATTCTTGCGACCAAAAAAAGAAAGAATATCGCTAAAATTACCTAAAAATAGCCAAAATACCGCCTATAAGAGGTGTACAAATACATAAAAATATTTTATAATTAAATATTTTTGTCTGAACTTTATCTCCTGTTCTTCATTTCCTTCCTTCCACCATTGCAATTTTGCTCAATTATTTCTATAATGATTTAGTTATAGAGAGCGAAAAATATGTAGAAAAGGAAGTGGACAATGTGGCGACTAACAAGCTTCAAACGGCTGTTCGTGTGAAACTTCTCACGTCCATAACCATTGAGCAAGAAACGGAAAGTTATGAATTGCAGACTACTGGGACAATCCAGTTCAAAAATGGTTCTGCTTACTTGCATTATGATGAGGTGCAGGAAAATGGAACGGTTAATACATTAGTGAAAGTTGCACCAGAAAAGACATTGATACAACGAAGAGGTGCGGTAAATATGCGCCTTTCTTTCAATAAAGAAATTCCTTTAAATGGATCTTACGACACGCCGCAGGGTACACTGTTATTTACAACTGAAACAAATGAGCTGAAAACGGTATTTGGAGAAGAAGAAGGCTCTATTTCTGTAGATTATGAGTTATTTATGAATGAACAACATGTTGGATCATATAAAATGGACATTACCTATAAGGAGGACGAAACGGCATGAATGCAGTAGAACAAGTGCAAGAACAGTTAAAGTTATCGATTCGTGAAGCGGTAATAAAAGCAGGATTAGCGACAGAAGAGCAAATTCCTTCTATTATGTTAGAAACGCCGAAAGATAAAACGCATGGGGATTTTGCGACGAACACAGCGATGCAGCTTGCGCGTGTTGCTCGTAAGGCACCACGCCAAATTGCGGAAGAAATCAAAGCTAATTTAGACCTGGAAAAAGCTTCTGTGGAAAAAGTGGAGATTGCTGGACCAGGCTTCATCAACTTTCACATGAACAATAGTTATTTAACAAAACTAATTCCTTTAGTACTAGAACAAGGTCAAGGATACGGTTCTTCTAATTATGGAAAGAAAGAAACAGTTAATGTGGAGTTTGTTTCTGCCAATCCAACTGGAGATCTTCACTTAGGTCATGCTCGTGGCGCAGCTGTTGGGGATTCTCTATGTAATATTCTAGATATGGCTGGCTACGATGTAACTCGTGAGTATTACATTAATGATGCTGGTAATCAAATTCATAACCTTGCGAAGTCGGTAGAAGCTCGTTATTTCCAAGCGCTTGGAGAAGACTTTCCGATGCCGGAAGATGGATACCATGGACAAGATATCATTAACATTGGTAAGGATCTAGCAGAAGAGTTCAGCGAGAAGTATAAGCAAACAACAGAAGAAGAGCGTTACGAGTTCTTCCGTAGTTACGGTTTGAAATATGAAATGAAGAAATTACAGCAAGATTTAAGTGATTTCCGTGTGAACTTCGACGTGTGGTACTCTGAGACTTCTTTATACCAAAACGGTAAAATTGATGAAGGGTTAGCTGCTCTTCGTGAAAACGGACATATTTATGAAGAAGATGGAGCAACTTGGTTCCGTTCTACTGAGCTTGGTGATGACAAAGACCGAGTATTGATAAAGAATGATGGTACTTACACGTATTTAACTCCAGATATCGCTTACCATAAGGACAAATTTAATCGTGGACACGAAACACTTATTAATATTTGGGGTGCTGATCACCACGGATACATCCCTCGTATGAAAGCGGCTGTAGAAGCACTTGGATTTAATCGTGAGAAGTTAGAAGTAGAAGTTATTCAATTAGTACATCTGTATAAAGACGGCGAGAAAATGAAGATGAGTAAGCGTACGGGTAAAGCAGTAACCATGCGTGACCTAGTAGAAGAAGTTGGATTAGATGCAACTCGTTACTTCTTTGCAATGCGTAGCGCAGATACTCATATGGACTTTGATTTAGATTTAGCTGTATCTCAGTCTAATGAAAACCCAGTGTATTATGCACAATATGCACATGCTCGTATCCACAGTATTTTACGTACGGCTTCTGAGCAAGGCTTCGCATTAGATGGTGATCTTGATTTGACACAAGTAGCTTCCGAGAAAGAGTATGATGTGTTAAAACAAATCGGTGACTTCCCTGCGGTAGTAGCGGAAGCGGCAGAAAAGCGTATTCCTCACCGTATTTCTAACTACATCAATGATCTTGCATCTGCATTCCATAGTTTTTACAATGCGGAAAAAGTATTGGATGCAGAGGCGCCAGAACGTACGAAAGCACGCTTAGCGTTAATTCAAGCAGTTGCGCAAACGTTGCGTAATGCACTTACGTTAATTGGAGTTTCAGCTCCGGAGCAGATGTAATAGTAAAGTGAAAAGAGCTTTAACGACTGCAATGTGATTTCCGCTCCAATCCCTACTGAAAACTAGTTACTACGTTGGCTCTGTGGAAATTACTATTTAATTTCAAATTTGCTTAAAACAAAAACCGCTGCAATCAAATCTGCAGCGGTTTTTTGGTTTATTAAATAATTTTTATCACGCAGTCGTACGCTTTTCCTTCTCGCGAGTAGGCCAAGCCTCAACGCCTTTAAGTCCATCAATATCATTAGCGTAGAATTTTGGATCTAAGCCTTGGCTTCGTTGATCCATATAATTATTTAGAGCTTTGAATGCAATTGGTGCCAGGATACCAATTGCCACTAGGTTGATGATTGCCATTAGTGCCATCGAGAAGTCTGCTAAGTCCCATACGATTTGTAGAGATGCAACAGATCCGAATGCAACCATTCCAAGCGCTAAGATACGATACACAACAAGCCCTGTTGCACTCTTGTTGATGAAAGGTAAATTTGCTTCTCCGTAGTAGTAACTTCCAACGATTGAACTAAATGCGAAGGAGAAGATAGCGATTGCTAAGAAAATACCTGCCCATGAACTAAAATGCTCAGCCATTGCTGCTTGTGCTAATTCGATTCCGATAAGACCAGAAGTTGTGTACGCATCTGCAGTAAGAATGATAAAAGCAGTAGCGGAACACACGATTAATGTATCAAAGAATACACCAAGTGCTTGAATTAATCCTTGTTTAACTGGGTGAGAAACGTTCGCTGTAGCTGCTGCGTTTGGTGCAGATCCCATACCAGCTTCATTTGAGAATAGTCCACGTTTTACACCATTCATGATAGCAGCACCAATACCACCACCAACTACTTGCTCAAGTCCAAATGCGCTCTTAAAAATAAGTGCGATGACACCAGGGATCTCTGTAATATTTAACGCAACGACTATTAGGGCTAATAAGACATAGAATCCAGCCATGAAAGGAACGATGATTGAAGAGAATGTTGCGATACGTTTTACTCCACCAAAGATGATAAGAGCAGTAAGTGCAACTAATATCCCAGCCATAACCCAAGGGTTTACATTAAATGAATTTTCAAAAGCAGTAGCAATGGTATTTGCTTGAACCGCGTTAAATGTTAAACCAAAAGACATGATGATTGTAACGGCAAACGCTGCACTCATCCAAGGCTTTCCTAATTGTTTTTTAATGTAATAAGCAGGACCACCTACGAATCCGTCTTTACTTTTTACTTTGTAAATCTGAGCTAGTGTACTTTCGACGAAAGCGCTCGCTCCACCTAAGATTGCGACAACCCACATCCAAAATACCGCACCAGGTCCTCCAAGTGCTAAGGCAATTGCTACACCTGCTAAGTTACCTGTACCAATTCGAGTACCTGCTCCGATAAAGAAGGCTTGTAAGGAAGAAATGCCTCGTTGTCCTTCAGCGGATTGAACATCTTTATCAGACAATAACCTAAACATTTCCCCAATACGAGTGATTTGAACAAACCTGGAACCAAACGTAAAGTACAGTCCTAAACCTAGTAACAAGGCAATTAAAATGTACCCCCAAAGATATCCGTTTGCTGCAGCGACGAACTTTTCAATAAACTCCATACTCCATTGACCTCCCCGGAAACTGTATTTTCTTTATCTGTCTTAATTATCAGAAAACATTTATGAAAAGTCAATAAATTATTTTCAATTTACTGAACTTTCAAAGTTTACTGTTCGGAAATTTAGGGTATCGAAAATTACGAGTACGAAACTGTTGGTAAATCTGACTTAATCACTCTGTTTTCTGTCAAGACAGAGTTTATTTTAACGATGAAGCTAAAAATGTAATTATCTTGAAATAGTAATGGGTAGACAGTTGAATTTCATAGGAAAACGAAAAAAGGTGGTGGATTATTTTATGGAAAGAATAATGTTCCTCCGTCTATCCGCTTAACACCCCTAATTTTTGACCACTCTTCCATTAGAATAAGAAGGGAAAGATCTTTCTTTTTCGATTCCAACATGATGTCAATATCTTGTCCTACTTCTCGCAATGCAGAAAGAATGGGAGTTGCAAATGCTGGATCTACATGATCTGCATGTTTTCGACTGTTTCCTTTTTCGTTCAATGCAAACTGAGGCGAGGATAAATGTATTTTTGGTCGCAAATTGGTGTGATTCCATGTTTCAAACACTTGAGGTAATAAGCTTTGCCACTTGTCTACTTCATCACCTGGATTACAAACATGGTGGTGGTAATCAAAAACCATTGGTATTTTCAACTTCTGACAAGTTTCGAGTGTTTCCTTCATAGTGTATGTCTTATCGTCGTTTTCTAACGTCATTCGTTTATATTGCTTTGATGGAAGTAACGTAACTTGTTGGTAAAATCGCTTTAAAGTGGCTTGTTTATCCCCGTAAGTACCACCAATATGAATATTAATAACACCTTCTACTCCCATGGCATCTAGCATAGTGGAATGATAGTCAAAATCTGCTAGGGCGTTCTGGGTAACATGTTCTTCAGGGCTAGTAAATAAAGTGAATTGATTTGGATGAAAGCTTACCCGTAAAGAATGATCTCTCACCAACTGGCCTATTTCTTGCCATTCTTTTTTAAAAGGGGTAACATAATCCCACTTCGCCTCTGGGTGAGTAGCAAGAGGAACAATGGAACTAGACATGCGGTATACCGAAATCTGTTGAGCAATGCAATAGTGAATGATTCTCTTAGTAGTATCTAAGTTTTTTCTCGTTACTTCTACTAATTTTTCTTTCGCTTCTGTAAGTGGTTTTTTGGAGTAATTAGCAAATGTTAAAGCTTTTGCTGGAGTACCCTCATATAAGGAAAGTGCATGCGAAACAAAACCAAGGCGAATGATCATCCTGTGTCCCCCTCATAATAAACTTTCTACAGAACGTGCTATCCATTCTTTTAAACGAGTAAGCAAGGGCATATGCTGAAGTTTTTCTCTTGTTAAGTTACTCGATTGAGAAAGATCTATGTTATATGTTTCTAACACTTCATTAACAACACTCTGATCATAAATAAAACAATTCAATTCGTGGTTTATCCTAAAGCTTCGTCGATCAAAGTTTGCTGTCCCTACATCACAAAAAGTATTATCGATAATTAATGCTTTCGCATGGTAGAAGCCGTTTTGGTATTGATAGACTTCTACATTTTGTCCTGCAGCATATAATTTTCTGAAGTAACGATATGCGGCTTCTTTCACGAGTTTGTGATCGGCTATATCTGGTACTAATATTTGGATAGTTATTCCTTTTTTAGCTTGAGCTTCTAGTATTTCAAACACGGCAGGGGAAGGGATAAAGTAAGGACTGCCAATTTTAATAGAGGTTTTGGCATTGGATAATACGTCAATAAACTTTTCTTCTAACTGCCCTGCTTCTGATGGAAAGAGTTGATAAGGAGTAAAACCAGCTTCTGTTTTTGTAAAGGAGGCAGAGAGATCTTCTTTCACAGCTCTCTTCCAGTCTACGGCGAATTCATCGTATAAATCTTGTATTCCTTCTCCGCTTAATCGTAAGTGATAATCTCGCCAAGGAGAAAGTTTTGGTTGTTGGCTGATATATTCTTTTCCTATATTAAAGCCACCTAAAAAACCAATTTTTCCATCCACAATAGTAATCTTTCTGTGGTTACGACGTTGGATAGAATAAAAAGTATATGGGAAGGTAGGACGGTGACTAGCATGTAATTGGACTCCAGCTTCTTTTAAATCATCTCTTAGGGATTGGGTAAGGGAGTGTCCGCCTAGCCAATCTATTAACAATCTAACAGTAATACCTTCTCTCGCACGATCCATTAGAATAGAAAAAAACTCTTTACTGAAATCATCCTGCTTTGTGATGTAAAAAGAAACATGAATAAATGATTGAGCTTTACGTAGTTCTTTAAAATAGGAAGTAAAAAAAGTTTGTCCATCATCAAAAAAATCGATTGTGCCATGTCGGACTGGATACTCTCTTTTTTTAGAATTTCGTTGGTCAGCTTTATATCCCATGTGAAAATCTAGCCATGCCAAAAAAATGAACAGAGCTATTATAGCTAATACGATTAATAACCACATAAATGCTCGCTCCTTTTTGCGTGCTAGTATGAGGCTATCTTTCCCTAAAAAGAAAAAAAGACTCTTGAAAAGAAAAGAATAAGTTATTGACTGAATGCTCATTCATTATGTAATATAAAGATAAGATAATTTAGATAATTCTATCTCACAATGAGGGGAACATTTTGAGAGAAGTAGGGAAGGGGTAATAATGATGGGAGTATTACTTTGGGTCAACTGGATTGCATTCCTTATTGTAACCGCTTACGCACTAACGCTGTTTGTTTACTTAATAAGAACACGTATTGCTTTTATTAAGCTAGGTAAAAAAGTAGAATTCGATCAAAATGTCAAAGAACGTTTAGGAAAAGTTTGGGTCAACGTTTTTGGTCAAAAGAAACTTTTGAAAGATAAGAAAAGTGGTATTATACACGTCATGTTTTTCTATGGTTTTATCCTGGTACAGGCTGGAGCGATTGATTTTATCATCAAAGGTTTGGTGCCAGGTGCGCACTTACCGCTAGGGTCGTTATATCCAGGATTTACGTTCTTCCAAGAAATCGTTACAGCAATGATTTTAGTAGCGGTAGTATGGGCGTTTCACCGCAGATATGTGGAGAAATTAGTTCGTTTAAAAAGAGGATTTAAGTCAGGTTTAGTGCTTCTGTTCATTGGAGGACTAATGCTATCCGTTCTTTTGGGGAATGGGATGTCAATGATTTGGCACGGACATGAGGCTACTTGGACAGAACCAGTAGCAAGTCTATTCGCAACGATTTTTGCGGGAGCTCCAGAAGCTTTTGTCATCACACTATTCTATGTAGCTTGGTGGATTCATTTATTGTTCCTTCTTGCATTTTTAGTCTATGTGCCACAGTCCAAACACGCACACTTAATTGCAGGACCAGCGAACGTCTACTTTAACCGAACAGAGCAAGTTGGGAAGTTAAAACCGATTAACTTTGAAGATGAGTCCCAAGAATCATTCGGAGTAGGGAAAATTGAAGATTTTACACAATTACAGATGATTGACTTCTACTCATGTGTAGAGTGTGGTCGTTGTACTAATATGTGTCCTGCAACAGGGACGGGTAAAATGCTGTCACCGATGGATCTTATCGTAAAACTACGTGATCACTTAACACTTCATGGAGCGGCGGTAACATCTAAACAACCATGGGTGCCAACATTTGCATTTGGCGGAACAAAAGGGAATCAAATTGCACTTGCAGCTGCGAGTGCTGGAGCGGAAGAAGCAGCGGCAACTAGTATGTACAGTCCTTCTTTAATTGGCGATGTTATTACGGAAGAAGAAATCTGGGCTTGTACTACTTGCCGAAATTGTGAAGATCAATGTCCGGTTATGAATGAGCACGTGGATAAGATCATTGATTTACGTCGTTACCTTGTTTTAACAGAAGGTAAGATGGATCCTGATGCGCAGCGTGCGATGACGAACATTGAACGCCAAGGAAATCCTTGGGGATTAAATCGTAAAGAAAAAGAGAACTGGCGTGAGCTAAGACCAGATGTAATCGTTCCTACTGTAAAAGAGATGAAAAAAGCAGAGGAGGAATTTGAGTATTTATTCTGGGTTGGATCTATGGGATCTTTTGATAACCGAAGTCAAAAAATCGCTTTAAGTTTTGCGAAATTATTAAACGAGGCTGGCGTGAAATTTGCGATTCTTGGTAATAAAGAAAAGAACTCTGGAGACACGCCACGTCGACTTGGAAATGAGTTCTTATTCCAAGAGTTAGCTGGTCAAAACATTGCAGAGTTTGAAAAAGCGGGAGTAACGAAGATTGTTACGATTGATCCGCATGCTTACAACATTTTCAAAAATGAGTATCCAGACTTCGGATTTACTGGTGAAGTGTATCACCACACAGAAGTGTTGGCTCAGCTATTAAAAGAAGGAAAACTTACACCACAGCACGAAGTAAAAGAGACCATTACTTTCCACGATTCTTGTTACTTAGGAAGATACAATGAGGTGTATGAACCGCCTCGTGACATCCTAAAAGCTATTCCAGGCGTAACTGTTGTGGAAATGGAACGCAATCGCGACACGGGAATGTGCTGTGGAGCTGGTGGCGGACTGATGTGGATGGAAGAAGATGCAGGCCACCGTGTCAACGTGGCAAGAACAGAGCAAGCGCTTGAAACACAATCCAGTGTCATCTCCTCGGGATGTCCATACTGCTTAACGATGTTATCAGATGGAACGAAAGCAAAAGAAGTAGAAGAAGATGTACAGACTTTAGACGTTGCAGAGCTATTGGAACAATCCGTCTGTGGTCCTTATCAACCAATAACAGAAGCATCATAAACTAGATACTAGATTCATAGAATAGGAGAGAGAAGTGTGTGTACCACCTTCTCTTTCCGTTTTGTCTAGAAGCTGAGCGTTCGCTCGGAAAAAATGGAAGCGTTATCAATTATAGAGAGGGGAATTCAAAATGGGGAAAACAGTAATCGTAGCAGGAGCACGTACACCTATTGGAAAACTTGGAGGATCTCTACAAACTTTAACGGCACCAGAACTTGGGGGAAAAGCCATCGAGGCTGCATTACAACGAGCAGGTGTTGCGCCAAGTGACGTTACCAACGTGATTATGGGAACCGTTTTACAAGCCGGTCAAGGTCAAATTCCATCTCGTCAGGCTGCTAGAAATGCAGGGATTCCTTGGAATGTACGTTCCGAAACCATTAATAAAGTGTGTGCTTCTGGTATGCGTAGTGTGACGCTTGCAGACGGGTTACTCCGTTTAGGTGAAGAAAACGTTGTGGTAGCAGGTGGTATGGAATCCATGTCTAATACTCCTTATGCATTGCCTAAAGCTCGCTGGGGTTTCCGTATGGGCGACTCTCAAGTGAAAGATTTAATGGTTTCTGATGGACTGACTTGTACATTTACTGGTGTTCATATGGGGACGTACGGAAACGGAACAGCTGAAAAGTTTGAATTATCTAGAGAACAGCAGGACGTGTGGGCGCTTCGCAGTCACCAAAATGCATCAAGAGCAATAGAAGATGGTGTTCTTGCGGAAGAAATCGTGGCAGTGGAGATTCCTCAGCGTAAAGGTCCAAGTTTAGTAGTGGATCAAGATGAGTCACCGAGAAAAGATTCTACTTTAGAGAAGTTAAGTTCGTTGAAGCCTGTTTTCCAACAGGATGGAACAATTACAGCAGGAAATGCACCAGGAATAAATGACGGAGCATGTGCAATGGTGTTAATGAGTGAAGAGACAGCTGCTGACAAAGGATTAGAGCCATTAGCGACGATTCTTTCTCATACAAGTATTGCAGTTGAGGCGGAGCGATTCCCGGAAACACCAGGATTAGTTATCGAAGAATTGTTGAAAAAAGCAGCATTAACGGTTGAGGATATCGATTTATTTGAAATCAATGAAGCATTCGCAGCAGTAGCATTAGCAAGTGCGAAAATTGCTGGCGTTTCAGAAGAAAAAATCAATGTAAACGGTGGTGCAGTCGCACTAGGACACCCAATCGGTGCAAGTGGTGCACGTATTATTTTGACTTTAGCACACGAACTAAAGCGCCGTGGTGGAGGAAAAGGAATCGCTGCTATCTGTTCAGGTTCTGGTCAGGGAGATGCCGTGTTGATTGAAGTGAAGTGAAGGTTTGGTGGGGATGTGACCGAACTTCGGAGAGAAGCGACCGAATTATGGTGAAAGCGACCAAATTTCAGCGGAAGCGACCGAACTTCAGCGGAAGCGACCGAACTTCGGTGAAAGCGACCAAACTTCAGCGGAAGCGACCGAACTTCGGCGGAAAGCGACCAAACTCCGGCGAAAGCGACCGAACTTCAGCGGAAGCGACCGAACTCCGGCGAAAGCGACCAAACTTCGGCGGAAGCGACCGAACTTCGGTGAAAAGCGACCGAACTCCGGTGAAAGCGACCAAACTTCGGTGGAAAGCGGCCGAACTCCGGCGAAAGCGACCAATCTTCGGTGTAAAGCGACCAAACATCAGTAAAAGCAACCAAAATAAGGAGGATACCAACATGAAAGAAATTATGGTAGTCGGAGCTGGCCAAATGGGCTCCGGTATTGCACAAGTGGTAGCCCAAGCTGGAATTCCAGTTTGGCTCCACGATATCTCGGAGGAGAGTGCGCAGCGTGGCGTGGCAGGGATTGCAAAACTTTTAGCTAGAAACGTAGAAAAAGGACGTATGACTGAAGCGGATTCTCAAGAGATACTTCAAAGAATAAGACCAACTGCGGATCTTCAGATGGCGAAGTCAGTCCATCTTGTTATTGAAGCTGCAACGGAAAGAGTGGAGATAAAGAAATCAATCTTCCAGCAACTAGACGAGATTACTCCTCCTGAAACCATTTTAGCAACTAACACATCTTCGTTACCGATAACGGATATTGCTGCCGTGACGAAACGACCTGAAAAAGTGATCGGCATGCATTTCATGAATCCGGTACCTGTTATGAAATTAGTGGAAATCATTCGTGGTCTGGCCACAACACAAGAAACATACGATACGATTCATCAGTTAACGCTTCAATTAAATAAAGTTCCAGTAGAAGTAAATGACTTCCCTGGATTTGTCTCCAATCGTATTTTGATGCCAATGATTAATGAAGCAATTTTCACCTTATATGAGGGTGTTGCAACGAAGGAAGCAATTGATGAGGTCATGAAACTTGGAATGAATCACCCAATGGGACCACTGACACTTGCTGATTTTATCGGCTTAGATACTTGTCTGTACATTATGGAAACGTTGCATGAAGGGTTCGGTGATGATAAGTACCGACCGTGTCCACTTCTTAAGCAATATGTGATGGCAGGGTGGTTAGGGAAGAAGACAGGAAGAGGTTTTTACGAGTACAACTAGATTTATGAACAGGAGGGTGAGGGAAAAACATGACACATTTTTTAACGGATGAACAAATAATGGTTGCCAAGATGGTTAGAGACTTTGCAAAAGAACGCGTCGAACCATGGATTCCTCGAATGGAAGCAGGAGAATTTCCAAGGCCTTTACTAAAAGAAATGGCGGAACTGGGTTTAATGGGGATGACCATTCCAGAGAAATACGGCGGAAGTGAAATGGACTTTACCAGCTATATTCTAGCAATTCATGAACTATCGAAAATTAGTCCTACTTTAGGAGTGATTCTATCCGTTCATACTTCTGTTGGAACAAACCCAATTCTTTACTTTGGTACGGAAGAACAAAAGCAATACTATGTACCGAAATTAGCTTCTGGCGAATGGTTAGGGGCCTTCGCTTTAACTGAACCTGGTGCAGGCTCAGATGCTGGTTCACTTCGAACGAGAGCAGAGAAAAAAGACGGTGCCTACATCTTAAACGGTTCCAAGATCTTTATTACTAACGGAGGAGAAGCGGATACGTATATTGTATTTGCGACGACCAATCCGAAGCTAGGTACGAAAGGCATTTCTGCTTTCATCGTAGAAAAAGAGACACCTGGCTTCATTATTGGAAAAGACGAAAAGAAAATGGGGTTACACGGATCTAGAACGACAGAAATTATATTGGAAAATGTGAAAATATCTGAAAGTCAATTACTTGGCAAAGAAGGTGACGGGTTCAAGGTTGCTATGGCTAATTTAGATTCCGGCAGGATCGGTATTTCGGCGCAAGCGCTAGGGATCGCTGAAGGAGCCACGGATGCTGCAATTGAGTATGCCAAACAAAGAGTACAATTTGGCAAACCAATCTCTCAACAACAAGGAATCGGATTCAAGATTGCAGATATGTCGACACGAGTTGAAGCGGCAAAACTACTTGTGTATCGTGCTGCTATGTTACGTTCGAACAACCTTCCATGTGGAAAAGAAGCTTCCATGGCGAAGCTTTATGCGTCCGAAACAGCTATGCACGTAGCGACGGAAGCGATCCAAGTATTTGGTGGATATGGATATACGGAGGAATACCCAGTAGAGAGATATTTTAGAGATGCAAAAATTACGCAAATATATGAAGGAACAAGTGAGATTCAGCGCATCGTTATCTCGCGTCAATTGCTTCATTAACATACATAAAAGGGGATGGGGAATATGCAATTTAAATTATCAGAAGAACACGAAATGTTACGAAAAACAATCCGTGAGTTTGCTTTAAACGAAGTGGCTCCAACAGCAGCAGAGCGAGATGAAGAAGAGCGTTTTGATATGGAGATTTTTGAAAAGATGGCAGAGCTCGGTTTAACAGGGATTCCGTGGGATGAGAAATACGGCGGAATTGGCTTTGACTACGTAGCTTATTGTATTGCGGTGGAAGAATTATCACGAGTTTGTGCATCCACTGGTGTAACGTTATCCGCACACACTTCCTTAGCGGGGTGGCCTCTATATAAGTTTGGGACAGAAGAGCAGAAACAAAAATTCCTGCGACCAATGGCAGAAGGAAAAGTTATTGGTGCCTATGGTTTAACGGAACCTGGCTCCGGCTCTGATGCTGGTGGCATGAAAACCAATGCTAGAAAAGTAGAAGGTGGCTACATTTTAAATGGATCTAAAATCTTCATCACAAACGGAGGGATTGCTGGCATTTATATCGTATTCGCCGTCACTGATCCAGAATTACGCCAGCGCGGGACTACTGCATTTATCGTAGAGAGTGACACAAAAGGATTCTCTGTTGGAAAGAAAGAGAAAAAGCTTGGGATTCGTTCTTCGCCAACGACAGAAATTGTATTTGAAGATTGCTTTATTCCTGAGGAAAACCGCTTAGGAGAAGAAGGGCAAGGTTTTAAAATTGCTATGATGACACTTGATGGTGGTCGAAACGGGATTGCTGCTCAAGCAGTTGGGATTGCACAAGGTGCACTAGATGCTTCTATCGCGTACGCAAAAGAGCGTGAACAGTTTGGAAAGCCAATTAGTGCGAATCAAGGTATTGCATTCAAACTTGCAGATATGGCTACAACCATTGAAGCATCCAGACTATTAACGTACCAAGCTGCATGGTTAGAGTCAGAAGGGCTTCCTTATGGAAAAGAATCTGCCATGTCAAAATTAATGGCCGGTGACACCGCGATGAACGTAACGACGGAAGCTGTGCAAATCTTTGGTGGTTACGGATACACAAAAGAGTACCCAGTAGAACGTTACATGCGCGATGCGAAAATTACCCAGATTTACGAAGGAACACAAGAAATTCAACGTCTAGTAATCTCTAGAATGCTGACAAAATAAACGAAATGGAGGACAGCCCATGACAGGTCGACGAGAAGTGCAAGCCTCGGTGAAAGATGAACGTCTAGTCTTACAACGAAGGGAACAAATGATTGCCGGGGCTGTCCGTCTCTTTAAAGAAAAAGGATTCCATCGCACCACGACAAGAGAAATTGCAAAAGCTGCCGGCTTTAGTATAGGGACTTTATATGAATATATTCGAACGAAGGAAGATGTGTTGTATCTCGTTTGCGACCATATCTATGATACCGTTCGAGCAAGACTTGATCATATTAATTTAGATGTGCGAACAGTGGAAGGTCTTCAATCTGCCATAGCGCACTATTTTCTCATTATGGATGAGCTGCAAGATGAGGTATTGGTCATGTATCAAGAGGTCAAATCACTGACGCGTGACGCTCTTCCATATGTTTTGCAAAAAGAAAAAAACATGGTTGATATGCTGCAGAAAATGATTCAACGCTTTGTTTCTACACATAAACTGCCCTTAACAGAAGATGGTGTGCATCTCCTAGCACATAACATGTTTGTCCAAGGACAAATGTGGGCGTTTAGGCGTTGGGCACTTCGAAGTACGTACACGCTTACCGATTATACGAAACACCAAACAGAATGGTTAATTGCTATATTATTAGAATCAAAAAAGGGGGAAGTACGATGATTACTACGGTTTATCGTCCGAGACATCACGTTCGTTTTATTACTGCATCCAGTTTGTTTGACGGTCATGATGCCTCCATTAATATTATGCGAAGAATTCTTCAATCTACAGGAGCAGAAGTTATACACTTGGGCCACAATCGCTCCGTAGAAGAAGTGGTGAATGCGGCAATTCAAGAGGATGCGCAAGGAATTGCGATTTCTTCTTATCAAGGTGGTCACATAGATTACTTTAAATACATGGTTGACCTTCTAAGAGAACGAGGAGCTGGGCATATTCGCGTCTACGGTGGTGGAGGTGGAGTGATCATTCCACGCGAAATCAAAGAGCTGCACGAGTATGGGGTAGCGCGCATCTTTTCTCCAGAAGACGGTCGGAAGCTAGGGCTACAAGGAATGATTAATCTCATGATGGAAGAATGTGATTTTTCCACCACTGACACATGGAATATGGAAGAAGAATTGGAGAAAGTAGCGAAAGCGGAAACCGGCGCACTAGCTCGATTGATTACATGGGTAGAAAATAAAGGGGAAGCCCCAGTAGAAACAGCTGTAACAACCGAAGTGCTTTGGGATGAAGCGAAAGCTGTAGAGAGAAAGCAACCGGTTTTAGGTATCACCGGGACAGGTGGAGCTGGGAAAAGTTCTTTAACAGATGAGTTGATTCGCCGATTCTTGATGAATATTCCCGATAAAAAAGTGGCAATTCTTTCTGTCGATCCAACAAAGCAACGTACTGGTGGAGCTTTGTTAGGTGATCGAATTAGAATGAACGCAATTTTTAACCCTCGCGTTTACATGAGAAGTTTGGCTACAAGGGGATCTCGTTCCGAACTGAGCGCGTCCATTCAAGATGCGATAACTGCTACAAAGATGGCGGGATATGATCTCATTATCGTGGAAACTAGTGGAATTGGCCAAGGTGATGCGGATATTACAGACGTTGCAGATATCTCGATGTATGTGATGACTGCAGAGTTTGGAGCACCTTCTCAATTAGAAAAAATAGATATGCTTGATTACGCTGATCTTATTGTTATCAATAAATTTGAGCGTAGTGGCTCGGAGGATGCTCTTCGTCAAGTTCAAAAGCAAGTACAACGAAATCGAATGCTGTTCGAACAAGAATTAACGGAGATGCCGGTGTATGGAACAATAGCTAGCCAGTTTAATGACGCTGGGACGAATGCACTTTTCTCAGCCATTATAGAGAAGGTAAATGCGGCTTCAAATCAAACATGGCCTGTGCCATTTGAGAAAAACGTCAAAGTGGAAAAGCAAAATCGTATTATTCCAAACGATCGAAATCAGTATTTGCGTGAAATAGCGAAAACAGTGCGGATGTATCATCAAGAAGTAGAGCAAGAAGTGGTAAAATTAGCAGATTATCAGGCTCTTAAAATCACTTCAACGTTAGTGGCTAACCAACCTGATGCCGTTCAAAGTGCTATTCAAGGCCTATTAGATGATGTCACGATGAAACTGCGTAATGATACGCTCTTGACTCTTTCTAACTGGGAAACATTGAAGCAGAGCTATCAGCAAGATGAGCTTGTAACGAAAGTACGAGACAAAGAAATTCGTACAAAACTATATACGACTAGTTTAGCAGGATTACGTATTCCTAAAGTGGCCCTACCAAAGACAACGGACGCAGGAAGTGTGTACCGTTGGCTGAAAAAAGAAAATGTACCAGGTGTGTTTCCTTTTACAGCGGGAGTGTTTCCGTTTAAACGGGAAGGAGAAGATCCTAAACGTCAATTCGCTGGAGAAGGTACACCGGAAAGAACAAATCGACGCTTCCACTATTTATCAAAGGATGATACGGCAAAACGACTTAGTACAGCGTTTGATTCCGTTACACTTTATGGGGAAGATCCGAACGAACGTCCTGATATTTACGGGAAAGTCGGAGAGAGCGGCGTTAGCATATGTACGGTAGAGGATATGAAAAAGTTGTATGCAGGATTTGATCTTTGTCACCAAATGACGTCTGTTTCCATGACAATTAATGGTCCAGCACCAATTATTCTTGCCATGTACATGAACACGGCAATTGAGCAACAATGGGAGAAACAGGAGAAAGAGCTTGGTCGACCTTTGACGTTAGAGGAAAAAGAAGAAGTGAAAGCTTGGACGCTGAAAACGGTTCGTGGTACAGTACAGGCGGATATTTTAAAGGAAGATCAAGGACAAAACACCTGTATCTTCTCAACGGAGTTTGCTTTACGCATGATGGGTGACATTCAGCAATATTTTATCGACCATCAAGTGCGTAACTACTATTCTGTATCTATTTCTGGTTACCATATTGCGGAAGCAGGAGCAAATCCTATTTCTCAATTAGCATTTACATTAGCTAATGGCTTTACCTATGTCGAATACTACTTAAGTCGAGGGATGAATATTGATGAATTCGCACCGAATTTATCTTTCTTCTTCTCCAATGGATTAGATCCAGAATACACAGTAATAGGCAGAGTGGCTCGTCGAATTTGGAGTATTGTCATGAAGGAAAAGTACGGTGCTAATGAACGTTCCCAAAAGCTGAAGTACCACATTCAAACTTCAGGTCGTTCGTTGCATGCGCAGGAAATCGACTTTAACGATATTCGCACGACGCTTCAAGCATTATTGGCGTTGCAAGATAACTGTAATTCCCTTCATACAAATGCGTATGATGAAGCCATTACAACCCCGACAGAAGAATCTGTTCGACGTGCAATGGCGATTCAAATGATTATTACAAAAGAACATGGCTGGTCTAAGAACGAAAATCCAGTTCAAGGCTCCTTTATCGTGGAAGAACTAACAGATTTAGTCGAGGAAGCGGTCTTGGCGGAATTTGATCGCATTAGCGAACGTGGAGGAGTCCTTGGAGCAATGGAGTTACAATACCAACGTGGAAAAATTCAAGAAGAATCCATGCATTATGAACACCTAAAGCACAGTGGTGAACTCCCGATCATTGGAGTAAACACATACCAAAATCCAAACCCTCCATCGGAAGAATCTATTGACTCCATGGAACTTGCAAGAGCAACAACAGAAGAAAAACAACAACAAATCAATTCCCTACGTGCCTTCCAACAAAAGCACGAGGAAGCAGCACAAATTGCACTTAAAAAACTACAACAATCAGCCACATCAGGTGGAAATATCTTTGAAGCCCTAATGGAGACAGTGAACGTAGCAAGTCTTGGGCAAATTACGAACGCACTATACCAAGTCGGTGGACAATATCGTCGCAACATGTAGAGTATAAATAGAAGGAATGGTATTTTTGGGGCTCAATTTCGTGAAACATAGTTTCGCGCGCCTTTCAGCATAACTGAAAGGTAGGTAGAACAACAAGAAGTCGCCGAGAAAGCTTGCTTTCTCTAAAGACTTCTTGTTGTTCTACCTAAATGAGCCCAAAAACCAATCCAAAGAATTTGCAGCCAACAATTACTTTCAAGATAAACGAAAGGAACAAAACTAGTTCCAGTAAAAAAGCAAGATACATAACCTCACCATCATCACAAAAGCCCTACCATTAACGATTTCTTTACAAAAGATACCTTTTATTTAGGATATAATAGGAGGAGATGATATCATAGAACCAAAGAAATGGTTGGGGCGTGTGCAAATGAAGAAATTTCTTGTCTATATCCTAATTGGGCTGCTACTGATGGTCACGCACTTTTTATACATCCGTCAACTCGGCGCCGTTCCTTTTTTACTAGCCGCTTTATACTTTTATTATCGTGCATATCAAGAATGGAAGACTAACCGGACCACAGTAAAAACGGGACCGAAAAAACATTCTTGAAAAAATTTAAGGAAATCTACCACTATATCTAGCATAAATTCATGTGCGTTGTTTATAATGGGAAGTATGCATTTATGCCGTAGGGACACGTATGTCTATTTTCCATGACTATTTGTCCTAAAACAGGCTTGTCTATATACAAGAGGCTATGAACCTCTTTTTCGTAGAGAAAGGAAGTGCCAAGATGAGTGTAAGAGAATTACCACAAGATCAGCTGCAAGAAATGTCTTTCATTGAAGTAGCGACTGCACTATTAACAGAATCAAAACAACCAATGACGTTCCAAGAGATGGTGGATGAAATTTCCTCTATTCTATCTTTATCTGAGGAAGAAACAAAAAGAAGAATGATTCCATTCTATACAGATTTAAACGTAGATGGTCGTTTCTTAGCCGTAGCGGAAGGTCGCTGGGGACTTCGTGCTTGGTATCCACTTGACCAAGTAGAAGAAGAGCAAGCTCCAACTATTAAAGTGCGTAAGAAAAAAGCAAAAGCGGAAGATGAAGAAGATGGCTTCGACGATATCGAAGAAGATCTTGACCTTGAAGAGTTAGATGACTTTGAAGACGAAGATCTAACAGATGAGGAAGACTTTGATGATATCGATGAAGACGACGATGAGGAAGATGATGACGATCTAGAAGTAATCGACGAAGATTTAGACATTCTTTCTGATGATGAAGAGGAAGACGAAGAAGATTTAGAAGATGATCTAGATGAGGATGAAGAGCTGTAAGCTTGAATAGTTAGAAATATCTTTTCATATTGACTTCCGCCGTACAGGCGAGTAATATGGTGTTTGGGCTCTCATTGAACGGAAACTTCAAGCGCTCCCTTAATATTTTAAGGGGGCGCTTTTCTGTTTATATGAGAAAAATCGTATCTACATGTATATAAAAAGCGACCCGAGACATACTCGAAAAGCAGAGACTGAAGGGAGTTTTCATCCATGACAAAGTATATTTTCGTAACAGGTGGCGTTGTATCTTCTCTAGGAAAAGGTATTACAGCTGCATCACTAGGCCGTTTACTTAAAAACCGTGGTTTACAAGTAACTATCCAAAAGTTTGACCCATATATCAACGTAGACCCAGGTACAATGAGTCCGTATCAGCACGGGGAAGTTTTCGTAACAGATGACGGTGCAGAAACGGATCTAGACTTAGGTCACTACGAGCGTTTTATCGATATTAATTTAAATAAATTAAGTAACGTAACTGCTGGTAAGATCTACTCTACTGTTTTACGTAAAGAGCGTCGTGGAGACTACCTTGGTGGAACAGTTCAGGTAATTCCTCACATCACGAACGAAATCAAAGACCGTGTATACCGTGCGGGTAAAGAAACAAATGCGGATGTTGTAATCACGGAAATCGGTGGAACAGTTGGAGATATCGAGTCTCTTCCAGTTCTAGAAGCAATTCGTCAAATTAAGAGTGATATTGGTCGCGAAAATGTTATGTACATCCACTGTACATTAGTACCTTACATTAAAGCAGCTGGTGAAATGAAAACAAAACCAACACAACACAGTGTAAAAGAACTTCGTAGCTTAGGTATTCAGCCAAATATTATCGTTGTTCGTACAGAAAGCCCAATCTCTCAAGACATGAAAGATAAAATTGCATTATTCTGTGACATCGATAAGCATGCTGTAATTGAGGCTCGCGATGCAGAAACACTTTACTCTGTGCCATTAGCCCTTCAAGAGCAAAATCTTGATCAAATCGTTGTCGACTACCTAGGCTTAAATGCTGGGGAAGCAGACATGACGGAATGGATGAACCTTGTAGAAAAAGTGACCAATTTGAAAAAGAAAACTCGTATTGCCCTAGTTGGGAAATATGTAGAACTTCAAGATGCCTACATTTCTGTAGTAGAAGCAATGAAACACGCTGGTTATGCATATGATGCTGATATTGAAATTGATTGGATTAATGCAGAGCATGTAACTAAAGAAAATGTTGCAGATCTTCTTCAAGAGGCAGACGGTGTGCTAGTTCCAGGAGGATTCGGGGATCGAGGAGTAGAAGGGAAAATAGAAGCTACTCGCTTTGCTCGAGAAAATAAAATTCCTTTCCTTGGTATTTGTTTAGGTATGCAGCTTGCTTCTATTGAATATGCACGTAACGTTTTAGGTTTAGAAGGTGCGCACTCTGCAGAGATTGCTCCAGAAGCACCTTACGCAATTATTGACTTACTTCCAGAGCAAAAAGACGTAGAAGATATGGGTGGTACGCTTCGCCTTGGACTTTACCCTTGTAAACTAACACCAGGAACAAAAGCGTTCGACGCTTACAGCGAAGAAGTAGTTTATGAGCGTCACCGTCACCGTTACGAGTTCAACAATGAATTCCGACAACAAATGGAAGAAGCGGGATTCACTTTCTCTGGGACAAGCCCTGATGGCCGCCTAGTAGAAATTATCGAACTTGTTGATCACCCATGGTTCGTGGCATCTCAGTTCCACCCAGAGTTCACATCAAGACCAACTCGTCCACAACCACTATTCCGTGACTTCATCAAAGCAACACTTGATGTAGCAGGGAAATTAGAAGATTAATGAACGGAAGTCACCCTTTTGATGAGGGTGGCTTTTTCTTGTGGTATAGAAGCATAGGAAAAGTGCGATTAGATATACCAGAGGAGAGTCCCGCGGTATAGGAGAAGGGAGAAAAAAGAGCACAGGTATACCAGAGGAGAGTCCAGAGGTATAGGAGAAGGGAGAAAATAGAGCTCATGTATACCAGAGGAGAGTCCCCTGGTATAGGAGAAAGGAGAAAAACGAGTTCAGGTATACCAGAGGAACGTCCCGCGGTATAGAAGAAGGGTGAAAATAGAATTCAGGTATACCAGAGGAGCATCCAGCGGTATAGAAGAAGGGCGAAAAAAGAGTTCAGGTATTCCAGAGGAGCGTCCCGTGGTATAGAAGAAGGGAGAAAATAGAGCACAGGTATACCAGAGGAGAGTCCCGCGGTATAGGAGAAGGGAGAAAAACGAGTTCAGGTATACCAGAGGAGAGTCCCGCGTTATAGCAGAAGGGAGAAAAGGGAGTTCAGGTATACCAGAGGAGAGTCCCGCGGTATAGGAGAAGGGAGAAAATAGAGCACAGGTATACTAGAGGAGAGTCCCGCGGTATAGCAGAAGGTCGAAAATAGAGCTCAGGTATACCAGAGGAGCATCCAGCGGTATAGAAGAAGGGCGAAAAAAGATTTTAGGTATACCAGAGGAGAGTCCAGCGGTATAGAAGAAGGGAGAAAAACCAGTTCAGGTATACCAGAGGAACGTCCCGCGGTATAGAAGAAGGGAGAAAAACGAGTTCACGTATACAAGAGGCACATCCCGCGGTATAACAGAAGGAAGAAAAGCTTGTTCAGCTATACCGCAGTCTCACTCAACATCGATTCTCCTATCACTCACTGTATAAACAAAAAACAGACGCCTCCCAGCGCCTGTCCATAACCAATCTTAATCTTCTTCTTCTTCAAACAACTCTTCCGCAAATTCCATATATACAAAAAACAACTGATGGTAGCTATACAAGGCGGCTAAGGCACTCGGGAATCCCATTCTAGTACCATCTTCTTTCGGTAACATTGGCTTTCCGACTCCAGTATATAAGAAAGAGTCTGCCAAAGTATGAAGACCTTCTTCATCCTTTCGGTCGCGCTCTACTTCTGCAATTGCAACGAACGGGATATTGGCAGCAACTAGTTTTTTGGCCAAAATCATTGCGGCTGGATTATGCGCAAAGCGAGAGACAACTAGCACTCGATCGACAGAGGTCAATGCATCGACATCATCTAGAACCTTGGCGTTTGGCCAAGGTTCCGCACCAACAGTAGCCTCTAATTCAACAGCAGCCATTTCACCAAAACCTTTAACATATACGGAGCCATCCCCAACTAATACCTGCGCCAGAAGTCTTGCAGCGACTTCATATTCGAACTCATTTTTACTGGAGTTTCTGGAGAATAATCCAGTTAACTGAGTGGTAAACATTTTCAACATTATGTCACGTCCTTTAATCCTAATGTCCCACATTATAGCGAACTGCATCTGTTTATGTAAAATATATTGAAAAATAAGCAGGAATCTAGGAGTGTAGAGAGAACTAAGTACAAATACACCCATTTTTTGTTAATAATTTCAAAACTGCACCTATAAATATGAGTGTGGTGCCTAAAAGTTCATTCCAGATATTGTTTTCCCAATAAACCTACTATTTCCATAGTCGAATGGAAGTAGTACAATGGAAAAAGGAGGAGATACAACATGAAAGAAAAAATTCTGATTGTGGACGATCAGTTTGGGATCCGTATCTTGTTAAATGAAGTGCTTTCAAAGGAAGGCTACGAAACGTTTCAAGCTGCAAACGGTTTTCAAGCGCTAGATATTGTCCAAAAACACGCACCACATTTAGTTCTCCTAGACATGAAAATTCCAGGAATGGATGGTATTGAAATCTTAAAACGTATGAAAGTCATCGATCCAGCAATTCGTGTGATTATCATGACAGCTTATGGGGAACTTGATATGATTCAAGAAGCTAAAGACTTAGGCGCTTTAACACATTTTGCAAAACCATTTGACATCGACGATATACGTAAAGCAGTAAAAGAGTACATTGTTACAGTACCATCGGAATCTTAATTTATACATATCTAAAATAACTGTCGGTATCGGCAGTTTTTTTCGTGAGCAGTAAAACGGAATCAATGTAAGAGAAGGACTTTATTAATAAACCCCAACATAATAGTAAAAACTAAACTTTGTGAAAAAAATTTAGTCGAAAGTTGGTATTCGTGCACGAAATTTGGTATCATACGAATGACATTCAACCAACCTATAGAGAGTAACGCACGTCTATATAGAGAAATGACGTGCAACGATATTCGTGCTTTTGGCACAGAAAAACCCAATTTAGGAGGACATCTCATGCCTTTAGTTTCTATGACAGAAATGCTTAACAAAGCAAAAGACGGCGGTTATGCTGTTGGACAATTTAACTTAAACAACCTTGAGTTCACTCAAGCGATCCTTATGGCTGCAGAAGAAGAAAAATCTCCTGTAATCCTAGGTGTATCTGAAGGTGCTGCTCGTTACATGAGTGGTTTCACTACAGTTGTTAGCATGGTAAAAGGTCTTATGCATGACCTTAACATCACTGTTCCTGTAGCTATCCACCTTGACCACGGTTCAAGCTATGACAAATGTAAAGAAGCAATCGATGCAGGTTTCACATCTGTAATGATCGACGCTTCTCATGACCCATTTGATGTAAATATCGAAACAACGAAAAAAGTAGTAGAATATGCTCACTCTAAAGGTGTTTCTGTAGAAGCTGAACTAGGAGTAGTTGGCGGACAAGAAGACGATGTAGTAGCAGAAGGCGTTATCTATGCAGATCCAGAAGAGTGTAAAACGCTTGTAAAAGAAACTGGTATCGACTGCCTAGCTCCTGCTTTAGGTTCTGTTCACGGTCCTTACAAGGGTGAACCAAACCTAGGTTTCAAAGAGATGGAAGAAATCGGAGCAGCTACTGGTGTACCTCTAGTTCTTCACGGTGGAACTGGTATCCCAACGAAAGATATCCAAAAAGCGATTTCTTTCGGTACTGCGAAAATCAACGTAAACACAGAGAACCAAATCGCTTCTGCAAAAGCAGTTCGTGAAACACTTGCTGCGAAAACAGAAGAGTACGATCCACGTAAATATCTTGGACCAGCTCGTGATGCAATCAAAACGACTGTTCAAGGTAAAATGCGCGAATTCGGTTCTTCTAACCAAGCTTAATAATCATCACAAAGAGAAGCCACCTACATATTTGTTAGGTGGCTTTTTGTGTTATTCTTTAGAAGTAGAGAGTGCAATGGGATTTCCGCTGCAGGGGGATGCTTTCCACGGAGCGAGCAGCTTGAGCCTTCACGCCGCTACAGTACGTGTTCCTGTGAGGTCTCAGCTGCCCACCTTTCCCGTAGGAGTCGCCCCCTTCCGCTCCAATCGCAATGATGTAGCTCTAAATCGTATGTTTGAAATATGACGCTAGTCCAATAAAAACCAACCCAAAGTAGTAGTACGTCTTAATTTTTAAACTTTATGAACATAAAAAGGGGAGAATTTTATCATGAAATTTTTTGTAGACACTGCTAACATTCAAGAAATAAAAGAACTAGTTGAACTTGGGGTAGTTGCAGGGGTAACCACCAATCCAAGTCTTGTTGTAAAAGAAGGGGTAGACTTTCACTCTAGATTAAAAGAAATAACAGAGATTGTTCCGGGGTCAGTGTCAGGGGAAGTCATTGCGACAGACGTGGAAGGAATGATTCAAGAAGGTGTAGCGTTAACGAAGATTGCACCTCAAATTACAGTAAAAGTTCCGATGACGGTAGATGGTTTAAAAGCCGTTAAGGTATTTACGGAAATGGGTATCAAAACGAATGTAACCCTTATTTTTAGTGCGAACCAAGCACTGTTAGCTGCACGTGCGGGAGCAACGTATGTATCTCCATTTGTAGGCCGTCTAGATGACATTGGACAAAACGGAATGGACTTAGTTCGTGATATTCGTCACATTTTTGACTTGCATAAAGTAAAAACAGAAATTATCGCAGCATCGATTCGACATCCACAACATGTACTAGAAGCATCATTGGCTGGAGCACATATTGCTACCATTCCATCGAAAGTGTTGCTACAATGTGTACAGCATCCTTTAACAGATAAAGGATTGGATGCGTTTTTGAAGGATTGGAATAATGCAAAGGGATAAGACTTGTGGTGTCTAGCTGCAGGTGCGCAGCCGCTCGGCAAACTCGGAAAGCCCTCCGTTGGCTGAAGAGCTGCCTACTCGGTCTTCCCAAGTTTGCTGCCGTGGCTTAACGCGCGCCTTTCGCTTTTCTTTGTCGAAACTTACGAAACACTTCATTCATAAATTTGTGCAAAACCATACATGTTTTTGCCAAAATCGTTTAAAATAACATCAAACTACCAACATTTTACTCGGATAGCGAGAGAATGTGTGTAAATTAGCTGGGAGCAAGACAACCAGAACGGAAGGGAGCCGATTATGGATAAATTAATGATTGCTGGTGGAGATAAGCTAGAAGGTACAATTAAAGTGAGTGGTGCAAAAAACAGCGCTGTCGCTTTAATACCAGCTACCATCTTAGCGGAATCACCTGTTACGATTGAAGGCTTACCGGATATTTCAGATGTGGAAATGCTTAAAGGACTTTTAGAAGAAATCGGAGGATCTGTCTCTTTCGATGGAAGTAATATGACAGTGGACCCGTCCACGATGATTTCTATGCCGCTACCAAACGGACGTGTGAAAAAATTACGTGCGTCTTACTATTTAATGGGTGCGATGCTAGGTCGATTTAAAAAAGCAGTAATCGGACTTCCAGGTGGTTGTCATTTAGGCCCCCGTCCGATTGATCAACATATTAAAGGTTTTGAAGCACTTGGTGCAAAAGTGACAAATGAACAAGGCGCTATCTATCTTCGTGCAGATGAACTTCGTGGTGCACGAATCTACTTAGATGTAGTTTCTGTAGGTGCAACCATCAATATCATGTTAGCTGCTGTTCGTGCTAAAGGAAAAACGATTATTGAAAATGCAGCAAAAGAACCAGAAATCATTGATGTTGCAACGCTTCTTACTAACATGGGAGCGAAGATTAAGGGTGCGGGTACAGATGTTATTCGTATTGAAGGTGTAGACCATCTTCATGGATGCCAACATACAATCATCCCAGACCGCATTGAAGCTGGAACGTTTATGATTATGGCTGCAGCATGTGGAAACGGAGTAGTCGTGGACAATGTTATTCCGTTACACTTAGAGTCTGTCATTGCGAAACTTCGTGAAATGGGCGTACCAGTGGAGATTGGCGATGAACAAGTCTATATCGGTCGTTCTGAATGCCTTAAGGCGGTTGATATTAAAACGCTAGTATATCCTGGATTCCCGACCGATCTGCAGCAACCAATGACAACACTGTTAACACGGGCAGAAGGGTCATCTGTCGTGACAGATACTATTTACTCGGCGCGATTTAAACATATTGATGAGCTACGCCGCATGAATGCTACCATTAAGGTGGAAGGTCGTTCTGCCATTATCAATGGCCCTTCACCGTTACAAGGTGCAAAGGTCAAGGCAAGTGACCTGCGCGCTGGAGCTGCTCTTGTCATCGCAGGTCTGATGGCGGATGGTGTAACAGAAGTGACAGGCCTTGAGCACATTGACCGTGGTTACGCTAATCTTGTGGAAAAACTTACAGGTTTAGGAGCAACGATTTGGCGTGAAGCGATGACAGAGGATGAGCAAGAACAAATTAAGAGTTCATAAATTATCAACCTTACTCGTAGGATGGCTATGAGTAAGGTTTTTTTTTACTAAATTTTTTTTTACTAGAATTACTAGTACTTTTGTATCGTTGTTATAATAGAATGATAATAGTAACTATTTTAGTTTGATGTGAGGGAACGCAGATGAAAGTGTTAGTAACAGGAGGTTTAGGTTTTATAGGATCTTCCATTGTAGAGTTATTAGAAAGGGAAGGTCATGAAGTTTTTGTCATGGATGATGTACGTTCAGGTGATAGAAATAATGTAAACATGGATGACAATCGTCTTTATGAGATGGATATTCTCTCCGAACAGGTAGAGGACATATTTAGAGAGCAACGTTTTGATGCTGTTATCCATCAAGCCGCTCAAGTTTCTGTTTCCTACTCTATGAAAAATCCACTAGAAGACATGGCATGTAACGTAAATGGAACAGTAAGAATGCTAGATTTATCTGTTAGATATAAAGTGAAAAAATTTATCTATGCAAGTACCGCCGCCGTATATGGATCTCCGGTTAAACCGCTTGTAAACGAAGATACAGTGCCGAATCCAATCTCCCCATACGGTTTATCTAAACTTACAGGAGAAGAGTACTGTAAAATGTATCATCGTTTAGATCCAAGTATGTCTATTACTATTTTACGCTATTCCAATGTGTATGGTCCTAAACAAAAAAGCACTGGGGAAGCAGGCGTTGTGACGAAGTTTTTAGAGGCAATGAAATCGAATCAGGCTATCACTGTCTATGGAGATGGAAAACAAACAAGAGACTTTGTCTATGTGGAAGATGTAGCAAGAGCTAATGTATTAGCTCTAGAAGAACGACACCCCTTTTCGTTATATCAAGTTGGTATGGGGCAATCCATTACTATAGAAGAGTTAATTATGAGTATGTCTACTGTTTTTCGAGTCTCTTTTACAATTAACTATGAACCAGAACGAGAAGGAGATATTCGTCATAGTAAGGTCGACATTTCAAAGATAGTCAATGCCTACAATTGGCGTCCAAATACGACTATTAGTAAAGGGCTTGAAAAGATGAGACATTATTGGGGGTGGAAAGATGTTTAAGCAAAATAAACACTGGATTAAATGGATAGAGCTAGTTACGATTGCGTTTGTATTAACCCTTTTTACGTATATGATTTCATTAGATGAAATAGTAAATGTATCTATTTTCTCCACATTTATTTTATTAATTGCTATTAGATATGGGATTTTACTAGGCATTTCTGCTGCAACTTGGAGTGTTATCCAACTATTTTTGACTCAAGTGAAAGCTGGCAACGATGTCTTTCTATTTGTAACGTTTGGTCCTTTTTGGGTCACTGTTATATTTTACTTTGTCATTGCCTACGTAGGGGGGTTATACGCTACTCGCTACAAAGAACGTTACGAGGATAAAGAAGCAGAAAGGCGAGAGGTAGCAATACAACTTCAACAAGCTGTTGCTACTTTGCAAACTGTACATGAGACAAATTCTATCTTAGAGAAGAAAGTTTTGACGACAGAAACGACCATTAATAGCGTATATAGAATGCTTCGATCTCTGGATCAAGAAAATGTAGAAAGTTTTACAAATAATGTTGCGGAAATCTTAGAAAACTATTACGGAGCTAAGAATTATGGAATTTACCATGTTGATCAAAATGAGCGTGTACTTCGATTAAAGCTAAAAAATGGGGAATTAACGCAACTTCCAACTACTATTTTTACAGATCAGTCGCCATCTTTTTATCAACGAATGTCCTCTACGGGTAATATCACAATGAGAAATATCTCAGAAGAAGAAAAAAATGCACCACTACTAGCTATTCCTCTTCGTTATGACTATTCCTTAAAGCAGGTAATTATCATAAATGACATGGATATCAGTTCCCTAAGTAGAGAAGGAGTTCTCATTCTCCAACACGTTCAATCAATTATGGAAGATTATTTAAGAAAGATTACTAGAAAAGAAGAGCAAGAAAGAGAACAGCACTTTTACCATAACACGTCAATTTGTAAGCCTGCGTATTTTAAAAAACGTGTGGAAATTGAAAAAGAGAGATGGGAGAAGTTCGGGATAGCATACAGCTACTTTAGACTAGAGGCGAAAAAAATAGATGAATTGATCTTAAGTGATTTAGATCAAGCTCTACGTCCTTATTTAAGGGAAGTAGATATACTCGGATATTTTCCTCAACGGGAATGGATTGTCGTGCTTTTACCTGCGACGTCTAAAGAACATATAAACATCATTCAAACTCGTATTCAACATGTAGTTGGGGAGTTGATGGTAGTCCATGACTAATATAATCATCGTTTTTTATGTCTTCCACACCATATTTTTATACTTTTGGATGAAACGATACAAAAAAGAAAATGGAGTACGTGATTGGGTAGGGGTGATAAGCTTCTTTTTCCCTATTATCGGAGAAGTAATTTTTCTACTACTAGAATATTTACAGAAACGACATCCGAACCAAGAAGGGTATATCCCGTATGAACGATTTGCTGTAAATAACTATCAAATCATTCAAGTAGTATCCATGAAAGAGAGAGAATCATTACCATTTCTTTCAGGGATTCAAAGTAACGACGAAGAGACAGGGAAGGAGCTTGTCTATCGTCTACTAGAAAGTGATATTGATAAACAAGGTCACTATATGAAAGAAGCAGTAAATGTTTCTAATTCAGAGACAGTTCACTATGCAGCGACAGGGTTTCAGCTGTTAGGTAGGAAATATGAGGCAGCTATTAGAGAACTTACTCAATTGGTAGAGGAACATGGTACGGAAAAAGAATATGATTTACTATTAAGTGTTTACCGAGAGTATCTAAATAGCGATGTATTAACAAAGGAAATACATCAAAAGAAAAAAGGAATGTATGAAGTTTGGTTGAAGCAAGCGCTAGAAAAATATCCAAACAATTATACGTTTTTCCGTGCAAAAGGAAATTGGATGCTAGAGACAAATGTAGAGGATGCCTTTAGTTATTGGGAAAATGGATTAAAACGTTTCCCTGATCAAGTAGAATGCTATTCAGAGGTAGCAGTTCTCTATTATAAAAATGGAAATATAAAAGAGTTGCATAAACTTTTACTAGAAGTGGAAGAGAAGTTTAGTCCTCAGAAACGCACAAACGAGTTAAACATGCTACTCGCAATAAAGAGAGGTAATTTATATGTGGAAGAAAACATCTCTTAATCTTTTTACAGTTGTCTTCATTACCGTAATATGTATTTCGGTAATTCAATATGTAAAAGTGAAGGGATTTCACCAAGTAATACCAACGACTATTCCACCTGCCGAAGAAGAAATTTACACATCTATTGACCATCCTTCTATAGAATCTGAAGAAAGTATTCTTTTATTAGGGAAAGAAGGTAAATTGGAAAATGATTCTGCATTTCAGCAATTCAAAGAATCAATGAAATTGGCAAAAAAATCATATCAATTTCTAGATTCGCTAGAAGGTTTGAAACCAAACAGTTACCAAGTGGTTGTCCTATTAGAAAAAGATATTGCTGAAGTAGAAAGGGATAATATTCGAACGTATGTTGCAAAAGGTGGAAATGTACTAGTTGGGCAACGTTATATTGATGCAGCAACCCAAGATCTGTATGGAATAGAATCATCAAATGGCTATTTTGAAGAAAGTTTAAACGGTATTACGTTTAGGAAAGACTTTGTTCCTCTTTACGAAGATCTGTTGGGAGAGGATATAACAGTACCAAACAGTTCTTTAGATGTAACACTAAAAGAAGAAGCAGAAGTTTATATTACAGCGGAAGATGTTCCGATATTTTGGACGTATAAGTACGGAGAAGGCAAGATTGGTTATTGGAACGGTACCATGCTTCATGCAAAGGAGTCCAGAGGCTTGTTTCTTCAATCCATCTCATTATTACCTGATAAGTTCGTATCAACTCAAGTTGGAGCTAGTGTCTTCTTTATAGATGATTTCCCTTCTCCTATCACAACAAGTGATTACGATGAGATAGAAAAGGAGTATAAGGAAAGCACAACTTCTTTTTTTAGAAATATATGGTGGGAAGAAATGAAAGGTTTGCGTTCTGAATTTGGTTTAAAGTACACTCATGCATTTATTGGGACTTATCAAGATACCCACTCTATTGATGCTGAGGAGCTGATAGAATTAAACGAGAGAAATTTCTTGTTCTTTGGTCGTGATAGTCTTGCATTAGGAGATGAATTATCCCTGCACGGCTACAACCATCAATCATTAGTGACGAAAGATGAACCAATAGATCCCGAACTAGGTTACACTCCATGGAAGTCTCAGAAGGCTATGGAAGCAGCTACGAAAGATGTAATGGACATGTTTGATTACTTCTTTCCTGATTACCAGGTGATCACATATGTTCCTCCTTCTAATGTCATTAATGATACAGGAATTCGAGCTATTAAGTCAGCTCATCCTCCTATCCAAATTATATCTTCCCTTTACCTAGGTAATGCAGAGCTCGGTACTTATATACAAGAGTTTGGACAAGATCAAGTAGATCCGAGCCTATTCCATTTACCACGTTCTTCAAGTGGATTTGACCCCAACGAAACAGAAAAAAGGGGCTATATAGATTTGTTAGCTAACGCAGGTATGTTTTCTCATTTTATTCACCCTGATGATCTACTTGATCCAAATAGAAATAAAGGGGGGATTGGGCAAACTTGCACCAAAAAATGAAGCGTAACTTACAAGAAATTTATCGTGCGTATCCATTTCTTCAGGGGATGACAGCGAAAGAGGCGCGGGAACATTTATTAGCTTATGAAAAAATGAAAGTAGATTTATCTTTTGAAGACAATCGATTAGTTATTAGTGGTGAGGAGTTAAACTTACCTTTAATCATAAGTGTCAGACTAAATGACGGTACGTCTATAGAAAGCGGAAAATTTAACAGTTATGAAGTCGTTAAAGTACCAGGAGTATCCGATATCTACTCTATTAAACTGTCAGAGTCTGTATCGGAAATACCCATTACAAGGGAGCGGGGAAGATGAAAATAGCTCTAATTGCAGAAGGGAGTTATCCCTATGTTAGTGGGGGGTATCAACGTGGATGCATAGTCTTATCAAAGAAAACCCTTCTATTACCTTTACGGTCATTGCTATCCTCCCAGCATCTGCCTCAGAAAAAGATAAAGCATTTAAGTATGCCCTTCCTAACAATGTCAAAGAAGTGCAAACGTTATTTTTAGGATCTCCTGAGGAAAAGTTGGTAGAACCGGTGATGAACCAAGAACAATTCGAACTACTTGAGAAGTTCTTTTTATCTAGAGCTAGTATGGACCAAATCTTTCCTATCCTTTCTAACAAAAAAGTGATGGGTTCTCCTAGTGGATTTTTTAATAGTAGAGTATTTTGGGAGATTGTCCAAAACTGCTACGAAAAGGAAGGGCTACACAGTTCTTTTATTGATTATTTTTGGATGATTCGAAATAAATACGAACCTATCATATCTTTAATTCAATCACCCATTAAGGACAAATTTAATTTAGTGCATTCTGCTTCTACGGGATACGCAGGGGTTTTAGGAGCATTTCTCTCCTATCAACAAGATATACCGTATTTAGTTACAGAACACGGAATTTACTCTAGAGAGCGAGAAGAGGAAATTTTACAATCTACATGGGTGCCGGCAGTATACAAATCTAGGTGGATAAATTATTTCCATTATTTAAGCAATATTGCTTACAGTCAGGCGTCAAAAATCATTTCTTTATTTGATCGAAATGCAACCATTCAAGAAAGAGTAGGAGCTTCAAAAGAAAAGATTATGGTGATAGGGAATGGAGTAAACATCGCTTCAACACCGAAATTTGAGGTCAAAAAAGTAGGAGAAAAATTACACATAGGTGCAATCGTACGTATTGTTCCAATTAAAGATATTTTAACGATGCTACAGGCAGCACATCTCTTAAAGGAGAAAAGAGTTAATTTTCACCTCTATATCTTTGGGCCAGTAGATGAAGATCCCTCTTATGCGGAAGAATGCCAAGTGAGTTGTAGAGAGTTGAACCTTACAGAACATGTAACCTTTACGGGCAAAATTAATGTAGCGGATTGGATTCCTAAAATGGACCTTTTCTTACTTACTAGTATTTCAGAAGGTCAACCAATGGCGATCTTAGAAGGCTTTTCTTATGGTAAACCATTTGTAGCTACAAACGTTGGGAATTGTAGAGGGCTTGTGGAAGGAGAGGGAGATGATTCTTACGGAAAGGCTGGGGAGATTGTACCACCTGTAAACGCAGGTCAACTTGCAGAAAAGATAACACAGTATGCAAATAATCCTCAGATGTTGGTAGAGCATGGGATGAATGGCTTTAAGAGAGTGAAAGCAAAGCACTTATTAGAAGATATAATCCATCAATATGCAAACTTGTATAAACAATTAGGAGGGAAGTAGAATGGCCGGCATTGGATTTCAATTGAAAAAAATGTTTCGAGAAGACTACTTCTCTACTAGAGCACGAGCGTATGCGTTTACTATTCTCATCACTTCTGGACCTTGGTTGGTGACAATACTAACCTTGGCATTCTTACAGTGGGGGATGCTAAGGGATGGAGCGAATTTACTGACAAAAGAGCTATTTGTTGTGAGTGTGTCCTACACCTTTGTTTTCTCTCAAGTTATCTTTATGTCCTTACAACTTTTTGTTACGAGATATGTGGCAGACCTATTTTATGAGAAAAAAATGAATGATGTCTTTTCATCCAGTATTGGATTAATGAAGGTAACGGTAGTAGCAGCCTTGTTATTGTGGCTACCTTTTGCCTTATTGACTCCTATTCCCTTCTGGTATGATTGGTTGTTACTTTTACTTTTCTTAACAATGAACTTAATTTGGGTGCTGTTTCTATATAGTAATGCTATGAAGACGTATCAATATGTCATTCGAGCTTTTGCAGTAGGAGCTGGAATCATTGTCCTAAGCTATATCTTACTACCATTTGATCGGTGGTTATCCTATATGACTCCGCTACAAGGAGCTGCAATCATGCTTGTGGTTTTCTTATGCGGGATGTTGACCACTTTTTGTATGCTTTTATACAACATGTTAAGAAGTTTTCCAGATCGAAATTCTAAGCGTCCGTTTGCAGCGTTAGCTTATGCAAAGAAGTATCCTGCTTTAGTAATTACTGGAGTTTCGTATGGGATTGGCTTATGGGTTCATAACGGCATTATCTGGTTTGGGGAAGGGGCAATCCTATTAGAAGGAACATTTCGTTATCATCCGTCTTATGATACAGCAGTGTTTTGGTCTTTTTTATCCATTATTCCTACCATGATGATGTTTGTGATTTCTATTGAAACAAGATTTTATGAAAGATACTGGTCGTTTTACGGGTATATAAACGAAGGAGGAAGCCTGGAGCAAATTAAAGAAAGTAAATCTTCCATGTTACGGGTGCTAAGAGAGGAAGTCATTCGACTGGTGAGAACACAGGGTCTCTTTTCTTTTCTACTACTCTTGTTACTTCCTACAATGGTAAGTATTTTTGAGCTTAGTGGTAAATACTATGATATTTTACCGATGACCATTATAGGCGTTTTTTCTACTAGTTTAGTCTTATCGTTTTCTCTATTGCTACTCTATTTTGACGATCGAAAGGGAGCAGCATACACGAATCTCTTATTTTTAGTTGGGATTGCTAGTGTGACAGCATTCTTATTACCTTTTGGAATTGATTGGTACGGAGTTGGTTTTGCCATTGGTGCCACGCTTTCCTTCTTATTTGGTGCACTTCGTTTACAATACTATGTGAAAGATGCAGATTATTATATCTTTATGAGAAAAGAAGTTTCGTAATTTTTCAAAAAATACTAGTCAATATCCTGCACAAAAGGATAGAATAAGACATATAGTACATTATAATTAAATACTAGTTGGTGATGGGCAAACTTGGTGAAAGCCAAGGACGCAAAGACATGGGTCTTCGATTCTATTAGAATAAAGATCGCCAGTCTGCGAAACCACCCATCCCTCGGTAAATTGGAGGGATTTTTGATGAAGAAGTTAGCTTCTTTATTGATGTTGATTGTTTTATTTCTTGTGAGCAGCTTTACTGGACATGCTTACGAAGGGAAAGCAGTGAATGTATTGGCAGGAGTAGAAAGTTATAAAATCTTTTATAATACACCTAATAGTAAAATAATAGAAAAACTACGTACCTATGATCTAGTCATTATTGAACCACAGTTATACACAAAAGAGCAGATTGACTATATTCAATCTAGTGGAACGATTGTGATGGGATACATCGGAGTAATGGAAACACCGATGTGGAACCAACGTCGTGTAAAATTACTAGAACCAACAGATTATTACCATAAAAACGGACAGCGTATCCATTACCCACAATGGGATTCCTACTACATGGACATTACGAAACCTCACTTCCAACAAGTTCTGCTAGATGAAGTACAAGAGCAGATCGTTGCGAAAGGATTTGACGGAGCTTTCCTGGATACGGTGGGAAATATAGATAACGAACATTTTTGGACAGATAAACCACAGTACTATGTTCAATTAAACGGATTATTAACTTTCTTGGAAGAGTTGACTACAACTTATCAAGAGCTTTTATATATTCAGAACTGGGGTATGGAAACGATTATGCATACACACCAGTACATGGACGGATTTATGTGGGAAGGGTTTAATTACAACGTAGTGAAAAAAGATGAGTGGGCACAAAATCAAATTAGTCGTTTAACAAGATTGCAAGAAGAAACAGAAACAAGAATATTAACGGTTTCTTTTGAAACAGAGAAAAAGAGTACAAAATATGCTAAGAAGTTTGGGTTTGCCCACTATCACGAGAAGAAATCATACGATGAATTTTAATAAAGTAGGTAGAGACAAGGAAAAGTCTCTACCTATTTTTTATTTTACCTACTCCATAACGCTATTAATGTGTTACAATATTTATAAATATGACATACTAATTTAAGGGGCGATACACAATGGAACGAAGTCTTTCGATGGAATTAGTACGAGTAACAGAAGCGGCAGCACTTGCAAGTGGGCGTTGGATGGGGCGCGGCTGCAAAAATGAGGCAGATGAAGCCGCAACTTCCGCCATGCGCGATGTGTTTGATACAGTTCCAATGAAAGGAACGGTTGTAATTGGGGAAGGAGAAATGGATGAGGCACCAATGCTATACATTGGGGAGAAACTTGGAACTGGTTACGGGCCTCGAGTGGACGTTGCAGTCGATCCGCTAGAAGGAACCAATATTGTTGCTTCTGGTGGCTGGAATGCGCTGGCAGTTCTAGCAATAGCGGACCACGGTAACCTTTTACATGCACCCGATATGTACATGGACAAAATAGCAGTTGGCCCTGAAGCAGTTGGGCTGATTGACATTGACGCTTCTATTGAAGATAACGTGAAAGCGGTAGCTAGAGCAAAAGGAAAAGATTTAGAGGATATCGTTGCGACGATTTTACAAAGAGACCGTCATGCGGAAACAATCGCAGAATTACGAAGGTTAGGTGTTCGTATCAAATTAATTCAAGATGGTGACGTTGCAGGTGCTATTAACACGGCATTTGACCATACTGGCGTCGATATTTTATTTGGATCAGGAGGTGCCCCAGAAGGAGTCATTGCCGCGGTCGCTCTAAAATGCCTAGGTGGTGAAATCCAAGGACGTCTTCTTCCGCAACATGAGGAGGAACTATCTCGTTGTGTCAGAATGGGAATTGATCCTGATAGAGTTTTGAGAATGAGTGATTTAGTCAGAGGGGACGACGCCATTTTTGCAGCGACTGGAGTAACAGACGGAGAACTCCTTCGCGGTGTACAGTTTAAAGGTACCTATGGAGAGACTCATTCACTAGTCATGCGAGCAAAATCTGGTACGGTACGCTTCATTGACGGTCGTCATTCTCTGAAAAAGAAACCAAATCTCGTGATTAAATAAAGGGATTTTAAAAAGTAAATCGAATTACATATAGGAAGGGAGCGTTTACATTTTGTTAAAGGCTTCCTTCCTATTGATTCTTCCCACACCATAGATGTACAATATAAGAGCTACGAATACGTCTTCTTTGGACAACATCTTCCTAGCTTCTACTCGTTTTTACCTTCCTTATATATCTAATAGAAATCCAAACAAACCTATTCCAATTACCTATCGTATGGAGTAAATATTTGAAAAGCGTGGTGTCATGATGGCGGAATTAACCATCTCCAACTTAGAAAACATGAAATTAAAAGAGCTTTATGAGCTTGCAAAAGGCTTAAAAATCTCTTATTACAGTAAATTAACCAAAAAAGAATTAATCTTTGCTATTTTAAAAAGTCGTGCAGAACAAGAAGGTTTCTTTTTCATGGAAGGTGTTTTAGAAATCATTCAGTCAGAAGGCTTTGGATTCCTACGTCCTATTAACTATTCTGCGAGTTCAGAAGATATCTATATTTCTGCGTCTCAAATCCGCCGTTTTGACTTACGTAACGGAGACAGAGTGTCAGGAAAAGTTCGTCCTCCTAAAGAGAACGAGCGTTATTTCGGACTTCTATATGTAGAAGCAGTTAATGGAGAAGATCCAGACTCGGCAAAAGAACGTGTGCATTTCCCTGCCTTAACACCTCTATACCCAGATAAGCAAATGGTGTTAGAAACACTTCCAAACAAGATGTCTACTCGAATTATGGACATGATTGCACCTGTTGGTTTTGGTCAACGTGGATTGATCGTTGCTCCGCCAAAAGCAGGTAAAACAGAGTTGTTGAAGGAAATTGCAAATGCCATCTCCACAAACTATCCTGAATCAGAACTGATCGTGCTTCTAATTGACGAGCGTCCAGAGGAAGTAACCGACATTGAACGTTCTGTTAAAGGTGATGTAGTTAGTTCCACTTTTGATGAAGTGCCAGAAAATCATATCAAAGTGGCTGAACTAGTGTTAGAGCGTGCAATGCGTTTAGTGGAACATAAGCGTGATGTTATTATCTTAATGGATAGTATTACTCGTCTTGCTCGTGCTTATAACCTTGTTATTCCTCCAAGCGGACGTACTTTATCAGGTGGTATCGATCCAGCAGCATTCCATCGTCCTAAGCGTTTCTTCGGTGCAGCGCGTAACATTGAAGATGGGGGTAGCTTAACAATCCTTGCCACTGCTCTAGTAGATACAGGTTCTCGTATGGATGATGTGATTTATGAAGAGTTTAAAGGTACTGGTAACCTAGAACTTCACTTAGATCGTGGTCTTGCAGAACGTCGTATTTTCCCTGCTATCGATATCCGTCGTTCCGGTACGCGTAAAGAAGAGCTTCTTCTACCAAAAGATAAGCTAGAGCACTTATGGACAATCCGTAAATCTCTATCCGATCAACCAGACTTTATCGATCGCTTCATGAAAAAACTTCGTCAATCTAAGACGAACGAAGATTTCTTTGCAGTTTTAGATGAAGAGGTAAAAGCGCGTCGTAGCGGGCTTTCACGTAATAATCGTTCGGAATAGTTGCACTCAGCACTCTTGCAAACAAGCTACTCGATTGCTATAATGTTCCGAGTGAAGTGAACCACATTTCACTAAACTTACTCTGTTTCAGATGACTCAGGGCGGAAGGAGATGAATAGGAATGCAATCAGGTATTCATCCAACGTACAACAAATTAACGGTTACTTGTGCATGTGGTAACGAATTTACAACAGGTTCTGTTGTAAAGGAACTTAAGGTAGAGGTTTGCTCTAACTGCCACCCATTCTACACAGGCCGTCAAAAGTTTGCCGATGCTGGCGGACGTGTTGATCGTTTCAACAAACGTTACAACCTTAAATAAGCAAAAGACTGGAAGGGCGCAGAGGGAAACCAAACGCCCTTCCTTTTCAGGATGGGTGTGCGAAGAGATAGAACCAAATTTGAGAGGAGCCATGGGGATGTACAGTACGATGCAACAAGGTTGGATAGAGGTAGTATGCGGGAGTATGTTCTCCGGCAAATCAGAAGAACTAATCAAACGAGTTCGTCGCGCTCAGTTTGCAAAAAAAACCGTGGCGGTATTTAAGCCAGCGTTGGATAACCGTTATAGCGAACAAGAAGTCGTGTCTCATAACGGTACTTCCGTCATGGCAAAAGCAGTCCAAAGTGCATCAGATATTTTAGAGCACGTTACTGCAAACGATGACGTAGTAGCAATTGATGAAGCGCAATTCTTTGATGACGAACTAATTGCCGTTTCGCAGCAACTTGCTGATGCAGGCCATGTTGTGATCCTAGCCGGACTAGACCAAGACTTCCGCGGAGAACCATTCGGCCCAATGCCTACCTTGTTGGCGATTGCTGAACACATCACAAAGCTCCAAGCAGTTTGTGCCTCATGCGGTGCTCCAGCAAGCAGAACACAAAGACTAATCAACGGCGAACCAGCAGGATACGATGACCCAATTATTCTAGTTGGTGCTTCCGAAGCCTACGAACCGCGCTGTCGCCATCACCATCAAGTACCAAAAGGACTATCCGTATCACTTGATGCAGTTAACGCTTCTAAGCAATCATAATACTTATACTTAGCCTACCCATTGTTTATGCTTTGGGTAGGTTTTTTTGTTACTTGTGACCGGTAACAACTCATCGTTAGCCACGTGATGTGGCCTGTACTTAGATGAGTCTCCTTATTAACCCGGTACAAGTCGGAGAAGCCGCGGTGAAAAGGGAGGGGACCCTGGTACAAGTCGGAGAAGCCGCGGTGTAAGGAGAGGAAATTCTGGTACAAGTGGGAGAAGCCGCGGTTTAAGGAGAGGAAAATCCGGTACAAGTGAGAGAAGCTGCGGTGAAAAGAGAGGGAATCCTTGTACAAGTGGGAGAAGCCGCGGTGTAAGGAGAGGAAAACCTGGTACAAGTGGGAGAAGCCGCGGTGAAAAGAGAGGGGACCCTGTTACAAGTCGGAGAAAGCCGCCATGCCGCAAGAGGAAAACAGGCGACAAAGCGAGAAAGCCGCCATGCCTCAAGAAGAAAACAGGCGACAAAGCGAGAAAGCCGCCATGTCTCAAGGAGAAAGCAGACGACAAAGGGAGAAAGCCGCCATGCCGCAAGAAGAAAGCAGGCGACAAAGGGAGAAAGCCGCCATGCCGCAAGAGGAAAGCAGGCGACAAAGCAGGAAAGTCGCCATGCCGCAAGAAGAAAGCAGGCGACAAAGCAGGAAAGTCGCCATGCCGCAAGAAGAAAGCAGGCGACAAAGCAGGAAAGTCGCCATGCCTCAAGAAGAAAGTAGGCGACAAAGCATGAAAGCCGCCATGCCGCAAGAGGAAAGCCGGCGACAAAGGGAGAAAGTCGCCGTGCCGCAAGAGGAAAGCAGGCGACAAAGGGAGAAAGTCGCCATGCCGCAAGAGGAAAGCCGGCGACAAAACGGGAAAGTCGCCATGCCGCAAGAAGAAAGCAGGCGACAAAGGGAGAAAGTCGCCATGCCGCAAGAAGAAAGCAGGCGACAAAGGGAGAAAGTCGCCATGCCGCAAAAAAGAAGCCGGCGACAAAGCAGTAAAGCCGCCAGTCCAGCGAAGGAAATCCCTTGTACAAGTCAAAGAAACCTCCAAAAACCTAATATCTCCCACAAATATTCGCCGCATGTTACGCAAACGCTAACGATAAGGAGGCGATAACAATGAAGAAATCCATGATTTTTTCCCTTTTCTTATCCGTCATAGCTCTTGCAGCTTGTGGACAAACCAATGACTCAGCGTTAAACGACGAGCGTCAATTTAACGGCACAGAATTCGTGCGAAACGAACTGAATTCCACGCAAAAAGATACGCAATATACGGATGACCGTACCGCTGTTAACAATGGTAAAAACTTTACCGATTTAGACCGCACACAACCAACGGAAAATGCAGAAGTTGCTGCGATTGAAGATGTCATTAAAGCCCAAGGGATGAAACCAGGACAAATCTGGGCGAATGGAAATCATCTGTGGGTTACAGCATACACAAATGAAGAAGTACCAGATGCAAAACGAATTAAAAAAGAAGGCGAACTGCATAAAGCAATAGTTAAAGCAGTGCCGCAGTACTACGTGGAAGTAAGCGTGAAAGAAAGATAATACGAGATATCCGGTAGCTTAGAGCTTCCGGATTTTGCTGTGTAACAAAACTCGGGCACTACGAGAAGAGCATTACCTGTGCTCAAGTGTCCCGCAACATCCATCCATTCATCCCTTTTCCCTCAAAATATTGCTCCCTCCTACACCGGTATACTATAATAAAGAGTATGTATGAAAAGTAGAGGTGAGCAAGATGTTTGATCGATTACAAGCGGTAGAAGACCGTTACGATAAGTTAAATGAATTGCTAAGTGATCCGGAGATTGTTAATGATACAAATAAACTTCGTGATTACTCCAAGGAGCAGTCAGATATTCAAGAGACGGTAGAAGTATATCGTCGTTATAAAGAAGTGACAGAACAACATCAAGATGCGAAAGCAATGCTTGAAGATAAACTTGATGCTGAAATGCGTGAGATGGTAAAGGAAGAGATTTCTGAACTAGACACAGAAATTAAACAACTAGAAGAGCGTCTAAAAATTCTTCTTATTCCAAAAGACCCTAACGATGACAAGAACGTTATCTTTGAGATTCGTGGAGCAGCTGGTGGAGACGAAGCAGCTTTATTTGCTGGTGACCTTTATCGTATGTACAGCCGTTATGCAGAGTCTCAAGGCTGGAAGACAGAAGTGATGGAAGCAAACGTAGCTGGTGTTGGTGGGTACAAAGAGATTATCTTTATGATCACTGGTAAAGGTGCCTATTCCAAACTAAAGTTCGAAAATGGAGCTCACCGTGTACAACGTGTACCGGAGACAGAATCAGGTGGCCGTATCCACACATCTACAGCGACAGTAGCTTGTCTACCGGAAGCAGAAGAAGTAGAAGTGGAAATTCATGAAAAAGATATTCGTGTTGATACATTTGCATCTAGTGGACCAGGTGGACAGTCCGTAAATACAACGATGTCTGCTGTACGTTTGACACACATTCCAACTGGTACGGTGGTATCGTGTCAGGATGAAAAATCTCAGATCAAGAATAAAGAAAAAGCGATGAAAGTTCTTCGTGCGCGTGTCTATGATAAATTCCAGCAAGAAAAGCAAGCGGAATACGATGCGAACCGTAAATCTGCAGTAGGTACTGGTGACCGTTCTGAGCGTATCCGTACGTATAACTTCCCGCAAAACCGCGTGACAGATCACCGTATCGGCTTAACGATTCAAAAATTAGATCAAATCCTAGAAGGTAAGATTGACGAAGTAATTAACGCATTAATTATGGAAGACCAATCTTCTCGTCTAGAAGCGTTAGCGGATTAATGTCTAATCCGACTATTTTTGAGGCCCTGAAATGGGCTTCTTCTTATTTACAGGAAAAAGAGAGAGATCAAAACGCGGGAGAACTGCTTTTGTTACACATTCTAGGATGGAGCCGCTCTACGCTATTAGCCGAACAACGAACGGAACTAACGGAAGTACAATGGTCACTCTTTCAAAACTATGTAGAAGCACATGTAAACAGTCAACCGGTGCAATATATAATAGGAAAAGAAACGTTTTATGGACGAGATTTTCGTGTTACACCAGATGTGTTAATACCGAGGCCAGAAACGGAAGAATTAGTAGAAGCGGTTATTTCTAGAACGTCCGCTTTAAAAGACGGAACGCTAGTCGATATCGGTACGGGTAGTGGAGCGATTGCGGTAACGTTAAAAATGGAGCGCCCTGACCTCCACGTTTTTGCAACGGATTTATCCACAAAAGCATTAACAATTGCTAAACACAACGCAGAGGCAATCGGAGTAAATATTGACTTCTTAGAAGGAGACCTGCTGCAACCACTTATAAACAAAGGGATAAAAGTAGACGTGCTAGTCTCCAATCCCCCTTACATCCCTTTCACAGACCAGTTCTGGATGTCACCAATAGTCCTAGAACATGAACCACACTCTGCATTATTTGCAGAAGAAGAAGGGCTTGTCCTCTACAGAAAAATGATTGAAAACGCACATCAAGTTTTCGAAAAAGAACTCCTTCTAGCTTTTGAAGTGGGAGTCGGACAAGCACGAAGGATCGCCGAAATGATTTATCAACATTATCCACACACAAATGTTGAAATAGTGGAGGATATCAACAAGAAAGAACGTATCGTCATTGCAAAGTTGATAAAATAAGCATTTAGCCAGTTATCACTTGTGGATAACTGGCTTTTACCCACAAAGTAATCCACACTCTCCACAATGTTATCCCCAATATTTTGGTATGGCCTGTTCACAACTAGGAAAAATGTCACAAAATTAAGTTTACTAGACTACTATTTTTTGAATTTACGTGTTTAAGTTGTGGAAAGATTGTCTACACTGTCTCCTAGAGGGGGAGATAAACATGAAACAATCATTCACACTTAAACAAAGATGGATTACATTAATCCTTACATATATCACAATCTTTACAGTAGGTGCTATTGCATTTGAAGGCAGTGCCTTTCAAAAAGAAGTGACAGAAATGAACGTAGTGATACCAGATGAAGCGATTCGTCTTCGCATATTACCAAACAGTGATGCAGACAAAGATCAAGAAGTGAAGAGAGCCATCCGTGATGAGGTAAATCTTCAAATTACGCAGTGGGTACAACATCTAACGGACATTGAGGAATCTCGTCTTGTTCTTCAACAAGGACTACCAGAGCTAAAGAAAATTGCGGAACGAGTAATGAAAGAACACCAATTATCTCAAGACGTAACGATTGAATTTGGTCCAGTTGAATTTCCAACGAAGCTTTATGGTAATGTACTTTATCCAGCGGGAACATACGAAGCAGTATTAATCACACTTGGAGAAGGACAAGGTGCAAACTGGTGGTGCGTTCTTTATCCTCCTTTATGTTTTGTGGATATGGCAAATGGTGCTGCAGTAAGTCCTGGTTTTGCTGAAGATCAAACAGCTCGAGAAGTAGTTGTTTCAAAAGAAGAAATAGTAGCAGAAATGGACACAGCTATGAAACCAACAAAAGAAGTAACTGAAACTCCTGCAGTTACAGAAAAAACAGCAGGAGAACTACCTTCTAAACCAATGCAGGAGCAGGCAATGGTTGTCCAGGAACAAGAAGAAGAAGTGCAAGTCTCTTTCTTTGTAGTAGAAATGTTCAAAAAGTTTTTCTAGTAAAAATAGTACTAAACTAGTAATCCCCCTAATAGGATAGAGTATCAAGAAATTCACTAGATTCCATGAGGGGGATATTTATATGAACATGATTCGTCCAGCAACTCCATTTGATGCACATAAGGTAATTCTATTTTTGAAAAAAGCAGGCCTGCAAGTAGATGATGTGAAAGAGAGAATCGAGCATTTCTTTTTAATAGAGTCGCCAAAAGAAGAGGTGCTTGCTTGTATCGGTGTTGAGCCAGTTAGTGAAGAAGCAGGAATCCTTCGTTCATTCTGTATTCATCCATCTATTGAAGAAGAAGAAATGCTGACGCTTTTCCAACATGTTTTCTTAACGATGAAGGCGTGGGGAATGGAAATCGTGTACGTTTTAACGAACCGAGAGCAGGCACTTCCGTTATTTCGACTTTTAGGATTTTCGCGAACACAATCCGACATTTTGAACACGTTTCGCCATCAGCCATATGTTCAGTACATCCAACAACACGAAATTCCGTATGTTTTGATGAAATCTGTCTAAAACACACGTTCGGTTATTAACACTATCCACAAAGTTATCAACAGTTTTATTTAAAACTATCCACACCTGTGGGCAAGTATTGCATTTTTACCCTCCCAGAACGTATAATATATAAAAGCGAGTGGATACATTCGCTTTTTTTCTATTTCTTTCGACACTTGATCAGATTAGGAAAGGCTTGAGAAAATGAAGACAAATTATTATGTTGTGGATAAACATGTGAATAACTTATCCACGCATCCAATTATAGAACAATCTGCAGCACTTTTACGCAATGGAGAAGTCGTTGCATTTCCAACAGAAACGGTATATGGACTGGGGGCAGATGCCACGTCAACCGTTGCCGTAGAGCGAATCTACGAGGCGAAAGGTCGTCCAAGTGATAATCCGCTAATTGTCCATATTGCAAAACAAGAAGATGTACACACATTTGTGGATAACTTGTCAGAAAAAGCGCAAAAATTAGTCAATATTTTCTGGCCAGGGCCGCTAACGTTAGTATGCAATTGGAAAAAAGGAACGGTCTCTGACCGCGTTACTGCAGGACTTTCGACAATTGCTGTGCGAATGCCGGAGCATCCAGTTGCTATTTCTCTTATTGAAGCAGCGGGAAAACCACTGGCTGCACCGAGCGCAAATAGATCCGGTAAGCCAAGTCCGACAAGCGCTCAACACGTACTAGAAGACTTAAATGGTCGAATTCCAGCGATAGTCGACGGTGGCGAGACAGGTTTTGGTGTGGAATCAACTGTTTTAGACACAACAGTAGATCCCCCAATCTTGCTTCGTCCAGGTGGAGTAACGCAGGAAGAAATCGAGCAAGTTATCGGTGAAATCCGCGTAGATGCTGGCCTCGCGACAAGTGAAGCACCGCGTTCTCCTGGTATGAAATACACGCACTACGCACCTGAAGCCCCGGTTACGGTGTTAGATGGATCAATAGAGTGGATTCAAAAGATGGTGTTGGATGCCAAAGAGAACGGAGCGATCGTCGGTTGGTTAGGGACAAAAGAAACATGTAAGGTAGTGCCTGCAGATATCTGTGTGGAAACTGGTGCGGAAGGAGATCTTTTTTCCATTGCCAAGAATCTTTACTCGGGGCTCCGCTCATTCAATGAAACAAACGTTACAACGATTTTTGCACAAAGCTATTCAAAGAACGGCGTTGGATACGCAGTAATGAACCGTTTAGAAAAAGCGGCTGGTCACCAGATCCTTTCCGAATAAATTACTTCTATCCTCCTTGGGACATGCATACGTTGATTGTAGGCAAGTCCAAGGGGAGGAAAATCTATGTCAACGCTTGCAGCGGAATTATTCACCTTATTGTTAATGGCATTCGCATTAGGGATGGATGCATTTTCGATTGGTCTTGGGATGGGTATGTATAAACTGCGTCTGCGCCAGTTGTTTTACATAGGCATTACAGTCGGCGTTTTTCATGTTGTTATGCCGTTAGTTGGAATGCTGACAGGAAGTTTTTTATCTGACACATTCGGAACTTTTGCTAGTTTACTAGGCGGAGTTTTATTATTGGTACTGGGTATTCAAATGTTTGTTTCAAGCTTCCGTAACGATGACGGACCTGCTCTTGCGCCTGTCGGCTTTGGCTTATTCGTTTTTGCTTTAAGTGTAAGTTTAGATAGCTTTTCTGTGGGTCTATCCCTAGGGATTTTTGGTGCACGAACATTTGTGGCTATAGCGTGTTTTGGGATTGTAGCTACCGTTTTGACGTGGCTGGGTCTGTGGCTAGGAAGACACGTCCAAGGATGGCTTGGTAACTACAGTGAAGCGCTTGGTGGAGCGATTCTTTTTGCGTTCGGGTTAAAGCTACTGTTAGCATTGTTTTAAAGAAGAGACCACGATTGTCCTTGGGATAATGGTGGTTTTTTTTGTTGCGTGACCAGCAACAACTCATTGTTAGTTTCATGATGTGGCTTGTCCTTAGGTGAGTCTCCTTTAGCACTCGCCTCATTTCCTATATAATAAACGTAAGAAAAAAGCAAAGGAGCATTACAATGAAAGTATTAATTGTTTGCACTGGTAATACATGCCGTAGTCCGATGGCTGCAGCCTATCTAAAACATCATGGACCAAATCACTGGGAAGTTCGCTCTGCAGGGGTTTACGCAATGGACGGAGCAGCCGCATCCACCAACGCGAAAAAAGTCCTAGAAAAAAATCAAATTGACTCCGAACATGCTTCAACCTCGTTATCGATTGCCGATATAAAATGGGCAGACATCATTTTAACGATGACCGAATCTCATAAACACGCCATTGCAGCGGTTTACCCGCAAGCATTGGAGAAAATGTTTACACTGAAAGAAAGTGTGAACCCTGAATCCTCGGACCGCGACATCGTCGATCCATTTGGTGGTTCACTAGAAGTGTACGAACAAGCATACAACGAGATTGCTGATTATCTAGAAAAGTGGATGCAGAAACAACGATAATCGGAGGGAATAGGATGGAGAAACGAACGTATCGCTTTGGACTACGAAAGAAATTGGTTCTATTTGCAACATTGCTAGCTTTAGTAACTTACGGAGTTAGCGCAGCATTTATATATGCTCTTTATCCAGTGGTACAGAACTTTATTGGGGAAGCGGCATTTACCACTTTAACGCTAGGTCTTGGGATTCTGTGGACTGGAATATTAGCCTTCTTAGCAGGTGGGTTCATCACTAAGCCTCTTAGAAAGTTGGAGCAAGCAGCATATCTTGCTAGCCAAGGCCACATTAATCAAGATCTGGAACTAAGCAAATCAGACGATGAAATTCGTAGTGTCGGTGTGGCGTTTAACTCCATGCTCTCGAATATCCGTGAAATGGTCATCCAAATTGAGGAAAACTTTCAAAATACAAATGGACAAGTAGAGTCATTAAATAATGCAACGTTAAATGCATCGAAACAAGGGGAAGCCATCTCTCACACCATCGCAGAAATTTCGTCTGGTGCAGAAATATCGGCCCAAAGTACGCAAGAGACGGCGAACTCTGTGAATGAAGTGGTGACAATTGCGAAACAAGTGCAAATGAAAGCACAGAACTCTGAAAAAGTCTCTGTGGAAATGCTAGAAGAACTTCAAGCATCTAATGAAACGGTACATACACTTGTGACGGGAATCCAAACACTTTCAGATGAGAACGAAAAAGGACTTGAGTCTGTTAAACAACTAGAAAAAGATGCAGCTAAAGTTGGACAAATTATCCAATTAGTAGGCTCAATTGCTGAACAAACGAATTTACTTGCGCTTAACGCATCCATCGAAGCAGCTAGAGCAGGAGAACACGGTAAAGGGTTTGCTGTTGTTGCAGAAGAAGTTCGTAAGTTAGCGGATGAAAGTGGAAAAGCGGTCCAAGGCATTACCGCTTTAATCGAGCAGATTCAACAAGGGGTAGGTTCTGTTGCCATCAACATGAACGATCAAGTGGAGAGTGCTAAAAGAGAAGTGGCGAATGGGTATAAAACAAATAAAGCGATAGACTCGATGGCGGATACGATTAAAGAAGTGGCTGCTTCTGTAAAAGATATTGCGCAACTGGTAGATAAACAGTTGGAAACGGTGCAACATACTGCGCAGCAATCGCAAGAAGTAGCAGCTATTGCACAACAAACTTCTGCAGGAGCACTGGAAGTATCTGCTTCAGCTGAAAACCAGTCGACTTTACTAGATGAGATTGAAACGATTGCATTATCTGTAAAAGAACAAGCAAACGCCTTGAAAAAGACTATCGAACGATTTACTGTATAAAATAGAAAAGATAGTAAGACGCTCTTAAATGAGGAGGCGTAATGAATGAAAGTAATCGTAGCATCAGATCATGGTGGAATCAACATCAGAAAAGAAGTGTTAGACGTATTGAATGACCTTGGTATTCCGTATGAGGATATCGGTTGTGAATGTGAGACATCCGTAGACTATCCAGATTATGCTTTGCCAGCAGCAGAACGCGTAGCCTCAGGTGAATTTGACCGAGCAATCCTTATTTGTGGGACAGGAATCGGCATGTCTATCGCAGCGAACAAAGTGAAAGGCATTCGCTGTGCATTAGTGCATGATATGTTTAGCGCGAAAGCCACTCGTCAACACAATGATACAAACGTATTAGCAATGGGAGAGCGTGTCATCGGTCCTGGACTAGCACGTGAAATCGTAAAAGTTTGGTTAGAAACAGAGTACGAAGGTGGCCGTCATGCAAATCGTTTGGCTAAAATTGCAGAAATAGAAGAGAAGTACCGAGCATGAATGGAATCGCAAAAACGTTTAGAGATGGGCTAATTGAGTATCAAACAACAGCAAAACTTCGTGTAGGCCAATTGTTTGTCATTGGTTGCTCAACATCAGAAATCGCTGGCGAGCATATTGGCACGGCTGGTGCAGAAGATGTTGCACAAACACTGTGGGAAGTGTTAGATGACTTCCAAGAGCAGACGGGCGTCCATCTGGCTTTCCAATGTTGTGAACACTTAAACCGCGCACTAGTAGTGGAACGAAAAGTAGCGGAGAAATTAGGATTAGGGGAAGTATCTGTCATCCCTTGTCGTGAAGCGGGTGGAGCCATGGCAACAACCGCGCATGAACACATGAATAACGCGATTGTAGTGGAGAACATTCAGGCTCATGGCGGAGTGGATATCGGAGACACGTTTATCGGCATGCATCTAAAAGCTGTAGCAGTTCCAGTGCGAACTTCCGTGAAAGAAATTGGAGCAGCGCACGTGACATGGGCTAGAACGAGACCAAAATTAATTGGTGGCGGAAGAGCAAAATATTAAATTGTAGAAGTCAGACCTCTATTTAGTAAATTGAAGAGGGCTGGCTTCTTTTTTTTATGTTAAAATAACAACGTAATTAGTGTGGAAATAGGTAGAGGGGGCATACCGAATGAGTACAATTCAAAAACAAGATCAAGCTGTGTTCGAAGCAATTAAATTAGAACTATCACGCCAACGTTCCAAAATTGAGTTAATTGCATCGGAAAACTTTGTAAGTGAAGCAGTAATGGAAGCACAAGGTTCCGTTTTAACAAACAAATATGCGGAAGGCTATCCTGGCAAGCGTTACTACGGTGGCTGTGAGCATGTAGATATCGTTGAAAATATCGCTCGTGACCGCGCAAAAGAAATTTTTGGTGCAGATCACGCAAACGTTCAACCGCATTCCGGCGCACAAGCTAACATGGCAGTTTATTTCACGATTCTTGATTATGGTGATACAGTACTAGGAATGAACTTAAGTCACGGAGGACACCTAACACACGGTAGCCCAGTAAACTTCTCAGGCGTACAATACAAATTTGTAGAGTACGGAGTAGATCAAGATACACAAATGATTAATTATGAAGACGTGCGAGCAAAAGCACTAGAACATAAACCGAAACTAATCGTTGCAGGAGCAAGTGCATACCCGCGCGAAATCGACTTTGCCAAGTTCCGTGAAATCGCGGACGAAGTAGGAGCTTACCTAATGGTCGATATGGCGCATATCGCTGGATTAGTAGCAGTAGGCGAACATCCAAACCCAGTGCCGTACGCGGACTTCGTAACGACAACAACGCATAAAACACTTCGCGGACCTCGTGGAGGAATGATTCTTTGTAAAGAACAGTACGCAAAGCAAATCGACAAAGCTATCTTCCCTGGTATCCAAGGTGGCCCGCTAATGCACGTAATTGCGGCTAAAGCGGTAGCATTCGGAGAAATCTTAGACGGTGACTTCCAAGCTTATGCAAAACAAATCAAGTCTAATGCTAATCGCTTAGCGGAGCGACTAGAGGAAAACGGCGTTCAATTAGTATCTGGCGGCACAGATAACCACTTAGTACTAATTGACCTTCGTAACTTAGAGTTAACAGGTAAAGTGGCGGAGCACGTGTTAGATGAAATCGGAATTACGGTCAACAAAAACACTATTCCATTTGACCCACAATCTCCATTCGTAACAAGCGGAATCCGTATCGGAACAGCTGCTGTGACATCCCGCGGAATGGTCGAGGCGGATATGGACGAAATTGCAGACATCATCGCGCTAACACTGAAAAACCACGAAGATGCTGAAGTACTGAAAACAGCAGCAAACAGAGTAGAAAAACTAACATCTAAGTTCGCGCTTTATCCTACGAGATAAATCAGTGAATGCACCCCGGGGCCAAGTGTGGTCTGGGGGTGTTTGCATTTTACTAGTTTTATAAAACCATTGGAGAAAGGTGGATTATTTTTTTAGTAGTTTAGTTTGGTCCGAAAAAAATAATGAATTTAAATACCGCGATATAGCAGAAGGGTAAAACCGAGTTTCAGATATACCAGGGGGGCGAGCTGCGGTATAGCAGAAGGGCAAAACCGAGTTTCAGGTATACCGGGGGAGCGTCCAGCGGTATAGCAAAAGGGCAAAACCGAGGCTCAGGTATACCGGGGGAGCGTGCTGCGGTATAGCAGAAGGGCAAAACCGAGGTTCAGGTATACCGGGGGAGCGTGCTGCGGTATAGCAGAAGGGCAAAACCGAGGTTCAGGTATACCGGAGGAGCGTCCAACGGTATAGCAAAAGGGCAAGACCGAGTTTCAGGTATACCGGGGGAGTGTCCAGCGGTATAGCAGAAGGGCAAAACCGAGTTTCAGGTATCCCAGAGGAGCGTCCAGCGGTATAGCAGAAGGGCAAAATCGAGGTTCAGGTATACCAGGGGAGCGTCTTGCGGTATAGCAGAAGAGGCAAACCGAGCATCAGGTATACCGGGGGAGCGTCTCGCGGTACACCAGAAAGCCAAAAGGAGGTTCAGGTGTACCAGGAGAACGTCTCGCGGTACACCAGAAAGCCAAAAAGGAGTTCCAGGTATACCGGGAGAACGTCTCGCGGTACACCAGAAAGCCAAAAAGGAGTTCCAGGTGTACCAGGAGAACGTCTCGCGGTACACCTGAAAGCCGAAAAGGAGGTTCAGGTATACCAGGAGAACGTCTCGCGGTACACCAGAAAACTAAAACGGAAGTTCAAGTAAACCAGAAGACCGAAATTGTCAGTAAGCTATACCACCAAACACACCACCAACCAATAATTCCCCTTCTATAGCCCATCTTCCCTCCGCCAACCAGACTAATTTTCCCTTTTCCTCCTTCACACGTTGAAACCCTTGTCGGTTTTTTGTACAATAAATCGAAGTGTGTAGAAGAGAACTAGGAAGAGGAGTGTGCGGAATGGGAAAAGTATACGTGTTTGATCATCCATTAATTCAACATAAACTAACAATGGTTCGTGATGTAAATACAGGAACGAAGGAGTTTCGTGAACTTACAGACGAAATTTCAACGTTAATGGCATTTGAAATTACTCGCGATTTGCCTCTAGAAGATGTAACGGTGCAAACGCCAGTAAGCGAAGCAAGTGCGAAAGTGTTAGCTGGTAAAAAATTAGGTATCGTGCCAATTCTTCGTGCAGGTCTTGGTATGGTAGACGGTATTTTAAAATTAATTCCGGCTGCAAAAGTAGGACACGTGGGACTTTACCGCGATCCAGAAACGCTCCAACCAGTAGAATATTATGTAAAGCTTCCATCTGACGTGGAAGAGCGTGACTTCATTGTTGTAGATCCGATGCTTGCTACTGGTGGATCAGCAGTGGAGGCAATCCATTCATTAAAAAAACGCGGTGCCGTAAGCATCAAATTTATGTGCTTAGTTGCTTGCCCAGAAGGCGTAGAAGCAATTAAAGAAGCGCATCCGGATGTAGACATTTACATCGCTGCACTTGATGAAAAGTTAAATGACCATGGTTACATCGTTCCGGGACTAGGGGATGCTGGTGACCGTTTATTCGGAACGAAATAAGGAGGTTATCCTAATGAACCGACCAATTAAGGTAATGACGATCTTTGGTACAAGACCGGAAGCAATTAAAATGGCACCGCTTGTTCTAGAGTTAAAGAAATACCCAGATCATTTCGAACCGATTGTGGCTGTTACAGCGCAGCACCGTCAAATGCTAGATCAAGTGATGTCTATTTTTGACATCACTCCGGATTACGACCTAAACATCATGAAAGACCGCCAAACGCTTACGACGATTACAACTCGTGCATTAGAAGGTCTTGATGAAGTAATGAAAGAAGCAAAGCCAGATATCGTGCTTGTTCACGGTGACACGACAACCACGTTCGTTGCAGGTTTGGCAGCATTTTATAACCAAATTCCAGTTGGACACGTGGAAGCGGGTCTTCGTACGTGGAACAAGTATTCTCCGTTCCCAGAAGAAATGAATCGCCAGCTTACAGGAATTATGGCGGACCTTCATTTTGCCCCTACAAGTCAGTCGAAAGATAACTTGCTGGAAGAAAATAAGAAAGCAGACGGAATCTTTGTAACTGGTAATACGGCGATAGATGCTTTAACAACAACGGTTAAAGAAGACTACACGCATGAAGTATTAGACAACCTAGGTGACAAACGTCTTGTGCTTATGACAGCGCATCGTCGTGAAAATCTAGGTCAACCAATGCGTAACATGTTCCGTGCAATCCGTCGAGTAGTAGACGAGCAACCTGACATAACGGTTGTTTATCCAGTTCACTTAAACCCTGCTGTGCGTGAACTAGCAGATGAACTTCTTGGAGGACATGAGCGAATCCACCTAATTGAGCCGCTTGATGTTATTGATTTCCATAACTTTGCATCTCGTGCGCATTTAATTCTGACAGATTCCGGTGGCGTACAAGAAGAGGCTCCTTCTTTAGGAGTACCGGTATTAGTTCTTCGTGATACAACAGAGCGACCAGAAGGAATTGCTGCTGGGACGCTAAAGCTTGCAGGAATAGAAGAACAACCAATTTATGATATGGCGACAGAATTGTTAACAAACGATGAAGCGTATAAAAAAATGGCGCAAGCTTCTAATCCATATGGAGATGGACAAGCATCCTACCGTATCGGCCAAGCAATTCGTTACCACTTCCATCAACTATCAGAACGACCACATGACTTTAACATTTAATTAGAACAGCCATGGCGCTTTAACTCGCCATGGCTGTCTTTATTATCCAGTATATTCTCCACCGCTTTATCACACGGTAAAGGAAAAAGGGGGAGATATTGTGCGCGCAATGATCTTAATCAGTTGTATCTTTTTTCTAAACATCTCAATTAGTGCAGCATCTCCATCCATACCAATGACAAATCCACCAAAAGACCAATTACAGACAACCACTATACTAGTTGAAACGGATGAACCTGTTGCTAAATTCAAAGAAACACTTCCGTCTCAGGCGAAAATTCGCTTCACTTTCCAACATCTTTTTAAAGGGTATTCTATTGTAGGTCCAACAAACTATCTGAACCGCTGGGCAGAAACTCAACCAACCATCACACAAACCTCTCCAGTCCTAACTTACAAAGTAGAAGAACACGCCAACATGGATTTAATTGGAGTAGAGCAAGCTCGTCACTTTGGTAACAAATTTGGCCAGCGCCTCACAGGAAAAGGCATTAAAGTAGGAGTGATTGATACAGGTTTAGACTATGATCATCGTGACCTTTCGCGCAACTATAAAAAAGGGGTAGACTTCGTTGATTTAGACCGCGATCCACTGGAAGCGACAGCTCGGAACTATGGCCCTACATACCACGGCACACATGTGGCAGGAATAATTGCCGCAAACGGTTCGATGCAAGGAGTTGCACCTAACGCCTCGCTCTATATATACAGAGCACTTGGTCCTGGTGGAGCGGGTACCTCTGACCAAGTGCTCGCTGCTTTAGAACAAGCGTATATCGATAAAGTTGATGTAGTGAATCTCTCTCTCGGAAGTTCTGTTAACGCGCCTGATCTTCCAATTACGAAAGCTCTAGATAAAATAGTAGAAAAAGGTATAACAGCTATTGTATCAAGCGGAAACACCGGTCCTGGCGTATGGACGGTTGGCACACCGGGAACGTCTAGCAAAGCGATCACGGTAGGGGCTTCGACACCTAAATTGAAAACCCCAACGTTACAGTGGGGTGATGAGCAGCTGCACCTCTTACCAGTGCAACAAGCTAAGACATTTGAAATAGGGAGATCATTTACTCTTGTGGATGCAGGTCAAACAATTACGGATATCCAACAAACAGACCTAACTGGAAAAGTAGCTGTCGTAAAGCGGGGCGGCGTGTCATTCCTAGACAAAACGAGAGTATCTATGGAGCAAGGAGCTATTGGGATTCTTTTTTATAACTCAGAACCAGGGGAATTACACGCGGGTTTAGAAATCCCTGTTCCAATAGCATCTGGTGCACTTTCAAAAGAAAACGGAGACAGATTAATAAAAGCAATCCAAGACAATGGAGGACAGCTACTTGTTCGTTCTGGTGAAGTAGAGACAGTAGATCAATTAGCAAGTTTTAGTTCAAGAGGACCTGTTACTCGTTCCTACACCATTAAACCTGATGTTTTGGCTCCTGGAGTTCAAATCAAAAGTACCGTTCCAGGTGGGTATCTTCCTTTGGAAGGAACGAGTATGTCTGCGCCTTATGTGGCTGGTGTAGCAGCTTTATTAAAAGAAGCTCATCCAGAATGGGGGCCGGTAGAAATAAAGTCAGCGCTTATGACAACGGCGGAACAACTAGTGGATATAGAAAAAAATCGTTACAGAGTGTATGAACAGGGAGCTGGACGTATCTTTGTAGAAAAAGCATTGGAAGCAACTAGTGTTTATGAGCCAACGAGCCTTACGTTCTATGAGAAGGAAAATAAAACCATTCACATCACAAATAATAGTGAGAAGCAGCAAACTTATTTTGTAGATGCAAAAGAATGGTCACATATCTTTGCAGCCTCTCCGATCTTAACACTAGAGCCAGGGGAGGAAGGGGACTTAGTTGTCTCTCTAAAAAATAATGATGTAGACAATAGAATGATGACAGAAGGGTTTATCTCGATTAGAGAGGGGATAGATGATCGAAGTATTCCGTTCTTAGTGATTCATCAAGAGCCGGACTATCCTAGGATTCAAGGGTTTGTGGCTGAATTAAACGCTGGAAAGTTAGGGTATGAAGTGTACTTACCGGGTGGAGCAGATTCATTTTCTATTGCTTTGTATGATCCAGGAACACTAACGTTTGAAAAGTTTGTCGACTGGGAGAAAAATGTGAAACCAGGACTTCGAGAGAAGGATATAATTTTTCCGACACAGAGTACAGAATACGGGAGTTATTTATTCGTTTTGTGTGTAGAAAAGTCGGGGAAAACAGAATTTGCAGGGGTGCTTCTATAGAGCTAGAAAAGTCATGGACTTTTCTGGCTTTTTCCCTTTATATAACAAAAATGTCCTTTATGTCTAAAATGTGAACTTTGTTATAGAGGCCTTGATACGTCTGAACTTTTCCTAGAAAGTCCGTTGACATGATAGGGGGGCTATTGTATGCTTACAAAGGGTAAAGGTAACATAGGAAAACCCTACAAATGTAAAGTTTGTAAACGCTTTACATGAAACCTCATAGAACCACGTTTTACCTCATTATTTCGAGTGTGAGGGATTGAGATGAAATCCGACAGTCGACACCCTATTAAATCATTTGCTTTATATTCAACCATTGTTTCGCAGCTTGCAGGCTGTCCCGTTATCGGAATGTTGATCGGGAAGTGGATGGATCAACAACTACTGACATCACCATGGTGTATGGTGACGGGGCTATTGTTGGGATTTGCAGCAGGGATCCTTGCTGTCATCAAAACGATCAATAAGCTTTAAGGTAACAGGAGAGTCTACAAATGAGAAACGTAACTAACATGTTCAACAGACAACGTAAAGCATTGATTTACCTAACAGCATTATTTGTGCTGGGATGGGGGTTTACACCATTTAAGGCGGTCTTTTTAGGACTAGCTTTAGGGACGGTTGGAGCTGTACTTACTCACGTAACTCATGCAAGGTTTAACTTGAGGTTTGGTGATGCGGTTGTAAACGGCACAAAATTGAGAAATACAGGATTTATGACACGTGTAGCGATTGCTGTTTTAGCGGTAATGCTCGCACTAGAGTATCCTGCATACATCAGTTTTTATGCCACTATATTTGGATTAATAACAATTTATATTGTTATTATGATAGATTTCCTGGTGTTTGAATTACTACTTCCACGTAAAAAGCGAGGTGAAAAAGATGAATCATAAATCACCAGTTTGGGAAATTATCGAAGGTTCTGGAATCTATGTCAATTTGAGTAACATCATGATGACAACGATCGCAGCTGCGGTAGTATTTATTATCGCAATCATTTGTACACGAAATCTGCAAATGAAACCTACTGGTGCGCAAAACTTTATCGAATGGGTTCTGGACTTCGTTCGTAACATCATTAAAAGTAATATGGCCTGGAACGATGGAGCGCGCTTCCACTTATTCGGATTAACGCTTATCATGTACATATTTGTTGCAAATATGTTAGGGCTACCATTCGCATTCATCGTTGATGACTACTTATGGTGGAAATCCCCAACAGCAGATCCATTAATTACGATGTCTCTAGCAATCATGGTAGTTGCATTATCTCACTATTATGGTATCAAATTAAAAGGCTTTAAAGAGTATGGGAAGGACTTTGCCCGTCCAATGTGGTTCCTTTTCCCGCTGAAAATTATCGAGGAGTTCTCAAACACGTTAACACTTGGTCTACGTTTATACGGGAACATTTACGCGGGAGAAATTCTATTAGCTCTACTTGCTGGTTCTCTGGCTATGTCAGGTGTCGGTGGACTTATAGGTGCCATTATCCCAACGTTAATTTGGCAAGGATTCTCCATTTTCGTTGGTGCAATCCAATCATTTATTTTCTTAATGTTAGCAATGGTTTATATGGCTCATAAAGTTAGTCATGACCATTAATAAATAATTTTAAAACAATAAAACTTATTATTCTGAGGAGGATATTTAAAATGACAGCATTAGCAGCAGCAATTGCAATCGGTTTAGCAGCATTCGGAGCATCAATTGGTAACGGTATGATCGTTTCTAAAACAGTAGAAGGTATCGCTCGTCAACCAGAAGCACGTGGCGTTCTTCAAACAACTATGTTCATCGGGGTAGCACTAGTTGAGGCCCTTCCTATCATCGCGGTAGTAATGGCATTCATCCTTAACGGCCAATCTTAATAAACACCGGTAACATTTAGGACATAAAGAGGCGGAGAGCATTTTGATGATCCTTCGCCTTTTGTTACGTGACGTAACAACTAGGTAATATCCTATGAACCCTGACATTCTTAACAAAGATAGATATACCTTTTGAAAATAGTTGGAGGGAGTGAAACGTATCGTGGTACTAGATTACTTAGCATTAGGTGCAGGCGGTCCTTTTACAGGGGCAGACGCAATCTACCAATTGTTAGTCTTCGCATTACTAATGTTCCTACTTAAGAAATTCGCGTGGGGCCCTCTAGTAGGCGTCATGAAACAACGTGAAGATTATGTAAATAATGAAATCGAAGAAGCAGAAGCAGACCGTGCAGAAGCGCAAAAACTTCTAGAAGAGCAGCGTCAACAACTGAACGAAGCGCGTACAGAAGCTAGCGAGCTTATTGCAAATGCGAAAAAGCAATCAGAGCAAATGCGTGTTGAATTAACAGAAGCTGCGAAAGTAGAAGCAGAGCGTATGAAAGAAGCTGCTCGCCGTGAAATCGCACAAGAACGTGATGCTGCAGTAGCGGCACTTCGTGAACAAGTGGCTTCATTATCTGTTCTAGTAGCGTCTAAAGTTATTTCTAAAGAACTTACATCTGCAGATCAAGACAAGTTAATCCAAGATACAATTAAAGAGGCAGGCGACATCCGATGAAACAATCAACGGTAGCAAAACGCTATGCACAAGCTCTTTATGAAGTAGCAGTAAAGAACCAACAAGTCGATCTAATTGAGTCAGAGCTATCGGTTGTGAAGCAAGTTGTGGTGAACAACCCTGAAATCTTAACGGTTTTAGGAGCTCCGAAACTATCCTTAGCGAAAAAGAAAGAAATGGTTGGCCAAGCATTCGCTAGCGCTTCCGATTTCGTTCGAAATACATTATTCCTTTTAGTAGATCGTCATCGTATGAGTGAAGTAACATCTGTTATTGACGCATACAGCAATCTAGTAAATGAAGCAAAAGGTAGAGCAAATGCTACTGTTTACTCTGTCCGCGCGTTAACGCAGGAAGAGCAAGTACAAATCTCTGCAGCATATGCACCGAAAGTAGGGAAGTCTTCTCTACATATTACGAACATTGTTGATCCAAGTATTCTTGGAGGCTTAAAAGTTCGTATTGGTAACAGAATTTTCGATGCCACTTTACAAGGTAAAATGGATCGTTTAACAAAGAAACTAGTAATTAACTAAAACTCTCATTTTAAGGGGTGACACGCATGAGCATCAAAGCGGAAGAAATCAGTGCGCTGATTAAACAGCAAATTGAAAGCTATCAATCCGATATTCAAGTAAGTGATGTAGGTACAGTTATTCAAATTGGTGACGGTATCGCGCGTGCTCATGGTCTTGATAATGTTATGGCAGGAGAACTTGTTGAATTCTCTAACGGTGTAATGGGTATGGCCCAAAACCTTGAGGAAAACAACGTAGGTATCATCATCCTAGGCCCTTACCGTGACATTAAAGAAGGCGATGAAGTGCGTCGTACAGGTCGTATCATGGAGGTTCCAGTTGGTGAGGAACTTATCGGCCGTGTCGTTAACTCATTAGGTCAACCAGTTGATGGTCTTGGCCCAATCAATACAACAAAAACTCGTCCAATCGAGAGTTTAGCTCCTGGTGTAATGGATCGTAAATCGGTTCATGAGCCACTTCAAACAGGTATTAAAGCAATCGATGCTCTTGTACCAATCGGTCGTGGACAACGTGAGTTAATTATCGGTGACCGTCAAACAGGTAAAACATCTGTAGCGATCGATACGATTCTTAACCAAGCAGACCAAGACATGGTATGTATCTACGTAGCAATCGGACAAAAAGAATCAACTGTTCGTAATGCAGTAGAAACTTTACGTAAGCACGGTGCCCTAGATTACACAATCGTTGTAACAGCATCTGCTTCTTCTCCAGCTCCAATGTTATTCCTAGCTCCTTACGCTGGTGTAACAATGGGTGAAGAGTTCATGTTCAATGGTAAGCACGTACTAGTGGTATACGATGATCTTTCTAAACAAGCATCTGCATACCGTGAGCTTTCTCTACTTCTTCGCCGTCCTCCAGGTCGTGAAGCATTCCCAGGGGATGTATTCTACCTACACAGCCGTCTGTTAGAGCGCGCTGCGAAGCTAAGTGATGCGAAAGGTGCTGGATCTATTACAGCGTTACCGTTCGTTGAAACACAAGCGGGAGATATCTCTGCTTATATTCCGACAAACGTTATCTCTATCACGGATGGACAGATCTTCTTACAATCTGACTTATTCTTCTCCGGTGTACGTCCAGCGATCAACGCAGGTCTTTCCGTATCTCGTGTAGGAGGATCCGCTCAGATCAAAGCAATGAAAAAGGTAGCAGGTACGCTACGTCTTGACCTTGCATCTTACCGTGAGTTAGAAGCGTTCGCACAGTTCGGTTCTGACCTAGATAAAGCAACTCAAGCAAAACTTAACCGTGGTGCTCGTACAGTTGAGGTTCTAAAACAGGATCTTAACAAACCACTAAAAGTTGAAAAGCAAGTTGCCATCCTTTATGCACTAACAAAAGGACACTTAGATGACATTAAAGTTGAAGACATTCGTCGCTTTGAAGACGAGTTCTTAAGCTGGTTAGACTCAAACCACACAGCAGTTTTAGAGCACATCCGTTCTACGAAAGAGTTACCTTCTGACGAAGATATGGTAGCGGCAATCAACGCATTCAAAAAGACTTTCGTTGCATCTGCGTAATTCGTAAACGTGGGTAGGGGCGCTTTCGTTAGCGCTTCTGCTTTTAAACTAGACTCTGTTCGGATTCTGCACGATTTTTGGCTCATTCGTATGAAGCTATGCTTCATACGCCTTTCAGCAGAGCTGAAAGGTAGTCAGTTTTCTAACAAGTCGCCGGGAAAGCTAGCTTTCCCTAAAGACTTGTTAGAAAACTGACTAAATGAGACAAAAATCAACTGTGCTGTCTATCAGAGCCTTAATCTAAAACCAAGGTGGTGAGAACGAAATGGCATCGTTACGCGATATAAAAACTCGTATTACTTCTACGAAGAAAACAAGTCAGATCACAAAAGCCATGCAGATGGTATCTGCTGCAAAATTGAACCGTGCAGAGAACAATGCGAAAGCATTTGTCCCTTACATGGAGAAAATTCAAGAGGTGGTTGCTGCGATCGCGACTGGTAGCTCCGATGCAAGTCATCCAATGCTACTTTCTCGTCCAGTAAAGAAAACGGCTTACTTAGTAATTACATCTGACCGTGGACTAGCTGGAGCTTACAATGCAAGTATTTTACGTGCTGTATACACTGCGATTACAACTCGACATACGTCTAAAGACGAGTATGTCATCATTGCAATCGGTCGTATCGGCCGTGATTACTTCCGTAAGCGTGGAATGAACGTTATTTTAGATGTTACGGGTCTTTCTGATCAACCAACATTTGAAGACATTAAAGACATTACCTCGAAAACAATCGGAATGTTCTCTGATGAAACGTTCGATGAATTATACATGTACTACAACCACTATGTATCCGCCATTGCTCAAGAAGTGACAGAGCGTAAAGTTCTACCACTTGGCGAAATTGAAGCAACAAACGGTCCAACAGCTTCTTACGAGTTTGAACCAAATCAAGAAGCTATCTTGGAAGTATTGTTACCTCAATACGCTGAGAGCTTAATCTATGGTGCCTTACTAGATGGTAAAGCAAGTGAACACGCAGCGCGTATGACAGCAATGCAAAACGCAACGGACAACGCGAAAGAGCTTATCAACAGCTTATCTCTTTCTTACAACCGTGCTCGTCAGGCAGCTATCACACAAGAGATCACAGAGATCGTTGGTGGAGCAGCAGCGCTTGAATAGAAACTTTTGAGCGAATGGCGTCGACCGAGGCGCTTCAGCTTTTAATAATCTCTAGCTTCAGCGCCTAGCATCACGCGATAAACTGGAAAGTCCTATGTCGAGCAGGCTCGACTGTCAGCCTTCCCAGTTTACGATTGATGCTTACCGAGGCGCTTCAGCTTTTAATTTAAGGAGGGAACCAGTATGAACAAAGGACGCGTTCTTCAGGTTATGGGTCCAGTTGTTGACGTTAAGTTCGAAAACGGTCAACTTCCTGATATCTATAACGCGTTAACAGTTGAATATGTTAACGGTAGTGAACAAGTAAGCTTAACTCTTGAAGTTGCCCTTCATTTAGGAGATGACACGGTTCGTACGATCGCGATGGCATCTACAGACGGGTTAACTCGTGGAGCAGAAGCAACGGACCAAGGTTCACCAATCTCTGTACCAGTTGGAGATGTAACACTTGGTCGTGTATTTAACGTACTAGGGGAGTCTATCGACTTAGACCCAGCAATCGATGCTGGTACTCGTCGTGACGCAATCCACCGTACAGCACCTACTTTCGAGCAACTTTCTACTAAAGTTGAAATTCTTGAAACAGGTATCAAAGTAGTAGACTTACTAGCTCCTTATATCAAAGGTGGTAAAATCGGTCTATTCGGTGGTGCCGGCGTAGGTAAAACAGTACTTATCCAGGAACTAATCAACAACATCGCACAAGAGCACGGTGGTATCTCCGTATTCGCAGGTGTTGGTGAGCGTACTCGTGAAGGAAATGACCTTTACCACGAGATGAGTGATTCTGGAGTTATTAAGAAAACTGCCATGGTATTCGGTCAGATGAACGAGCCACCTGGAGCACGTATGCGCGTAGCCCTAACAGGTCTTACAATGGCGGAATACTTCCGTGATGAGCAAGGACAAGACGTTCTTTTCTTCATCGATAACATCTTCCGTTTCACACAAGCAGGTTCTGAGGTATCTGCCCTTCTAGGTCGTATGCCATCAGCCGTTGGTTACCAACCAACTCTTGCTACAGAAATGGGTCAATTACAAGAGCGTATCACGTCTACAAACGTTGGTTCCGTAACGTCTATCCAAGCGGTATATGTACCTGCCGATGACTACACGGATCCAGCTCCAGCGACAACATTCGCTCACTTAGATGCAACAACTAACCTTGAGCGTAAATTAACAGAGATGGGTATTTACCCAGCGGTAGATCCATTAGCATCTACATCTCGTGCACTTTCTCCTGAGATCGTTGGAGAAGAGCACTATTCAATCGCTCGTAATGTACAAAAAACATTACAACGTTACAAAGAACTTCAAGATATCATCGCAATCCTAGGTATGGATGAGTTATCGGAAGAAGATAAATTAACTGTTGCACGTGCTCGTCGCGTTCAGTTCTTCTTATCTCAAAACTTCCACGTAGCAGAGCAATTTACTGGCCAACCAGGATCATACGTACCAGTAAAAGAAACTGTTGCTGGATTCAAAGATATTCTAGCAGGTAAGTACGATCACCTTCCGGAAGATGCATTCCGTCTAGTTGGACGCATCGAAGAGGTAATCGAGGCTGCCAAAAAGATGGGCGTCGAAGTCTAATTTAGGGAGCAGGAGGGGAAAGAATGAAGACCGTACAAGTCAGTATCGTAACTCCTAACGGCCCCGTATATGAATCCGACGTCGAAATGGTAAGTACAAAAGCGTCAACAGGTGAACTAGGTATTCTACCAGGACACGTTCCGATGGTAGCACCACTTCAAATCGGCGTTGTCCGCCTGAAAAACGGTGGCAACACGGACTTAGTAGCTGTTACAGGTGGATTCCTTGAAGTTCGTCCTGAAAAAGTCACCATTCTTGCCCAAGCGGCAGAAAGCCAGTCGCAAATTGACATTGAGCGTGCAAAAGAAGCGAGAACTCGTGCTGAGCATCGTATCAATGCCAATAAGCAAGAAGACGTCGACTTCCGTCGTGCCGAGCTAGCTCTAAAGCGCGCCATGAACAGGATTAACGTATACGAAAATCGTTTCTAATATAGCGAGGCGAAGAAAAAGGTTGGGACCATTGGTTCCAACCTTTTTCTGTTGCTTGGGTGGGTGACAAACGTGCTTAGTTGACTTGAAAAGAAAGAGAGTAAGGCGACAAACGAGTTAAGTCGCCATGAGGAGAAGGAGCACAAGGCGACAAACGAGTTAAGTCGCCATGAGGAGAAGAAGCATGGGGCGACAAACGAGGTAAGTCGCCATGAGGAGAAGAAACACGAGGCGACAAACGAGTTAAGTCGCCATGAGGAGAAGGAGCACGAGGCGACAAACGAGGTAAGTCGCCATGAGAAGAAGGAGCACGAGGCGACAAACGAGGTAAGTCGCCATGAGAAGAAGGAGCACGAGGCGACAAACGAGGTAAGTCGCCATGAGAAGAAGGAGCACGAGGCGACAAACGAGGTAAGTCGCCATGAGGAGAAGAAGCACGAGGCGACAAACGAGGTAAGTCGCTATAAATAGAAGTAGTACCAGACGATACAGAGGGTAATCACATTAAAGAAAGACCACTACCTCCCAAACAAAATATCTGTCCACGCCACTATTCAAAAAAATCCCCCATTGTCGAATAATACCATATGTAAAAACCTTTACACGTATGATAAAATGAGCATTGTGGTCTTTTTAACTAACAGATTTCGACAAAATTTTTCTGATAATTTCAAGAATTAGTGTATACAAAGTAGGAGGAACAAAAATGGCTGATTTCGGTTCTCAAGCGTTAATAAGTATGATGGTACATCTGGCTTTTTTTGCTGTCACCTTTTGGTCATTGCAGGCACTCCACTTTGACAAGTTCTTGCGCGGAAATAAAGTAGTGCAGGCTCGACTTCTTTATATACTGCTTACCATTGCTATTGGATCTGCAGTTAGTCGGTTCTTTTTAGACTATTTCCTGTGGTCGAAGCAATTGCCGTACTTATTCAATTAAAAAACCACAAATTGTCACGAATTTGTAGAAAATAGGACCTCTTACATCTAGTATCTTGCGCGAAAAATAGCTATGATATAGCTTGTGAAAAATAGTGCAAACAATGTGTCTGATTATGACGACTTTTCCCACGTATGTTCTTTCTCCAAAAGGACATCATGTGAGTAAGGGGGAGATTCGGATGAAATTGTTTAAATTGGCAACTATTATTTCACTAGTTTTGTTAGTAGGTGCGTTTCTTTATCAACAAACATGGGTAAAAGCACAAACAGGGAACGATTTACGTCTGCTTATGGAAGCAGTAGAGCAAGAGGAGGGACTTATCAACGAATGGTCAGCGGTTACGTGCACATTGGTTGATGGGGTTACCCAAGAATTGTTTGAGCAAAAAAGTGAACAGTTAAAAGCCAATCATTCGGATTTCTTCTGGACGATGAACACAACAACAGAAGAGCAGCAACTTGTCGGGACACGTCTAGGTAAATTTGGACAAGAAAAATTAGTTTGGCAAACAACGGACACAAACGGGCAACGTATTTCGTACTTATACTATGAGCTTGCACCTAATACAAGCACCAAGCAAGATCTTGAGCAAGCACAATCTTTTTATGAAACCCAAAAACAAAACTGGTTCACACCAGATCAACCTACGTTTTATACAGTCAAAGGAACGTTCGAGGATAATCGAACAATAGAAGAACAAATAAATGGGCTGTTGTCCCAATTAGATGCGACGAAGCGAGAGATGACAACAGAAAGTCACTTTACTTCCGTGTCTGCAGAGAGTCCGCGTCTATCACAGAAAGTTCGTCTTGCACATAAACATATGAATGTGCAAATAGGCGTACGCCATGATGAAATGGGCGGTAAGACAAACATCATAATCGGCACACCCATAATTACGACAGAATACTAATATAGAGATATTGGACGCGGAGGGGAATACGTTGGATAAAATCATCGTCCGCGGCGGTAAACAGTTAAAGGGAACGGTTAACGTAGAAGGAGCAAAGAATGCCGTTCTACCTGTCATCGCTGCTACATTATTAGCAAGTGAAGGGAAAAGTGTTATTAAAAACGCACCAACACTTTCTGATGTATATACAATCAATCAAGTACTTCGTTCATTAAATGCTGAAGTGGACTACGACGGCTATCAAATCGAAGTAGATGCTACAAAGAAATTAGCTATTGAAGCTCCATTTGAATATGTACGTAAAATGCGTGCATCCGTTCTTGTAATGGGTTCACTTTTAGCGCGTACTGGAAAAGCTCGTGTTGCACTACCAGGTGGATGTGCGATCGGATCCCGTCCTATCGACCTTCACTTGAAAGGTTTTGAAGCAATGGGTGCGAAAGTTCGCGTTGGTAATGGATTTATTGAAGCAGAAGTGGATGGTCCTCTAAAAGGTGCAAAAATCTATTTTGACTTCCCAAGCGTAGGAGCTACACAAAACGTAATGATGGCTGCTGCTTTAGCACAAGGAACAACTATCCTTGAGAACGTAGCAAAAGAGCCGGAAATCGAAGACCTAGCTAACTTTATTAATAAAATGGGTGGCCGCATTACTGGTGCTGGAACAGGTACAATCCGCATCGAAGGGGTAGAAAAGCTAGTGGGTGTAGAACACACTATCATCCCTGATCGTATTGAAGCAGGAACATTTATGATTGCTGCAGCAGTTACAGAAGGTGATGTTTTAGTTCGTGGAGCAATCGCAGAGCATATGGCTTCTTTAGTTTCCAAATTAGAAGAGATGGGCGTTTCGATTACCCCAGAAGAAGATGGACTACGTGTAAAAGGTCCAAAAGCGCTTAAACCAGTTGATATTAAGACAATGCCTCATCCAGGCTTCCCAACGGATATGCAAGCGCAAATGATGGCACTGCTTTTATGTGCAAACGGAACAAGCATGATTACAGAAACTGTTTTCGAAAATCGTTTCATGCATGTGGAAGAATTCCGTCGCATGAATGCGGACATGAAAATTGAAGGCCGCTCTGTCATCGTAACAGGACCTAGTAACCTTCAAGGAGCAGAAGTTGCTGCGACAGACCTACGTGCTGCTGCTGCGTTAACGATTGCTGGACTTCGTGCAGAAGGCTATACTCGTGTAACAGAACTGAAGCATTTAGACCGTGGATACCTAAACTTCCACAACAAACTTGCTGCTCTTGGTGCAGACATCGAACGTGTAACAGAACAAGTAGAAGAAACACCAGTAATAAAAGACGCAAAAGCTCTATAATTTCCAAAAACCACTTTCTTCTTAGAGAGTGGTTTTTCTATTTTCCACAAATTTTCCTCTCATAAATACTAGATTTGTTCATAGAGTGTAAAGAGATCAAGTTTCCACTAATCCCACTCAATAATCTAGTACTGGAGGCTGAAATATGAATCAATGGAAGTGGACCATCGGCGTTGTGGTCATATTTGTGCTCGGAGCATTTATTGTTCCATCGCTATTAGTTACAGGCTTCTCTGCTGACGAAGAAGTAACGAACGCCTATTTAACCGAAGCAGAAGAAAAAGAAACCGCAAGCCTCTTAAGTTGGATTGAGGATACACCAAACGTGAGCGTAAGCGTCTATCGTGCCGCTGAAGAAACAGTGGAAGACATTCCATTAGAAGAATATGTAGTGGGAGTAGTAGCCTCTGAAATGCCGGCAGAATTCGAAAAAGAAGCATTGAAGGCGCAAGCTCTTGCTGCTAGAACATACATTGTTCGTCAGCTTTCCGTTGATGATCCGTCCGTTCCAAATGACGCAGCCGTTACCGACACAGTGCAACATCAGGTGTATAAAGACCGTAAACAGCTGAAAATACAATGGAAAGAAAACTATCAAACGAACCTAACAAAAGTAGTAGAAGCAGTCAAAGAAACTAATGGGCAAATTCTTACCTACAACGGTGAGCTCATCACAGCATCTTTCTTCTCCACTAGTAACGGAAAAACGGAAAACGCGGAAGCCTATTGGGAAAATCCATTTCCATACTTAGTCAGTGTAGATAGTCCATGGGATAAAGAATCGCCGAAGTTTGAACAGCGTGTAGTTCTTCCTATAGAAGAGTTCGAGAATAAGTTAGGCGTTCGCCTGAAGGATCCTAGCAAAATCGGAATTATCACCAAGCGTACACCAGGCGAACGTGTCGCAGAAGTGAAGATAGAAGATAATATTTTTACCGGACGTGAGATCCGAGAGAAATTAGAGCTTGCATCCTCCGACTTTGACTGGGTCCGAAAAGGGAACGACGTCGTCATTACGACAAAGGGCTACGGGCACGGAGTTGGTATGAGTCAGTACGGGGCAAACGGCATGGCTAAATCGGGGAAAAAAGTAGAAGAAATAATTCAATACTATTATAAAGGGGTAGAAGTAACGTCTGCAGAATCATTTTTGAAAAAAGCAATCTAGGAACAAAGGGAGCCTTTTGGCTTCTTTATTTGTGTGGTAAGGAAGAAATAGAAAAGCCCTGTCTTCTTCGGACAGGGTTACTTTTCTTTCACATATACATTTTTCTCCATCCATAAAAGGGTATTGGAGAACATCGTTGGTTTCTTACGGAAATGGGTGAACGAGACGTAGCTCCAAGCTACTACAACCCCAATTACATCTTTCACCGCATCAATCAATGTCGCCGAACGGTATGGAACAAACGACTGGTGAATCTCATCGATAAAGCCATAAAAACAAGAAAGGCAAGCCACTAACAAACTAGTAGCCGCTGTTAATTTACCATGTGCAGCTAAGGCAAGCACACTCACTATATACAAAATGGCAAACTCTATTAAATGAAGGGACTCTTTAATAAAACCATCGATACCATCATCCACTATGTATACATAAGCATCTGCTGGTCTACTAGATAAGTGCCAAATAAACACCATATACAAAAATGGAAGAATCGTAACGCCCCACTTTATCAGATTTATACGCATCAAATTCCCACCTCACTAATATGGTAGCATACGTTTGAGCCCAGGAAACACAAAGGCTTTGACAGTTTCTTGACAAAGGTATGCATATTTTATGAAATGTGTCGAATAATAATCAATTAACTTTTTTTAAAAGGCGTGTATAGAAATCTCTCAATCTGTTCACAATGATGACAGAGGTGATGAAGATGAGAGAGGAAAAAAACAGAACTTCTCAAAAAATCGGTAATATGAAAAAGAAACGTTGGTTGTACCCAGCACTATATCTAGTATTGGCAGCAATCGCAGTATCAGGAATTCTATGGTATAACGCAACAGGTAACGATGTAGCAGAGCAAGGTCCAAACGGTGAAGAACTAGCAGGTCAAGGAAATGAAGAAGCAGTTGAAGTAAACGCTTCATTCGAAACTCTTTCTCTACCAGTACTAGAAGCAGACGCAGCGGAAATCTTCCAAGGATTCTATGATCCTACTGCAGACGCAGCAGATCAAGAAGCAGCACTAGTAGTTTTTGAACAGCAGTACCACCAAAACCAAGGTCTAAACATCAAGAACGCAGAAGGCACAAGCTTTGAAGTAGTAGCTGCTCTATCTGGAACAGTTGCTGCAGTACAAGAAGACGCTTTACTAGGAAACGTTATTGAAATCGACCATGGCAACGGTGTAATGACGCACTACTCTTCCGTAACAAACATGGAAGTAGCAGCGGGAGACATGGTGAAAAAAGGTCAGCCACTTGGAAGCGCTGGAACTAGCCAATTTAACCAAGAAGCTGGAACGCACGTACACTTTGAAGTACGTCACAACGGTGAAGCGATTAATCCAGAAACATATCTAAATCAACCACTAGCTGCTCTACTTGAAGCACGTGCGGCTGAAGAAAAAGCAGAAAAAGATGCAGCAGAAAACACAGACGACAATGCAGCAGGTGAAACATCTGAAGAAACAGATGCGCACACTGGTGCAGATACAAATACAGATTCCGATGCTGACGCAGCGGATGATACAGAAGCAGAAGCAGGCGATGACACGGATGCAAACGCAGACGACAACAACGCTGACGCAGAAGCAGATGATCAAGCAGACGAAAACGCAACAGAGTCTGACGATCAAAACTAATAAGAAGAAACCATCCTTTCTGAGGGTGGTTTCTTTTGTTTGGGTTGACAACTAGAGCCTGCAACTTTCTCTGACGGCGTGAGGGTGCTGAGGGAGTGTGCACGCTGGTGTTGTGGACCACGAGAAGGCAGGGAAGCTGGTTCAAGTGCTCCGCAAGAGGGTGTTGCGGATCACAAGAAGTCGGAATCACGAGTCCAGGTGTCCTGCAAGAGCGTCTCGCGGAACACGAGAGGGTAGAATCACGAGTTCAGGTGTCCTGCAAGAGCGTCTCGCGGAACACGAGAAGTCGGAATCTCGAGTCCAGGTGTCCTGCAAGAGCGTCTCGTGGAACACGAGAGAATTGAATCACGAGTTCACGTGTCCCACAAGAGCGTCTCGCGGATCACGAGAAGTCGGAATCTCGAGTCCAGGTGTCCTGCAAGAGCGTCTCGCGGAACACGAGAAGTCGGAATCTCGAGTCCAGGTGTCCTGCAAGAGCGTCTCGTGGAACACCAGAGAGCAGAACCACGAGTTCAGGTGTCCCGCAAGAGCGTCTCGCGGAACACGAGAAGTCGGAATCTCGAGTCCAGGTGTCCTGCAAGAGCGTCTCGCGGATCACGAGAAGTCGGAATCTCGAGTCCAGGTGTCCTGCAAGAGCGTCTCGTGGAACACCAGAGAGCAGAACCACGAGTTCAGGTGTCCCGCAAGAACGTCTCGCGGAACACGAGAGAGTAGAACCACGAGTTCAGGTGTCCCGCAAGAGCGTCTCGCGGATCACGAGAGAGCAGAACCACGAGTTCAGCTGTCCCGCAAGAACGTCTCGCGGATCACGAGAAAGCAGAACCACGAGTTCAGGTGTCCCACAAGAGCGTCTCTCAGACCACATACCACAAGTAGGTATAAAATTAGGTATAGCAGAAATAAAAAACCCTACGTCAGGTATACCAGAGGAGAGTCCCGCGGTATACCAAAAGTCCAAAACCAAGTGTCAGGTATACCAGAGGAGAGTCCTGCGGTATAGCAAAAGCCCAAAACCAAGTGTCAGGTATACCAGAGGAGAGTCCCGCGGTATACCAAAAGTCCAAAACCAAGTGTCAGGTATACCAGAGGAGAGTCCTGCGGTATAGCATAAGCCCAAAACCCAGTGTCAGGTATACCAGAGGAGAGTCCCGCGGTATACCAAAAGTCCAAAACCCAGTTCCAGGTATACCAGAGGAGCGTCCCGCTGTATAGCAGAAGTCCAAAACCCAGTGTCAGGTATACCAGAGGAGCGTCCAGCGGTATAGCAAAAGTCCAAAACCCAGTGTCAGGTATACCAGAGGAGAGTCCCGCGGTATAGCAAAAGCCCAAAACCCAGTGCCAGGTATACCAGAGAAGAGTCCCGCGGTATACCAAAAGTCCAAAACCAGCATCAGGTATACCGGAAGGCATAAAAAAATATATCTAAAGTCCCACCCTCCCCACAACGCCAACCAATTCCCAACCATCTCCTAAATTTTCGACAACGCTTGTCTAAAATTATAGCTTGTCAATAACTGGTCATACCACTAGAATGATAGAGAGACACAAAATTGTCACAATTTTTAGATTTGTAGTCTAGCGTCGAGAGGTACTACTTTTCATGACAAAATGACAACGCTTACACAAAAGGAGGTGCCCTAAACCCTTGGTAGAGCTAATCATCCTGCTTTCATTAGCTACCGCAGCAGTCGTCTTATTCGTTCGTCGTAAACAACCACTTTGGCTGGCCATGCCAGTGGCAGCAATCGTTTTTTACTTCGTCGTCCAAGTCGCCATAGTTCCCATGCCATTCCTGGACACGATTAAATTTATCTTTGCCCTACAATAACGACTATAAGGAGGAAAAATAGTGAAGAAAATAGATCGTGCAAAAGCAGAAGCATATGTAAAAGAAAAAAATCGTTACATGGCCATCTACTTCCTCATCGGATTTCTAGCAAGCTTTGGAGTCGTCTTTTTTGCAGAACCGCTATCCGCCATTACAATCAACGGATTTCCGTTCCACTATTTTATGGGTGCGCAAGGTGCCATCTTAATTTTTATCATTCTACTATTTGTTAATGCGAAAGTCAGTGATAAAATCGATCAGAAATACGGAATCGACGAAACACGTAACGTCATGCTGAGCGAAGGAAAAGCAATGGACCACTAAACAAAAGAGAGAACAAAGAAGGGGGAGAAACGATGGACGCTCAATTTCTAGTTTCCATGATCATTATCTTAGCTACTTTTGCTTTATATATAGGAATCGCAGTCTACAATAAAGCAACACAAACATCGGACTTTTACGTAGCTGGTCGAGGTGTTCCACCAGTATTTAACGGAATGGCAATTGGAGCAGATTGGATGAGTGCAGCTTCCTTCATTGGTCTTGCAGGTACCATTATGCTTCTTGGATACGACGGCCTTGCCTACATAATGGGTTGGACGGGTGGATACTTATTTTTAACTTTCCTACTAGCACCTCAACTTCGAAAGTACGGCCGTTATACTGTTCCAGAGTTTATCGGTGATCGTTATAACAGCCACTCGGCTCGAGTTATTGCGGCGATCTGTACCATCCTAATCAGTTTCGTGTACTCTATCGGTCAACTATCTGGATCCGGAGTAGTTATCGGACGTCTTTTCGAAATTGATGCGAAAGTCGGAACAATGATAGGCGTTGTCCTAATTGCTTTCTACGCAGCATTCGGTGGTATGAAAGGAATCACTTGGACGCAAGTCGCACAATATTTAGTGCTAATTATCGCATACATTATTCCAGTTGTTTTCATGTCTTTACAAATTACAGCGAATCCACTTCCATGGTTATCTTATGGTTCCATCGTAGAGAAAATGGGTCAGCTAGACAGAGATTTAGGAATATCCGAATACTTCGCACCGTTCACCAACGGAACGAAATGGCAATTCCTTGCGCTTATGTTTACACTGATGGCGGGAACAGCGGGACTTCCACACGTTATCGTTCGTTTCTATACAGTTTCTACAATGAAAGCAGCTCGATGGTCAGGAGCATGGGCACTACTATTCATCGGACTTCTTTATTTAACGGCACCGGCTTACGCGGCATTTTCTCGATTTATTCTAATGACGAAAATTGCAGGAAGCGAACTAGCAAACTTACCAGCATGGACAAAATCATGGGTAGACACTGGAAAGCTGCAGCTTGCAGACAATAACGAAGATGGGATCCTACAGTGGTCCGAACTAGTCATTTCCAACGATATCGTCGTTATGGCAACTCCAGAGATTGCAAATTTAGGAATGTTTGTGATTGGATTAGTGGCAGCAGGAGCAATGGCGGCAGCACTATCTACTGCGGGTGGACTACTAATCTCCATTTCTTCTTCTTTTGCACATGATATCTATTATCGCGTTTTAAAACCAGATGCTTCAGAAAGAAATCGCTTATTCGTAGCACGTGCTACCATTATTGGGGCAACTGTCATTGCAGGTTTAGTCGCACTGAACCCTCCAGGAGTAATTACTCAAATCGTTGCATGGGCGTTTGCCATTGCTTCGGGTACCTTCTTCCCAGCGCTTATCTTAGGAGTTTGGTGGAAGCGATCTAACACACCAGGTGTCATATCGGGTCTTCTTATTGGATTACTGGTAACACTAACGTATATTTTCCTTGCTAGAGCAGGCTTCACGGTTGCAGGCATTGGTGATACAGGAGCAGGCGTGTTTGGTGCAGCAGCTGGTTTCCTTTCCAACATAGTTGTTTCCTTATTTACAAAAGCACCATCGAAAGAACTGCAGGATGAAGTAACAAATCTTCGTTATCCAGAGCAAATGGTCTACAAAGATGGTGATGTATTTATGAAGTAGTCATCGGTCGACAAATTTCTCGGGAAATAGTTAGCGATAACTTCAAAAATATTTCCTAAATGGTCATAATGCGAATGCTAGGCTAATAAACTAATACAAACCTGACAACATCAGAGAGTGGCTGAGGTGAAGAGTCGTCTACACCTACTCCTATATGCAGCTTAAGATTTGATTAGACAATGTAATTGCAGGAACTTCCTGTCGTGTGCAATATTTACACGTAATCCACTATTTTTCTTATCGCAAACGAGTCTCATTTCACACCTTTCTCATCCAATTTAGGGAGGGCGAGTAGTGTGCACGATTACATCAAAGAGAGAACAATCAAGATAGGGAAATATATCGTGGAGACAAAAAAGACCGTTCGCGTCATTGCGAAAGAATTTGGCGTATCCAAGAGTACGGTTCATAAAGATCTTACCGAGAGATTACCCGAAATTAACCCAGATCTAGCTAATGAAGTAAAAGATATTCTAGACTATCACAAGTCTATTCGTCACCTAAGAGGTGGAGAAGCAACGAAGCAAAAATATCGTAAAGATGAAATGGGAAATGAAGTAGTGAACTAACAAAAGTAGAGGTAGCCGTCATGGTTGCCTCTACTTTTTTATGCCAATATACCTATGCAAATTATTTTGCGATAAAAAAGCGACATTACATTCCGTAAATCGACAAGTTTATGGTAAAATATGAAGTTGAGACTGTGATAAACAACATATGAAAATAGATCGATTGACAACTATAGAAAGCCAATGATGGAAGGAGAAAAAGAAAGATGTTAGCAAAAGATATCGGAATTGATTTAGGTACAGCAAACGTTCTTATTCACGTAAAAGGAAAAGGGATTGTTCTGAATGAGCCATCCGTTGTAGCAATTGATAAAAATACGAATAGAGTATTGGCAGTAGGAGAGGACGCACGTCGCATGGTTGGACGTACTCCAGGAAACATTATTGCGATCCGTCCGCTAAAAGATGGCGTAATCGCAGACTTTGATGTAACCGAATCCATGCTGAAATACTTCATTAATAAGCTGAATGTAAAAGGGTTCCTATCGAAGCCTCGTATTCTAATTTGCTGTCCAACTAACATCACAAGTGTGGAAAAGAAAGCAATCCGTGAAGCGGCAGAAAAAAGTGGTGGGAAGCAAGTAGAACTTGCGGAAGAGCCAAAAGTAGCAGCAATCGGAGCTGGAATGGACATCTTTATGCCAAGTGGAAACATGGTAGTAGACATTGGTGGAGGAACAACGGACGTTGCTGTATTATCTATGGGCGATATCGTAACATCTGCTTCTATTAAAATGGCGGGTGACCGTTTTGATAACGAAATCCTTCAATACATCAAAAAAGAGTACAAGTTGTTAATCGGAGAAAGAACAGCGGAAGACATTAAAATCAAAATTGCAACCGTATTCCCGGGTAGCCGTAGCGAATCGCTTGAAATTCGTGGACGCGATATGGTGTCTGGTTTGCCTAGAACGATTACTGTACATTCGGAGGAAATCGAATTAGCACTTCGTGAGTCCGTGTCTGTTATTGTTCAAGCGGCGAAAAACGTACTAGAGAAAACACCACCAGAACTATCTGCAGACATTATTGATCGTGGTGTAATCCTAACAGGTGGTGGAGCGCTTCTACACGGCATTGATATGCTACTAGCAGAAGAACTAAAAGTACCGGTACTAGTGGCAGAAAATCCATTAGACTGCGTGGCAATTGGTACAGGTATTATGCTTGAAAACATGGATAAAATTAAACGTCGTTCCATCGTATAATTTGACAAAAATAGACGAAAACCACTTATCATTTTGTCGACTTGTCCGATATAATGGAGAGAAGAACTTGAACGGATACATGGAGGTGCCGACATGTTAAGAGGTTTTTACACTGCTGCTTCAGGAATGCTTACACAACAACGAAGAACCGAGATGCTAACAAATAACATGGCAAACGCGAATACGCCAGGCTTTAAAGCTGATCAAGCGTCGCTTCGTGCTTTTCCAGAAATGCTATTGCAGCGTATGGAAGAAGGGGGTTCCATTCCTACAGAGAATGGCCTTCGTTTACCCATTTCGCCATCAATTGGTTCGCTAAATACAGGCGTTTACATGCAAGAAGGATTGCCACAGTTCATGCAAGGGGCTCTCCGACAAACGGACTTGACGACTGATATTGCTTTAGCGGATATAGATATACCTGTTGATGAGGAGTCGGGACTTCAAGGTGTAACCTTCTTTACCATCCAAAACGCACAAGGAGACATTCGTTATACGCGAAATGGAAACTTTACTTTGGATGGCGCAGGATTCCTTACGATGCCAGACGGGAGTTACGTCCTGAGCACAGAAGGTCAACCAATCCAGTTGCAAAGTGACCAATTCACGGTCCGTCAAGACGGTGTTATTTTAGAAAATAACGAAGAAATTGCGCAACTTGGCATAGCATTTTCGGCACAGCCACAAGCAATGGTGAAAGAAGGAAACGGACATTATCGCTTGGAAAATGGGCAAGAGAACCCGGTACTTCCATCTGCTTATGCGAACCAAGATGTCCGATTTGATTTACGTCAAGGGTATATTGAACGCTCCAATGTGGACGTTACAAGAACCATGACAGACATGATGACGGCGTACCGTACATTCGAAGCGAACCAAAAAGTATTGCAAGCATATGACCGTAGCTTAGAAAAAGCCGTGACGGAAATCGGTAGAATAGGGTAAGGGGGATAACAGTAAATGAACCGTACGATGATTACTGCAACGAATACACTCGCACAGCTTCAATTACAAATGGACTCCATTAGCCATAACCTAGCGAACGTCCAAACAAACGGCTACAAGCGGAAAGAAAGTACTTTTTCGGACCTTCTTTATCAACAATTCAATAACCAGCCGGACGAAAGGCAAGAAATTGGCCGACTAACTCCGCCACAGCTTCGCCAAGGGGTAGGAGCAAAAATTGGTCAATCTCAACACGTTTTGTCACAAGGCGCAATTAAGACTACTGACCGAAGTCTAGACGTTGCATTTACGGAGCGAAACCAGTTTTTAAAAGTACTGGTGGAGGAAAATGGGGATACTGCAGTCCGTTTTACACGTGATGGTGCACTATATGTCTCTCCGATCAACGACGATCAAGTAATTCTTGTAAACAGCGAAGGACACCCAGTAGTTGACGAAAACGATAAGATCATTACAATAGACGGAAACATCCAAGAATTCACGATTACACCAAACGGAGAATTCCGAGTAACGCGTGAAGGACAAGCAGACTACGTTGCCAACTTAGGTGTTATCTCTGTGCAAAAGCCACAGTTCCTGGAATCAAAAGGTGGAAACCTATTAGGCCTTCCTGCTGACCTAGCGAACTTGGGCATTGCAGAAAACCAAATTTATACGAACTTAGCTGGCGAAGACCGCGGTCAAGTTGCGTTACAACAAGGAGTCCTGGAGCAATCCAACGTAGATATGGGAGCGGAAATGACCGAACTTATCAATGTTCAGCGTGCATACCAATTCCAATCACGTGCTATCTCCATGGCTGATCAAATGCAAGGATTAGTCAACGGACTCCGATAATAAGGAGCTAGAAAGATGACGGAAAGAGAACAAAAGCCTCAAACGACATCTCAAGACCAAACACCAAAGCCGTTAGATCCCCCGTCTTTAAAAAACGAGGAATCTAAGGGCTCTTCGTCAAACACTGAACCAGGAATCACGTGGAACGACGAGCAAACTTCTCTTTTGGAAAAGAAACCTATTCCAGAGGAAAAAACAAGAGAAGAGAAGCGCAAAGAAAGAAAAATACGTGTACGCCTATTTCCAATTTGGCTTCGCGTCCTTCTTTTCTTGCTATTACTACTAATTAGCATCGTTTCAGGAGTCCTAATAGGCTACGGAGTCATTGGTGATGGGTCCCCAAGCGATGCCCTAAGCAAAGAAACATGGCAGCACATCATTGATTTAGTAGTAAAAGAAAAATAAACCGGTGAGAAATCACCGGTTTTTTCTAATTTAAGGAAGGAATTGTGATTGACGGTAGCGAAACTAACAAACAAAGTGGCCAAACCACTCCAGGTTCGGTACAATAAAGCTGAAGCACTAACAGAGGAGGCAACACAATGACAACCTTAAACATAACAGAAATTAAAGAAATCATCCCACATCGCTATCCATTCCTACTTATCGATAAAATCCTAGAAGTAACAGAAGGAGAAAAAGCAGTAGGCATCAAAAACGTCACAGCTAACGAAGAATTCTTCAACGGCCACTTCCCAGACTACCCAGTCATGCCAGGAGTCCTAATCGTTGAAGCTCTAGCACAAGTAGGGGCAGTAGCTATGCTAAAAAAAGAAGAAAACCGCGGCCGACTGGCATTCTTCACTGGTATCGACAACTGCCGATTCAAAAAGCAAGTAAAGCCAGGGGACCAACTCCGCCTAGAAGTAACCATGACTAGAGTAAGAGGCCCAATCGGCAAAGGCCACGCCATCGCAACAGTAGACGGCGAAGTAGTCTGTGAAACAGACCTAATGTTTGCTTTGGGTGAATAAGTAAGAGAGTGACAGCCCTGCTCCTGGTAGAGTGGGGTTTTTTGTTTATGCGTTCCAAGTTGGCGGTCTAGGGCTCTAGATGGGGAAGGATTTAGAGAAATGGCGGCTAAAGTGCTTAAGTCCATTGGTCAGTTACACCTCCTCCTGCACAAAAGCGCTTAAGCCGCAGGAAAGGGAGAGCGGTCCCCACGGCAAGTCGCCGAAGCCGCAGAAGAAGTCGCTTCTGAGGGTGTACAAAAGCGCTTAAGCCGCAGGAAAAGGAGAGCGGTCCCCACGGCAAGTCGCCAAAGCCGCAGAAGAAGTCTCTTCTGAGGAAGTACAAAAGCGCTTAAGCCGTAGGAAAAGGAGAGCGGTCCCCACGGCAAGTCGCCGGAGCCGCAAAAGAAGTCGCTTCTGAGGGTGTACAAAAGCGCTTAAGCCACAGGAAAGGGAGTGCGTTCCCCACGGCAAGTCGTCGAAGCCGCAGAAGAAGTCTCTTCTGAGGAAGTACAAAAGCGCTTAAGCCGCATGAAAGGGAGTGCAGTCCCCACGGCAAGTCGCCGAAGCCGCAAAGAAGTGGCTTCTGAGGGTGTACAAAAGTGCTTAAGCCACAGGAAAGGGAGTGCGTTCCCCACGGCAAGTCGCCGAAGCCGCAGAAGAAGTCGCTTCTGAGGGGGTACAAAAGCGCTTAAGCCGCATGAAAGAGAGAGCGGTCCCCATGGCAATTCGCCGGAGCCGTAAAAACATCTAATAAACCCTTGGAAATATTTAAGATCTTGAAGGAAATTTCTAGCATCTTGTCAAATAAGAATGATTAAACATAAAAGGAGGTTAACATGGAAAATAAAATAAGAGACTGGGAAAAAGACACAACTTTTCATGTGATTTTAAAGTCCAAAAAAGGAATGCCAATATTTAAGCGTGAAGATGACTATGTTTTACTACTGGACTCAGTAGAAAAGTCAAAGAAGAAATACAACTTCTATCTCCTTTCCTACTCCATCCTAAATAACCATGTGCATCTAGTTATGGAAACAACAAATCACTCCATATCAGACATTATGAAAGGCATGATTCAGAGTTTTGTTAATCGGTACAATTTCAAATATGACCTTAAAGGAAACACACTTCTTGAAAAACCCTTCTGGTCACGCAAACTCCTCAATAACGAACAAATCATCAACGCCTGTATCTATTCTGATCTTAATGCTGTCAAGGCAGGCCTCGTAACCGCACCAGAAGAATACATGTGGAGTAGCCATTACGATATTATCTCCCCAACCCACAATAAAATTCCTTATGCAGATCGTGAACAACTCCTGAAATATGTAAACGGAAAATCCGTTAACCTCTACAAATCCAAGGTGAACACCAAATTAATTAAACTCCAAAATGATTTCCCAAAAGAAAAAATTCACTCCTAACTACTATTAAATATTCCCACATGCAAGGAATGCTCTTTTTTAGGACACACTACAAGAGACCGAATTTCACACGATATTCGGGAATATCTATGCGCTTTGCGTAAATAAACCTTTGAAGGAGTGTTTCGAATGGAAAAGAAATGGTTGAAGATTCTTGCTGGTTCTATGTTAGCAGCGATGTTAGCAGCTGGTTGTGCAGATAACCAAGAGCCACCACCAGAAGATGGTACGATGGAAGAAGATATGATGGAAGATGAAGAAATGACAGAGGAAGACATGATGGAAGACGGCGCTGTTGAAGAAGGCGAAAACGACATCAACACAGATGATGATATGGACGGTGCGGTTGATGAGAACACACCTGAAGAAGACGCTGTAGAAGACAACATCGACATGCAAGATGAGGATAATAAAGACGAGTAATATCGAAAAAGGGACGGGCTTAGCTCGTCTCTTTTTGCTACGTAAATAGTAATGATACAGCGTTTACCTGGTAACAAAATTAGGATCTTTATCCTCATTTTTCGAAAAGGTTGCCCATAAAGGTCTTTTGAAGTAAAATTCGATATAGAACATTTTTCTTACAAGACGCACATAATTAGTAAGAAATAGTAAGGAGGTAACGACAACAGATGCTAAAAGATTTATCTGCAGGAGTGAAAATCAGCATCACTAGGTCTATCAACATTGCATTTGAACAATATATGGCGGATATAAAGTGGGAAGAAGAGCGTTTTGCTATGGCAGACTTTATGCAAGCTTGGAGAAAGTATATTGAAGAAAATGCATCTTGGTATGAGCAATTAACGCCAGAACAACGCAGTAGCGAAGAATTCCATTCTGAACTTGCCAATAAAATTAATGAAACAATTAATAAGATTCTTGGCGATGAACCCACTGAAGAGCAAATTGCTCAGTTAGACAAATTACAAGCGGAAACAGGAGACGAGACATTCTATTCTTGTAAGCTTGAAGCAAAATACTTATTAGAAAAATTAGAAGCAGATGTAAAAAAAAAGAGCAACTGACGGACGTTGCCACCGGTAAAAAACGCAAAATTGCAGAAATACTTTTTTACCACCATTTCGATCAAGAACTACCCAACATGCCCTTTACTAATCAAGAAATTGACTATATAGTGGATCAAATTCGTCATTTTGATGGAGAGGGCTTGAAAATAGATCCTTATAATCTTCAATAATGACATACAAAGACCGATCATCTGCTAAATCGGTCTTTCTATTTAATGTTTCGTTTCTTCCATTTCTGAAACTCAATAAACTCCGTCAAATCCTTCTTCGTTACTCCGATAGCAACAGCTTCTTTTATTAAGTCAACATACTCTGGATCAACTTTATTCATCTCCAGCTCATCTTGCAAAATATGATCAACGGATACATGTAGAGCTTCTGACACCTTTTTTACAAACGTAATAGATGGATTTTGTTGCACATTACGTTCGATGGAACTGAGGTAAGACTTAGCTACATCGGCTTTCTTTGCTAATTCTGATAGAGACATCTCTCTGTTTATTCGATATGTGCGTACTCGGTCTCCAATAGTCATGATGCAACATCCTATTCTTGCATGGTTTGTTTTTTGGAAGGAATCTTCGGCTTCGTCAACATATTCACTTTAAATTCATTTATAAGATCGTCACCCTTAAATCCTTCATCTATTAAATGAGTTAAAAGCTGCTCCGCATACTCATTTTTCCTTTTATGCAAATGTCCTTCAAATAAGACTGAAATCGATTCGTTAATCTTTTTAACTGTTCGTATAAAGGTAAGAAAAGTAGCTGGATCGTTTTCAGGATAAGAGATAATGGCCTGTATTTCAAACTGCTCTTTTGACTGTTGTAAATCTCTCATAAAATCATAATGTTGCTTATCTAAAAAAGCCTCTATGTACCAAGTTCTCTTCTCATCTTCTTTATTAATAATTAATCCATCAATTAGCGGGAAATCTACATATTCATTATCGTGCCAGACTTGTAAAGATACAACCTTAAACGTCTTCATAAAAATCCCCCTATTCCGTTCGCTTCTTGATTGCATTATAGCACAACCAGGAAGCTTGTAAAAAAGTTTTGAGAAACACTAAATTTGTTGATTTTTGTCTAATTTACTACATATTCCTCTTAATTATATTCTTTTTATCTAGGGAATTTTCCTATTTTCAAAGCTAAAATATCCGTGAAAAATTACTTTTGACGATTTTACCCAGCAAATTTTTAATAGTAGGATGTAGTGGAAAGGAGGTGAAATAATGATAAATCAAGTGACCGTTGTAGGTAGGTTAACAAAAGATCCAGTTTTGAAACATACAAAAGATCAAAAGCCAGTAATAAATGTCATGATTGCAGTTAACAGGCCTTTTAAAAACGCTACGACGGGGCAATACGAAACAGATTTTGTTTTGTGTACCTTGTGGGGGAAACAAGCGGAGAATACCGCTAAGTTCTGCCAAAAAGGTATGATGGTTGGTGTAATCGGAAGAATCCAGTCACGCTTCTTTGAAAATGCAGAAGGAAAACGCGTGTATATGACAGAGATATTTGGTGATTCCATACAATTTCTTAGTAAGAAACAGCATTCCACAGAACGCTCCCTAGACTCCGTTTCATCAGAACCAGTTCCAGTTCGTTCTTTAGCAGAAATGAAATAATCCCCTATATCAATGCGTCATTACTCACACTCACACGTTTCTCTCAGAGAGGAATACAAAAAGGTGTATTCCTCTCTAAAAATATAACTAAAATGTAAATTTGTAAAAATATGTTTAATTAACTCTAAATTTGTAGAATAGGACGACTAACGGTAGTAAAATATTACCGTAATAATACTTTTGTAGGAGGTATAAAGTTTCATGTTAAGATTCTACATTCGGATGGATTGGTTTAGTGGTATTAAGTTGGAGAATTGTAATTTGTTCTACAGGTTGAATAAAGGAGACCATCTTCGCTTGCTTTCACATGAATACATAGGAAGAAAACGTAAAATTGAAGAAGCATTGATTTTTTCTTATCAAAAAGAAACGACAGATAAAATAAAACTAGAACACGGTACAACTAATTTTCATTTTGAAATTAATAAGGCAGGGAAGGCATATCAAATAAAAATGGAGCTTGTTGTCTTAGAGAAGTTGATTTCGGGGACTTGTCATGCTTTCGGGCCACCTATAGATGACTTAGATTTTCATGAACTATTGTCTATCTTTGGTATATCAATTGGCAATGAATATCAGACATATCTGCTATCTAAAGGTAAGCAAGAGTTAGGCTCAAGTAAATATGACAGCACCTCCCCGGATGGCCAAAGTGGTGCTGTCATGGTTATTTCGTTAACGAAACTAGTTCCGCGAGCTCTAAATTGGATAACTCTGTCACCCAATGATCACTTTGTATAATTTCTTCATTAAGAGATTGTTTCTTTTCTAGCATTGCATCGATTTTTTCTTCCAGTGTACCGGTGGATATCATTTTATGAACATGAACAAATCTTTTCTGTCCGATGCGATAAGCACGGTCTGTGGCTTGATTTTCCACTGCAGGATTCCACCAACGATCATAATGGATGACATGATTCGCTTCCGTTAAGTTTAACCCTGTTCCCCCTGCTTTAAGAGAAAGAAGGAAGACAGGGAACTCACCTGCTTGGAACTGTTCCACCATTTGTTCTCTTTGTGATTTTGAAACTCCACCGTGTAAAAATGGAACGGTTAAGTCATAACGAGCTTTTAATATGGTTCTTATCATTTCACCCATGCCGATATACTGAGTAAAGATGAGGCAAGCCTCTTTTTGTTCTATGATGGAGTCTATTAATTCCATTAACTTTTGCATTTTTGAAGCGCGCTCTACAATGCCAACAGGAGTTTCTTCCTTTAAGTATAATGCTGGATGATTACACAGTTGTTTTAACTTATTAAGCATTTGAAGAATTAATCCTCTACGTTCCATAGCAGATAGGGTTTGGATTTTTTCCAACGTATCATTAACTACTTGTTCATAAAGACTCGCTTGCTCCGGGGTTAACGGACAGTACTCTTTTTGCTCAATCTTATCTGGTAAATTCAATTCTACTTCAGGGTCACGTTTTGTTCTGCGTAATAAGAATGGTTTAATTCGTTTTTGCAGCTGTCGAACCCGTTGTTCATTTTCTTCTTTTTCAATTGGCAAAATATAATGCTTTTGAAAAGAGTTAAATGTTCCAAGATAACCGTGATTGGTAAAGTCGAAGATAGACCATAATTCCGATAGACGATTTTCCATAGGTGTACCAGTCAACGCGAGTTGGTGTGTTCCTCTTAGAGCACGGATCGCCTTTGACTGTTTTGTCTGTGCGTTCTTAATATTTTGTGCTTCATCTAACGCTATGGTTGACCACTCAATTGAGCCTAATTCCGCCTCATCTAAATGAGAAATTCCATAAGTAGTTAACACAACATCCACATCTTGAATACTTGGTAAAAAAGCTTCTTCCTTGCCACGATTAGGCCCATAGTGCTGCATGACACGAAGAGAAGGAGCGAATCGTTCAATTTCCTTTTGCCAGTTTCCGATAACAGATGTAGGCGCAACAATTAATGCAGGTGTACTAGGTGTTTCGCTATTTTTCACATGAAGTAAGTAAGAAATTAGCTGAATAGTTTTACCTAGACCCATGTCATCGGCAAGGACACCACCGAAGCGGAATTGGCGTAAATAAGATAACCAGTTTACACCTTGTTGCTGATAAGGACGAAGAGAACCTTCAAGCCACTCCTCCACATTTACTTCCGGCATAGTTTCAAGATTTGTTAGCTGTTTGACAAACCCTTTTAATGAACGATTTAATTCAATTTGTACTTTTGCAAAAGCTAACGGGTCAAATTCGTCTTCTTGATCTTCTTCATCAACTAACTCTTGTTGTAAGAGATCTTGCATACGTATGCCACGTTCACGCGCTTTTTCCATGTAAGCTTGAATGCGAGCAATCATCTCAGGATCTAGTTTCATCCATTGTCCATTGACTTGAACTAGTCGTCGTTGTTCTTCTACAAGTTGTTGGAATTGATCCTCCGTGAGCTCTACACCATTCATAGATAATCGCCAGTCAAAATCAACTAAGGCATTTAATCCTACAAATGAAGGACGGTAAGATGTTTCCATCGATTTTACCTTTGCTTTTACGGCAAGTTGCTGTTCGCGCAGCGCTTCCCACCAACGAGGTAACAGTATTTCTACTCCTAAATGTACTAGTTTCTCGCTACCTTCCGTTAGGAATTGCCAAGCTTCGTGTTCTTTCACATAAGTGGCTTTCCCAAGAGATAGTGACAACCAAGAAAACATATGACTCCAGCGTTTCTGCTCTTGTTTAATATGTTCTCGTACACCTTTCCAGTGAGAAGGTAGACGGTCTTCTCCTACCACATATAGCTGATCAGGAGATTTCACACTTCTCACAAATGGACTAAGAACCCAGTCTTCCTCATCTTCTGGAGGTTCCTCTAATCGTAAACCTATCGTATAAGGTTCTGTTGGTGCTTCTAGCCCAGTCCACTTTCGCCAACTGTCTTCATCAAAGTACGCATGTAACTCTTCTGAAGTTAAGTTTGCTTCTTTAAGAGACTGCACCTTTTTTGCAAGTGCTTTTAAAGAAGGCTCACGCGTGATAAAGGAGCTAACTGTCTGTTGAAATAAATCTTGTGTCAGCTTGCGATAAGATTGTCCGTCCAATTCTTGTTCCCAAAAGTCATTGCCGAACTCTTCCCAAATTTCACCTGGCAATCCCCAAGGTACATAGTCTAATTCGGTAGACCAAGCGTCAAAGTCAGGAATCCATTGTCCTCCTAATACAGAATCGTAAATAACAGGTGATATCCCTAGAAATGCTTCTCCGCGTTGAGTAAAATCCCATTGCACAATAGAACTAAACTGTTCATTAGAAAACAACTGTACTAACTCCCAACCAGTTAACCATAGATGTGTTTCTGGATGGAAAACAGAAGGAGTAAGTTGTTGACCAAAATAACTCAAGTCGTGCCACATAAATAAATCTTGTGCGAATGCTTCAATAGGTGCAACCTCACCTGTTTCTGAATGTACAACACCAATTTCATACCCCTTATGAGGATGAGGAATGACATCGATCGTCCAATGTTTTACTTTAAGCATGTAGAAGTTTCCCCTTTCTACATTCTTCTTGGAATGCACGTAATCGTTTATGTTCTTCCATTAACGCATCAAAATAATAATCAAACATATCAGATTTCTGAAGGACTTTATAAACTTTCTTCGTTCGTTTAATTAAGCGAACTGCATCTTTATAGCTTTGTCTGTTCTTCTGTCCAATAAAATAATTAATGGAACAATGGAAGATTGGTAATACGGCTAATGGATCTTCTTTTTCTACCACTTTCACCTCATCTGGATGAAGTTCATATACATTCATTTTTTGAGACATTAAAAATTCCGTCCAACGTCGAAACTGTTTACGTTCAATAAAGGAAGTAGAGAGAATTCGTTCACTAAACGGTAAAAGTTCATATAACAACTCATCAAATACAGTAAAATCACTATCTCGTAACTGAAATCGATCAATAGAAGAGATAAGCGAACGGGCAAAAGTGTTTTGTTCGTAATAGTTGTCAATCTCCGCTATGTGATCTGGTATAAAAGGAAGGATGTGTTTTATAAATGACATAATGCGATCCATCGAATTATCGAGTAGATTAATCCAGTCAGTTGCAAACACTAACGAATCATGACCAAGTGTGGTCATTAGCTTGTGTGCTTCTGCATCTTGCTTTCGAATAAGTTTTATACAAATAAGTCCTGCTACTTGCATAAAGGTTCTATTCTCAATGTCTGATAAACGTTTATCTTCTTCCATACGCCATTCTGATTTTGTAAATAAGTGTTTCCATAATTCTCGATACATTTCAAATGAAATAACTGGACTAAACGTTTGTGGCTCTAAAAGAGTATAGGATTCCTGACGAACGTAGGCTAATATTTCATCAAATGCAAAAGGTAGCGCTGAAGCACTTAAACGAGAAATGTTCATCACTACATCGTCTGAAAGTTGCACAACAAAACGATGAACAGGGTGACGAGAGCCTTGTTCAAGCTGATTTAATTTTTCTAATAACAATAATATTTTTTTATATAAAAATAGAGCAGAGACAACATAATACATGGGAATCCACTCTCGTTCAGTAGGAGCAAATTGACCAATGCGTCTGTAGAGTTGCTTTACTTCCATCTCTAAAACATAAGGATTTTCAATCATCCGTTGTGTCATCAGATCATCAAACATATCTTCCATACGTTTTAACCACTGATCCAAAACAGATCCAGAAGCAGCTTGCTCTTGTCTTTTTACTAATAGATCATTTGCTTTCCCTCTCAAGGAGTCAAACAAGTCTTGAATCGCCAAATTGCTTTCTTTTTTCCAGTCTTCCATCCACTTGTTTACGCTTCTAACTTGACTGTAGACGTGGAAAAATAAAGCCATTTGATGACGACAAATCCCCTGACTAGGGCATGAACAATTCATGATATATGGCTGAATTAAATGTAATTGTGTATGTACAGGGACAGCATCTTGCACGCTTCCTTCCATATACTGTTCACCGATTTTTACTTGGTATACTAGGCGTTGTCTATATAAAAGTAACCCTTTTTGAACAACTCGTTGGTGATGATCATTGGCGTAATCAAGTTGATTTCTCAGTTCCTTTGCCAAGTCATCAAGCATTGGAGCAACACGTTCAATTTTCACGCTAAGACTCAAAATAGTCCCTCCTAATCGTACCGTAGTCCATTCCCTCATTATACCACACATATCTTGGAGATATTACGCGAAGGGGAAAGGAAAGAGAGCAACTCTCTTGAGTGCTCTCTTATCAATGTATATAGGAATCATTTTTTGTTAGATTTTCTTCAATAGCCCCATAAAAACCAATCATCTTTAGGACATTGTGCATGTAGTTAGGGAAAAGATGAAACTCCAATCGCGTTTCATGTTCTAGACATGAGTTGGCTAAGTTAATCAACGCTTGTACCCCTAAAGAATCAATATATGTTAAAGAATGGGCGCAAACAATTACTTGTTTTTTTAAATGAAAAATAGGCAACAACATTTCATACACGAAAGAAAGAGAGCAGATAGATTTATCGCTTAGTTCTCCCTTTAAATAAAGAACAAGCGAGTCTGGATCTTCTGACCATTCTATCGTTAATTCGTCGCATTTATTATGTTGAAATAAGGTGATAAAATGATCCACTTGTTGACTCAATTCTACAATCTCTTCTGAGGACAAATTGTGTAAGTTATACTCCCCAAAAGACAATAATTTTTGTCGTCTCATCTCAAATGCTTCATGAATACAAACCATACGATAACCCCTTTAATAAACCTTACTACTATTCTAGCAGGAAATTAATTGAAAATAAATGACAGATTGGTAGAAAAATGTAAATGTATTATTCAGAAAATTATAATGTTTACATATTCGTGCGACTTTACCATTACATTTTCGTCTACTATGATAAGAATACGTTTGATGAAAAGAGGGATAAGATGAGAAAACGTATATACACAGGAATAATAGTGAGTTTTTGCGTCCTGATCTTCAGTGGTTGTGGAACGAAGGAAGTCAAACACAATAGCCAAGCAGAACCAATAAAAGAAGTGGTAGCTACTATTGGGGAGGAAAGTGCACCAACTATACAGCCATATCTAGATGTAATGAACGCAAAATGGGGCTCGCAAACTATCCTTTACAAGGAAGATATGATGGGGAACGCCAGTCCGACAAAGCCGATGGAAGTCATACCTAAAGAACGATTCATGGAACTATCAATGAAAGATGAAGTAAAAGATTTTACTAGTTCTCTATATGAAGTAACGGAGAAAGAAATAAAGGCAGAAGCTATTCAAACACTACAAAATTCAACAGCAGTAAGCATTCCAGAAGGAGACGCGAAGGTCTATTCTCTGGAGATTAGTGCTGAAAAAGGCAAACAATATTTCTTACTCTTCACATCATCCAAGCAACCCGTAGCTTCCATTAAACCTAGCACAACAAAAATCAATGTAGGAGAAGAAATTCGATTCCTGGTTAAAAACGAAGGGTTAACCACACTAATGTATGGATCCGATTTCTCCATTTTCCAAGAACAGAACGGCGAGTGGGTTGATGTATCACCATATGACGCATTCACAGCCATTGTGTATATGATGCCACCTGGTAAAGATTTTGTGGAGGTTACGACACTGCAGGAACCATCGCTGAAAGCTGGCAAATATAAATTAGTGAAAAAATTCGGTGTGGAAAATGCGCCAGAGAAAGATTTTACGTTAGAAGCGGAGTTTATCATTAACTAAGAACCAACCTGTCAGACAAAGTTTGACAGGTTATCTGAATTTTTTGATATTATTTAAAGGGACCAACAAACTTTTCTAGAATAAAGGAAGAAAGAAGGGAGAGGTCTCTTATGCCAAAACTACTACTAACAGGATTCGAACCATTTCTACAATTCCCGGTCAATCCTACCGAAAAAATTGTACAAGAACTAGACGAAGACGAAATTGGCGGTATCTCCATCGTTGGACTGGTTCTGCCAGTCGACTTTGAGGAAGCGAGTGGTATCCTTCACCGTTGGATGGAAGAAGAACAACCAGACGCCATCATCATGCTTGGGTTGGCAGCGGGTCGTTCTCATATTACACCGGAAAGAATCGCTATCAACATTAACGATGCAGGGAAAGAACCAGATAACCATGGTCGTATGCCAGTTGATCGTCCAATTAGACCAAATGGCCCAGATGGATTATTTTCTACTTTACCAATTAGAGAGATCGTCGATACGCTTCAAGCTAATGGATATCCAGCATCCATCTCCAACACAGCTGGGACGTACCTTTGCAATCACGTCATGTACGAAGCCATCCTTCATCAACGAGAATTTATGGATCGCGAAGTCCCAACTGGGTTTATCCATATACCATTTTCGCACGAAGCGTCCATCCAATATGGCAAACAAACACCAAGCTGGTCTCAAAAAGATTTAATTGAAGCGATTAAATTAGCGATAGGTTGTCTAGATATATAATGAAGAAACGTAAACCTATTCTTTCAGAAGTCGCACCCGGTGAGCTGTGGATTGAATTCCCCATAAAAACAATCGACCCCCGCATCCAGCGTTACTTTGAGCAGTTAGAGTCGCGTCTGAGCAACTGGTCTAAAGAACAAGGATTCCGTCTACACACGGTCTATACATACTTTGCAATGAGTGTTCGTTTTAACCATTTTCAAATAGGGAATAAAGTAATGAAAGAGTACATCTCTTCTATACTATCGGTGCTCGAGTTTGACCGAACTGAAATGATTCCAATGAATGAACGGATTAAACAAATCCCCGTTTCCTATGGTGGGGAGTGTGGTCCCGATTTGACCGTTGTGGCTGACCGCTGTGGACTTACGACAAAAGAAGTCATTCAAATTCACTCAGAACCACTTTATTTTGTGTATTTCTTAGGATTTCTTCCTGGATTCCCATACCTAGGAGGCCTAGATGCAAGAATCCATACACCGAGACGATCCGTGCCGAGAAATCAAGTAACGGCAGGGTCTATTGCAATTGGTGGAGAGCAAACAGGTGTATATCCTGTAGAATCACCAGGAGGCTGGCATGTCATTGGTAAAACCGACGTTAAAATGATGGGGCCGTCCAACGAACCTTTCGTTAGACCAGGTGACTGGGTTCAATTTGTACCAACCAGCTAGAAGGGAGCAGAGACGTTGACTATTTACATAGATATTAATGCGGATATTGGGGAAGGGTACGGATCTTATTTACAAGCTAATGAATCAGAGATGTACCCCTTCATTACCTCAGCGAATATTGCATGTGGATTTCATGCAGGTGATTTCATGACGATCCCTAGTAGCATAGCTCTAGCAAAGAAACATGGTGTAGCCATCGGAGCACATCCAGGGTACCCAGATCGCTATGGGTTTGGGAGAAAGCCGATGGAGTTTACAGCAGAAGAGATCTATTCCATGACGCTTTATCAACTGGGAGCAATCGGACAAAATGCGGATGCTCAAGAAGTTCCATTATCACACATTAAAGCGCACGGGGCTCTTTATCACCATGTAAACTCTTCTAGTGAAGCAGCAAACGCCTTTATGAAAGCAATCCAAGCAACTAAACGACCATTATTCATCTACACTATTGGTGGTACTGTCCTAGAGAAAGTTGCGAGGGAAAAAGGGGTACGAGTAGTAAAAGAAGGTTTTGCAGACCGCCGATATGATGCAAACGCCAACATTGTACCTAGGTCAGAGCTCAACGCTACCCTAGACGACCCGGTTGAAATGGTACAGCAAATAGATTTCCTTGTAAGAGAAAAAGGAATCGAAACCATTTGCTTTCACAGTGATCACCCTGGTGCGCTAGAAAAAATACATATGGTAAGAAACCTATTAGCTGAAAAAGGCTACGCATTTAGGAATATCACATGAAGACTGCTGTCTTTCAATTAATCAAACCAGGTGTGATTTCTTCGTTGCAAAGTACTGGAAACATAAAAGAAGCTTCCAAAGGAATTTCTACTTCAGGAGCTATGGATCCATTAGCTTTGAAGCTCGCAAACTGGCTAGTGGGTAATGAGGAGGATTGCTACGCGCTAGAAATGACCTTCGCGCAAGTACGGCTCGTATGTCTAGAGGATACATACATATCTTTGACCGGAGCAGCTTCTCGCGTTCTTATCCAAGGAGTTGAACAAGGGATGTGGCGACCGCTCAAAGTCTGTCGTGGTGAGGTCGTTAGTATTTATTCTCTAGGTAAAAACTTGTACACCTATCTGGCTGTACAAAGCGGCTTTGAGAAAGTAGAAAAGATAACGAAAGAAACGGACCTCCATGTATCGTATCGCCCTAAACCAATTCCTACGAATTTCGGAATTCACAAACCACCAACATACGACAATATTCGAATTCCATTTCTTTTCCGGGGAAATAATCTGTCGAATAAAGCAAAAATCATAGACATTAGTCGAATGGGCTACCGTTTAGAGTGGGTAGAGCCAATGCCTAATCCAACTTCAATCTGGTCTATACCAGTCCAACCAGGAGATGTCCAACTTCCTAGTGGACAAAGTGGAATAGCCTTAATGCCAGATTGTCAGACGACAGGCGGATATCCACTATTGGGCAGGATTCTGGACCTTTCCATGTTCGCACAACAGCTTCCTGGGAAAGAAGTCATTCTAGAACCCATCACTATGGAAGAAGCTGAAGTGTGGAAGTTAGAAAGAGTAAAGGAAGAACGATGTTGGAAGAGATTAATTTCAGGAAAGATAACCTAGAGCTGTGGGGATAACTAACTTCCTTGCAGCTCTAGTTGTATTTTTAGATACATGTTTAACATATACATAATTGGCAACAATGACATAACGTTGTGTATATAACAAACGATCTAAAAATATGATAAAATCTTACATTTTATTCAAAGTTGTGACCAATTTCACGTGGGTTGTGATACTATATACATATATTTGAAAAAGTGATAAGGTTCGAGGGGAGCAACACTGTGGAACTTTTGTTCTCGATATTTAGCCGAGTAATCAACGATACACATGACGCCATTTTACACTTTTTGCGAAGTAACGGTTTGCCGGTTCAAGATGACTTTCTTCATTTCATGGTTTTCGGAATCGGAGGGCTAGTTATTTGGGTAGTAGTAAACCAATGGATGCAATCATGGTTACGTCGTGCAGATTCCCGGGTTACGTGGTTATCGTTCTTTTTCATTTTTACCAATTTCGCCTGGTTCGTCGTCGTGGTCGAAATGGTCCAACGAATCACAGCTAGAGGAGATATGGAAAAAGAAGATGCGGTAGCAGGACTCTTAGGGTATATTTTCTTCGTTTTGATTTACCTTTTTGGAAAACGGGTATATACTGTGATGAAACAAAAAAATAAATCTCGATCATCTGCGAAACTATAAGATTCGTATAGGAATACGAGAGAGGAGAAACGCCAAGTCATGTCATTAGAGAAATTGCAACAACTTCTTCACGAAGCGTTGAAAAACGGGGAAAGTGAAGAGATGAATGTGGAAAAAATGATGAACTGGTTAAGCCAAGAATTACATCAAGTGTATCAAGAGAATTAAAACGCAAATAGGTGTAGGGGAGCGGTTTCCCTTACACCTATTTTTATGTTTGAATAAAACCCATAATGACTGCTGAGGGATTTCCGCTCCAGGGGGGACGCTTTCCGCGGGGCGGTCGTCGAGCCTCCTCGTCGCTGAAGAACGCTCCTGTGGGGTCTCGACGAACCGCCAATTCCCGCAGGAGTCGCCCCCCTTCCGCTCCAATCCCTGGAAATGTATTAGTGTAAGTTGAAGAATTTGCAGCAATATAAATGTTGGAAACCATTGCTGAAAATTTAGTTATCCCCGATACCTATCCAATTCTTTGAGAATAGTTAACATAGATCCAACTTTCTTCTCTCTAATCTTTGCATCTTTTAGAGCTAGATCTACTAAATAGCGACGTAGCTCAGGGAATTCAGCAAGCAGGTTTACTGCCTCTTCGAACTCTGACTCGACTTGTCGGTCATGTAACTCTAACGTTCTAGTGGAGGATGCCAACGGGTTGTCTCCTTCTACAAACTTCATAAATTCATCCAAGGGGATAGAATATAGATTCTTGATATGTATGGCAATATCAAAGGGAATGTCTCTGGTCCCTTTTTCATAATTATTTAAAGCCTGCTTCGACAAACTTAAGCGCTTTGCTGCATCTGTCATGGACAAGCCTAATACCTCTTCTCGATACTTCACAATAAACTCTCGGAATAACATATCCCATCACCTTCACCGCATCCTTTGATAGTTTTAATCTATCGAAAAAGCGGATAAGGGAGCGGCTTATGCCCATTTTGAATACTTTAATTCGTATTCAAATATCATCAAACAAATCTTTGAACTCATCAGGCGACATGTTATACGTTTTACGAATATGGACCAAAATGTCTAACGTTAATTGCCTCTTACCACTCTCATAATTGGATAATGTCGCTTGGGACACATGTAACATTTGAGCAACTCTTCGCTGAGACATCTTCAACTTCTTTACACGATACATAAACAATTTTTCATGTACGGTCACACCGTTCGCCTCTATTCTAGTATTTTCCATAAGTGTACAAAAATTGATGACAATACGCTATCAAAACTTGAAATTTTTACAAAAAATTTAAAAAACTTTCTGATAAACTATCATTGTATAAAAAGTAGAAGCGGAGGTACCTATGCGACAATCAAGCGTTTTAATTAAAGTGAAATCTATCATTCACCTAAATGAACAGCCAACCAGACAATCCCACAAGCTATCCTTCTTCGGATTCAAGACAGAAAACGACCTATGCCTTCAGCCAACCAGTGCCATCCATCACTTGAAACCACTAGACTTCATCAACGATTCACTCTACGAAATCCACATCAACGAATCCGCCTATATCATGCTAGATATTGAATACAACTTTGAATTCTACCAACTTATCCTATCAATCAACATGCATTCTCGAAAAATAGAACTAAAGCCAATGAAACACGCTAATTCGAGGGTCCCTGAACAACTACTGAACATGATTATGAGCTCCTTTACGGTGAGTAGCGAGCGGAGTATGGCGAGTTTTTAGGGGATGGGGGTTGTTCAGTGTACTGTATGGCGGCTTAAGCGCTTAAGCCGCAGATGGAAAAACCACTTCTTGAGTACAAGAGCGCTTAAGCCACGGAAGAAAGGCCCTCCTTCCCGGTACAAAGCGCCAAAGCCGCAGAGGAAGAAGCGCCTTCCCATGTACAAAAGCGCTTAAGCCACGGAAGAAAGGCCCTCCTTCCCGGTACAAAGCGCCAAAGCCGCAGAGGAAGAAGCGCCTTCCCATGTACAAAAGCGCTTAAGCCGCGGAAGAAAGGCCTTCCTTCCCGGTACAAAGCGCCAAAGCCGCAGAGGAAGAAGCGCCTTCCCATGTACAAAAGCGCTTAAGCCGCAGAAGAAAGACCCTCCTTCCTGGTACAAAGCGCCAAAGCCAAAGAGGAAGAAGCGCCTTCCCATGTACAAAAGCGCTTAAGCCGCAGAAGAAAGGCCCTCCATCCTGGTACAAAGCGCCAAAGCCACAGAGGAAGAAGTCCCTTCCCATGTACAAAAGCGCTTAAGCCGCGGAAGAAAGACCCTCCTTCTCGGTACAAAGCGCCAAAGCCGCAGAGGATGAAGTCCCTTTCCATGTACAAAAGCGCTTAAGCCGCGGAAGAAAGGCCCTCCTTCCCGGTACAAAGCGCCAAAGCCGGAGAGGAAGAAGCGCCATTCCATGTACAAAAGCGCTTAAGCCGCCCCCCCAAACCACAACACAAAACATTTACAAAACATTAAGAAATAAAACCAAAAATTCGTATTACAATGAAAGAAGAGCTAGCCTAACCAAGAGGAGCACCATTTCAAAGGAGGCACTAACTATGCAAGTGAAAAAAGCCATCATTCCAGCAGCGGGGCTTGGCACTCGCTTCTTGCCCGCTACGAAAGCACAGCCGAAAGAAATGCTGCCGATTGTGGATAAGCCTACCATCCAGTACATCATTGAAGAAGCAGTCGCATCCGGCATTGAGGACATCATCATCGTAACTGGCCGAGGAAAACGTGCCATTGAGGATCACTTCGATAAATCGTACGAACTGGAAGAAGCTCTTGCAAACAAAGGAAAGTGGAACGCGCTAGAAGAAGTCCAGTCCATTGCCAACCTAGCGAACATTCACTATATCCGCCAAAAAGAACCGCTTGGGCTTGGCCACGCCGTCGCACAAGCTCGCACGTTTATCGGCAATGAGCCGTTCGCCGTTCTACTCGGTGACGACATCGTCCGCGCCGATACTCCAAGTTTAAAACAACTCATCAATATATATGAAGAAACAGAACTACCTGTCATCGGTGTACAAACCGTCCAACCAGAAGACGTGTCCAAATACGGCATCGTCGCAACCAAAAACGAACCGCTAGCACCACGCGCGACTGCAATCTCGCATCTAGTCGAAAAACCAGCTCAACACGAAGCGCCATCCAACCTTGCCATTATGGGTCGTTATGTTCTAACGCCTGATATTTTTCCAATCCTAGCGAACCTTACGCCAGGAAGCGGAGGCGAAATTCAGTTGACGGACGCCATCAACGAACTTAACGTACTAAGACAAGTCATTGCCTACGAATTTGAAGGTACAAGATACGACGTTGGAGACAAATTTGGTTTCATTAAAGCAACCATCGACTTTGCGCTCACACGTCAAGATCTACGAAACGACCTACTAATCTACATGCAAAACATGCTAGCGAAGTCGGAAAAGGAGTAGTCATCCATGAAAAACATTGCAATCATCGGAACAGGATATGTTGGACTAGTGACAGGAGTATGCTTATCGGAAATCGGTCACCACGTTACGTGTGTGGATATTGACCAAGCAAAAATTGAGACATTACAGCAAGGCATCTCTCCCATCTATGAACCAGGACTGGAAGAACTCACGAAAGACAATGTTCAAAGAGGGCGCCTACACTTCACGACAAGCTACCACCAAGCTTTCGCCGAAGCGGAAGTCATCTTCATCGCGGTCGGTACTCCGCAAAACCCCGACGGTAGCGCCAACCTAACCTATGTGCAGCAGGTATCCGAGCAAATTGGACGCCATCTCACTCGACGTGACACCGTCATCGTGACAAAAAGTACCGTCCCGGTTGGTACCAATAGAAAAGTCCGCGACTGGATCATCAGTCAGGCACCAGTAGACACACGAATTCATACGGTCTCTAACCCAGAATTCCTGCGAGAAGGGTCCGCTGTCCAAGACACTTTTCAAGGAGACCGCATTGTCATTGGCACCGACTCCCCGTTTGCGTCTATACTAATGGAGGAAGTGTATAGCCCATTTGGACTACCGATCTTCTCCACAGATATCGAAAGCGCAGAACTGATCAAATACGCATCTAATGCGTTCTTGGCGACCAAAATCAGTTTTATCAACGAGATTGCCAACCTTTGCGAAAAGCTAGGGGCAAACGTGGAAGACGTGGCAGCAGGGATGGGGATGGATACCCGCATCGGCTCCCAATTTCTCCGTGCAGGCATCGGCTACGGTGGTTCTTGTTTCCCAAAAGACACAAAAGCGCTTGTACAGCTAGCGGGAGACGTGCAGCATAATTTTGACCTTCTAGAATCTGTTATCCGTGTTAATCATGAGCAACAACGTAAGCTTTTCACGAAAGCAATGGAAGTTCTAGGTTCTCTTCAAGGCAAACGAATCGCCATGCTAGGCCTAGCGTTTAAGCCGAACACAGATGACATGAGAGAAGCAGCGTCACTTATATTAATAGAGGAATTGCAAAAAGCTGGGGCAGATATCATCGCCTACGACCCAATCGCAATGAAGAAAGCGCAAGCAATCCTAGGCGACACCATTGAATATAGCCAATCCGTGACGGAATGTATCCAAAACGCCGACGCAGCCATGATTGTAACAGAGTGGGAAGATATTAAAAATACGCCGCTATCTACTTACGTGGAGCAGATGAAGACGCCGGTCATTCTCGATGGCCGCAATTGTTATACAATCGAGGAAGCAGCAGGGTATCCCGTATCCTACTATTCTATTGGGCGACCTTCTAGTACAACATAGAAAGAAGGAGAACGAATGGCCAACAATCATGTTTCGGTCATCATCCCAACTTATAACCGCCCAGTCGAGCTGGCGGAGTTACTGGAAAGCTTAACGCAACAAACATTCCAAGATTTTGATATAACCATCGTAAACGACAACGGAACATCAATTAATCACATTGTCACGCTATATCCAGAATTAGACGTCACGATTATCAATACCAAAGAGAATCTGCACCATATTAAAGCGAGAAACGAAGCGCTTAAACACGCAAGTGGGACCTATATTATGACGATCGATGACGATGACTGGATCCTTCCGACCCATATGGAAACAATGGTACGTAAACTAGAAGAAGAACATGCGGATCTCGCATACAGCGACGTGGAAATAGTTCATTATAAGAACTTCCCAACGTATCGAGTTCCCACGTCTAGACATTTATTTGCATACGAGTATTCGGTGACAAATTCACGAAGCTTCTCTACATTTGTGCCATCTGGTGCCTTATATCGCCGAGCTCTCCATGATTCTTTAGGAACCTTTGACCCACATGTACGAAACTACTGGGATTGGGATTTTTTCTTGAGAGTTCAATCTTCAGGAGGGAAGATTATTCGGGTGCCGCAAGCGAGTGTAATCTATGCTTTTGGCAACAATAATGCGTCAGGTAATCTAGAGAATATGAGACCATACCTGGATCGCTTATCTGAGAAACACCAATTAGGTGACTTACCCACTGCGAATTTTTGGGTATTACTGAGTACGCCTAAAATGAAGGAACGGGAAGCGGAGTCAGTTCGAATGTGGGATGGATTAGGAGTTATTTCTAGATTAGCTAGTACAACTACAAAAGAGATAGTGAGTTAAGGCCTTACTTTTTAGTGAGGTTTTTTCCAGTTGTAGGTATATATGTTACTATAGTATTACAGGAGCATTTCTAATAGATTAAAAGTACTATCGTCGTGTAAAAACTTCACGGAAATTGATGAAATAGTGTGAAAAAAGTACGATAATGGTAGTAATAAAACTCGTAGACTACGAATATATGAGGAGAACCTACCATGAAAAAGTCGATTCTTGCATTTTCTCTTACTACATTACTAGCAGCTAGTGTTTTTACTTCTGAAGTAGATGCAGCGGAACATAAAGTACAAGCAAAAGAAACACTATACTCCCTTTCACAAACATACAATACAACCATAGATACGATAAAAGATTTAAACGGACTTGTTAAAGATACAATATACGTTGGGCAAGTTCTGCAAGTTCCAGATCCATTAATTGTACATACAGTAGTAGCTGGAGATTCCGTTTCAAAAATTGCACAAAAATACACTATTTCAGTTGCCAATCTGAAATCTTGGAATAATCTATCATCGGATGCTCTAACTATTGGACAGGTCTTAACGGTGTCTATTCCTTCTGTCGTTGGATCTCCAATTGAGAAAAAAGAGACTACAGCAATGAAGCATACGGTTGTAAAAGGCGATACGTTATATAAAATCGCAAGAAAATACAATGTTACAGTTGCTCAGGTAAAAGAATGGAACAAGCTATCTTCAGATGTGATAAAAATAGGACAATCTTTACGGATATCTTCTGATGCAGAGGTTTCTTCAGTTGTGAGTTCTAATATAGTAGAAATAGCAAAAGCGCAATTGGGCGTAAAATATCTTTGGGGTGGCACATCACCGAAAGGATTTGATTGTAGTGGCTTTATCTATTATGTTCTTTCACAGTCCGGTTATAATGTGACAAGAATGGATTCAGCTGGATTCTTCAGCGCAGGAACATCAGTAGCTGATCCGAAACCAGGAGATTTAGTATTTTTTAAGGATACGTATAAAAAGGGTATCTCTCATATGGGTATATATCTAGGGAATAATGAATTCATCCATGCTAGCTCTTCAGCTGGGATTACCATTACATCTTTGGACAACTCCTACTGGAAACCTAAATTTGTAGGATATAAGCAGTTTTAATAAAAAAGCGTGCACCGATTTATAACGGTGCACGCTTTTTTGCTAAACAATCGGTTCTGAAGTAATTACTTCTTGTGTAATGTAACATTTGTAATAATTATTCGTCATGTAGAATGTAGTGTTTATCTAGATGAATCGTACTGATGTAGGAAATATGGATTATTTTTGGTTTTTATATTACGTTTTTGTTACAAATGTGATAAATTTATTTCGAGATTAACTGGTGTAATTTTAATGGTAAAACCTATGGGTTATTTATCGGTAACAATTCGTATATTACGAGAAACATATGGTAGGAGGACGAGAAAAATGAGAAAAATGATGTTTGCGATGGTTACAACTACACTTTTACTAGGTGCTTGTTCAGATGAAGGAGAAAAAGTAGTACAGGAAAAAGAGGCGACTGCTAATGCAGCGGAAGTAACTGGAGAATCTACTTCAGATCAAGTGGTGAAACCAGTGGTGAAAGAACCGAAGGAGGAAGAAAAAGCAGAAGTGGAAGTAGAGCCTGCAGAGAAATCAGAAATCAAAGAGGTAAACGTTCCTTCTTTTGACGAGCAAGTCTCGATTGCGAAAAGATTACTAAGTGATTTAGAAACGGAAGTTACTGCTGTGTCAGAAGCGTTTAGAAAGAAAGAAAACAGGTCTTATCATACAGATGAATCCATAAAAGAAAAGCTTGTAGGTCCGTTAAAGGAAGTCTTAATGCCAATTGTAACAGATAATTTCTACTCTAAGTATTTAACGGAAGAACACTTACGTCAATTATGTCATTGTGGTGCTGAATCATCTTATCGTTTAGTTAATCCTTTAATGGAACCAAAACCGGTGACTGCTACTTCTGACGAATTTTCTATCACTGCTCTTACGCCTGGGTCACTATACCACTCTTATGAGGCAGCGAAAGTTAAGTTAACGTTCCTTAATGATAAGGATAGTTGGAAATTAGAAGACATAAAAGTACTGAACAATGTTCAGTTCACAGAGGAACAGATCCTAACGCATTTGGATGCAGAGGGATACACGAGTGTGGAAATTTTAGAAGAAGTTAACGATGAATCAGGGGAACACTATAAAATTCAGGCAACTTATCAGGAAGACGAAATGATCTTATCTTACTATAAATCTATTAGTGGTCTCTAAGTAGAGCAGAGCAAGGAGGGGATGTCCCGTCCTTGCTCTTTTTTTATACACATTAAATGGAAGGTACTTTCTCAAAATGGAAGACCATTCATGTTTCCAAATTACTATACTTTAGGTTCCTCTTGAGGATTTCCCTATAGAAAGTTAGGGCATGCACTATTGGTAACAGGAACCAGGTAGAGTAAGTTTACCATGTTGTTGCATTCTGTCAAGATTCGACAAAAAACCCCCGGTGACCATGAGAGATATGTCATATATAATAGGATACTGTAAACAAATTGTAAAAATTATAGGAATTAGTCAATTTTTCAGTTTTTTCATGATATTATACAGTTTATGGTTAATTAAATAGCAGCATGGAGGAGAATATGGAAGAGACTATAAGTTTAAAAGAATTGTTTCAAACATTAAAAAAGCGAATGTGGATGATTAGTAGTATTACCTTAATAGCAGCCATAACAAGTGGTGTTATCAGCTTTTATTTCTTAACACCTGTATACTCCTCTACTGCACAAATATTAGTGAATAAAACTGGTAACAATGAACCCCCAGCTCTAAATACGAGTGAAATACAGATGAATATTCAGCTTATAAATACATATAACGATATTATTAAAAGTCCGTTAATCTTAAAAATGGTAAGAGCAAATTTAGATTTAGATCGAACAGCAAACACTTTAATGGGTCAAATGTCTGTATCCTCTAATAACAACTCACAGTTAGTAAGATTGACTGTGGAAGATACAGATCCTTATATGGCAAAAGATATTGCAAATATGACGGCAAAAGTATTTCAAGATGAGATTGATGATCTAATGGGGTTAGACAATGTAACTATCTTAGCGCAAGCAGAAGTAGGAGAGAATCCTTCCCCTATAAAACCTAAACCACTTTTAAATATTGCAATAGCAATCGTAGTTGGTTTAATGGCTGGAGTCGGACTAGCGTTCTTACTAGAGTATCTAGATAACACAGTGAAAAATGAACATGATGTGGAACGGGTATTGGGACTTCCTGTTATTGGTTCCATTACGATTATTGAACAGGAAGAAGTAAAGAAAGCATCTCGTTCTAGAAGGAATCAAGTCAAGGAAGAGAAAGGCGGCAGTATCAGTGTTTAAGAAGAAAAAAAAATCTATTTTTACAACAAAGCGTAACATTATTGCACATATTGATCCGAAGTCACCAATCTCTGAGCAGTATCGTACGTTACGAACGAATATTACTTTTTCGGAAGCGGACCATCCTTTTCAAACAATCTTAGCGACATCGGCAGGTCCGGGAGAAGGGAAATCTACCACCATCGCAAATACAGCCATTGTTTTTGCCCAAGCTGGTAAGAAGGTGCTGTTAGTTGATGCGGATATGAGAAAGCCCACAGTACATTATACATTTCAGTTAGGAAATCATATTGGCTTAACAAATGTATTAACAAAACAAACGACGTTAGACTTAGCAATACAAACTTCAGAGGTAGAGAATCTATCTGTCTTAACAAGTGGTCCAGTTCCACCTAATCCAGCAGAATTATTAGGATCTAACCAATTTAAAGAGTTACTAGAAACGGCAAAAAAACACTATGATTTAATTTTATTTGATACACCTCCAGTTTTGGCTGTAGCAGATGCAGCTATTTTAGGAAACGTTTGTGATGGCATTGTGCTAGTTATTCGTAGTGGACAAACAGAGGTAGAAGCAGCTGCGAAAGCCAAAGATTTGTTAGAAGGTGCAAAAGCAAAAATTATTGGAGCCGTTTTAAATGGGCGAAAAGCAAGTGAACAGAATTACTACTATTATTATAGTAATAGGTAATTAGTCATTATTCGACAAATTAACCCTGTTCCTCTTTTCTGAAAAAGGTGTTACGTTTTAAAAAGTGGTTTTTATTGGGTTTGTAGTAGAGGAGGAACAGGAATGATTGATATACATAGTCACATATTGCCTGGCATAGATGATGGGGCAAAACATGAACAAGAAAGTTTAGAGATGGCAAGACAAGCAAGTAAAGAAGGAGTAAGAACGATCATTGCTACTCCTCACTTTGATAGTCGGTTTAGGAATACAGCTTCTGAAGTAAAAGCAGCTGTAGAAATATTCAATGAATTACTAAAACAATATGATATTCCAGTATCAGTGTTACCAGGGCAAGAGGTACACATAGGAGAAGAATTATTAGAAAATTTAGACAAAGAAATAATATTACCAATTACACAATTGGGACACTACATGTTAGTGGAACTTCCTTCATCTTCCGTTCCCTTCTATACGGACCAACTATTATATGACTTAAGCTTAAAAGGGATTGTACCGATTATAGCTCATCCAGAAAGAAATGCGGAGTTAATAGAAAATCCAGATAAATTGTATAAATTAGTGAAAAACGGTGTGTTAACCCAAGTAACGAGCGCCAGTATAGCAGGTAAGTTTGGTAAGAAAATTCAACGGTTTTCAGAAAGTCTAATAGAGTCGAATTTAACGCATTTTATTGCTAGCGATGCCCATAACACTTCTAGTAGAAATTTCTATTGGGAAAAAGCGTGGAATACCATCGATAAAAAATTTGGTGCTGATTATCATTATTTATTTAGTGAAAATGCAGAGTTATTAGTAGCGAATCGGAATGTACAAAAAGAAATTCCTTCAAGAGTTAAACAACGAAAGTTTTTAGGTATGTTTTAAACGAGCTAATTGCTCGTATTTATTTCGTCATATGTTGGAAAAAAAGTGAAATAAATAAGGATTATTATAACCATAAATACCATTTTAATAGGTCTTATGTATTATACGGTAATGTCTCCTCACCGTTATCGATGGAGGCACTCGGTTCTGCTGTGGGTGAGAGAAATCTCTCACCTTAGACGCCTTTAATAAAAGGTCGTCGGTGGTAGGGTGTGAGGTGGGGTTAAATGCCCTGTTTTATTTTAAATGAAAACGGAGAAAGAGTATGGATTTTAAAGCGCTTCCAAAAGCGGTACAAAAAACAATTAGATACATATTGCAAGATGCACCAATTGAGAAGTTAGAAGTAAATCAAAAGCAAGTAAACCAAGCAATAAAGCAAAGAAAAACAAGCAACACCCGTAGCTAATAAAAGAGCCGAGTCCAGGGTTGTTTTATTGGTTATGGTTCTCAATGAAATTATTTTTAAAAAACTAGTGTTTAGAATTAACTATAGATTTGCACATTCTTAGTTACATGGAGCGGAAGGCACGAAGACTCCTCGGGGATCAGCGGCTCGACGACTATGTCTAGCTGCAGGTGCGCAACCGCTCGGGAAACTCCGAAAGCCCTCCGTTGGCTGAAGAGCTGCCTACTCGGTCTTTCGAAGTTTCCTGCCGCGGCTAAACGCGCGCCTTCTGCTTTTCGGGTCGCCCCCAGGAACGCGAAGTGCCTGGAGCGCGATGTAACGGGTGTTAAAACTACACCAGTTTTTGTTTTTTTTATAATTTAATATCCATATTTAAGAAATTTAGTAGAAAAGAAGGGGTTAGATGAGTTATCAAAAAAGACTCTCCATGCTGATCTTTCTAGACTCAGCAATCGTGTTATTTTCCATTTATATCGGGTATTTCATTCTAATGCCTTACTATTCATCCCTTCCTATAGGGACACTATTCTTAAGTTCCGCTGTATTGTTAATAAGCCATCATATTTTTGCTTTTTTATACCGTTTGTATCAGCGAGCTTGGGAGTATGCGAGTGTTAATGAACTACTGGCAATTGTCGTAGCTGTCTCCTATTCGATTGTGGCAACGGGAATTGTTCAGGCGATTTTTATGGGTACGGTGTATACAAGAGTGTTAGTGATTACATGGATGTTACATATGATTTTAATTGGTGGATCTCGTTTTTCATGGAGGGTCATTCGAGATAGTTACCGACCAAAGCAAGAGGATAAGGAGCGAGCGTTGATTGTTGGAGCTGGGGCTGCAGGGACAATGTTAGTTCGTCAGATGCTTCGAAGTAATGAATCAGATATGAAGGTTGTTGCGTTTGTGGATGATGATCGTAATAAGCAAAGGTTGGATGTCCTAGGTGTTCCAGTGAAGGGGCGTATCGAGGATATTCCTGCTCTTGTGAATGAGTTAGAGATTGATCGAGTGATTATTGCTATTCCTTCTATGGGGAAACAGCAGGTTCAAAAGGTGTACGAACAGTGTAGTAAGACGACGGCGAAAACGCAGATTATGCCGATGATTGAAGATATTGTTTCTGGGAAAGTATCAATAAACAATTTCCGCGAGGTGCAGGTGGAGGATCTGTTAGGTCGTGATCCGATTGAGTTGGATATTAAGAGCATTGAAAAGAATGTGAGCGGACAAACGGTACTGGTGACGGGTGCTGGAGGTTCAATAGGGTCAGAGATTTGTCGTCAGGTTTGTAGGTTTACGCCGACTCGCTTGGTGTTGGTTGGACATGGAGAGAATAGTATCTATTTGATTGATCAAGAGTTGCAGCGAGCGTATGGGGATCAGATAGAGATTGTTCCGGTGATTGCGGATGTGCAGGATCATGATCGAATGATGGATGTGATGAGTACGTTTAGGCCGAATGTGGTGTATCATGCTGCGGCACATAAGCATGTTCCGTTGATGGAGTTTAATCCTCGTGAGGCTGTGAAGAATAATGTGTTTGGGACGAGGAATGTGGCAGAGGCTGCGGATGCGTTTGGTGTGGATACGTTTGTGTTAGTTTCGACGGATAAGGCGGTTAATCCAACGAATGTGATGGGTTCGACGAAGCGTATTGCGGAGATGGTGATTCAGTCACTGGATAAGAAGAGTAAGACGAAGTTTGTGGCTGTTCGTTTTGGGAATGTGCTTGGTAGTCGTGGTAGTGTGGTGCCGCTGTTTAAGAAGCAGATTCAGGCTGGTGGGCCGGTGACGGTGACGCATCCAGAGATGACGAGGTATTTCATGACGATTCCAGAGGCTTCGAGGTTGGTATTGCAGGCAGGCGCGCTTGCTCGTGGTGGCGAGGTGTTTGTTCTGGATATGGGCGAGCCTGTGAAGATTGTGGATTTGGCGAGGAATTTGATTCGTTTGAGTGGGTATACGGAAGAGGAAATAGACATTGAATTTTTGGGGATTCGTCCTGGGGAGAAGATGTTTGAGGAGTTGCTAGGAGAGAAGGAAGTGCATCCGGAGCCAGTGTTTCCGAAGATTTTTATTGGGAAGGCTGTGTTGGAGCAGGAGCATGAGGTTCATTATTTGTTGGCGCGGTTTGAGGAGTTTGAGGTGGAGGAGCTTAGGCGGTTTGTTTTGAATGTGGCTAATCGTAGGGAGAATTTGGTGGTTGGCGGGTAGTTGGGGTTGAATTAAGGTTTAAGTTCAAGTTCAAGTGCTTCTACTACTACCAAGATCTTCGGACCTTGGTTTGGGATTTTGGCGTAGAAAGCCTGTCTCTTCTCCAGGCCCTTCGCTTTCCTGGGGGCGCTTGCTGAGCTTCCTCGTCGTTGTCGCTTCGCTCCTTACTCCTGCGGGATCTCAGCTTCGCACTGATCCCCGAGGAGTCTACGGGCCTTCCGAAGAGCCAGTCTTTGAGAATTCTAGGGTATTGGTTAGTTACTTAGAGATTTTGGTGCAATGGGGTTGCGATGTGTTATCATCCCCCCCTTTTTTTGTGGGTTGAAGAACGGATGGCGCAGTGATTGTGTCTTTTTTGGTTTGTTTTTTTGTTCATAGAGATTTGATTTTTTATTACTTTTTACGAGTTTCTTCTATTATATATTTGATTTGGAGGGGAAGTTTTTGAAGAAGGTTAGAAAGGCTATTATTCCTGCTGCTGGTTTGGGTACACGATTTTTACCTGCTACGAAAGCTATGCCGAAAGAGATGCTTCCTATTGTTGATAAGCCTACTATTCAGTACATAGTGGAAGAGGCTGTGGCTTCTGGAATTGAGGATATTATTATTGTTACTGGTAAGGGTAAGCGTGCTATTGAGGATCATTTCGACAACTCTTTCGAGTTGGAGGATAATCTTTTGCAGAAAGGGAAGTTGGATCTTTTAGAGAAGGTTCAGGAGTCTGCTAAGGTTGATATTCATTATATTCGTCAGAAGGAGCCTAGAGGTCTAGGACATGCGGTTTGGTGTGCGCGTAAGTTTATTGGGGATGAGCCTTTTGCGGTTTTGCTTGGTGATGATATTGTTCAGGCGGAGACTCCCTGTCTTCGACAGTTGATGGATGAGTATGATCGTACGCTTTCTTCTGTTATTGGAGTGCAGAGTGTTGATGAGGGTGTTACTGATCGTTATGGGATTGTTGACCCTTCGGGTCAAGTAGGTAGGAGATATCAGGTTGCTAATTTTGTGGAGAAGCCAAAGCTTGGGACTGCTCCTAGTAATCTTGCAATTATGGGGCGTTATATTCTTACTCCTGAGATTTTTATGTTTTTGGAAGAGCAGAGGTTGGGTGCCGGTGGTGAGGTGCAGTTAACGGATGCTATTCAGCGGTTGAATGAGATTCAGCGAGTGTTTGCTTATGATTTTGAGGGTACTCGTTATGATGTTGGGGAGAAGTTTGGTTTTATTGAGACTACTTTGGAGTTTGCTTTGCAGAGGCCGGAACTTCGTTCTCAGGTGCTTGATTATATGAGGAGAGTTTTGGATGGGGTTGAGGTTAAGGGGTAGGGGTTTGGAGGTTGGATTTTCTATTGAGGGTTCTAGAGCTTCGCTCTGCTTTTGTTAAGTGCTTTTTTTAATTTTGAGAGCTTCGCTCTGTGTGTGTTTAGGTCTTTTTGAATCTTCGCTTCTTTTTAGGAGGAGATTAATTGGATACTAGAGATGAGAGTGGTTTAACTCTTTTAGAAGTTTTGGTGACCGTAATTATCTTATCTATTGTTGCTGCTATTGCTGTTCCTTCTGTAATGGGGATTATACAGATGGTACGAGAGGATGTTTGTGAGGCTAATAGGGAAGAGGTTGCTATTGAGTATGGTCATCACTTGGATTTGAGTGGCGAGAGTCATTCTGACTCTTTGTTTACTTCTTTTCTTTTGGAGTTTGATGTGCTTTTTCCAGAGAATGGTTTTTATAGTTTTGTAGATGGTGATGTTATTTGTAGTGAGCATGTTAGTCATGAGAATGAGGAAGATGATTCTGGTGATAATGAGTCTGTTCCTTTTTTGTAGCGAGGGATGGTTCCCTCGCTTTGTTTTAGTGGGGATTTTATGCCTTACGGCATTTTCTTGATTGGATGATGCGTGGGAACTGACTATTGTAGTTAGATTGAGTGCTAGAAACCTTGCCGTATAAGGGTTTTGAGCGTTTTTAGTGAGGTTTATAGATTGATTGAATGGCTTATATAATAGGAAGAAACTCGGTTTTAGATGACAAATACAAGAATATCTATTTCGTATTTGCTTGGTAGATTGATTAGATATTATGAGGTGGCTATTAAAAGTAGATAACAATTTTAGTGGTTTAGTAGTTGGTTAGAGGTATATCTTCTAATTAAGTCCTATTCTACTAAAATATTAACCTAACTAGGGAAGGAAGTCTAGAAGATGGAGACGACAAAAGTGAAAGAAAGAATATTCCTCTCTTCACCACATATGAGTGATGAAGGTTATGAAATGCAATATGTTAAGGAAGCTTTTGATACAAACTGGATTGCACCCCTTGGTGAAAACGTAAATGGATTTGAAAGAGAGCTGGCTGAGAAGGTTGGTTCTAAGGCTGCTGCGGCACTGTCTTCTGGAACAGCTGCTATTCATCTAGCTCTTAAAGCAGTAGGAGTCGGAGAAGGGGATATTGTATTCTGTCCAACACTTACTTTTTCTGCTACTGCAAATCCAATCATTTATCAAAATGCTATTCCTGTATTTATCGATAGTGATTATGAAACTTGGAATATGAGCCCAAAAGCATTAGAAGAAGCGTTTGAGAAATATCCTGCAGTAAAGGCAGTCATTGTCGTTCATTTATATGGCTTATCTGCTGATATGGGTAAGATCATGGAAATTTGCAAGAAACATAATGTTGCGGTAATAGAAGATGCTGCTGAGTCTTTAGGTACTTACTATAAAGGTAAGCATACAGGGACTTTTGGAGATTATGGCATCTTCTCTTTTAATGGAAATAAGATTATCACTACTTCTGGTGGAGGTATGCTTGTTTCTAATAATGAAGAGAGAATTGCTAAGGCGAGATTTTGGGCCACTCAATCTCGAGATCAAGCGAGGCATTATCAACATAGTGAATTAGGGTTTAATTATCGAATGAGCAATGTGGTTGCGGGGATTGGTAGAGGGCAGCTTAAAGTGTTGGATCAGAGGGTTAAGAAGAAGAGATATATTTTTGAGTTCTATAAAAGAGAGCTTGGTGGGCTAGAAGGTATTAAATTCATGCCTAGCAATGAATGGGATGATCCAAATTATTGGTTAAGCTCGATAACATTATCTGGTGAAGTTAGACCTCTTGATATATTTGATGCATTGGAAACTGAGAATATCGAGTCAAGACCGGTTTGGAAACCAATGCATATGCAGCCTTTCTTTGAGAAGTATGATTTTGTTGGAACAGATGTATCTGAGAAGTTGTTTGAGAATGGTGTGTGTTTACCGTCTGATACGAAGATGACGGATGCTGATTTAGAAAGAGTTGTTGAGACTATTAAGAGTCTATTTAAGTGATTTTTTAGGAGGATTATATTTTGGTATTACTCAAACAATTTATTACGATACCTAGTACAGAATATCAAGTTAATAGTGTATCGACTATATCAAATCCCAAGAACAATTCATTAGTCTTTATCCAAAAAGATTATGAAGACTTATTGGAGAATTTAAATAATGTTAATGGATGTTGTGTTGTTGCTGAAAATGGAATGAATATATCAGATGGCTTATATAAAATTCACAATTTTATTTTAACTAATAATCCAAGACTACACTTTGCAAAAATTTATTCAGTGTTAGCAGAATATGAAGAAAAAAACAGTAAGAATAGAAACTATTCAAATGTAAATGGTTCTCTGATTGGTGAAAATGTAATAATAGGTGAAAATACTAAAATTGAGCCTTTTTGTTTTATTGATCATGATGTGATTATAGGCTCTAATACAGTTATTCGTTCCGGGGCACGTATCAGAAGCAATACAAAGATTGGTTCTAATTGTTTTATAAAGGAAAATGCAGTTATTGGAACACCTGGTTTTAGTTTTGAGAAAGATGAAGAAGATAATTTTATAAAGGTACCCCAACTCGGGGGAGTTGTAATCCATGACCACGTCGAGTTAGGTGCACTTTCAACAATCGATTCTGGTGCAATAGAGCCAACAGTAATATATGAACAAGTTAAAATGATGGATCATGCACACGTCGCCCATAATGTGACAATTGGTCAAAAAACTGTAGTAGGGGCTGGGACTACTATAGCTGGAAGTACTAAAATTGGTAAAGATGTATGGATCTCTCCCAATTGTGCCATTACCCATAGAATCTCAGTAGGAGATGGTGCAGTCATAGGTTTATCAGCTAGAATTCATAAATCAGTTCCTGCTGCCATTACTATGGTAAACGAAGGTTCAGAGGTAATGGAGCGTATAATACAATTCACTAAATATAAGAAAGAGTTATTGGGTGAAACGGAATTTCCTTCAAAGAGAAAATATGGCCGGGGCCATCCATACTATAAAAAGTTATTTAATGAGGATGAGTAAACATGCTGGGGAGTAAGAAACGGAAAATACAATTAATTATTAAAAGATTACTAGATATATGTGCAGCGTTATTTGCATTAACGATTTGTTCACCAATATATTTAATCATTACTTTTTATATAAAGATAAATACTAAGGAAAAAATCCTTTTTATACAAGAACGTGCAGGTTTTAATGGGAAATCATTTTTATGTTATAAGTTTCGAACGATGACTAGTGAAACTGATTCTGAAGGCAATTTACTACCTGATGAGTTTCGTTTAAAAAAATGGGGGAAGTTCCTACGTAGTACAAGCTTAGATGAATTGCCACAATTTCTCAATGTACTAAAAGGTGATATGAGTCTTATCGGGCCTAGGGCTCTTCTAGTGAGTTATTTACCAAGATATACACCAGAACAGATGCGTCGACATGAAATGAGACCAGGTATGACAAGTTGGACGGCAGTCAATGGTAGAAATAATGTTGACTGGGATAAAAAATTTAAGATGGATGTTTGGTATATAGATAATTGGTCTTTGTTACTAGATATTAAGATATTTTTGTTAACATTTTATACGGTTCTCAAAAGAGAAGGAATAAATAAAACGGGTCATGCAACTAGAGATGAGTTCTTAGGATCAAAAGGTACTCGTGGTAAAGAAGTCTAACTTTGTAAATACAATAAAATTTTTAAGAGGTGAATGTAATGAATATATTAGTAATTGCACCCCATCCTGACGATGAAGTTCTTGGTGTTGGCGGTACTATAGCAAAACATAAAGAAAATGGAGAAAATGTATATATTTGCATCGTTACTAAGGGAATGGCTCCTATGTTTAATGAGGAATCAGTGGAACAGGTTAGAAATGAAGCTATTGAAGCTCACAAATTATTAGGAGTTGAAAATACCTTTTTCTTAGACTTCCCTGCTGTACTACTAGAAGAAAGCCCTAAATACAAATTAAACGCAGCGATAATTAAAGTCTTAGAAAAGGTGAAACCTGATATTGTTTACTTACCACATAGAGGGGATATACACCTTGATCATAAAATAGTATTTGATGCAAGTATGGTAGCTCTAAGGCCAGTCGGAGAATTTAAGGTTAAGGAGATTTATAGTTATGAGACTTTGTCTGAGACAGAGTGGGATGCCCCAAATACAACCAATGCATTTATGCCAAATACATGGGTAGATATTACACAATTCATCGATGTTAAGAAATCAGCAATGTCGGTTTTTAAATCTCAAGTTCATTCGTTTCCACACCCTAGGTCAATACAGGCTTTAGAAAATCTATCTAAATATAGGGGTTCTAACATGGGACTTAAGAATGCAGAAGCGTTTATGACAATAAGAAGGCTTGTATAAAAAGTGACTTGTAGTATAGGAGGATAAAACATGATAAATGTACTTATTACGAGTGCTGGTAGAAGAGTAGAACTTATAAAATGTTTTAAAGAGGCTAGGGATAGCTTAGGCCTTAACGGAAATGTAATTGCGGTTGATATAGATAACACGGCGCCGGCATTGTATCATGCCGATAAGCACTATTTAATTTCTAAAATTAGTGATGATAATTATATTTCAGAGATAATTGACATTTGTAATAAAGAAAAAATAAACTTGATAGTTCCTACCATAGATACAGAGTTATATAAACTTGCAGAATATGGAGAACTTATACAATCAAGAACAGATGCTATAGTTCATATTTCAGATAAGCAGGTTATAGAAGTTTGTAGAGATAAATTTAATACACAACGATTTTTTTCTGAAAATAATTTTGGTGTTCCTCGCTTGGTAGATAATGATGCTTTAGTGAATAAAAGTTATGATTTCCCTCTATTTATTAAGCCGCTTAATGGTAGTTCAAGTATGAATACATTTAAAGTTAACAATGAGAACGAACTACAATTCTTTTTGGGATATGTTCCAAACCCTATTGTTCAGGAATTTATTGAAGGTGATGAATACACTGTTGATGTATTTACGGATTTCTACTCAAATCCAATTACAATTGCCCCTCGATTAAGGCTTGCCACAAGAGGTGGAGAAGTGGCAAAAGGGATTGTTAAAAGAGATAAAGAGATAATAAGGGAAGTCAAAAAGTTGTTGGATATTCTTAAGCCTAAGGGACATATAACAATTCAGTGTATGAAGACCAAAGATGGCATTAAATTTATTGAGATAAATCCTAGATTTGGTGGTGGAGCTCCTATTAGTATTAAGGCTGGTGCAGACTCACCAAAGTACTTGTATAAAATACTTTTAGGGGAAAGCATAGAGTATAACGAGGATTATGAAGATGATTTTTTAGGTTTAAGATATGATGAAGCAGTATTTTTATCTTTGAGTAAGGAATTAGTATAGATGATAAAAGCGGTAATATTTGATTTAGATGATACGTTAATTTCGGAAAAAGAATATATTGAAAGTGGATATCGTCATATTTCAAAAATTCTTAGTGAAAGATTTAGTAAAGATGAAAGAACTTTGTATCAATTATTATTAGAATTACTAAACGACAGTTCAAAAAATGTTTTTAACAGGTTACTGGATAGATTAGAAATAGTCTACACGAAAGAAAACATTTTGGAGCTTGTGGAAGAGTATAGGAATCATAATCCCGATATATCCTTTTTTGATGATGTATTGCCTTGTTTAGAGCAATTAAAAAATAAGAAGATAAAAACTGGTATTATTACAGATGGCTATGCTAATGCCCAACGTCAAAAATTAAAAGCAGTTAAAGCAGATAATTATTTTGAAGAGATTATTGTAACTGATGAGCTTGGTAGAGAGTATTGGAAACCACATCCTAAATCTTTTGAAATAATTAAAGAGAATTTAAATGTGGAATTTAATGAAATACTTTATGTTGGAGATAATCCTAAAAAGGATTTTTATATAAGTAATATTTATCCTATTTCAACTGCTAGAATTGATAGAGGTAACTCAATCTATACTGATGCATTATATTATAAAAATATACAGGAATTGTATAGAATAACATCCTTAGTAGATTTACAGTGTTCTGCAATCCAAAATGGTTTAGGAGAATAAGAATGAACATTTTACAAGTATCAAAGCACATGAGTGATTCAGGAGTGAATTCACATATTATACAACTATCACAAACTTTAAAACAACAGGGACATAGAGTTATAGTTGTATCGTCTGGTGGACCCCATACTGAAGAATTAGATCAACTAGGAATTAAGCATTTTCAAATTCCTTTTCTTAGCAAAAACCCGATTGTTAAAATAATGAACCTGTTTTCACTAGTAAGATTAATCCGTAGCAATGAGATTGAGATAGCTCATACCCATTGGCGTTCAACTGGAATTTATCTTAAGTTAGCCTCAATGTTTACAGGAACTGATTTTGTTTGGACAAACCACCTAAATCATATTCCTTCAAGTAAAATATATAAATTCCTCACGTTTTATGGGAAATCAGCAATTACAGTCTCCAGTGATATGTTACCTATGTTGAATAAAAAATTAGGTATTCCGGAAAAGAAATTAAATGTTGTTTTCAATGGTGTAGATTCTAAAAGATATATTAAATATTCAAAACAAAAAAAAGAGGAATTAAAAAAGTTATATGAAATTGGAGATAAGAAAGTCATTTCTCTGTTGGGGAGATTAACACCAGTAAAAGGCCATCTGTTTTTACTAGACTCCCTGGCAAAAATGAGAAATCAGATTGGTGACATATCTCAATATAAAATATTATTTGCTGGAGATGGTTCAGAAGAATATAAATCTGAAATTATTCAAAAAGCAAAGACTAGTGGATTGATCGATAACATTGTTTTTACCGGTTATGTTAATCCAGTAGATATATTAAATATTTCTGACGTGATGGTTTTACCAAGTAAAAATGAGGGCTTCCCTATCGTTTGTATAGAGGCTTTTGCTATGCAAGTACCAGTTATTCGTACTAAGACGGGTGGGTACTCAGATGTAAAAGATTACTGTGTTGGAGTTGATTACGGTGATACTCAAGCCCTTAGTGAAGCGCTTATTAAAGTCTTATCTAATGAGGAGTGGATTAAGGGTAAAGTGAGTAAGGCACATCATTTCTATGAAGAAAACTTAACATCGGAAAAAATGGCTCAATCGATATTTGAAGTTTATAAGAAGGAAGAATTCAAAGTATTTTAGATGAAACTATCTATTATAGTATTTTATAACTATAATTCAATGTATCGATTTTATTCCTATACTATTAGAGTTTTATTGAGGAGAAAAATTATATGGAGATTCTATATAAATCACTATTTTATATCAGTGCTTTTGTTATTGTTTGGGCTATGGTAGGTTATCCAAAATCTATTAAAATAATTGGTAGATTGTATAACAGTCGTAAGCTTGAAAAAGACTATACTCATCAACCTACAGTTACAGTTATGGTTGTAGCACATAACGAGGAAAAAGTTATACTAGATAAACTTAATAACATAATTGAAATTGATTACCCTCGAAACAAGATTGAATTCTTAATTACCTCAGATAATAGTACAGACAGAACTAATGAAGTTGTAAGACAATTTATAGAGGAACACCCTAATTTTAAGATCCGACTCTATGAAGTTAAAGCTCGCAAAGGTAAAACTAATGCACAAAATGAAGCACATAAGCTTGTTTCGACAGACTTTATGGTTTTAACGGATGCTAATTCCATAATGGATAAAAAATCAGTAAAAGAATTAATGGCAGCATTTACTTCAGAAGATATTGCTTATGTTACGGGAAGATTATCCTTCATAAATCAAAAAACAAGTGATATTAGTGGTGCGCAAGCAACTTATTGGGATAGTGACGTTGCTATACGTGAAATAGAAGGTAGGGTACAAACAATTACAGCGGGGAATGGAGCGATATATGCTTGTAGAACTAAAGACTATATTGACTTTAACCCAATTCAAAGCCATGACATTGCAATGCCAAGATTTTACGCATTAGAGGGAAGAAGAGCAATATGTAATCATGATGCCTTAGTTTATGAAAAAGCAGGAGAGGTTATTGAAGATGAGTTTAGTAGAAAAGTACGTATGAATAGAACTATTTTAAAACATATTTTACCTGAATTGAGGATCTTTAATGTTTTTCAATATAAGTGGTTTTCATATTTTTACTTTGGTCATAGGACTTGTAGGTATTTACTTTGGATTTCTCATCTCGTCTTATTAATTTCTAATGTGTTTTTGTTAAACGATTCTTGGTTTTATATCGTAGCGTTTGTAGGACAATTGTTATTTTACTCCTTAGCTATAATTAAGATATTTTCAAAAACTAATAATAAATATGTGACAATGATTTATTATTACTGTGCTACAGTAATTGCTCAATGGGTGGGAGTTTATAATATAGTTTCAGGAAAGGCAAAACCGTTTTGGGAAAAGGCAGAGAGTACAAGATGAGCAGTTTTTGAAATATATTATCAATTTTAAGTTAGTAGTGTTTACTTCAGATTAGGATGTGAAATTATGTCTATCCAGGTACTAATCTCAACAATGGGCGAATCAGATCCTCTAAAATTATTAAAAAAAATGAATATATCTTCAGGTGCAGTACTAGTTAATCAATGTGGTTATGAACATAAAGAAATAATAAACTATAGAGGCAATGAGATAATATATTTATGTTGTAGTGAAAAGGGACTAAGCAGAAGTCGTAATAAGGCAATTACAAATTCAAATGAAGATATTTCCTTAATAGCTGACGATGACCTTATATATGTAGATAATTATATTGAACTAGTGAAAAAAGCATTTGAGGAAAACCCAGAGTATGACATCATTCGGTTCAAGGTTGAAGGTATAAATAAACATTTTAAAAAATACGGAAATAAAAGTAAACGTTTAGGGTATCTTACATCATTAAAGATGTCCTCAGTAGAAATAGCATTTAGAACCAATAAGATTAAAGATGCTAATATTAGATTTAATGAAGAGTTCGGAGCTGGTTCAATTTATAGAATGGGAGAAGAAAGTATCTTTTTGCACAAATGTTTACAAAAGGGGTTAAAGATTAAATATGAACCAATTAAAATTGCCGATTTATATATTGGCGATTCATCATGGTTTACTGGGTTTAATAGGAAATATTTTTTCGATAGAGGTGCTACATTTAGTGCTCTTTCAAATAGATGGGTAAAAGTATTAATACTACAATTTGCTATCAGACATTACAAAAAGTATAAAAATGAAATGACTTTCTTCGAGGCTATTAGAGAGATGTTAAGAGGTCATTTAGATTATACTCGGAGATTAGGAGAGAAGTAAGTTGAGATTGTTATTTATAGGTGATTTAACAGGGAATACTGGTCCAGCCAATGTTAATAAACTGCTAATCAAATACTTACCAAAAAACACTATGTTCTTGGTTGGGAAAAATAGAATTACTAGAGTATTTGAGCTGTTTTTAAAAATAAGAGTGGCAGACTCTGTTTTATTCTCTGGAATGTCTAAAATAAATATCATTGGATTAAAATTAGCGAATTTATTTGGAGTTAAATCTGCCTACTTAATGCATGGTTGTAGAAGGATAGAAGGTGAACTTAACCATACTTATGATCATAAGAGTATTGAAACTGAAGATAAAGTATTGGATTTAACTCCAAAGATTATTTGTGTCTCTAAGCATTTTATGTCCTGGATGAAAGAGAACTATCCGCAATATGAAAGAAAAATAACCTATGTGAATAACGGAGTCGATTGGGAATCACTACCAGTAGTTAGTAGCGAGGTAAAAAGAGAGCAAGATACTTTAATGGCAGTTGGTGGGGGATTGCCCTTGAAAAACATTTTAACAATTTGTAAGGCTATACAGCTAATTAATCAAGATGAAAAAATGAACCTTAAATTAATAGTTCTAGGAAACAGGGGGAAAGACCTTGAAGAAATTCTTTCCTATTCATTTGTAGAATATTTCCCTCATGTTAATCATAGTGAGATGCCTTTATATTATCAGAGGGCAAAACTATTTGTACAAAATAGTAAATTTGAAACTTTTGGACTTGCATCTATTGAAGCCCTTATCAATGGGTGCGATTTACTTTTATCTAATGAAACAGGTGCAAAATCAATAATTTCAGGCTTGGAGACTAGTGATATTATTTATAATACTCTTGATGTAGCTGAAATCTCATCTAAGATTAAATCTGTGTTAATTAAAAGTAATAATAAAAAATTGTTAAATAGTATTGATCATGAAGAGACATCTGTGGAATCCTCAGTTAAAAGAATAAAAGCTATTCTTTATAATCGATATGAAGAATAAGAATTAATTAAAGGAGAAGTTATGTTTGATAATAAATTGACTATTTTCACCCCAACCTATAATAGAGGAGATATAATTCATAAATGTTATAAAAGTTTATGTGATCAGACAAATACCAATTTTACATGGTTAATTGTTGACGATGGCTCAACTGATAATACCGAAACTGTAATTAACACTTTTATTAAGGAAAATAAAATAAATATTATATATATAAAACAAAAAAATGGTGGAAAGCATGTAGCTCATAATACTGGAGTTTTAAAATGTAAAACGGAATTATTTGTATGTGTAGATTCAGATGATTATTTAACACTTGATGCAGTACAAGAAATTTACAGTGCCTGGGAAAAGGTTCCTGATGTAAGCGATCTAGCAGGAATTATAGCATTAAAAGGGATTAGTGATAAGGAACCAATTGGAACTTGGATGCCTAAAAATATTCAATATTCATCAACCTTCGACCTTTATGACAAGTATAAATTTAAAGGTGATACTTTATTAGTTTTTAAGACAAATATTTTAAGGGAATATTTATTTCCAGTTTTTGAGGGGGAAAAATTTGTAACAGAGGCAGTTGTTTACGATTTAATTAGTCAAAAACATAGAATGAAATTGATTAACAAAGTATTATATTTATGTGAATATTTAGAAGATGGTTTAACAAGAAATTTATTACAAGTACACAGGAATAATAAACAAGGATATATGCATTACCTATTGCAAAGAATTGAAATAGCTACTGAGAAAAAAAGTAAATATAAGGCTGTTTCAAATTATATAGCTGGATGTTTGAGAATAAAGAGTTTTTACTATTACAAGAAACTAGATTTAAAGTGGTTAAAAATTATTACCTTACCAAGAGCACTATGGGTTTATACGAAGCCACACTTAAAGAAAACTCTTATCAAATATAATTTATATAATAAGTTGGTTAAATGAAGGTATATATCTAAAGCGTTTCTGATATTGAAATTGTCTTTAAAAGGACATTATTTTAATGGATAAACTAAGGAATAAATAATTGTAGCAGTTCATTTTAGCCCTGAATTGGAGGAGACAAAATGAGTTTATCTAACAGGTGGGTAGTATTTTTTTTTATTTTACCTCACTTGAGTATTATTTTCTTTAATATAGATACAATAGAACCGGTTATAACTGTATGGAAACTAGGAGTAATATTAGCATCAATCGTATGTCTTTTTTTAATTTATGGGGAGATTACTATTTTCAATGTATTGCTAATATGTCACGTAGCATTAGTTTTGATTTCTTCAATATTGAATGGCACCTTATCGATCGGGATCTTTTTCACTATTATAATATTTATTGGTTTTTGTATTTATATTTCATATTGTATGACTAATTTTAAAGAACTAATTAGTGGACTGTATTATTTATTTGGATTTATTATCATATTAAATTTTATTACGATCTTAACAAATGGTGTAAGTACTAGTAGTAATGGCGTCCCAATTTATTTATTAGGTGGTAAAAATGCGATTGTAATGACTGCCTTACCATCTATCCCTATTGCTTATTTATATTCTAACTATATATATAAAAAGTTAAAAATAATACCTATTATTGTCATTTTGATCAGTATGCTATCTATCTATTTATCTGAGAGTGGTACAGGAATTTTAGTTGCAATTTTAGCCACAATATTTCTAGTTTTACCAGCAAGGATTTTACCATCTTTTAACACCTATCTTATTTTATATTTTATAGCCTTTTTATTAATAGTGGTGTTTAAGATTCAAATACTATTTGGTAATTTTATCACAATAATACTAGATAAGGATTTAACCTTCACTGGTAGAACGTACATTTGGGATTTTGTTCTTTCTACTATTAGAGATTCCTGGTTGTTAGGTTATGGTCGAGGTAACAGTATTATTAGTAATTACTTCGTTACATTAAATGAAACACATAATGGAGTTCTTGAGGTTTTGATGTTTTCCGGAATATTAGGTGCGTTAGTATTTTTAGTATTGTTTTTAATAATTGCTAGGAAATTAAGTTTTTATAAATCTCATATTTTCTCAAAGGTGCTTTCGTACTCAATATTACTATATATGATAATTGGTCTAACTGAAAGTGTGTTTTATAAGGTGGAATTTTGGCTATTACTTATTATTGCTTCTGGTATAGGTAGAGTTATCATTCAAATTGAAAATAATGCGGAAAACAGTGAAATCAAGATATCCCACTAATTACTATTTTTTGCTTTTATAACAATTTAAAACGACTATATAACCTTAAGAAAAGGCCTTTGGATATGTATAATTAGATAATTCTTATTAGGAAGAAAGAGGGAACTATTTTATGAAAATAACAATTGCTGGAATAGGCTATGTAGGATTATCAAATGCAATATTATTATCACAATATAACGATGTCACTGCTCTTGATATTATACAAGAAAAGGTGGATATGATTAACCATAAAAGGTCTCCGATTATTGATAATGAAATAGAAGAATATTTAGCTACAAAAGAATTAAACCTCACCGCTACAACCGATAATTATAAAGCATATAAAGATGCAGATTATGTCATAATCTCTACACCAACAAATTATGACCCAGTTAAGAACTATTTTAATACCAGAACAGTAGAGGCCGTTATAGCCAATGTTTTATCTATTAACCCTAAAGCTGTTATGGTAATTAAATCTACAGTACCAGTTGGTTACACTGAAAAAGTAAGAGAGAAGTTTGAAACAAATAATATTATCTTTTCTCCTGAGTTTTTAAGAGAAGGTAAAGCTCTTTATGATAACTTATATCCTTCAAGGATTGTAGTTGGAGAGCAATCAGATAGGGCTCGAATGTTCGCTGACTTATTAGTTCAAGGAGCAGTTAAAGAAGATATTCCAGTCTTGTTTACAAACTCTACAGAAGCGGAAGCTATAAAACTATTTGCGAATACTTACCTCGCGATGAGAGTCGCCTTCTTTAATGAACTTGATTCGTACGCTGAGGTAAGAGGATTAGATTCAAAGCAAATCATTGATGGGGTAGGACTTGATCCGCGAATAGGAAGCCATTATAACAATCCTTCTTTTGGATATGGTGGCTACTGTCTACCTAAAGATACTAAACAATTGTTGGCAAACTATTCTGATGTACCGAATAATATTATGACTGCAATTGTTGATGCTAATCGGACGAGAAAAGATCATATTGCCGAAATGATAACAAAAAGAAACCCTAAGACCGTTGGAATTTATAGACTTACTATGAAAATGGACTCTGATAACTTTAGACAGTCAGCAATTCAAGGGGTAATTAAACGTATAATAGAGAAAGGAATTGAAGTCATTATATACGAGCCAACTCTTAATGAGCAGAAATTCTATAATTCTAGTGTCATAAATGACTTTGAAGAGTTTATAAACATTAGTGACATAATTGTAGCAAATCGAATTACTGATGAATTAAAAGAAGTAGCAGAAAAGGTATACACCAGGGACTTGTTTAGCAGGGATTAATAGGGAAACATTTTAGATGACTTTGGTTAAGGAAGGTATTACTCATAATAACTTTTTAACTGAGATGAAGAGTGGCAAAGGGGCAAATCCTGATTAGACACAAAGAGAACTTTTTAAAAAGAAAAATAAGTAATTAATTTGAGGGTATTGGTGGATGTAATGAGTAAAGTTAAGAGATTTTTTGCAACGTCAGGGATTTACTTTATTGGAAGTGTATTATCTAAATTGATAGGGATTTTGTTACTTCCCTTATATACCAGTCAATTTTCGCCAGACGAATTTGGGTCTTATGATCTAGTAGTTACCCTTATTAGTTTTTTCGCTCCTATAGCCTTTTTTCAGATCTGGGATGGAATGTTTAGATTTTCTTTTGATAAACATAAATCAAATGAAAAATATAGTGTTATTTCGAATTCCTTTTCTGTTTTAGCTCTTGGTGTTTTCATTTATACAATTATTTACACTTTAGTATATAATCAATTAGATTTTGAGCATGCACTATTAATTTTCTTTTATGGAATATCAATTGCAATACAATATCAATATACATTTATTTCAAGGGCTTTTCTAAGAAACAAGCTATTTATTGTAACAGGTTTAATAAATAGCTTATTAAATGCGATTTTTAATATAATCCTAATACTTTGGTTTGACTTGGGTATAGAATCACTATATGTAGCAGCTATTTTAGGTATTTCAGTACAAGTGGCAATAATTGAATTGAGGCTAAATCCACTTAAGAATTTTCGCCTTGATAAACTTAATATCCAACAACAATTAGATATGATTAAATTTTCAATCCCTCTTTGTATTGCTGCTGTATCTTACTGGATGCTCAGTGGTTATACAAAGGTAGTTATATCACAACAACTAGGAACCTCTGCAAATGGACTATATGCTATAGCCAGTAAGTTCACTGCGATGATAACTATGGTGATATCAGTTTTTCAATATGCATGGAATGAAATAGCTTACTTAATGTCGGCGGATGGTGATAGAAAAAGCAAATATAAAAAAAGTATTACGTATATTTTTAAAGTTGTAATAATCGGTAGTGGGATATTCATGTTGCTCATTAAAATAATATTTCCATATATTATTGATCCAGCTTATCATAATGCAATAAGTATAGTACCGTTATCTTTAATTGGAGTAGCTGCTAATGCTTTTGCTAACTTTGTTGGCACTATTTTCATGGCAGAAAAAAGAACTAGATGGATTTTTTGGACGACTGTTGTTGCTGCAGGTATAAACGTTATTTGTTTATGGATATTTATTCCGATTTGGGGGCTTCAAGGGGCTGTTGGGGCACTAAGTCTATCATTTGTTGCTATCGCAATTTTCCGTCTTTATGCAACTAGTAAACTTTTCGATATTAAGTTAGATTCAACCAATTTACTTTATATTTTTTTTTTAGCAATCATTACTTATATATTCTTTGCAATTGATAACATATTGATCTTATTTATTTCTATAATAGTTTTAATCTCTATTGCTACTTTTAGTTTGCGTGAGATTCTTTTTGCTTTATTGAGGACTATTAAACTTAAGAAATAAGGATGTTAAATTTTTATCACAGATTTTTGAGACAGAGGGACAGGTACCGCGTCTCACTAAATTTTTACAAATAATAAGTGACGGGTATTTGTCACTTCCCGGATCAGTCGTATTACGTTTAAAGACAAATTATAAATAGTAGAGTTCCATACATATTTTAAAGCCCTGCCATTAGAGACAGAGGGACAGGTACCGCGTCTCACTAAATTTTTACAATAACAAGTAACCAGTATATTTTACTATCCGGTATTAGTCGAACTGCGTTTCAAGACAAATTGTAAAGAGTAGATTCCATACATATTTTAAAGCCCTGCCATTTGGCAGGGCTTTTTTAGGAGGCGTGTAGATGAAGAAAGTATTGGTTACTGGTGGAACGGGATATATTGGATCTCATACTTGTGTAGAGTTACTTGCTAGTAGATATGAGGTAGTGATAGTGGATAATTTAAGTAACAGTACTCGTGACGTAGTGGAGCGAATTGAACGTATTTCTACTAGTCGTGTTACCTTTTATGAAGGAGATGTGACGGTAGAAGCAGAAGTTCGACAGTTGTTTGAAGCACATGACTTTGTTGGTGTTATTCACTTTGCTGGATACAAGGCAGTAGGAGAGTCTGTGCAACAACCTGTCATGTATTATCAAAACAATCTTGTTAGTACAATGCTGTTGGCGAAGTACTGTACCTTGTTTGGGGTAAACAAGTTTGTGTTTAGTTCTTCTGCGACGGTGTATGGAGATAATCAAGTTCCTTTCCATGAAGGATTATCTTTACTACCTACCACTAATCCTTATGGTGAAACAAAAGCAATGAGTGAACGCATTTTAACAGATGTTGCTAATGTGACACCGGATCTAGGAGTGTCTATTCTTCGTTACTTTAATCCAGTTGGAGCACATGAAAGCGGAGAGATTGGAGAAGCACCAAATGGTATTCCGAATAACCTAATGCCGTTTGTCACTCAAGTGGCAAGAGGGAAGAGAGATAAGTTAATGGTGTTTGGAAATGACTATGACACAGTAGATGGTACCGGTGTACGTGATTACATTCATGTTGTGGATCTTGCTAAAGGGCATTTAGCAGCGTTAGAGAACTTAACTGCTGGGGTGCATATGTATAATTTAGGTACTGGTAAGGGCACGAGTGTGTTGGAGTTAGTTCATGCTTTTCAAGAAGCTACTGGTGTAACGATTCCTTATGAGATTGTGGAACGTCGTGCTGGGGATATTGCGGAGTGTTATGCGGATGTTACTAAGGCGGAGCGAGAGCTTGGGTGGCGTGCGGAGAAAGGGATTTATGAGATGTGTCGGGATGCTTGGGGGTTTGAGAGTAGGTTGGGCGCTCTAGTTGTTGAGTAAGAACTAAAAATATGTAATATTTTGATAAAGTGTGTATTGATTTAACTTTTATGGTGTAATCTTACGCCTTACCTTGTTTATAAACCATTCGCTCATATACCAAGAGTAAATATGTATTTGTTATTTAACAATACATGTTTATTTTATGGATTTTTTAGCCATAATAAGAGTGGAGAAAATTGGTCCCCACTCTTATCTACTTTCAATCTCTCTACCAGTAAAGCAAAAACAACATCTTTTACCGTGATTTCCACCATATCTTGTAGTATTCGAACACTACATTATATTTAGGAGGAACACACTTTATGACAAAAAAGATAGTTGCGGTGCTTTCTACAAATGGAGAGCCTACGTTAAAGCAATTAAAATCTAAGAAAGCATTCGATTTAGATTATCGGTTTTTTAAGAATATGAATAATATCCGAGATCCTTTGTCTTATCTAGAAAACGCTTGGTGTTTGAAAACTTTAACGGGGGAAGGGAATAGAGTATATTCTGATATAGACGGTTTTCGCAGGCAAATAAATGATTACACTTTTCTTGAATTCAAAAAGAGTCCTAGTTTTCTTAATCATAGTCAACTTAATGCTCTTATTGGATTAGCAAAAAAAACAGAGGGTGTACTCCTTTTAATTTTTGGAGATCCTTGTTTACCACAAAGTTGTATGATTTTAAGGCCTGGAAAAGGACGAGGTCTTTTGCATAAAACTGGTATACCAAAGTTACACAAAATGAACTTAGCTAGACTACAATGGCTTCTTTCCAAAATTGATGCCTATCACGAAAAACGGGCTAGTCAGAATGAAAGAGATGAGTTTTTTGAAGGCATTGATAAATGCAAAAAACTTATCATAAATATTAGGGACCAACATAATAATCTCCAGTAAAGCAGGGTCTTCCTGCTTTACTTTATCGGGACACAAGGACAGATGGAGGCCACTGAAAAATGTTCTTTATTTTCATTGTTTTTGAACATTTTTTGAAGAACGGGTGCCTGAGACAGAGGGACAGGTCCCTCGTCTCACCAATTATTTACATATTAAAGCCCTGCCAAATGGCAGGGCTTCCTTGTCATTAAAATAGAAAGTGGTCATAAACAGTGAGGCTAATTCAGCCAATCACCAGGATCATCGGTTGGCTTATCCCAAGGTGGAGGGGAAGCTCTATACATCTTTTGAAAATACAGCGTCGCAGCAACTACATGATTATTTCTTATAATAGATCTGTCAACCAAATAAGAGACTTGGTTAGTGGCAATTATGTCATTATGATGGAGAGGGATATACTTTCTTAGCACAAAATATTCGTCTAATTGTTTACCACTTATTTCTTTATTGAGAATTAATTGTGTTAATACCCTCGTCTCCTGAACCGTTAATCCTTTTCTGTTTTTCAGCTTTAACATCAGCTGTTCGACTCCCAGGTATCGATAGTAATCTAATTCTGAGCTAGACATGCTTATCAAATCATAGAAATCTTTTAACTTACTTGGGCTAATGCCACTAAGCTGACAGATTTCTGTATGAGAAAGCATGGTTAATAGTCTCTCATAAATAAGGAACTTTGTATGTCTATGTCTATTTTGATACGAAAGAAGAATAGCAAGCTTTTTCAATAAGTGGTCTTTCTCCGATAATGGATCAACCAACGTACAAAAAACGTCGCCGTTGTAATCCAAGTTTTTTGAGACAGAGGGACAGGTCCCTCGTCTCACCAATTTTTTACATATTCTAAAAGGTTACAACCTTGATTTTTTTTGTATTTTTGGAAAGACACAGTTCCTGTCCCCGATGTCCTATTCTGTCATTATCCGTATAAGATCATAATGATAGTAACGTTTATGACGTATACGCTCATCTGTGAAGATCATGTTCTTTTCTACTAGATAGGAAAGACTTTTTCTAATGGTTCCCTGCGCTAATCCAGTTATTTTTTCTAGTTGAGGTACTGTTGCTATTGGGACTTCAAACATGGCTCCCCACACTTTAGCAATAGAAGGCTGTTCAAATGACTGAAGCCCTCCTTCATATAAGTTTTCTGCCTCATCTAGTTTTGCAAATTGGTGTTTTGCCATTCTCTCCGCAGTATCTAAGAAGAATGTAATCCAACTTGCCCAATCAGGTTCTTTTTTTCCAATACCTCTGACCCCGTTTAACATACTATAATATCTAAACTTTTCTTTTTCTAACTCTTCACTTAAAAAGAAAAAAGGCGTTTCAATTATTTTTGTTTGTAATAGATAGAGGGCAATTAGAATCCTACCCAATCTTCCATTCCCATCTAGAAATGGATGAATAGATTCAAACTGAGCAAAAAGTGTCAATTTTATTCTAGCGTTTACAAAACTCCAAAAGAAATCATAGTGTCATTAAGAAATATGAAGTTAACCCTATTTATTTTCAAAAAATTTCTTGTTATAACTTTATTTGGGTAATACTATATACATAGGTAAAAATACACTAATTGAATAGGCAAATTACTTGAAAAAGTGAGACGCAAAGCTAAAGGGGCTAAATCCGTACGGGTATGCCAGCCAGTTGCAATCAGATAGATTGATTAACTGCGCCCCTATGTAGAGTAGGGGCTTTTTGTATAAGAACAGTACATGAAATCTCCAAAACGGAGATGAAGTAGAAAGGCGGAAAAAACATGTCATTATTTCGCTCAATCGGTAAAGGTGTAGGAACAGTAGGAGGAAGCATCATTGGTGGAGGAGTAAATTTAGTTGGAAAGACGGTTGATTCTAAGTGGCTTACTGAAGTAGGTGACGGTATTGAGAAAGCATCCGTAGTTGCTATGGATAATGCAGGCCAATTTATTGATGGAGCGGTGAAAGGAACATACGGGGCAATAAAAATTGAGACAGAGGGACAGGTCCCTCGTCTCACTAATATTTTCCATATCAAAGCTCTCCAAAAGGGAGGCCTTCCATATTGAGAGACAGGGATAGGTATCATGTTATGTTTTACTAGATTTTTAGATATAATTTATAGGAGATATTTCTTACTAACATATTAATCTTCGTAAAACACACTCCCTGTCTTCATTAGAGGATATTAAAAATGTTATAGTTTGTGTCTTTAACATTTTTAGTTGTTCTTAATAAAAAGATTCGTTCACCAATATATGTTCTTTTGGATATTTTCTTATATCCTTAACTTCTATGAAATCCAATATCCTTTTATAGTATTCATTATTTTCTTCTCTTACATCTTCTAACTTAGAAAGATCACCTTTGTCTAAAGGATAGATAAAAACAGGGACATCACCTTGTTGTTCCAACAACTCCTTTAGTCTTAACAGGTCTTCTAGGTTAACACTATCAACCCAGTAAGATTTTTTATCTACCATATAAACTAACTTAATATTAAAGGTTGTTTCCTTTCTCCCAGTAGTGTAGTCCGGTATAAAAGCTACTTCATCCATTTCTCCCCATTCCACAAATGAAGAAGTAAGTTGGAAATACGAGTTTTTATGTATACCTTCAAGTACGCCTATATGATAATTGAAAAAGAGTAATATATAAGCAGTAAAAGGCACAGTCATGAATGTAAGAAATCTTTTTACACCTCTAACCCAATATATGCATGCAAATATCCACAAGATGATAAATATCATAACTAACAGTGATAGATTGTATTGACCAGATATAAAAATAGCTTCATCTGGCTTTATAATATGATCTTTAAATAAGCCAGGTCCCCAAAATATCAACAAAATGACCGATAATCCAAATATCCCGATAAGGACTGTAGCAAGGCATCCTAAAATTGTATCCTTTGTGGATAGACTATTGACTGGCTCCATCTGGTCATCTTTTTCTTTACCTGATAGCAAATCTCCCATTCTTTTCACCTCTATATATTCTCAAGTGCATCATTCCCCTTAACCATAAAGTAATTTTACTATTTGAACTAATTTTTAGATACATGCATAAAGACAAATTTCTATAAAAAATGGAATAATAGACAGAGTGACAAATCCCAATTCTCACTTATTTGTCACATATTAAAGCCTTACCAAGGGCAGGACTTCCTTATACCACCCCACTTTTAACTTCACCTAACAATAAGAGCGGATAATTGTAACTTCCCGATAATGTCGTTGATCTTGCTGAAGGGACGTGGTAGCTTTAGAGAACTTAACTGCTAGTGTGTTTGAGTACTATTTAGTTACTTATAAAGAAACGAGTATGTATTAGTTAGTACATGCTTTAGAAAAAGCCATTGATGTTGCCATTCCTGATGAGATGGTGGATCATCGTACATTAGTAAAAACAAAAACTAATTAGTTGTTGGCTAATCTCCTTTCTATCTCGTCAAGTAAATCAAATGGTTCCACTTCAACTCCAATTAGCTTAGAGTTCCAATTTACTCCAACCATGTGTCCCTCTTCGTTCATTCCGTATATCCAATTACTTAAGAATATCTCTAATGGTATTGGAGTTGGTTTATAATGGGACCACTCATTGATATTGCACTGACGAGCATATGCTTCATCAGACCAAAATGGCATAACTAGTGTATCTTCATATTCAGTAGATTCGCATACACACCACATTCCGTTGTGTTCTAAGCCCCAAACTTTTTTGTTTTCTACTACTTTTCTTAGAAACGCATCATAACGTTTTTTAGAATCAATAGTGAAACCGAATGACATAGTAGCCTCTTCCTTTCTCATTTTAAATGTATAATATATTTGGATTTTTCATCTCAAATTAAAAGCCAAAATAGTCATTCTTTGCTCTATCTGAAAAGTTAGTGAAAAATATCTTATGAACTCTTAATATTTTCTCTTTGGGAATTTTTTTATATAGCCAAGTAGTAGCTACAGGTACATCTATTGTAAATGTACTAATTTTCGCTAAATATTCTTCGTAAACATTTACTATCTCAGAATTAATTTCTTCCTCGTTAAGCCCTCTGGATTGATAATCTAGTTTTGCTAAATCAAGAGCTGTCAGTGAATTTTCTACTTCCTTTACTACACCATATCGTGAAGGCTTTCGATTTACGATAGAAACAAAAAAATGATGTTCTTTAGGTAATCTTCCTTTCATTTTATCAGTATTAGATGCTTGAACTAAAATATCGCCTCTTTTTGCAAAGCATTGAATATCCTCTTTTTCAATACCTACAATAACTTTATTATATTTTTTCATGGATTTAAAAATATCCTAACTATTTTTTATTTATTTTAAGACGGTGACAAAAGGGCAGGTCTCTCGTCTAATCAACTTTTACAAAGTAAACCCGCAACAACTATCATGTCTTACTTTAGGTAATAACCCGATTAACTATTAATATTGTTTTAAAATGAATTAATGAAAAACTTATATGCTGAGATTTTCTATTTATCCGTTTAGTCCCAACGTTTCTTTGAATTAGATTGATATCGTTGTTGGTGCTTCTCGAGAAACCCTTCCGGATCCATTTTAAAGGCTTTCATCTTTTTTAGGTATGCAATTTCTAATCGAAGCAGTTCATTTTCTCTTTCTAATTCTTCCTTGGTAGTTTTATTAGTATTTGTACTTTTAGACATTTGCGGTAGTCATTTTCGTATATTCAGGTCCTCATCTATTTCCACAGCACCTGTTCTTTTCTTAAAGGGTAATACATCTAGTTTAAAATGAACAGAATAAAGTTACTTAGGGAGCAGGTGGACACATAAAATTCCCATCATATTTTATCCTGCTAATTAGCAGCTCTTCCTTATAGCACACCTCTATTCACTTCACCAAGCAATTTCATATATAAGAAAACAGACACGATAAGTGGCAACAAAATAAACGTTATTTTCTCCAATAACGTTTTCTCCGTAGATTTACGAATCAAGTCTTGGATAACAAGGTAGATAAATAGAATAGCATACAGTAACAAAGCAAGAGAAAGAGAACTTGCTAGTAAGATAAATAATAATTCCCCTTCCGTTATATCACCAGGGGGGCCATCTGCAGCATGAATACGTCACATCATGATATAAAAGTTTGTAACGTGTTACCAGATATAGGTACAACCGAGAGTAAAAAGCGTCGCAATAAGTAGAAAAATCATCGTTTTCTCCAATGTTAAATACTAGATAGTTTATCCTTAAACAGTATTAACTGGTTATGACGTGGTTTCTATAGAAACGCCATACATTCCGACTTGTCCTTCAGGTTTAGTAGTAAGAACGGGTGCCTGTCACTTCCCGTTATTTGTAGAACTACCTTACATGACAAATTACAAAAAGTAGACTTCCTTACAAATTTCAAAGCCTTGCCTTTTGGCGGGGCTTGTTTAGGAGACGTTTAGATGAAAACGGTCTTAGTTACTTGAGACATAGGGACGGGTAATTCAAGTAACCAAATTTTAAATGGTTGCAACCTCAAATTTTCAGTATTTTTGGAAAGACACAGGTCCTGTCCACCTACATTAAAGAAGGGACGATTAAACTTTTCCTTAGAAAAAGGAGAATTTTAAACAATATCTGTATTATGTAAACGAAACGGAGTAATAATTGTAGTTTAGCAATTTCGAAATCTATTAATCTCATATTTTGTTACTCTTAATTATTACCATCAATGGTGATCAGCTCTTTTTTTCTTCAGTGACAAATTCACCAAATGAAAATCTACTAGTTTAATGGTAATATTATGAAGTGTATAATTTAATTCTAAATTAGGAGAGAGTGCTTAGCGTGAAAAAAGAAATTATGATAATACTAGCCATTATTGTTCTTTTACCTATCCTGTTCTTCTTAGCCCCTACCATATTTGCTCTCCTGCTTGTAACTGGAGTCATAATGTTGAAGTTAAGGTATTCAGTTATTAAAGGTGCGATAGGAGAGTGGTATGTAAATAAAACACTAAGTAAACTAGGAACGAATTATAAAATATACCACGATCTATATGTGCCAAATGGTGTAGGTGGTACTACCCAAGTTGATCATGTAGTTACATCACCGTATGGAATATTTGTAATTGAAACGAAGCATTATCAAGGTTGGATATTTGGGAAGGAAAATCAGAAATATTGGACTCAGACAATCTATAAACGGAAAGAAAAGTTGTTTAATCCAATCTGGCAAAATTATAGTCATATACAAGCAATTAAAAAGTACATAGCTAAAGAAGACTTTGAGTTTATATATTCTATTATTGCCTTCTCTCAAAACTCTACTTTCAAGTTCAAGGATGATTTTACATCAGCTAGGGTTATTCAATTTCCAAAATTAATAAAAGTCATTAAGGAGTGGAATGTTCAAAGGATTAGTGCTTCTGAGTTAAAAGAAATTGATCGAATACTTGAAGGTTTAATCATTACAGATAAGAACCAGAAGAAAAAGGTTAAGAAAAAGCATGTAGTAGATATAAAAAATAACCGTAAAGAAAAGCTTCGGAAAGAAAAAGAGGATTTTAAACAAAATGTCTGTCCCAAGTGTGGTGGCGGATTAACTATGAAGAAAGGGAAGTACGGCTCTTTTTACGGTTGCAGCAACTTCCCGAAATGTAGGTATACTAAGCAAGTTTCATAACAACGGTTGCCTGTCACTTCCCGGTATTTGTCGAATTTCCTTTACTAACAAATTACAAAAAGTAGACTTCCTTACATATTTTAAAGCCCTGCAAATCAGAAAAGGAATTTTTTAGAACCGTGTAATAACTCGTACCCATCATTTCTCAGTAAAGCGTTATGAAAAAATTAGGAAAAGTAGCCATCCATCACAGAAAACGGATGGCTCTCTTTCCATACTCTATCTATTCGATCTTGCCAATACGGTACAAAACATGCTTTTGTAAAGGGCTATCTGTGTCCACTTTAGGATGAGCAAAGTGTCTGACATACTTCATCCCAATCTTTTGCATCACTCGTTTAGATGGGTAGTTTATATCCGCAGTAAAACTATAGACTTCAGATAGATCTAGCTCTTGAAATCCGTATTGTAAGCAGGTTTTTGCTCCCTCCGTTGCATAACCATTACCCCAAGCCCCCTGCGTAAGTCTCCATCCAATCTCCACACAAGGTGTAAAGTTCTCTTCAAATGTTGCCCAGTGAAACCCGATAAATCCGATAAACTCCTGAGTTGCCTTCAGTTCCACTGCATATAGACCATATCCGAAATTGTTAAACTCTGTTTTAATGTTAGCTAAGAATCGCTCTGTATCTTCATATGATAGAGTATCAGGAAAATACCTCATGACCTCTGTGTCGGCATTCATCTCTTGAAAGGGTAACAAGTCCGATTCTTTCCAAGAGCGTAGTATTAAACGTGGTGTTTCTAGGTAGATCATGTTTTCCCTCCTAAAAGATATAGGTTAAACCTAACATCTATCAAATACCGGTGCCTGTCACTTCCCGGTATTTGTCGAATTGCCTTCAATGACGATTACAAACAGTAGACTTCCTTACATATTTTAAATCCCTGCCATTCGGTAGGGGTTTTTTAGGAGGCGCATAAATGAAGAAAGTGTTGGTTACTGTTGGAACTGGATGTATTGAATCTCATACTCTTGTGTGGAGTTACTTTTTAGTGGGTATGAGGAAGTGATAATTGATAATTTAAGTAACAGTACTCGTGACGTTGTGAAACGAATTGAACGTATTTCTAACACACGTATTACCTTCTATGAAGGAGATGTGACGGTGGAGGCAGAAGTACGAGTACGACATATGAATGAAGCGCATGACTTTGTAGGTGTTATCCACTTTGCTGGCTACAAGGTAGTAGGAGAGTCTGTACAACAACCTGTCATGTATTAGCAATGTAAGACAGAGTGACAGGGTCCTTGACTTACTATATTTTTATAATTATTTGATATATAAACTTTAAACTTCTAGTATTTTTATAAAAACACAATACCTGTCCCCTTGTGCTACCTTTTCTTAGCATTTTCAAAAAAACATCCAAGAGTAACTTCTACTTTCTTATACGAGTTTAACAACAAATTTAATATTAAATTTGTTGTTAAATTACATAATTTAAATCTATGCCTAACTCTGTCGTATTTCAAAGGGAAGTCTTAAAGTCAAAAAAGAGAAGTAAAACTAAATAAATATATCTATATACCGATATATAGTGTGTTAGGTCTTTTGGAATAGGTATGATAGATTGTGTAAAGTGACCGTTATAGTATAGTGCTTTAAGAATTTCATTGATAATTAAGTATTTTAGGATATTTTTATCAAATAATTATTAACTTAACTGTGCTAGTACACTACATAAAGTATAATACAGAACTTGAAGGAGGAATATATATGAGTTTAGTTTTAGGGAAAGATGAAATTATAAATAAGTCACAAAATTTCACAACAAATTTAGCTCTATTCTGGCTTAAGACAGATTTATCGCTAACAAACAAAAGAGTTATAGGATATCAACCAAATACACTTCTAGGTGTAATTCCTTTAGGACGTAATGAAGTGTCTTTTCCTTTAAAAAATATTGCTAGCGTAAGTGTTTCAACGAAATTACATTTTGTTAGACTGCTAGTTGGTTTATTTTTCGTCTTTTCAGCTTTAGGTTCTATTGGTAATTCATTTTTGGGGGCTTTGCTTTTCTTAGCTATAGGTCTAATACCACTTTTAAATAGTTTTACAAGTAAAATGACTATTACTAATAACGCTGGGCAGCCTGTTTCTATGGAAATTTCTATCCTTGAAAAAGATAAAGTCCAAAACTTTGTAAATGATGTAAACATAAGTATTTCAGAAGTAGCATAATAATTTTAAACAAATCATTCCTATTTCTTCCTAACATAAATAAATTCGAAACAGAGGGACAGGTACCTTATCTTACAATGTTTTTACATATGAGAACAGGTGCTTGTCACTTCTCGTTATTTGTCGAATTGCCTACCATGACAAATTACAAAAAGTAGACTTCTTAACATATTTTAAAGCCCTGCCATTTGGCAGGGTTTTTTTATGAGTCGTTTAGATGAAGACATTGTTGGTTACTGGTGGAACTGAATATATTAGATCTCATACTTGTGTGGAGTTACTTGCTAGTGAATATAAGTTAGTGATAGTTGAAACGGCACCCCTGATTTAATCGAATGAATAGAACATATTTCTAACAGTCGTGTTACCTACTTTGAAGGGGTGTGACGGAGAAGCAATAGTGCGACAGTTGTTTAAAAGAATGGTTACCAGTCACTTCCTAATATTTGTTCAGCTACTTTGTGTTTTTTAGTATTCAAAGAATAGTGGAATATAGTTTGATATAATAAAAATGTAAATTAATAGATATTTACACATAATAAAGTAATAGAAGGAGAGTATTATGGATCTTGAGTTCTTTGACGGATTTAAAATGGGCTTAGACCTAATATGGTCTATGTTAACAGCTGATCCTTTATTAACTATAGGGATAATAGTATTTATTGGTGTTTTTTTAATATTTGCATTTATAGTTAATACGCTGAGAGAACTAGAACTTAGAAAGTCAGGTATCGTAGAAGTCGATAAAATGTCGGGAAGGAAGTTTGAAGAATACCTTCATGCATTATTAAAAGCAAAAGGATATAATGTACAGTTAACACCAGTAAGTGGAGACTATGGCGCGGACTTAGTAATTACTGCAAAAGCTAAGAAAATTGTTGTTCAAGCGAAAAGGTATAAGAAAAATGTTGGAGTGAAAGCGATTCAGGAAGTAGCTTCAGCAAAATGCTATTATAAAGCAGATGAGTGCTGGGTGATAACTAATAGCTTCTTTACAGAACAAGCTAAAAAATTGGCAAATTCAAACCAAGTACGGTTGGTTGATCGTAAGGAGCTAATGGATTGGATGCTACAAGAAAACAAAGGGGATAGAGGGATTGGTAGGACTACGGGGTAAATATTTTGAGACAGGCAGTTACCCCACCATATATAAAAAGGACTCTCTAACATAAAAGAAAATCACTTTATTGATAATGCAAAAGTAGAGATTAAGCCAAATCACCATGCCTAATAGGAGATTCAACCAAAGGAAACAGGTAGAAAGACTCATTAATTACAATATTAGACAAAAATGTATGGAAATTAGGTAAACTACTAAGCTATTAGCCCTCTCTCATTTGTATATACTTTCATATAAATAACTCGTAAGTTAATATTTTGAAAGAGAGGCGAAGTAGCATGGCAATTTTTCCACAAGGTAGTTGTACACCAAATTTTAATGGAGATGGTACACCGTATTGGATTTACCCAAACGTCAAAGTTCTAAAACAAAATGAGGACTTTGTACCAGAGGACTTTTCTGCTTGTTTAGTAGTAAATGGAGATAACTGTGGAAATGGATGTACTTTTGTAGAAGGACCAGGAACATTACAAGTGATAGGAGGGGCATTCTCCTTTACTGACCCAGTTCTTCCAGGGAGTTGTGAAACGACTGTGACACTAAAAGTGGATTATCAGTTGACAGTTGGCAATGACATTGAGTGTATATTTAATTTCTCAAGATGCTTTACCGAAACAATTTGTTGTCAACTATCTTGTTGTGATAGAGAGAGATATACTTTTACACCATCTCCAAATTCTATCGACGTGAATGTAGTTTTTGTTCGTGAACTACCTGAGTGCCCAGAAGCAACAGTATTACGAATTGAATTAGTAGACCCTAATTTACCTCAAGGTACAGTAACATACATTGATTGCTGCGACGTTACAGTACCAGCAGTTCTGGTTCCGTAAGCTTAGAACAATTATTCAACTAAACTACTTTTACCCAAGATGCAAAGAACTCACTTTGCATCTTTTCTTGTCTTCTATTTACCAGTTACTCTAAATTCTCGGTATTTTACATCCTATTTACCTTTTGATAATTTGGACTCAAGTGACTGTCACATGTTTTATTCAAAAACTGATAAAGATATAATGTAGCTCTAAGTGTGTCGGTTTCCAGGAAACTGTTTAGGATATGTTACATCATCTGTGATACAAATAAAACTCGATGTAGTAAATAGGAGGAATAGACTTTGAACACTGGGAAAGGTGGGTACCAATCAATGGATTACCACCAAAACTATTCAACGACTCTTTTATTAATAGTATAGAAGGGATTACAATTAAATTTAGCGATGAAAAAGATAAAGTAAAAGTCTTAGTTAAGTATGAAGAAGGAGTATTATCTTACAGAAATACAGATCAAGGTTCGTTATAAAAAAACTTGATTACTTAGAACGACAATAAGGTACAAATTTTTATTCTGATTGGACATTTTTTAAAGTGAGAAACTCTGAATATATTAATTGGTTTCTTGATGAATCTGCGGGTGTTTTTGAGCCCAATCAAGTTGAGCATTATGTGTTCCTTACACCAAATGACATAATTGAAATACTTACAAGTTATAGTCCAACTGTTGAACTAGTATAAATACTGATCATCAGTCTAATCTAAGCTGAACGTCAAACGTCCCACCATTTTCTTATATTCTTACCTTTAATGAGTTGTGGGGACTGCTCTCAAGATACACAGTATTTATCCCAGTTCGCCAATCATGTTCTTATTTCATTTTTAAATACCATGCAGAAGATTTTTCGAATCTCTTATAAACATCATCAATCCATCCGGTAACTTGTTCTCTTTCTAAACATTTATTGTTTAAAATCCAATTAGTTATTCTTATCAGTTCCTCTTCTGTAAGTTCCTTTTGAACTGCTGCTAATTTATCCATCCATGGCTTATTGGGCGAACTACCAACTGCATTATCTAACCAATAAATACAAGCTTTTTTGGTTTCGAAAGTTTTACTTTCTAAGTACTCAAAAATGAAACTTATACCTTGATAACACCCTTGATTATTGTACTTGGATATGTCTACGTTAAAGGAAGATCGATTACAAGTTACTCTATAAAAGTTTATATAAGTAACGAATTATTGTGCAGAGGTGTTTTCATAATGAGTGATAGAAAAATTCAGTTAGAAAAGTTACTAATTAAAAACAAAGTAAAACACGCAAAGATACAACTTATAGACGACTTAAAGAATTACTATAACATAGATATCTCAGATAAGAAGTTTTTTGATTTTCTAAAAACAGAGGAAGTGTATCAAAAGGTTTATGAACTCATAAAAACCAATGATATTAAATCTTTTAAAATACCTTATAGCGAAGAAATACTCTATTCAAAGATTGAATTTATTTTCGAATACTATAAAAGTTACGAACAAGAAACAGTTTTGTTTTACCCTCCTACAGCTGGTTTATACTCGAGGAACTGTGACCAACTCATTCTTAATTATCCATTAGCGTTAGTACTTTCATTACTAGAAAGTAAAAATATTATAATGAAATTTTTGTTAGATATGCAAGATGATCTAATTATTGTATCAGAGAACTACAAATTTGGATTCGTTATGAGTGTGGACGAGTATTCAGATATAACTATTGAATATTGGGGGAAATAAAATCAACATCACTGTAACTACCTGTAAGAGTCATAAATGAATTATATCTTTATGACGGTCAGTAAATATACCAACCATATTGTATAATAAAGACAGAAAAAAAAAACTCAATAGGAGGAAAGAAATGTTTACTCTTTCGCTAACAGCATTACTAGTAGGTGCATTTGTGTACATGCTATACGGTGGAATATATTACTCCATCTTACTAAAAAACAAAAAAAATCATCCCGTGGCTTACGTTGTATCTATCATAATCGCATTCATCAGTTCTTTTCTGGTCGGATTTCTCGTACAAGCAGCAGGTGTAGAAGGTATCTTCAATGGGGGTATGATTGGACTAATAATTGGGTTTCTTATCAGTTTAATGTATGTAAAAAACACGATGTTTAAATTAATAGAAAGAAAATACTTTTATATAGCAATTGGGGATCATCTTGTTATTTTTACGATTCTTGGTGCTGTTCACGGTTATTTTATGTAATCAGTACATTAGAGACACAAGGAAAGATACCTATCTCTGTGTCTCTATATCCTGTTCAAAGATAGTCCCAATATCTACTTATTGCAGTGCCTCCGAGGAATGTTTATCAACACTGTCCTTTACCTCACTGAAAATATCCATATCTTCCATAGCATTTTTGGAAGGACTTTTATAAGGTGGAATCCCAAAATGACTCTTCAGTTGTTGCAATTGCATCAGCAGAACTGAATACTCCTGCATCGTAACTGGTTTAGCATGGTCCATCAATTCAAACCCCATCTGTCCATTGGGTTCTAATGTAGCCCATTTCACATCAGCTATTTTACTAATTCCTTGTTGTCGTAACTTCATTTCTAGTTGATCAACAGTAAATCGTAATTTTTTAAAGTTCTTTTCGTTAATTACTCCATTTTCTACTAATATCTTGGATTTCCCAGTTATAAATTTTTCGAACATGTTAACTTTGACCTGTAAGTATTCTATTACCATTAACGTAATAACTAAGACTAATCCAACACCTATAGTAGTCCAAATGTTTTTTCCTGCTACTGGTTGTATTAATAATGAACCAATCCCAATCATGATGACCGTTTGAGCTAATGTCATTTGGGAAAGTGATTTCCTTCCAGCTAAGCGTAACAACAAAGTCCCGGCCATTACAATAAGAATGGCTTTCCATATCCAATCCATTTTATATTACCTCTTTTCAATACTTGGATTTTTTCTATGTAATTATCTGTCTTACTGTTAACTACAAAAGATGAATTTATCCAAGTATGTCTAGTATTTAATAATTTTCTAAAAAAAAGTGAATTTTCCCCAAAGGTAAAAAAGTAAAGATACCTTCAAAACCGAGGCAGGAAAGCTTCATTTGTAATATGGGACTAACTATTATTGTTTTGGACTTCTTCTTTTATATACTTCTAATAACTTACTACTAAACCATATTTTACTAGGTTAATCACCTGAATATTCATTAAAAACTGATGAATCTACCCTAAAATTCTGTCGCATTTTGTCGATATTGATAGTATAAAATGTATAAAGAAGGTGACCCTATGAAGCTCAAACTAGGAACAAAAATAAACATCATGGTAACCAGCATAATCTTGGTTTTATCTACTGTCATTGGGTTTGTTGTTCACCATGAAATTACGCAAGGTGTGAAAGAATTTGCGGTAGAAAAAGCAAAAGGAGATCTAGCGTTAGCCTATCGTTACATAGATACTCACTATCCAGGTAACTGGGAAATAAAGGATGATAAACTATACAAAGGATCTGTTTTAATGAATGACAACTTCGACTTAGTAGATACCATTGGAAGGGATACAGGAGATACAGTAACTATCTTTCAAGGTAATACACGCGTCGCTACGAATGTCATTAAAGAAGGAAATAGAGCAGTAGGCACAACGGCTTCTCCTGAAGTAACAGAAGCGGTCATTACCAAAGGAGAGACCTTCTATGGAGAGGCAGACGTGGTAGGACAAATGTATCAAACTGCGTATATGCCAATTAAAGATGGAAATAACCAAACGATTGGTATTTTTTATGTAGGAGCTTCCCAAAATATTATTAATAAAATTATATCTAGCTTTTTCACAACGTTTTTACCTATTATTGTATTAATGATTGTGATAGCAGGAACGAGTGTTTTTGTCTTTACTGCTAAAATAAATAAGAGATTAAGGAAGATCACAGAAGGTGTTAAACTAGCAGGAAATGGTGATTTTACTTCAACTATTGATGATAAAGCAGGAGATGAATTAAGTACACTTTCGGTTCATTTTAATGATATGACAAAAAATCTTAAAGAAATGATGAACGAAGTGATGAACACATCTGAGCAAGTAGCTGCTTCCTCAGAAGAATTAACTGCAAGTGCAGAACAAACTAGCAAAGCTTCAGAAACAATTGCAGAGTCTATTCAAGAAGTAGCTAGTGGTGCAGATGGCGCTACTACGAGTATTAAGACTAGTGCAATTTCTTTAGAAGAAGTTAGCCTTGGAATTCAAGATATTGTGAAAAATGCCAATACTATCTCAAAAGTTAGTTTACAGGCAACTTCTAAAGCTAATAATGGAGGAGAATTAGTTACTAGAACCGTTCAACAAATTGAAGCAATCAGTAGTTCGGTAAAGTCTAGTGGAGAAGCTATCAAGTCATTAGACCAAAGATCAAAGGAAATTGGAGACATTACAAATGTAATCTCCTCTATCGCAGAACAAACTAATCTTTTAGCTCTGAACGCGGCAATTGAAGCAGCACGAGCAGGGGAGCATGGAAAAGGTTTTGCAGTCGTAGCAGACGAGGTAAGGAAATTGGCTGAACAATCACAACGCTCTTCTTCACAAATAACTGCTTTAATTCAAGAAATACAAAAAGACATGGTCCAATCCAACAACTCTATGAAACAAGTAACAGTGGAAGTGGAGGATGGGTTAAAGATAGTAGGTCTAACAGAACAAAACTTCCAAGAAATCTTAGAGATTATGAATTCCTTAACAAATCAAATTAAAGTGATGGTAGAGGCGACAGATAAGGTATCGATAAATACGGATGAAGTCACTTTGCACTTTAAAGACCTGACAGCTATTTCTGATGATGCATCCATGCACTCTCAAAACGTAGCAGCTGCGGCAGAGCAGCAGATGGCCTCAATGGAAGAAATCTCTGCGTCAGCACATGCTCTTTCTAACTTGGCGGAGGGGCTGAGTGGAATGATTAATAGATTTCAGGTTTAATAGTGAACATAACTTTTACCAAACCATGCTACTGCCTACTTAGGTAGTAGTATTTTTTCATTTTATACTCCTCCGTGCATAACTGATGATTTGTAAATGCCTAAATTAAAAAAATAAAAATAAATCGTTTATCCTTATTAAACAGTCTAACCTATAAGAAGGGAGGGACAGCATTGGAACAAGAGACAATAGTTTTAATAAAACAAGCAAAAAGCGGCAACAATCAAGCTTTTGAACAGGTCATGCGTTTGCATCAAACACGTCTTTATAAAATAGCTTTTACTTATTTCCATAATGAACATGATGCGATAGAAGCGGTACAAGAAACAACTTATAGAGCATACAAGCAGATAAAAAAGCTAAGAGATCCAGCTCATATCTCGGCTTGGCTAACCAGAATTTTGTTTAATTATTGCCATGATGAGTTCAGAAAACGACAGAAGCTGGTTGTCACAGAAAAAGTGAACGGTGAAGCGCAAGTGGACGATAATTCTATCTCCTATGACATACGTAGTGCTGTTCTTTCTTTAGAAGAACCATATAAGCATGTTATTACGTTACGATACTTTCATGATTTACCTGTTGAAGAGATTGCTTATATTATGGACCGTCCAAAAGGAACGATAAAAACATGGATACGTAAAGGGTTGTCTACGCTAAAAGGGGAGCTAACAGAGGAAGGAGAAAGCCTACGTGAGAAACATTCGTGAAGAAGAGTTAAAAAAAGAGAAGGAAAAGATAGATGAACTACCTGTTCCTTCAATTCAGCTCCACGACGCTATTAGTAGAGGTGTCAACAGAGGAGTAATAGAGCAAAAGAGGAGATACAAGCGCTATACATTACTAATTGCAGCCTCTTTACTATGCTTTAGTTTGATAGGAACCATCCGGGTGTCGGATACAGTCGCTGCGTTTATAGGAGAGATACCTGGATTAGAAAAGTTAGTAATTGCAGTTAGAGGTGATACGAGCTTAATAAGTAGTCTATACCATGATTACTTATATCCTATAGATAAGACTCTAGATAATCACGGAAAAAAGCTTTACATTGACTCGCTCATTGTCGATGAAGAACGCATTGTGGTGTTCTATAAACATGACTCGTCTTGGGGTAAGGAAACGAGCATTATACCAAGTATAAAAGGAAAAAACAGTGAAGAGCTAATGTATAGTTCTAGTTTTTATAGTCCTGCTAGTGATGCACAAGAGAATATGCATACCCTACAAGTTTATTTTTTTGAGAATGGCCCTTTAGATGTTGGAAGTTTAGATTTCCATTTAACTAATGATAATCGAAAAGTGATGAATACTTGGGAATTACCTATTCAATTTAGCGAAGAAGATATTATTCCTTCTAAAGAATATAACGTCAAAATGGAAGCGGTTATACACGGGCAAAGGATTATGGTGAATAAGGTAAAAGTGTCCCCTACAAGTGTAGCAATCTCAGTTACATCAGATTCTAATAATACCTATCAGTTCTTTGGCTTTGAAAACTTACATCTCCAAGATACGAAAGGGAACAAATGGCTGCCAGAGGATTCTAGAACTAGTAGCGGGGAAAAAGATGATTGGATTTTTTACACTAGTAGTCCATTTTTTGAAAATCCAGAAGAGTTGTATGTTGTATTTGATGGTATAAAAGCCATACCGAAGAATGATATGGAAGTTATCATTGATGTAGAAAATAGAAAAATCTTACGTTCTCCGAAAGACATGAATCTTTCTATAAAAGAAATAGAAGGTGAACAAGTAGTTCTCTCTCATATAAAACAAAATGAAGAAAATACATTTATGTCCGTATTTGGTGATGTGGTTGATAACTTAGGAAATGAGTATCGTATTTCAACTGTATCAAGTGGGGAAGTACCAGGAGAACTACACTATTTTTTACCACAAGAAATAGAAGGTTCAACGATTACTCTACAAATAAATGGTACGTCCAATGTTTTGCAAAAAGAAACTCGTATAAAAGTTAAATAAAACAGATGTGCCTGCTAGGAATCTACTATTAAAAAAATCAAAAACTTTAATGTTCTAGGGAGTGACAGTAATATCTATAGATAAAAAAAGATAATAGTAAAAGCAGACCTGATGACGGTCCGCTTTTACTAAACTATCTACTAGTTATAAGAATCTATGCTAACTCTATTCACCAACACCTCCGTAAACTTAGCACAACGTTCCCTATCCTGCTCCTGTGGCTGCAACTCCACCTTTAAAGCACACGCAACTAACACAACACTCTCTAACTGTGCACATATTCTGGTAACAGCTCCACAGAAATTAGGATAAAACGTATCACCTGTTCCAAAAACACCAAAAACAGTTCCAGGTAAGTGGCTATCATGTAATAGAGGCCAAAACGTATCCCATTCTCTTGGAATATCACCATTTCCCCAAGTATAGGTCCCTAGAGAAATAATGTCGTATACAGAAAGATCAACATTAGGTAGATCAGTTAAGGTATAGTAATCCACCAAAACCTCTATTTTCTCAAACTCCTGTTGAATCCAGCCTGCTAACATCTCTGTGTTACCTGATATAGAGTGATAAATTATTAAAGCTCGAATGATCACAATTCATCAAATCCATTTAAAGAAGACACTTTTGCATAAGACCTAGACTTTTGTTCAAAGAAATCAGACTTTGTCTCATTAATCTTCTGATCATCATACACTTGGATCCAAGGCATTGGGTTAGAATTATCTTTATACGCATTAGGTAAGTCCAATTGTCGTAATCGTTTATTACCTAAATACTCAAGATATGCGTGGAATTCATCCATTTCTATACCCTCAACAGAAAAGAGGATATAGGTGGACCATTCTTTTTCTAACTCCACACCTCTCATAATAGTGTTCTTTATCCATTCATCTACTTCAGGCGTAATTAATTCTGCATTCTCTTTTCGAACAATACGAACAAATTGAGACATGAAGTAAGCATGTTGTAGCTCATCGCGTTGAATATAACTAATCATTGTACTCGTTTTCACCATTTTTTGTTTTCTACTTAAATGATAGAAAAAGGCAAAACCTGAATAGAAGTAAATGCCTTCTAAAACAATGGAATAGACAGCTAACTTTAAGATGTTTTCTACCGTTGGCTCTTGTAAAAAAGCATTATATCCTTCCATAATAAAAGCATTTCTTTTATTTACTAAAGGGTCATTTTTTGCATTTTCAAACCACTTATGCTGCTCCTGTAAAGGAATTAAGGAACTTAAAATATAGGAGTACGATTCATTATGTACTGCTTCTTGTTGAGAGATAATAGCGAAAATGGCTTTAAAACTAGGATCTGTCACATATTCTAAGACATGATACATGACAGGTGTTTGAATACTATCCAATGCTGCTAATTGAGCATTAATTTGGAGAAACGTAGACTTTTCTTTCTCTGATAAGGTCTCCCACTGTTTAATATCATCTTGCATATTAATTTCTTGTGCTTTCCAAAAATTCGATAGCAACACGTTGTAAAGATCATACATTTGTGGGTAGGCGATATTATTCCAATTTAGTACGCCAGATACTTTGCCGTTAAGCAAACTTGTCGTTACCATAGGTCCATGACTATCAAAAATGCTCGATTTATTCAGCTTCATGTTCATTCCCCCTTAACTTTCACACACAGTACATGCCTCTAACTCACTTTGAGAAGTGCTGCGCACATAATAGGTTGATTTCAACTTACTTTTCCAAGCATGTAAATGGAGAGACAATAGCTCTTTTGCTTTAATGTCATGTCGAACATATAAATTAAAACTAATACTCTGATCGATATGTCTCTGTCTTGCGGCATTTTGTTCTATACTCCAGTGTTGATCTAACTTATCTCTCGTTTTACGATAAAATTCATACGTCTTATGCGTTAAGTCAGGAGCAGTAACGCCAAACCGAAAGTTTTTCTTTTCCTCTACATATTCCACTGCAAACAATGGATCAATTCCATCCGTACTTCCACCGATTTTCGCAGTAGAAGAATTCGGTGCAACAGCCATTAACCAACCGTTTCGAAGACCATATTTGTTTACGTCTTCCTTAAGTGTTTGCCATCTGTTAGAAGAATAATTTTTACGGGTAAAATAATTACCGTTTTCCCAATCTGAACCCCTAAATAAAGGATAAGTGCCTTTCTCTTTTGACAATTTCATGGATGCGCGAATGGTGTGATAAGCAATTTCTTCATATAGCTGACTAGCATATTCTACTGCTTCTTCTGATTCCCAATAGATATGCTTTGTTGCAAGTAGATGGTGCCATCCAAACGTGCCTAACCCAATTGCTCTATATTTCTTATTTGTCCTAGATGCTTGCATCAGTGGAAGATTATTTATATCAATCACGTTATCTAGCATTCTCACTTGTATGGAGATAATGCGTTCCAGTTCATTAGATTCTACAGCGTTAGGCAAGTGAAGAGAGGAGAGGTTACACACCACATAATCACCTGCTTCACGTGTTTGAGTAATGAATTGTTCTTCTTTCATCTCTTCGTTTACCACTATAGTAGAAGACATGTTCTGCATAATTTCTGTACATAAGTTGCTACAATAAATGGCTGTTCTCCCTTTTCCTCTGACATGTTTGTTAGGATTCTGTCGATTCACTTCGTCTCTGTAGAACATATAGGGAGTTCCCGTTTCTAATTGAGCAATCATGACTCTTGTCATAATATCCATCGCACGATAGGTAAGCCTTGGTAACAATGGATGGTTTAGTGCTTCGTGGTATTTCTCTGTAAAGAGCTGTTGATCTTCCTCATCATAAAAATCTTCTAAACCAAGCGCATTACCTAGTTCATCTTTCCAGCCCATCAATTGCTTTACTTCGTATGGGCAAAAAACAGACCATTCCCCAATACTACGACCATTTGAATCCACTTCTTCTAATTTTCTCATGAACAAATCTGGCACACATACACCGGTAAAAATATCATGCGCTTTTCTACGTTCATCACCATTATTTGTCTTTAGTTCTAAGAAGCCATTCATAATATCTTTGTGGAAAATATCTATATATACAGCGATTGCACCTTGTCGTTGACCTAACTGATCAACACTAACGGCTGTATTATTTAATAATTTTATCCATGGAATAATCCCAGATGAACTACCTTTCACTCCTTGAATAGCAGACCCTAATGCTCGAACTTTCCCCATATAAATACCCACGCCACCACCTGCTTTACTTACTCTAGCAGCATCATGGTTAGTCAGATAGATACTGTCTAAGGAATCGTCCATTGTATCAATGAAGCAGGATGATAACTGGCCGCTGCGTTTACCAGCATTGGCCAAGGTAGGGGTTGCGACAGTCATATACTGATTGCTTAAAGCCCAATAGGCTTCTTTTACTAGTTCTAATCGTTTACTTCGTTCTTCCTCTTTCATCAGTAATAAAGCAATCATCATGAAACGTTCTTGTGGTAATTCTACAATTTGATTGTTGGTATCTTTCGCTAAATATCGATCAGAGAGAAGAAATGCCCCAATATGAGTAAATTTCTTATCTAGTTCTTCTTGTATGACATTGCTTATTTCGACTAACTCTTGTTCTGTATAGGAATCTAGTAGTTGGTTGGAGTATACTCCTTGGTAACTTAATTGCTTCACTAGTAAATAAAAATCACCATCTGCATAGTTTCTACCAATACCTCTATTTCTTTCTACTTCGCTGTAAAGTTTTAGTAAATAGGCTCTAGAAGCTACATAGGACCACTTAGGATTATCAATAGAAATTCGATTAACGGCATACTCTAATACAACGTCCAATTTCTTCTCCATTTCTACAGTTCCTAATTTAGGTACTAGTTCTTGTACATCTAGATCATATTCCGTTAGCCAATGTAAATTATGTACCTTAGTTTTTAATGCGTTCATAAAATCCCTCCTAAAATAAAAAAACCATTCATTAAATTGAATGGGAGTGAGGGGAATGCAAAGGAAAAGAAGAGCGCTTAAAAGGATCTTTTCACTTTGCAATCGACTCCTTTCTCCATCCCCGAAAAAAGAAAACGGCAGAAAATAGACAGGTCTCCTGGCTTGTGAATCTCTCTACTCCGAATCCTTCCCGTATTTCACAGTGGTTACATTCGTTTCGTCCTCACTTACAGTTGCGGGGGCAGCTTTGGTTTTGCACCAAATTCCCTATTAAGCACTTTGTGCATCTATTATCTTGCGTACAATATGTAGTTTTTAAAATTGTTAATCTATCAATATATTGTGTTTTCATATCTATCTTATTATATTCGGAAGAAAATTACAACAGTTCTAGTAATCTTTTAGACAGTAGGTTTAAATGGGTAAAAAATAAACACCGAAGAGAAAGTCCTAATAGACTCCTTTCTTCGGTGCTAGTTTCACGTACTTTCCTCGTGCATAAGCATACGATTCTTCCCACTACGTTTCACACTATACAATGCCTGATCCGCCAATCGAATAACATCGCTTATATTGTCACCTTTTGACCAAGTTGCTCCACCCACACTACATCCAATGGAAACCATTACATCATCTATAACAAAAGGTTTATTGAGCAAAGATATAAGCTGCTCTCCAACCATATTTCCATGCTCAATCGAATTAGAAGAAGAGGAGAGGGTAACGACAAACTCGTCTCCACCAATCCGAGATACCAGATCATCTTTTTGAACAAACTGATCTAAACGAGCGCCAACTTCTATTAGAAGTTTATCTCCCGCATCATGACCAAATTTATCATTAACTGCTTTAAATCCGTCCAGATCTAAATAAAGAATGGTTAGATGATCATATGTATCTATTGCTTGTTCCAAAAAGTGATCAAATCCATTTCGATTTGCTAATCCAGTTAAAAAGTCACGGTGAGCCACATGTTCCATTTCTTCTAATTGAACTTCCGTAGTGGTCAAATTTGTCACTAAGTCTCTTAGCGATGTAGATAGGATCTCAATTTCACGTATTCCTTCATACTTAGGAATCGTTACCGTAGCACCATCTCGTAAATTATCAGCAACAGTAGTAATGCGTTTAAGTGGATCCGTAATTCTACCTGCAATAAACCATCCTGCGATCGCAAAGAAAAGAACAAGCATACTTCCAACAATAAAAATATATCTAACTAGTTCTTTTGCAGGTGCATAGGCTACATCAACAGGTTGTCGTACTAAAACGGTCCATTCTAAACCGGGATAGTCGCTGTAACCATCGGTAAGAACATATCCGGTTAAATATTGCTTTCCATCTGACCACGTCTCAATGGTCCATCCCTTATTAGATTCTCTGGACAGTTGTACACTATCCACATCTAATTTTTCTCCTACCATGTCTTTGGGTCCCAGTAAGATACTGTCATCTGCTTTACTGACAATAAAAAACTCGATGCCTTCTCTATTTTGTAGAGTATCCCGCATAAAGTTTTCGACTTCTTGTGCCCACTCCCAACTTAAATGAGCAGCTAGGACACCAATAAAATTGTCCTCGTCGTCATAAACAGGAGTACTAATATCCACAAATCGTAGTGTTTCCCCAGTAGGGTTAGGAAGGAGTTCAGCTAACAAAACTGCTTCATGAACATCTCCAATAAACACTTCGTCTAACGCTTCCGTAAATACAGGACGAGTGGAAATGTCATGTCCCGTAAGAATTCCATTAGTAGAAGCTATAACTGTCCCATCTTGATTCGTTAAACCAACCCATGAAAACGATGGGAATCGTTCTTGTAGTTTATTTAAAAGATCAGAAGCATTCTGGTAATCTTGTTGCTTTAATTCTTGTAATTCACTAAGAATGGATACTTCTCCATACCTCGACCACATATACTGATCCAAATTTTCTCCCATTACATACGCCGCATCTTCTAATGAGTGGCCAATTTCTGATTCAATTTCATCAATGGATCGTTGTCCGATAAACATACTAACGATCACAATAACAATGCAAACGACGATGGCAAAAATAATGGCCAAAAGTGTTCGAAGACTCCCCTTGAAAATCTTCATACGGTTCACTTCCTTTAATCAAATACACTTCTACTAGTATACCAGCTTTCAACAAAATATGACTAAATGTGACAAAATCACCAAAAGAGAGAATTAATAAATTGCTTATGTATAGTTACTATAAAATAAAGTTATGTAGTGATTATGCCAGTCACAGGAACATAGCAAATAAAAGGGAGCGAACCAACTAATTTAGTTTCTTTTAAAACGTTCACCAGTATTTGTGTAAACAACCGTAAAAATCAAAATGGAGACAAATAATACGGTCCCGATGATAAACAGTAGAGTTACTTCTAATACCACACTCATTCCCCACAAAAAAACACTAAAACTAAGTCCATACATCACCTTACTCATATATGTACAAACTGCTTGTTCATTATATTTGGCTTTTACTTTAGCAGGCAACGTATTATATCCAGCTATAAGAAAAGCACCTTTTCCTTTTGCTAAAAATAAACCCAATAGTAGGAATAGCATAGAAAGAATAAAATTTATGATAGCGCCAATCATGTCTTATACCTCCATCTTTATAATTCTTTTATCTAACTTTACGTTATTACTATAATTCGGTTTCAATATTTATTGAAACTTTTTACTTGGAGGTAATGTCTACTTACATGAATAAAAGAAAAAGTAAGGAGGTGTAGCATGAAAAAATTATTACTTGCTGTTTGTTTTCTATCCGTCTTCTTTTTCCCTAAACAAACTCAAGCTCTATCTTGTATAGAACCCCCTTCAGCAAACATCACATTCAAACAATACGACGGTGTCATTATTGGAGAGGTACAAGAAATAGAAAGAAAAAGTAATGTGTTGCTGCTTACTGTAGAAGTGAAGAAGAGTTATAAAGGTGTAGAAGATAAAGTAATAAAGTTATATGAAGATGTCACCTGGGGTACGAGTATAAAAGGGACTGAGTATTTATTTTACCTAAATAAAGAAAATGGGAAGTGGATACATCCGTTGTGTGCTCCCACAACTACTAAAGTTAACAATGAATTCTTTGAGGGGAAAGAAGAATTATTGCTGAAAGAGAAAGAAGTAGAAGAACAACTACAAAAGAAACCTAACTATACGACTACACTCGTTCTTTTAGTAGCCGGATTTGCAGTATTATTGGTTATTTTCTTCAAGAGAAAAAGAAGATAAATTTATCGTTTTACATTAGAAAAAGTCCTAGTTTGTTGATACTTGGGCTTTTTCTACATATCTAGGAAGAAGAGTTAGCACCTTTTTACAAATAAAATCCATATATAGGTAGTTTGAGGTGTCGATTTATATTACAGTAGAGTATGAGAATGCTAAAGGAGGCGACTTAATACATGAATATTAACTATACCTCAAACATAATAGAAATCTTTTTTTTATTACTTAGCTGGGGCATTGTAGCTTATCTTGCCTACAGAATTCAAAAGAAACAAACCGAAAAGATTAAAGTGTGGAAAATCTTCGTCATCATTTACATAGGATTATTCTGCTTTTCGTTTAATTACACTGTAGATACGGAGTTAATACGAATTCCACTTCTGCCATTAGGAGTATGGATTTTGTACTTTATCTGGAGAAAGGATCAAACTAAATGGGAAAAGTATCGTCGATTTGCTTGGTTAGGATTTTGGTCTAATTTAATATTTTTAACGTTGGGGACTGTAGCCATGTTTGTCTATCCAGTGATGTATGCCAATGATAATCCGTCTACGTTTATTTCAAAGCTAGATGATCCTACCATACTTTCGATTTACATGAATGTGGAGGAAGTGGAGTTAGACGAACAAAATTTCTTAGCAACACTAGCTAAGATGAAACCTGCTCATATTTATAGTGATAAATGGTATCGAGAAGCATTTGAAGGGTATGAAAATCCTGATAAGCAAGAACGCTTTCCTTACTTACTAGAAGGAGCAAAAGGTAAGTGGGGAAGCGGCGTGAATAGCGCAATATATATTGAAAAGGACGGAAAAGGAATTTATGTTGCTACATCCAAAGGACACTATTACTTCCGTTCTGAAGTTTCGTTGTTAGTAGGTGAAAAAAATGAATAAGAAAAAGATAGCATTTATTCTACTCTTTGCCGTACTTTTGCTTATCTCTCTGTATTTTTTAACTTCAAGATACAGTAGCTCAGGTGTTCTTCCAAAAACAGAACAATTAGTGGAGGATATTAATGTGTTGTTTCCAGAAGTGGAAGCGGAGGAAATTCAAGACATCATCTTTCTAGATAATCGACATGTGGTTGTTCCTTTTATATCTGAAGACAATCAATATGGGGTAAGCTATTGGGCATGGGAAAATTTCAATTGGAAAGTCCTTAATATTAGGTCCAAAGGTGATCCAGAGTTATGGATGTTAGATAAAAAAGATCCTTCTACTTATCATATAGTTTGGAATATTCACCCCGATGATGAAATGAAAGGAATTAACTTTTATTTAACTAAAGATAGACAGTATAGGATCCTAAACGGTGTAACGCATCAATACGGTCCAAAAGTGTTTTTAGAAGAAAAAGTAGATTTAGAAGGTAAAACGTATGGTGTGAAAAAGTTTACTAGACAGTGGTCTACTACGATAAGTGAAATCCAACAAAGTAATTTACCAGAGCAACATTCACTGTTCTTTGGTAACTTTTCGCATAATCTTTTCTTATATCAATGGGTTCCAGTAATGAAGAATGGACCTAGACAAGGACTTCCGATATCTGTGAACGGATCTGATTATTCCACAGGTCAAGTAGATACAGAGTTTGTTAATTTAACCAGTCAAGAGGAGATAGATAGGTATAAAATGAAGTAGGTGAGTAAGATAAATAGGCTGTATACTTAACGCAGGCGCTCCGTATGCTATAGTTTAAATTACAAAAAACTATTACTACGGAAGTTTTGTAAGTAATATATGATAACACTGCTTTTCATAAGCTGTATCTTTAAAGAAAACAACATAAAGGAGCATAAAAATAATGTCGATAGAAGAATATTTAGCAAATGTAGATCCAAAATGGCAAGATGCTTTACTCGCATTGAAAAAAGTCATTGATGAGAATATTCCCGAAGGATTTGAACTAGAAATGCAATATGGTATGCCGTCATATGTTGTTCCACTATCCATTTACCCAAACGGATATCATTGCAAAAAAGACACGGCACTTCCTTTTATTGGTATTGCTGCCCGAAAGAACCACATCGGTCTTTACCATATGGGATTGTACGGTAGTCAAAAGCTCCTGCATTGGTTTGAAGAAGAGTATCCAAAGCATACGAGTACGAAGTTAAACATGGGGAAAAGCTGTGTTCGATTTTCAAATCCGAAAAAGATCCCTTATAACTTAATTGGAGAATTAGTTAGGAAGATGGACGTACAGGAATGGATTAGGGTGTATGAAGGGTAAATAATAACACATTTAAAAAATACATAGATAGATGTTAAGGATTAATTAATACTTTTCAAGTTACTGATTAGATATATTATATATAATGAAGCTTTATGGATAAATTAATTTTGTACTATTGTACTAAATATTAATTTTGTTTAATAAGATAAGTATAATGTGTTACGGGTTAAGAAGGGGAGTGTGTTAGTGGAAAATATCGAAAATCAGAAGAATAATTTACATGCGAGCGAGAAACAGTATGCTATGTTCATCCATCTTTCTACTTTTACAGGTTTCATAACCGGAATAGGATTCGTGTTAGCTCCGATTATTTTATGGTTATTATTTAAAGAAAAAGGCACCTTCGTTAATGAGAGTGGGAAAGAAGCGGTTAATTTTCAAATTAGCATCTTTATTTACAGCATGGTAGCAGCACTTCTTTGTCTAATTTTTATTGGATTTCTGCTTGTTCCTGTTATCTTTTTACTTCATCTTATTTGTTCTATTATTGGTGCAGTTAGAGCGAGTGAGGGCAGAATGTATATGTACCCTTTAACTATTCGTTTTATTAAATAATTACATTGGCCACCATGCAGCCTAAGCAAAACGGATTTTTGAGTAATAAAAAGAGAGCAAGAAAAAAATGATAAAGATTAATTGGTTTGACAAACAGCTCCTTTCTAGTAGAAAGGAGCTGTTTGTGTTCCTAAACCCTTTAAGTCACTCTCGAGTAAATATAAATTATGACTCTTGATCTAACAGCAATACAACTAAATACAGTTGAAATCCTAAAAAGAGTTTAGACACCATGTAGGGTTCTTGGGTCAGTTTATATTAAATCCAAAAATCTTAAGAAAATAATAAGAAATTGTTTAAGGTAGTATATGGTAATATCCAATTAGAGACAATTTAATAAATAAGGAGATGCCATATTTGACATGCTATTATTATTTCTACACGTACTTTCACACGCCTTAGTAGGAGCATTAACTTTAAGTTTCACTGTTGCTGTAGTAGGAAAAAAGGAATTAACATGGAAAGAAAAATGTATTCTAATGTTTTTCGGTGGTGTAGCTGGGATATTTCCAGACTTATTAGGTAATCGAACCTTTAGTTATTGGACTCATGCTATAGTATTTTCACCTATTATTGCGCTACCAATTGGATTGTTGGTTCGGTTCGTATTGACGCATGTAACATTTATCGTAGCTTGGATGTGTAATAGTTTAGCAGTTATCTTTGGACACTTACTGTATGACAGTGTAGGTCATGGAGCGCCGTTAATCTATCCATTCTCCAAAGAACAAATCAGTTTGCATTATTTAGAATTAGGTGATCCTTGGTTTCTCACTTTATTATGCATTATGGCTCTAAGCTTTCTATTATCATCTCATCGAATTTGGATATACAAAGTAGCAGCTATTGTAGCCATTTTGTTCCTGAGCTTTAAAGGAGTATCAAAATATTGGGTAGAACAGCAAGTAGAGGCAGCTTTTGCATTGACAGAACCATACAACATAACGGTATATCCACCTGATGAATATCTTATGACTGTCACGAATCCACTAGACTGGGCTCAATGGTCTTTTGACATTTTTTCCGAACAAAGATACTTAAGAGGATACGCATCTCTTATCGGTACAAATGTTGATACCCATGTTAATCAGTTGTTTGAGGAAAAAGGTGAAATAGTAGAACATAAAGGTCGCTACCATATTCAACTAGCAGGAAATGTAGAAGAGTGTACTGTAGTGGAAGAGAACGTGGAAGAAAGGGAGATTACTTGTCATCAGCCAGGAGAATCTAAGGCTAAGGAATATGAACTAATCGGTGATAGTTGGGTGGTAAAGGATAAAAATTAATGAATAATATGATAGAAAAAGCGTAGCAAAGGGTATTTTAGCTAAGCTTTTTTTCCTTTTATAAAAAGTTTCTTCCCGCTAAGAAGAAGCAAATACGCTACCGGCACGCCGACTCCAAAGTAAAGAAACCAATCTCTTACTTTAGCCAAGGTGATAATCGTAAATAAATGCGAGCTTCCCATGATATACAAATGAAGCGGGAGTCCAGCAGTGATGGTGATAACGGATAATGTGTGATAATTCGTTTTTACTTTTTTCTTACTTGTAAATACAAAAAAGAAAATTAGTAATAAATGAAACTTAAATAAATAAAAGTAATTATCCACTTCGTACACCCATTCCTGCTCTCTCCTATAGTAATAACTATGAACAGCCCAATTACTGATCATAGTCTTAATTAAATACATACTATTAGAGAACAGAGTAAACAAAGCAGTAAAGGGCAAGATATATTTTTTTAGATTCTCGTAGCGCATCATCACATGATACACACCAAATGCATGGGGGGCAAAGGTAAAAATGGACAAAAAGAGAAATGCACCAATTGTACCGAAGATAATGTCTATTATAGGGTTATATTCTAAATTCGGTAGTAATAATTCTTTTAAAGTAGTTGAGATAATAAAGAGGTCATAGAAGGTAAGGATTAGCGTACTAATAAATATAAATGCTATCATAAAAATGTGCAGAGTTTTCATCGGTTACATCCTTTTTTACTAATGGTAACATGTAAGGTAGAAGTTAGTAATAAAATCCCAAAGAATAAAAATGGTAAATAATAACTGAAAAATTTTAAAAAGCTCCTATCATATTGAAAGGAGCTTTCGGTAAAGAATAAAGAAAGATACTGATAGCGCAGAGCTACTACAACCTCCCTAATCGATAACGAAACGAACGCATCATTGCCCACACCACTAAGAACAATCCAGATGTGACCGCCCAAAGGAGGCTCCAATAAAATAGGGCACTGTCAGAAAAGAATAATTTAACTAATTCCCAAGCCTCATTTCGCACAACCGGTATCACAAATAGAAATGTTGATAGCAAGATCATACCCCAAAACAATCCCATACCGAAACGATACATAAAACTATTAAAGAATAGTGAGATGACAACAATAAATGTAAATAAGGTAAAGTTTAAGAAAGCTTGAAGTAAGAGAGAAGAGTCTAGTTGTAGGAATTCTGAGAAGTGATAGATTTGTATGTTTTCAATCTGAAAAACATCAATGGCGAAATAGACTAAATAATATAAGGAAGTATCAATAAACGTAAATAATACAGTTAAGAAGATAATAAACACTAATCCATATTGGAAAAAGGCAGAACGGGAGCAACCTAATCTCAACAATGGCTGAAAACTATCTTTTAGAAAACGAGATCCAAAGATTGATAAAAAGATAAACACTGGGACAGTATGAAAAATACGTGTGTACTCCCAAGAGGTCACAGACGCAAAAACTAAGACAGTTAATAAAGTGAAAAAAGTATATAAAGAAGTAAAGATTAGTAACGGTTTCTTGACGTCAGTCCATAGAAAATAGAAAGTTCCTTTAAACATTTGTTGCTACCTCCTTTAATGTATGGGGCCAATACAACATAACTTCTCGTAAAGACATGACTTCTACTTCCACATCAGCTGAAGTCGGTACTGGTCGAAGAGGACTATAAACGTATCGAGTTTCTTTTCCTGCGAAACTTTCTGAATGAAGGACTTCCATTTCTGTTGTTAATTCATTTATGGCGTTAGGTAAACCGCAAATTTTAAAGCAAGATTTCTGCATCTGTTCAAACGAAATAGACAAAGGAACAGTCCCTTTATTTACAAGGACAATATGGTTAAACATCTTGCTAACTTCATCGGTAAAATGCGTAGATAGGATAATTGTTCGTGGCACTTCCACATAATCTTCTAATAACTCTTTGTAAAAGACCTGCCTAGACTGCACATCCATTCCATTAAACGGCTCGTCGAAAAGAGTGAGAGGTGCTCGACTCGCAATCCCAACCGTCACCGCAAGTGCATTTCCCATTCCTTTTGACAGTTGCCTTACTCTAAGGTCTTTTTCTAAATTAAACACGTTTAACAATGCGCTTGCTTTCTCTTGTGACCAGTTCGGATAAAAAGATTTCGCAAGAGATAAAACTTCTTTAATCTTAAAGTTAACTGGAAAGTTCCCATCTTCAATAATTAAGCAAGTCTGTTCTCTGCCTTGTTTATGTTGGAACGGATCTAAGTTATTCACTAACACGTTTCCACTTGTTGGCTCATCAATACCAGCTAAAATTTGAAGAAGTGTCGTTTTACCTGCACCATTGGGTCCCAATAAACCTACGATAGAATTCTCTGGTAATGCAAAGTTCATATCTTGAAGAATGTTTTTTCCATGGATTGAAAAGTGTAAATCGCGAACATTAACCTTCATTTTTCCACGCTCCTTCTTTTACTAATTGAACTAATTGCTCTTTGTTAATTCCTAATCGAGAAGCCTCTACAACAAGTGGTTCCACATAATCCTGATAAAACTTTTCTTTTCGCTGCTGCTTTAACAGTTCCACTGCACCTGGTGCAACGAACATGCCAACACCTCGTTTTTTATATAGAATGCCTTGATCGACTAACTGATTAATACCTTTTCCTGCAGTAGCAGGGTTGATTTGAAAATTAGTTGCGAACTGCGTCGTAGAAGGTACTTGTGATTCTTCGGAGAGATCTTCGCGTAAAATTATCTCCACAATGTAGTCATACACTTGCTGGAATATGGGCTTACTTTCATCGAATTGCATGAAGTTTTGTTCACCTCACTTCGTTGGTTAGTTACTCATGTAATTAACTATATGACACTGGTTAGAAAATAGTCAATGTTTTTTAGAAAAACTTGTTAAAAATATTTTCCAGTAATATACTTTCAGTAGAGATGTAACGAAAGGGGAATTCACATACTCATGTGTCCGTTAATGTAAGGTAGAAGCAAAAAAAATAGCTGTCTTTCCTACCTAGGGAGAGGTCTGTCTATTTTTCTATCAAACAATGATGCATAGCGTGGTGAATTTATACACATACATCTCTATTCGCGCTACCGCATTCACTTACAAAAAAGGGGATGTCATATGAGGAAAATTGCTATCGTAACAGGTGCTAGTAGGTCAAAAGGAATCGGTGCTGCAATTTGTCGCCACTTGGCAAAAGCAGGCGTAGATATCTTTTTCACACACTGGATATCATTTGATAAAACGTCCGGAAACGGATTTGATGAGGACTTTCCTGAACAATTGAAGACCACACTAGAACAAGAGGGAGTTCGCGTCGCTCATTTACAAGCTGATTTAAGTAAAGCCGAAACGCCACAACTTATTATAGAAACAGTTATAAAGGAATTAGGACCACCTACGATTTTAATTAATAATGCCACATTTGAAGCACCTACTAGTTACCAAACTCTAACACGAGAGCTTCTAGATCAACATTATCTCGTCAACAATAGCGGTACAATTATGCTAAGTACGGAGTTTGCCAAAGCTTATGAAGTTGCGTACCCAGGTTTGAAGGTAGGCCGAATCGTAAACTTAGTTTCCAAAGGACCAGATCCTACCAACCTTGCGTACACAGCTACAAAAGGGATGCTGATTGCGGTGACGGAACCTCTGGCAACGGGATTGGCGCCAATTGGAATCACGGTTAACTCCATTGATCCGGGTCCTACCGATTCTGGTTGGATGACGGAGGAGATTAAAGATCATCTCTTGCCGATGTTCCCGTCAGGCCGACTAGGCACACCGGATGACGCAGCTCGTTTAGTACGATTTTTGGTTAGTGACGAGGGAGAATGGATCACAGGTCAACTGATCCGATCAGAGGGTGGATTTCTAGGGAAGTAAGGACAAAAAGCCCTGAGTAGGATCATCCTATTCAGGGCTTTTGGCGAATTTATCTATGTTGATCTATTAGAATAGGATTACCGTCAGGGTCTACCAGAGTAAAACTACCTGGTCCCTCGGAACTTGATACTTCACTCGTAAACGAAATCCCTTTTTCACGAAGAGTTTCTTGTAACTGCCTTACATCTTTAAACGGGTCTATCTCCTGTGCATTTTGATCCCATCCAGGATTAAAGGTAAGGATATTCTTTTCAAACATCCCCTCAAATAAGCCAATGGTACTTGCTCCGTTCTTCATGATTAGCCACTTGTGCTCGATGTTTCCACCAAACTCCTCAAAACCTAACTTCTCATAAAACTCTTTAGAAGCGTTAATATCTTTCACCGTCAAACTTACAGAAAATGCGCCAAGATTCATTAGAATCATCCTTTCGTAATAAAGTGGTATTTATTTCTAGTATATCACTTGATAGGCAATGAATGTTATCGACTTGGTTGGTTTTGTTATCTGGGCAGTAGCCGCGGTATAGGCGAGAGGCAGAAACGTGGTTTAGGTATACCAGGGGAAGCTACCGTGGTATAGAAGAGAGGCGAAAACGTGGTTTAGGTATACCAGGGGAAGCTGCCGTAATATAGGAGAGAGGCAGAAACGTGGTTTAGGTATACCAGAGGAAGCTCCAGCGGTATAGGCGAGAGGCAGAAACGTGATTTAGGTATACCAGGGGAAGCTGCCGTGATATAGGAGAGAGGCAGAAACGCGGTTCAGGTATACCAGTGGAAGCTCCCGTGGTATAGGAGAAAGGCGGAAACGCGGTTCGGGTATACCAGAGGAGGTTCCAGCGGTATAGGAGAGAGGCAGAGAAGTAATTTCAGGTATCCCACAAAGCCAATATAAGGCTAATCTACTAAAAAGAATCTACCAAAGTCGACATAATCTCGTTATTTAAATATAATTTTAAACTCTGTAAATCTTTTAAAGTTGATTTAAAATCTAGTAAACTTATTCTCCTAGTAAACTAATTCGCAAAACGTGTCATTCTATTAGGAATATTCTCTTATTGCATTTCAATTTTTTCCATAGTAAGGTAGATATAAATGTATTTTGTTAACGCTTTCAAATGTGTTGCAACTCAGCAAGCTCTTTCCAAACAACTTCACACATTTGTGCAAACGTTTTCGCGATCAAGGTAATTAAATAAAGGGGGAAACAAAAATGGGGAAAAATAGGAGTAAACAGTTTCTATCAATATTACTAGCATTTATATTAGTTTTTTCTGGGTTTGCTAGTTTTATTCCAACAGTTGGATTTGCTAACGATGGTAGTTCAACAGAAGAGGGAGAAATACCAGCAGATACACTTCGTATTCATTACCAACGAACAGATGACAACTACAAGAATTTAGGTCTATGGCTTTGGGGAGAAGTAGCAGCGCCATCTGAAAACTGGCCAACAGGTGGAACTGCCTTCAATGAAGCAAACAAAACAGATTACGGTATTTACATAGATGTACCTTTAAAGAAAGGTGCTAAAAATGTAAACTTCCTAGTACTAAACACATCAAGCGGAGACAAAGACGGCGGAGATAAAGCTGTTGAATTGTTTGTACCAGAACTAAAAGAAGTCTGGATCCAACAAGGTTCAGACGAAGTGCTTTTATACGAGCCGGTAGAACTACCAAAAGACACAATCCGAATTCATTATGAGCGCGAAGATGGCAACTATGACTCTTGGGGTCTCTGGAATTGGAGTGACGTTGCAAACCCTTCTGACGGTTGGCCGAACGGTGCACTAGACGCTAGCGGTATTGGAAAATACGGTGCATACTATGATCTATCTCTAAAAGAAGCAGCAGAAAGAATCGGATTTTTATTTGTAAATAAAGCAGGAGGTGGTCAATCTCCTGATTATAATTACAACAGCATTACACAAAACCAAATCTTCATCAAAGACGGTGATAGCAAAGTGTACGATAATCCATATGGCGCAGTACCTACCGTGCTTCTTGGTGCAGAGCAAATCTCTAATGAAAAACTTGAGCTAAGTTTCTCACGAACGGACGAATTAACGGAACAGTCATTGTTAGAAGGCTTAACAGTAAAAGATAAAAATAAAAAAGAAGCGACGATTACTTCAGTAAAAGTCCTAGATGACCTTCGCGTGGAAGTAACGGGCGATTTCTCAGCAGAAACAGCACCATATACAATTTCTTATGGTAATAACTCCATCACATCTCTATCCGGTTGGAGATTTATCGACGAAGAGTTTGCTTACGACGGTGAGCTTGGGGCGAAACTTCATCCAAATGGAAGTGCTACGTTGAAGCTTTGGTCTCCAAAAGCAGATAAAGTAGAAGCTATTTTGTATGATAAAAAAGATCAAAACAAAGTAATTGGAAACTTTGAGATGACTCTCGGCGATCGCGGAGTGTGGTCCATTAAACTGGATAGAAAACTTACAGGATTAAAATCAACAAAAGGGTACTTCTATCAATATAAGATCACGCATGGCGACGATGTGAAAATCGCATTAGATCCATACGCAAAATCTATGGCAGCTTGGAAAAATCCTGATGATTTAACAACTGCAAAACCTGAAGAAAAGTATGGAAAAGCAGCCATTATTGATGTATCTAAAATCGGTCCAAAACTAAAATATGCAGAGATTCCTGGTTTTGAAAAACGGGAAGATACGATTATTTACGAAGCGCATGTTCGTGACTTTACATCAGATCCAACAATCAATAAAGAGCTAAAAGCACAATTTGGTACATTCGCAGCATTTGCAGAAAAACTAGACTACATTGAAGATCTAGGTGTTACGCACATTCAATTACTTCCTGTCATGAGCTATTATTTCGGTGACGAATTAAAGAATGATGAAAGAATGCTAGAATACGAGTCTACAAATACGAACTATAACTGGGGATATGATCCACACAGTTACTTCTCCTTAAGTGGAATGTACTCTCAAGATCCCACTAATCCGGAGAAACGAATTGAAGAATTTAAACGTTTAATTAATGAGATTCACAAGCGTGGTATGGGGGTTGTATTAGATGTTGTATACAACCATACAGCGCAAGTAGGTATATTTGAAGACCTAGTTCCTAACTATTATCACTTTATGGATGCGGATGGAACTCCTAGAACAAGCTTCGGTGGTGGCCGTTTAGGAACCACTCACGCTATGTCTCGCAAAGTACTAGTAGATTCTATTAAGTACTGGGTTGATGAGTTTAAAGTAGATGGTTTCCGCTTTGACATGATGGGAGACCATGATGCAGAGAGTATCCAGGTAGCATTCGATGAAGCGAAAAAGTTAAATCCCAATATCGTCATGATTGGGGAAGGATGGGTAACGTTTGCTGGAGACGAAGGGAAGCCAGTTCAAGCGGCGGATCAACAGTGGATGCAATATACAGAAGCGGTTGGAAGCTTCTCTGACGAAATCCGTAACGAATTAAAATCAGGATTTGGTAGCGAAGGGCAACCTCGTTTCTTAACAAATGGTGCTCGTAACGTACAACAAATCTTTGAAAATATTAAAGGTCAACCACGTAACTTCTTAGCAGATCAGCCGGGAGATGTGGTTCAGTACATTGAGGCACATGACAATTTAACGTTATACGATGTAATTGCGCAATCTATCAAGAATGACCCTGCAAAGCAAGATAAAGAGATTCACCAACGTATTCGTCTAGGTAACTCTATCATCCTTACATCTCAAGGAACGGCATTCTTACATGCTGGTCAAGAGTTTGGACGTACGAAGCAGTTCTTAGCGGAAACAACAGAGGCACCTTACAAGTCAACGTATATGACAGATGAAAATGGAGAGCCATTCGAAAATCCATACTTCATCCATGACTCGTATGATTCTTCTGATATTATCAACCGTTTAGATTGGCAAAAAGCTACGAACAAAAAGCTATATCCAGAGAACAACCTAACTAGAGAGTTTACTACTGGTTTGATCAAACTAAGAAGATCTACAGATGCTTTCCGTCTAGGTTCAAAAGAATTAGTAGATAAAAACGTAAACTTACTAACAGGTCCAGAACTAAAAGAACAAGACCTATTTGTCGCGTATAGCAACGAAGCAACAAATGGAGACAAATACTATGTGTTTGTTAACACAGACATGAACAAACGAACTTTAACGTTTAACCAAGATGTGACGGCTGGAACAGTGCTAGTAGATAGCGATGAAGCAGGCGTAAAGGAAGTGAAGAAGAAATCTGGATTTACGTTAAACAACAAATCAATCACGTTAGACCCGTTAACAACGGTGGTAATAAAAGTGGAGAACGATAAGGAATACTCTGGAAAATCTGGTGATGCTCCAGGTCGTCAAAAAGGGAAGAACTAATGGAAAACTATCCGATGAGTGCTCATCGGATAGTTTTTTTGTGATTAGTTACTACTTATAACTATTGATCGATTTAATATGTAAATAAAGGTAAAAACCAAAACTTTCTAAATATTTATAGAACAAGTGTTCTTATTTTTGGTGAAAACTAGAACAGGAAATGGTAGAATAAAGGAGCAGCCTCATTTGTGAGGGTGGTTGGTTGTTGCGCTTCTTTCTTTATGAAAGGAGGTGATAATCATGGAGACATTTCTTGAACTCTTTCGTGAAATTTTGAAAGCACTTGTCCGCGAAAGCGTGGCATATACTTTTCGAAAAAGCATACTAGAAGACAAGAAAACCACCCCGCGCCGTAGGAAGCAAAAGGGTGGTTTTCGCAAATAAATAAACAAATGACAACCACACCCTTACGGTAAGGTTGCTAAGAGAAGTGTTACAGCACTTCTCTTTTAGTATATTCCTATTATATAGGAATTACACATTGAAATAAAGATGTTAATCTTTATCTATATAGACTAGGAGAAAGAAATTAGCTGTTAACTTCGTTAGTGATTTTATAATGTTTATTTTGTGTAACTTTTCCATGAATTTCACGTCCATTTACTGAGGCCTATCGGAGAAATTAGAAGTAGATGAGGTGATGGAATGAAAAAACTACTACTATGTAGCATGCTGCTATTTGCAACTGGATGTTCATCGGAAGAAGTAAGTACCTACCAAGAAGATCTGACTCTATCTAATTATATAGAAGATGACTCCTTCCGTTTCACGTTTACCGGTAAGAAAAGTAGTTATGTTGTTGGAGAAGAGTTTGATTTTATAGGAGAGTTACTATACCAAGGAGATAAGAAAAATATTGAAATTCAATATGCTTGGTCTCCATTTTATTATACGCTTACGAACGAGGAGACTAAGGTAACTTATTTATTTGGTACGTTAGAACCTGGAAATTATAGAGTGTTACAGGTTGATAAGCCGTTTAAACAGCAAATAGAAAGACATATGTCATGGTATGTAGAAAAAGATAGAAATTATACAGAGGGTGTAGAGCGCATTCCACCAGGGCAATACACAGTAGATGGTTATGCAGGTTTTGACTTAGTATCAAGTGACAGTAAAACACCTATTTTACTGAATACAACTTTAAGAATAGTAGTGAACGAGAAGGAAAAGTAATGAGAGTGTTTAATCTTAAATTACTATTCCTGCATTCTCTTTTTCTAACTATCTCTCTTGCCATCTCCAAATTATTAATAGTTGTAACAGATATAAATGCTAGCTCTTTCTACCCAGGAAAAATAACGGAAACAGAAAAGAATAACCTAATTAACGGGTTTACCATCGACTACATCATTTTTCTTTCTATGATAATATTCATCATTTACATAATTACTAAGAAAGACGAAGAAGTAAAACCACGACTGAAAGCTTCTGCCATTGTGTCTTGTATCATGATAGTCCTGTATCAAGTAATTTTAAGGTTGCTAGTTTCTGATGTTTAAAGATCCACTATCTCTGGAAAAAAAAGAATCCTATGAGAAAAAGGGTTCTTTTTGTTTACAGATTAAAGTAATATCTTTTCATTAGAAGATAGTAGATCTGCTTTAATACAAACTTATTACCATGCATGCCTATCTCGTACTTCAACAAAAACCAAGATAATAGAAACAACTTTTTGGCCTATTGTGAGTTCACTTTTGTTTTTTCTTAGCCAATAAGAAATATATAAGTGGAATTAGAACTCCACTAATAGCTAGCCAAATTTGTTGATCATACAATGGTTCTCCGTAAATAATGAAGACTCTGCCAATTGTAAGCATTCCAAGGATAACTCCAGCAATTAATGAGGTTACTGCCAATAAGGGATAGGTAGATTCCTTAAATTTCTTTTGCAATAGAAGCACCCAAATAAGAATGACAAGTGGTAATTTTACTAGGAATATCAAGTCATCTAACTGATGAAACCAAGTGTATTCAACGCCATGTAAATCATTATTAATTTTCCATAACAATAGACCCCAGTAGCTAACAAATACACCGTTTGCTACGATTGAGTAGATTGCAATGTAAGTCAAAATCTGTTTCTTCCACTTCTCAAAGTGTTTCATTATGTACAGGATACAAATGATATAAATCACTAATATAGCTCCAGTTGTTATCACAAATGCGAAAAGTCCTTGAGTAAAATTTACAAAGTATGTTAAGAGTCCTTCATTGTTAAAGAAGATACGGTTAATTTTTTCAGCACTGTTAGATATATCACTCAACGAAAGTAATACAACGCTAAAAAAGGTGAAAGAAAGAAAAAATTGTAAAGCTTTGTTCATGAAAATCATCCTCTAGTTTTTTGAGGTATAACCTTATAGTAACATCCATGAGAGTGGTTTGTTGTGTTCCACTTTATTTCCTTCTTAATGTAAAAAGCTACCCCTCCGCGGAGGAATAGCTTATGTTACAAAACGATGGCTGGCAATCTAGTAATTCGATAAAACTTAACCCCAATCCTGCTATATTTCCCATAATGGAATTCGGAGAACAAACCACTCTAGTCGTTTACGTCCCTCTTGCAGTTGCTTCTCTTAAAGCTCCAAAGGAAAAAGGAGTACGACCACTCGCGGTAATTACGACTACGACATCATTTAACCTCTGTCTAGGGTGCCGGGCGTGCGAACCAGTTTGCCCTTCAGGGGTGCAGTACGGCCATTTATTAGAAAAAGCACGAGATATAATTAAACAAAAAAGGAAATATTCAGCTCCAACCAAGCTTGTGCGAAAAACAGTTTTTGACGGAATATTTCCACATCAGAATCGAATGAAGACGTTATTAGGTTTCATTGGCTTTTATCAACGATCAGGCCTGCAAACATTAGCGCGCAAAACAGGTGTGATGAACCTATTACCAGACCATTTAGGGGTAATGGAAAAGGTGATGCCGGCTGTACCAACGTTGAATGAAATGACGGAGCGACCTCTCCGACTGAAAGCACAAGGACAGAGGAAAAAGGTCGTGGCATTCTTCTCCGGGTGCTTGATGGATACGATGTTTAGAGAAACCAATAACAACACTGTAAAGCTGCTGCAGCTAGCAGGGTGTGAAATAGTAAATCCACGAGAGCAAGATGTTGCGGTGCGTTACACGGGCACAGTGGCGAAAAAGCCAAAGCCAAGGAGTTAGCAAAGCGAAATATCCAAGCGTTTGAAGATAGCAATGTCGACTACGACCACTTATTACGTGATGAACCAGAGTGGAAGCAGCGTGCAGAGACATTTGCGAGCAAAATTAAGGATATTTCTGCGTTATTAGTAGAATTGGAATTTCATCAAAAAGTATTGGCGTTGCCCGAACAAATCATCACGTATCAGGACTCTTGCCATTTGCGATATGTACAAAACACTTCAAGCGAACCAAGAGAGTTACTAAAAAGCATTGCCGGAGTCACATACATTGAGATGGAAAACGCTGACCACTGTTGTGGATCGGCAGGTATCTACAATATAGTAGAATCTGAGATGTCCATGAAAATACTAGATTTTAAGATGAAGACAGTAAAAAATACTATGGCTACCACTATCGTAACAGCGAACCCTGGTTGCCTACTCCAAATGAAACTCGGTATTGAGAGGGAAGGCTTAGCGGGAAAAGTTAGAGTAGTACACATCGTGGACTTGTTAATGGAGGCACTTGAAGGGAACGCTAAGTAATAGGCTCCCTTCTCTACCTCTTTCATTGACCAGGATGCACAATATTACATGCACTCAGTAAGTTTCCATCAGGATCTCGGAAGCCAAAGCCACCCAAATCAGATCCCTCTCGCAAATTGAGTGACCCAACCTCCACATTCTTTTCTACTAGAAAATCATAAAAGCCCTTTAAGTCAGGTGTGTAAAAGTCAATTATGCTATGCTCAACACCTGTAGAAGAGTTAGCAAAACTAAGTTTTTCTACATTGTCTGTTTCAACTAGAAAAAGAGTAGGAACACCTTTGACGCCAAACGTTAGCATGGCATTTTTATCTCCCTTGAAATGTATGTCCACAGCCAAAACTTCCGTATAAAATGCAAGGGATTTTTCCAAATTGGATACAGGAATCTCAATGGTTGCAACAGCTGATACAAATTTATTCATAGTCAAACCTCCATTTCTCTTACTGTATACAAGATTGCATAGGAGAATTACTGCTAGTTTAGTAGGTTGTTTAATCTACTCACCTGTTTGAATAGCTATTACGTATGATAGGGTGTTGGACAGGTAGCAGGTTAACGTAGATATACAGTGTTAAAGGATTATTTGTGTGTGATATCGAGTGAGTAGTTTGGAGTAGTGTTAGGGTCTACTTTGAAGTACAAGCTCGGGTGCAAAAGCGCTGAAGCCGCAGGGGGAGTCGTTATACTCAGCGGCAAGTCGGAGAAGCCGCGGATAGGGCTCCGCAATCTCCCATGTACAAAAGCACTTAAGCCTCCCGGTGATGGTGAGGAAACCAGCCGTAAGTCGGAGAAACCCCAGAGAATCTCTGAGGGTGGCTCCCTTATCCTCTATTAATTACAAAAACCTCTGCACCACAATGCCATTACCATCACGAACCTCTATCTCTGCAAAAGCCCCATTCACAAATGTAATCTGCGGTGGCACATGCCCAAAGTCAATGTCATAAATAACCGGAATTCGCAGCTCCTCCGCTAGTTCTTGATAGACATCTTCTACTGTATAACCGTTAACAGGAGTATTTGCTGGACTGCGACCAAAAACTAATCCAGTACAGTGATTAAACCACCCCGCGAGCTTCATCTGCACAAGTGATCTACGTAAATCAGTAGTAGTCATCTCGCAATTCTCGAGCACCCAAATGATAGGCTCATTGGAAAAATGGCTTTCACAAAAACCTTTCACATCCCCATAGGGTGTACCAATCAGATGACGAATAACATCTATGCATCCACCTAAAACACGACCAGATATTTTCTCCGATTTCCCAGACACGGTTTTCCACTTAGTTTCCTCTGTTAAATGAAAAACATGTTCTGTAGGGTTGTCATGTTGCCATTTTAGTTGGTATTTAGAAGAAGACCTTTGCACAATTTCCTCTCCTGCTTTCGTAAACAATACTTCTTTCCACATAGCAGTCGTTTCATCAGAAGTTTTTCCTCTTATATCTATTAGGTTCGTTCCAATAGCACTAGCCATCCCAGTTTTTAAAGTAATCGCAAGCATTAGTAAGCTAACGTCCGAGTATCCAAGAACCCACTTCTCTTGAAGATTTTCAAACTCTATATATTCTAACATCTCAATTAGAAGCTCACCGCCCCACGGTGGGAAGATTAACTGGATAGAATCGTCCTGCATCATCTGATTAAATTCTTTTGCACGTTTTTGGGCAGAAGCGGATCGAACTTTCTCTTGTGTCCAAGTGGTATCTCCTATTTCTACAAAAAACCCTTGTTGCTCTAATCGCAATTTTGCAGCGTCTATTAAACTATGAAGCATTTCAGGTACACCGGATGAAGGTGCCGTGACGCCGATGGTCGCCCCATATTTAAAGGAAGGATAACGAATCATACTTTTCACCTCTGAGTTATTTTCTATATAATACCAATAATTTTAATAGTATTGAAGAGTGTAATGATTTATATGGCGACAAAAGTGTTTAGTCGCCATGCGTGAGAGGGAGAGAAGGCGACAAAAGGGTTAAGTCGCCATGCGTGAGAGGGAGAGAAGGCGACAAAAGGGTTAAGTCGCCATGCGGGAGTGAGAGAGAAGGCGACAAAAGGGTTAAGTCGCCATGCGGGAGTGAGAGAGAAGGCGACAAAAGGGTTAAGTCGCCATGCGTGAGTGGGATAGAAGGCGACAAAAGGGTTAAGTCGCCATGCGTGAGAGGGAGAGAAGGCGACAAAGGGGTTAAGTCGTCATGCATGAGTGAGAGAGAGGGCGACAAAGGAATTAAGCCGCCATGCGTGAGAGGGATAGAAGGCGGCAAAGGGGATAAGTCGCCAGGAAAAAGCAAGAAATCCAGTGGCAAGTCGGAGAAGCCTCAGAGAGAGGAGTGCGCTCGCATGTACAAAAGCGCTTAAGCCGCAGGAAGAAGGCAAGTAATGCAGCGGCAAGTCCGAGAAGTCGCAGAGAAAGGGCTGCTCGCCCATGTACAAAAGCGCTTAAGCCGCAGGAAGAAGGTAAGTGATGCAGCGGCAAGTTGGAGAAGCCGAGGAAAGAGGCCAGTAATCGTATGTACAAAAGCGCTTAAGCAGCAAGAAGAGGGTAAGTTATGTAGCGACAAGTCGGAGAAGCCGCAGAGAGAGGCCGGTGCTCGTATGTACAAAAGCGCTTAAGCCGCAGGAAGAGGGCAAGTGATGCAGCGGCATGTCGGAGAAGCGAAAAGAGAGGCCCGCGCTCGTATGTACAAAAGCGCTTAAGCCGCCCACCACTCCATCCCCCACACCCCAATCCTCTCGCAAATCTCCCATTCCACTCCCATTCCTCATCCAACCACACCCCAAAAGAACGATAATCTCCTACCTACCAAACTCCCAAAAATCCTTAACATAATCTTAACTTTATAGAAAATAATTCTTGTACTATCATTAATTAGTAGAAAAGAAAGAAAGTACATACCTAACAAATCGAGCCCAATTCTATCATGTTGTGGCCACCCGTCTCCCACCTAGAACTAGTGCACCACCCAACAAAGCTATTAACATCTCACCTATACCAACAAGGATGTTAGTATAAAAAAGGCATACAGGAGGTTTTTCTATGTTTAAGAAGTCTGTGTTGTTTGTTTTTGTTTTCGTTTTGGCATTTGGTGTTTTACAGTTTCAGGTTCCATCTGCATCAGCGCTACCACCAGGTACACCGTCTAAGTCTACTGCTCAAGCTCAATTAAATGCATTAGTGGTTAAATCAGAATCATCCATGACTGGCTATTCGCGTAATTTATTCTCTCATTGGTCTAGTCAAGGAAATGGATGTGACACTAGACAAATCGTCTTGCAACGTGATGCTGACTACTATTCTGGTACATGCCCAGTATCTTCAGGAAAATGGTACAGCTACTACGACGGTGTCACAGTGTATTCTCCATCTGACCTGGACATCGACCACGTTGTACCCCTAGCAGAAGCTTGGAGATCAGGAGCAAGCAGCTGGAGTTCAGAAACTCGTAAAGCTTTTGCAAATGACTTAACTGGCCCGCAATTGATTGCTGTAACGGCTAGTTCCAACCGTTCAAAAGGGGACCAAGATCCGTCAACATGGAAACCGACTCGTACTGGCGCACATTGCGCGTATGCTAAGTGGTGGATTGATACAAAATACGATTGGGGATTAAGTGTGCAATCTTCGGAGAAATCATCTCTTCAAACAATGTTGAATTCTTGTATTTATTAAGGAGGTAGTCTTGTGGCTGACAAAACGTCTATTTTTACCGCGAGTCATGGTGTCATGACGAAGGAAGTAGGAGTAATAAGTGGAGAATTAGAGTTACGAACTTCTTGTGGAGAGGACGGGATGCTGTCACTTGCGATTACATATGTGGGAGCGGCAGAGTGGTATACCCTTCCTGGTGAGGACTACAAGCTTTATGACCAGCGAGATCATGAGCTAGTTCATCATCTACTTGTCAATGTATTAGAAAGAAACGGATAAAAGGAAAAACTCTTGGGGTATTCGACCAAGGGTTTTTTTATCGAAAAAATTCAGAGCTTATATAAAAAATAAGGATTAGTACCTAGAGAAAATTAACGAAAAAAATATACTAATGCCAATTTATTGTGGAATAGCATATATCTCTCTGTCTACTATTCTTTTATTAAGCTCAAGTACCCATGGAATAGTTACTAGCTACAAAAGAAGATAGTGCTTTAGTATGGTGAAAAATACGTCTGTCAAAAAGAGTCTGTTTGACGATATTTTCGCCTAGTTGTAGCATGATAGAGTATTTGAAGCCTTTTACAGAATTTAGATAAATTAGGAAGGTGTAACGATGAAAAAGTATGTATTTCTAATAATGTTCTTGCTCGTGGTAACAGGTTGCAGTAATAAAGGTGAGGAAGCGGAAATGCAAGAATCACCTTCTGAGCAACCAGAAATAAAGACGGAAAATAACAATAAGACAGATAAAGAAGAAAATCAGCAAATGAGTTTAAAAGTTGATCCTCTACCAAGCACGTATGAGGAATTAGCTAATCAACCAACAGGGAAGTTAAACGATTACGAAACACTTTCTGGTCAAAAAGAGAGAACAGTCCAAGATTTTAGTGCTTTACCGGACTTGCCAGAAAAACCTACAACGGAACAAATGGATCAATTCTATAGAGAGTTATTGCGATTAGTTCAGAAAGAGTTTAAGGGACCAGAAGAAGCTATTAAGCAATTAACTTTTCAATCGTTTGGTTCTCCAGAGATTGAAGATCAACGTTATCAATTTAAAGACAATTTAAACGTTGTTATTTTATTGGACGCGAGTGGGAGTATGGCAAATCAAATTGATGGAAAAGCAATGATGGATAGCGCCAAAGATTCGATTGAAACATTTGTTGAAACGCTTCCGGAAGATGCAAATATTGGATTACGAGTCTACGGTCAAAATGGTGATGGGTCAGAGGCGAAGAAAGAATTATCTTGTTCTAGCAGTGAGTTAGTATACTCCATTTCTAATTATGAGCAATCATCATTTCAACAAGCATTGGATACTGTAAAACCGGCTGGATGGACCCCTATCGAATTAGCACTGAAAGAAGCACAAAAAGACTTGAGTCAATATGATCCTGAAACAAATACAAATATCATCTATTTAGTTAGTGATGGAATAGAGACATGCGATGGTGATCCTGTAAAAGCAGCCAAGGAGTTATACAATTCTTCCATCTCTCCGATAGTAAACATCATAGGATTTGATGTTGACAGTGAAGGGGAAACACAACTTAAATCTATTGCTGAGGCGACAGAAGGGATTTATCAACGTGTGGTAGATGAAAGTGAGTTAAGTAAAGAACTTCAAAAAATAAATGATATTGCAGATGCCTGGGAAGATTGGAAAGAGTCTAATGAAAGCAAGATTGAATATAAAAATACGCAAAATAATATAGATATTTTTGTTTATATATCTAGAGAAAGTTATAATGCAACATTCCAAGGAATGCACATTTCTAATATACTTTATGCTTTCTCTGGAACTAATACAATTAGTGACGAGGCTTATGAGTACTTGGACAAAAAAAATAGAGATTATCATGAATGGATTCATTCAGAAATTGATGGTTTTAAAGAAATGCTAGACGAACTAAAAGACAAAAACTACGCAGAAGCTAAGAAAGAACTAGACGCCTATTACGAACAAAACAAACAATAATGCTTATTAAGCTTCTAAATAGTAAAAGAAAATGACACATTTTACAAGGCGGTGATAACGTGGGAAAGCAAAGTAGGAAGAATATGATCGAAAATAAAACATCTTTTTGGGATTCTTACGGAGGGGTAATATTATTATCGGGTTTTCTGATCGGTAGCTTTTCCTCATTATTCCCAGATTGGTCATTTTCGGTCTTTCTGGGTAACATACTAGCTATGGCTGTGGTTTTAGTTATCAGTTTTTACTGGTATAAACAAAATCTGAGCCAGATTAAACATAAAAGTCGTTTTGCATACCTGTTGTTTAGCTTAATTGGTGGACAACTTTGTGTACCTTTAATACGTGTGATGGATAGTACTCCTGCCACAATAGGACTAACTATTTTTACCCTATTGATATGGGTTTTTCTATATTTATTTAGAGAGATACCATATAAAGTTTTTAAATTTCCTCTTAAAACAAAATGGACATTTATACTTATTTTATTATTTATTGTTACTTATACAGCTGCGACTGGAGTTGATAGAGGATATTCAAATGGTTGGGCATTTAAAAGGCTTTCTTATTCAGAAGAGCTGATTTACGGAGGTCTCGTTTTTTATGGGTTTGGTATTTTAACTCTTTTCACGGCAACTGGTGCTTTAGGTGGGAAGAACAGAGAAGAATAAGCAGGTACTGATATAAATGAGTAGTTTTTATAAAAAGAGTCCATTTGAATCTAAGTATATGGATAATAATTCCTAAAGAAAGCATTTGGGTTTTATTGGTGAAATAGTCATGAATCTTCTTAGAAAGGGTTGTAACATGAAACACATTAGTAAAGTTATCATAATAGTAGCCTTTTTGTTAAGTTTCTACTTTTGATTCAGGATGCCTCAGGTTATTTTCTAGAAAAGGAATGGTTGGGTAAGGAACATTGGAGCTTTTTACCCACTTCAACATATAGCCTAAACCTGTTCCTAGGCTATGCAATGGTTGTTGGGGCTGTCTTTTTCTTTTTCATTGAGAAACTAAAACGTTTAATAATGGCCCATACTGTAGCATATTCCATTATTCTTATGGCTAATATAGTGAACTATCTATTGATTTTTATTACATTAATTTTTGATTTCTTTATTACTTTATATGGGTACTATGAGAAGCAAAAGATCATCATCATTTTAGCGCTTATGATAGGTTTTTATTTTGTGAAACCAGGAAAAGATGGATTCGATTTTTTAAAGGTAAGTGCACTAGCTACAATACCTTTTCTACTATTTATGTTTATGTATAGATACTATTTCCCTATCGAAGAAGGGTTGGAAATTCTTGCTCTATTATTTATGGGTGGGATCATCTTCCTTGCTATCCCTTTCGTAACTGCAGTTTGGTTAACATTCAAAAGCACTAAAGGATGAAAAAATAAATACTTAACAAAAAACCAGCCGTCTTATGGCTGGTTTTATAAATTGATTAAAATTTACTCAGATAACGCTTGTTGGACCTGATTCTTGATTTCTTCATCTGATAAAGAACGGAGATCCTCTAAATAATACCCATTAAACGGCACACCTCTACCAGCTAAATTAAATCGTGTGTCTTCAGGAATCTCTTTTATAAGAGCATCTCTAATAAATAAAGCATCTTCGGCTATAACAGGATTATCTGAAGTAACCGTCGGGACGTATTCCACATAAAATGTTAGCTCATCACATTCACCGTTCACTGATACTTCATCGCAGCCAACGCCTAGTTCCGGTATAAATGAGTTTCCTTTAAAAATAAACCGATCTTTTTCTAACTCGGTAAATAACTCTTTCATTTCTTCGTTTAATAAATGATCTAAAATAGTGTGATTGTTAGTAATCATTTTTCGCTTTAGAATGGACTTAGACGCTATTTGTGGTATATCTTTTAGATAAATTGACGGCTGACTATCTAAATTAATTTGAATTTCAAGTTCTACAAATTTTGTGTCAGCTTTCTTTAATAATTCTACTAAGCTATAGTATCTTGTGATAGTTTCGCTTTCGAAATTAGATAGTGAAAATCCCTTTTTATCAATGAGGTTAACTTGATATGGTTCGGTGCTTCTTATTTCGGAATATAAATCAAAAGTAGGAAGATCTGACAAAGAAAATCCTAATGATGCTATTTTGTCTAAGTAAGGATCTAATTTTATTAATTCTTTACTAGCTTTTCTTGCATACTCTAAATCATCTCTGACCACAGTGAACGTTCTCCCAAATAAATCTCCATCTACTTCAATATTAAATGCTACAGAGGGATTACTCTTTAATGCCACTTTATGAACCGTGTCTCCCATATTCCCGGTATGAGTAGCACCTTGTTCCACCAGTATTACTTTTTCCCCATACTTTTCTTTCGTATAATTATTTAATTGTTTTTCTACCGAAGTGTTAAAAAACCAGAATACTGAACCTACTATAGAGACAAGAAATACTACACCAATCATTTGTAAGAACCTCTTCGCTGCCATAACTACCTCCGTATTTTTTTGTAACAAAATTGTAACATTACAAGGTGTGGATGTATGTAGGAAAAACGACACCAATTTCGATTACATTTATTTTTTTATTATTAAAGTTCGAATGAATACTTCTACTAAAACCATTTCATTAAGTTCCACTCTAATTACACTTTGTAATATATATGTAACAAATAATCCAAAAGAATGTAAATGGGTTATATGACCTACTAGTACTAGCTTTTAATTATAGGTAACATTTTCCTAGATAAATCCTTAACCATAAATGGTAAAATATGAGTAAGTCAAAAAGAGAGGATTGTAAAATGAAACACATCAGTAAAATAATAATAATCGTCGGCTTTATGTTAAGTTCTTACTTTTTAATTCAGGATACTTCCGTTTATATCTTACAAAGAAAGTGGTTTGGTACGGAAATTTGGGATTATATATTAAAATCCACCGGCAATCCGTTAGTATTCTTAGCTTACGCTGTGGTGTTAGGAACTATAGTTTACTTTTTATATGACAAAATAAAACGAGTAGTTATGGCACTCACTGTCGCATATTCTATTATTTTAATGGGAGATTTAGCAGAATATTTACTAATATTTATGAATTTGTTTTTTGATATTCCGTATGGATTTTATGGACTATATAAAGAAATGAAGATTATCATCTTCTTAGCGCTTTGGATAGGATTAAATTTCTTAAAACCAGGAAAAGATGACTTTGACTTACTAAAGATCAGCACCTTATCAACGCTGCCTTTCTTACTTTTTATGTCTATGTATAGAATATACTCACCAGTTCAAGTAGGGGGAGAGATACTTGTTCTCTTGTTTAGCGGTGGAGTAATATTCCTCGCTGTGCCTATTGGGATGGCTGTTTGGGTAAATATAAAAAATAATAAGTGAGAAGAATCACGTACATAACTTTAAAAACGCCAGCTTATACATAGGCTGGCGTTTTTCATAAAAAAGATTAATTTTTCCATTTCTACTTAGCTAGAAGATTTTTAATTTCTGGACTTTGCTCATAAATCATCTGTGCTATTTGCTCGCTCGATGTAATAGATTTAATATTTGCTATGTGAAATGACTGGGGACGATCAACGAATAGATGAATGCGAAGGTCTTGGTAACTTGTATCAGCTTTGTTTAGTAGTTTAATTAATTGATAGTACCTGTGAAGAGTTTGTTTTTCAAAAATGTCTGCATTAAAATCATACTCATCCATCACTATAAACAAATGTGGGTCATCTTCCATTACTTCTGAAAAGAGATCGAACGTAGGAGTTCTAGGAATAATAAATTCTAGTGATTCAATCTCCCCTACATAAGGCGTCAATTTAGGAAATTCTTTGTTAACTGTTATCATGTACTCTAAATCATCTCTCACAACAGTAAACAATCTTTCGAATAAATCTCCATCCACTTCTATATTAAACTCTATGGAAGGATCACTTTTTAATGCTACTTTATGAACCGTATCCCCCATATTACCAGTATGAGAAGCGCCTTCTTCCACTAAGACTATTTTCTCTCCATATTTCTCTTTAGTATAATCGTTTAATTGTTTGGTGATCGTTGTATTGTAAAACCAGATCATTAAACCTATAACAGAAACAAGGAATACTGCACAAATTACTAGTAAGAATTGTTTTGCTTTCATAATAACCTCCATTATTATTTGTAATATAATTGTAACATTACAGATTGTAGGTGTATGTAGGAAAAACGACACCAATTTTTGCTATCTGATTTGATTTTACTTTTTGGTATAAGTTGGAATGAGTATTTCTACCATTTCATCTGTTGTGGAAGGATAATATGCTTCCACAATATATCTTGAAAGATCTTGCTGCAAACCTTCCCTCTGCATCCATTCTTGTAAAGAGTGGTGCAGGATATCCATTTCCACTGTCTTTCCTCGAATAAAAGCGTAATCGCCTTCCAATTCGACATACTCCATACCAATCAGAGCAGTCAGTTGCTCCTTAATCATAATACTCTCCAAACAGGTGGTCTTTCCCCTTCTTGGGTTCAAATAGTGCTATTTCTGTTCCATTGGATTGGCCCAGTTCGCTCATGAATTTCTTAGCGTTTTTAGGTACTTCGGATGCAAAGGAAGCAAATTCTCTAGAATACTTTTTTCGATAAATTTAAATGTATGATGTATCATGCTAAATACCACATTGTCCCTCCGTTCTGTTTCATCTTATTTCATTTTTTGTACAAACTAATCCTGTAGAAAAATATCAGTTTTTCGTTAAAAGGTATAGATTTATGCGTAATATTTTGATAGAATTTTCAGAAAATACAGGTATTACGGCATAGGAAAAAAGTTGAACACCTGAATCAAGCTGAGAGGACGAATCAATCATGAAATTATACTCCAAGTGGTCTATCTTAGGAATTTTATTTATCTTATTAATTGGTGTTGGTACATATAAAATAACGGATCGTGCAGAAGCTACAAAACCCAACTTCCCTGGCATCGTTGTCTGGGGAGATTCCTTAACGAAAGGAGCAGGAGGGAAAGGAACAAATTATCCTGGAGTGCTTCAAAGATTGTTACAGGAACAAGGTGTGAACGTACCTGTCGTAAACATGGGAGTAAGTGGTGAGGATACGAATACGATTATTGGTCGAGCTGGTGGAGTACCGTTTTCGTTGGTAAATAACACAACGATTCCTTCCACTTCCATACCAGTGAATATTACTCTTCAATCTGAAAACGGGCATGAAGTTATTCCGTTTAGACGTGGAGATAGAGGGATAAATCCAGTTACCATCAATGGAATTGAAGGTAAAATTTCATGGGATAAAGAGAAAGATGCGTATTCATTCCAGCGTAGTCAAACAGGAAGAACTACTACTATTGCAGATGGTTCGACTATAGTGACGAATGCAACAAATCAATACGAAGGCTTTGTACCGGTTGTGTTTATTGGACAAAATGGCGGATATGAGACGCCAGAAGAGTTGGTGTCACATGTGGATTCGATTATTCATATGGAAAAGTATGATGAGAAGTTTTTGGTATTAGGTTTAACTAGTGGAACGAAGGAAAGCAGAGCAGAATTAGAAAAGGTCATGGAGGAAACGTACGGTATTCAGTATATTAATTTGCGTGAGTATCTATCAAATGTGAATTTGGGTAGAGTTAATATAAAAGCGACTAAAGCGGATAAAGACGCTATAGCAAGTGGTTCTGTTCCACCGAGTCTATTAGTGGATTACGTTCATTTTAACCAGGTCGGATATGAATTGATTGGGGAAGCGGTGTTTGAGCGTATGATGGAGTTAGGTTGGGTGGAATAAGGAAATCCAAAAAAGAATCCAATGGGATTCTTTTTTTATGTCTTAAGTGGCCTGGTCATGACATTAATAAAATCTACAATGAATCTTTCATAGTCGAAATCGAGAGCAACGATATGTGGGCTTGTTGAATCATTTTCTGGACTTCTAAAATCCATGTGTGTTAAGCCTTTTGATCCTGCATTTAGCTCAACCCAAACGCGTTTTTGCACGGAATCAATCTGTTCTTTGTTTAATAAGTAGTACAGTGTAAACAAATCGTGACGAGCAGCTCCACCAATCCTTGGATTCAGTTTGTTGTAGGCAGATATATAATACCTCGAAGTGTCTAAAATTATCTTGGTATATGGATTTCTAGCTTTTTGAGATACGTGCTCAGCTATTTGACTGTTAATGACAGCTCTATTGGTGACGTTCAGTGGCGTAATATACACTTTTTGTGCATGCTCTAATACAATCTTGGTGGCAAGTGGATCACCGTGAAAGTTAGCTTCTGCGAGAGGAGTAACGTTGCCAGGAACAAAGAATGCTCCACCCATCAAATAGATTTCCTTCACTTGTTTTAACAAGCCATTAAAAAAGTTAAATGCCATGGCAAGAGATGTGGAGCGGCCAGTATCTACAATTTTGATGTCATCAATGTGTTCTTCAATAAATGGGAACAGTTCGCAAAACGGTGTTACATTATATTTTAGATCGGATGGTGTCACGATGGGCCCAATCCCATCTTCACCGTGTATCTCTGGATAATAAGTAGCTAGTTCTCCACTCAATGCGAAGTTAGCTCCATAGAAAATGGGAATATCGGATCTCCCTGCAAGTGAAAGTAGGTAAGCTGCATTGCTAGTAGATTGTTCGGCTGAAACGTTACCGTAACTAGTTACCACGCCAACTAGATTGATGTCAGGATGAAGAAGGGCGTAAATGATTGCTAAAGAATCATCTATACCAGGATCACAGAACAGCAGTATTTTGTGCATAGTGACTGGAGCCTCCCGTAAATTGCGTTATTATCTTACATAATATGTTAGTTTAAGGGAGATATGTTTGGTTATTTAGCCTTATCTTTTTTATGTAAAAACTGGTAATTTAAATTTTCTATTGGTTTTATTGGGATAGATTGGTAGGATAATAGCATTACAAGTTTAGAAGAGTACATAATAATTAGGCAAATGAAAAGACACAAGGTGGGCATTAAATGAAACGAAATGTAAAACAATTTCTCCTATCATCTATATTTATTATCCCGTTTATTTGGTTCACTATATGGAAATCACCGATAAGTGCTATGGAGGATATAAAAGAGCTTCTTCTTTATTCTGGCTTCTTTTTTCCTATTTTTATTGGAGTGGTGTACGTTATTCCTATCCTTTATATTAAAATGATTGTTCGGAATGATGAAAACAGAAAGATGAAGACACATACTTATCTTATTCTCTCTTGGTTATTATTTTATGCTCTCCTACTAGCAGCTAAACCAGTGGGCTTAGAGTTGCGAGAGGCAATATACTTCCAAGGGGACGAAGCTACGTTTAAGCAAGAATTATATGAAAAAGTGGAATACTCGATAGAAGAGCGCTTAGGGAAGGAGTATACTTTCCAAAGAGTAGAAGACAACAGTGGGGGTGCATTGGGCGATATCCGACTTACTATCTTATTTAAAGAGGAAAATTGTAACTGCACGAACGAGGAAGAATGGGTGAATGTTAGTTATACAGATGAAGGTTGGAAATTAAAGATTATTAATCTAGACTTGTGGTATTTGGGAAGAGAGTAGGTTTGAGTAATTTAAAAAGGTATGGAGAAACAATTCTCCATACCTTTTCTAATTAAAACGCCCCACCAGCCACACGATAACGCTCCGCAAATTCTTGCTTAAACTGATTCGCAATCGCCGCATCGTGGATAATTAGCATGTTTTCATCATTGATATCATTACCGTTGTTACTCCAGTTAGTAGAACCTACTACTACCGTTGGATCAGAAGAAGTATCCACATCGATTAACATGGTCTTAGCATGTAGTTTTCTTGCCTCTGCATCTTGGTATACGGGAGCTGGGTTTGCCCAACGTGTATTTGGGTTACCAGTACTTGTTTGGGAAGCGGTTCTTCCAGTCATATCAACAGAAGCACTCCACCATTGGTTCCAGAAGTCAGAATCAAAGACTCCTTTTATATCAAATCCAGTTAGTGTACCTTGAAGGTCGTTATAGGAACCTTCCCACTTATATTTTAATTCATCTACAAGTTGTTGGTCACTCCAAGCGAAAATAGTAAAGTACGTGTTTACTTGTGCCTCTGTGCGTACTAAATCTCGTAATCTTCCAACTGCATTATCTCCAGCGGAGAAATAAACTTCTACACGCTTGTCACCAATCATTACTTCTTTAGGAGTATTATCTACTTTTCTTGTACTAAAATTAGAAATTTGAGGATTCGGAGTTAATGAGTTACTACCCCACATTTCGTTAAATTCAATCTCATAGGCTTGAGCCAAATCAGCATTATGAATTTCCACCACATGTTGTTGGTTTCCATCTAAAACGCCGTTTGCCATGTTTTCCTCTGAACCATATAGACCCGTAATGGTAAAGTTCCACGTCCCTGTGAATACCCAACGGTCATCGACGATAGCGAATTTGTTATGCATTTGTGTTCCTGGAGAATAGTATTCTGCTGGAGCCTTTTGTTCCGCATCGACCATTACGTGTCCAGTTTGGGAACCGTTCCCGATCATCACCGTTTGGACAGGAATGTCACTAAAGTCAGCTGGTAATCCGAAAGAAGAGCGTTTAGCGCTATCTTCCACGACCATCATCGCAGAGTCAGAGAAGACATGGACATCATCAGCTGTGCCAATTACATCGTCCGTTCCACGAACCATTTGCTCAATATATAATCGCATGGTTTCAAATCGCTCTGCATAATGAGGATCCGTCGCATCTTTCGCATCCGCGATGACACGAACGTCTACACCTTGTGCAGCCTTCGCAATTAGTGTTTCTACTACTCTAGGTAAATTAATTTCGTATGTTGCAAAATCGATAGAAGTTGTTGCTTGGTTTAAGCGGTGAATTAGTCGGTCTTCTAGGTTTACATGATAGTTTGCTTCATTACCTGCAGTAGCTAACGTAGGATCTGCAGACTTATTGAAGTACACGTTCATCGCATTTAGTTCTTCACTCACTTGGTTTAGTTGTTCACCAGTAGTTGTGCCAGGTGCTCCACTTGGAGATCCAGCCATAGGGGAGCCGTATCCAACTGCATATGTCGTAGTAGACGTTGCCCAGCTAGAAGAGATTGTCCCATCTTGTAAAGGATTTACTCGTTCCATTGTAGCTTTAGAAGTGTTGTCTCCTGCGTGCCATGCGTCTACGGAATCAATGATAGTGCCAGAAGCATCTTTTAATGACAGAATTTCACCCGTATTATCAAGAGAACCACTGTAAATAAGATTCGCTTGCTTGTCCGGAATAGTTGTATCATCTGTTCTTTCTAATAAGTAATAGCCACCAGCTGGAATCGTTCCTGATAGTTGTACAGAGAGGGATCCATCTTGTGAAGCCAAAGTCCATCCGCTAAGATCAACAGCAGAACTAGACGTATTATGTAATTCCACCCACTCATCCGCGTAACTTGCTGTGGTACCCATCCAGGCAATTTCGTTAATCACCACATCATTTGCGCTTGCTGCTTCTACTTTCTCCGGAATGGTGACGCCAGAGCCAATCATGGCAACGGCACTAACTCCTACTAGTAGTTTCTTCCACCAATTCTTCAACGATAACACTCCCTTGTTATAGTAATGACAACCAACAACGATTATATGAATAATCTATCTATAATTGTAGATTATTGTCGAAACTTTACAAGACCTTTACGTGAGAATTACAAAAGAAATCGAAATTTAATGACAATTACTGTGTGGAGAGTGCTTAAGGTCAAGAGGAGAGTAGCTAGAGTACTCGTTACGGGAATAACGTGCGCTCAAGAGAGGGAGGAGGGGATCTAGAGCACATGATATGGAAATAACATGCGCTCAAGGGAGGGAGGAGGGGAGCTAGAGCACACGATATGGAAATAACGTGAGCTCAAGAGAGATAGAAGAGGAGTTAGAGCACATGTTACGGGAATAACGTGCGCTCAAGAGAGATAGAAGAGGAGTTAGAGCACATGTTACGGGAATAACGTGCGTTCTAGAGAGATAGAAGAGGAGTTAGAGCACACGTTACGGGAATAATGAGTGTTCAAGAGAGATAGAAGAGGAGACAGAGCACACGTTATGGGAATAAAGTGTGTTCTAGAGTAAGAAAAGAAGACCCAGACCACACAAAAATAGCCAGAGGAATTAAGATCTCCCCTGGCCACATCATCAAAACGCCGGAATCGCCGTCTCGTCGTATTCTTTTTCTAAAAACTGACGAACTTCCTCGCTCGTCATCGCTTCTGCAAGCTTTTGGATCGCCTCAGAATCCACATTATCCTCACGAGCAACTAACGTGATTGCAAATTCGTTGTCCGTACCTTCCGTCAGCAACGCATCGCTTTTCGGCGTCAGACCTAGTGGAGATGCATACGCTGGCGTCATCACAACGGCATCCGCATCATCATACATTCTTGCAAGCATTAATAGATCCACTTCTTCAAACTTTAGGTTTTTCGGGTTTTCCACGATATCCTTCTGCGTATAATACGTTTCAGAAGTTTCGCCAAGCGTAATCACGCCATGCTGGTCCAACAACTTCAACGAACGATCAATATTCGAAACATCGTTTGCAATCGCCACCGTTGCACCTTCAGGCAATTCATCCATTGATTCAAAATTTTTCGCGTACACTCCATAGTTAGCAAAATAAATCGGCGTCACAGGAGTTAAGTTGGCGTCGTTTGCTTTATTAAACTCCTCCATGTACGGAACGTGTTGGAAGAAGTTCGCATCCACTTCCTTATTTGCCAATGCATTGTTCGGCTGCACGTTATCACCAAGTACAACGACTTCTAAATCCACGCCTTCTTCCGCAAGCTGTGGTTTCACGATTTCCAAAATCTCTGTCATTGGTGGAATAAGGGAAGCTACTTTCAGCGTTGTTTGTTCCCCTGTCTCGTTATTTTCTGCATTCTCTTGTTCATTTTCAGAATTACCAGCGCCACCACAAGCAGCTAAAACGAGCATAGTTGTGGCCAATAATAACCATAATTTCTTCATAAGAAATACCTCCTTAACGTTTATCTATCCATCTTGCAACGGTCATCCCAATAAACTGAATGGATTGTACTAGGATAACCATAATGATAATCATATACATCATTAAATCTGTCCGAAATTGCTGATACCCATACCGAATCGCAAAGTCCCCAATTCCTCCGCCACCAACTACCCCCATGATGGTCGAGAACGAAATAAAACTGACAATGGAAGTAGTTAAGCTAAGTACCAACGCGGAACGAGCTTCCACATACAAAAAGTTCAACACTACTTCACGAACAGATGCCCCCATCGACACGGCTGCTTCAATAACACCGCGAGGCACGTCCAACAGTGATTGCTCTACTAACCGTGAATAATGAGCAATCGCTATTATAGCCAGGGGAACGGTCGCAGCAGCAGTCCCAATTGCTGTTCCAATAATCAATCTAGTAAAAGGAATTAAAAAGACGACTAATAACAAAAATGGAAACGAGCGTATGACATTTACAAGTAGGTTTACAGTGGAAAACACAAATTGATTTTCTAGCATCTGACCTTTTCGACATAGGAATAAAACCGTACCAACTGGCAGGCCAACTAATACAGCTGCAAGAATAGAGACACCTACCATAATAAACGTTTCTCCGATTGCTTGCCAGATTTGCGCTTCATATTGTAATACTCCATCAAGCATGACGGTTACCTCCTAACTGCTGAACAAAATACTCTGCTGTATTATCCACAGCAGGTATACCTTTAGGAGTCGTCGGCATCGACTGATACACTCGGCCAGCATCCAACACAGTCACACTTGTGCAAATACTCTTCACCACGTCCATCTCGTGACTTACCAAAACGATGGTCACACCTAGTCGTTTATTTACATCTTCCAACACTCTTAAAATTTCCGCAGTAGTATTAGGGTCAAGAGAGGAGGTAGGTTCATCGCAAAGTAACACTTCTGGACTAGTAGAAAGAGCTCGAGCAATAGCAACTCGCTGCTTTTGTCCACCGCTTAGTTCTGCTGGATATCGATCTCTATAATCCTCTAATCCCACAAATGCTAAGCATTCCATTGCACGCGATACCTGCTGACGTTTAGGATAACGAGCAAGTTGAAGAGCAGCTAAAACATTGCCGAGAACCGTCTTATTCCCAACAAGATGAAACTGTTGAAAAATCATCCCAATCTTCTTGCGTGCTTCTCGAAGTTGTTTAGATGTCAAGCGAGTCAGCACTTCACCGTTTACTACTACTTCACCAGAACTCGGTATCTCGAGCAAGTTGATTAATCGAAGTAACGTCGACTTCCCAGCACCACTTTGCCCAATAATGCCATGCACTTCTCCACGAGGAATGTGCAGTGAAATATTATCTACTGCGAGGGATTCGCCATACTTTTTGACCACACTATTCAACTGAATCAACGATATGCCTCCTTTACACGAAAAGAACCACCTATCCGCAGGTGGCTCGCTAGCTAATAGTATAGAGAATCTTAAGGGAGGAAGCAATTTTCGTTATTTACAAGAAAACATATAGTTTGTCTTTTTTGTTTACCCAATACAAAAGGCGAGTCTATCATTACTTCATATTTCTCCAAGAAGCATAACTATGAACAGCAATACCATGAAAACTTCTATAGGACTCAAAATGTTTTCGAACACCCTGTACACTAGTGTTTAAATACTCCTTGTCCATGCCATAAAACGTAACAAAATCTTCTCCAGGCAGTCTTGTAGTTTCCATTGACACAATGACCTTTTTGTTGTGTTTGTTTGCATACTTGATTTCAGAAGTTGCAATAGAAAGAATTCCACCAGAACCAGCTAAAGTGTTTCGGTAGGCCATAATGGCTACTTCATCGGCTTGATGAATAACCCACTCACTAAGAATTCCTTTACCTTGCTTATTCTTAAACGTAATCTCGTCAAACCAAAACGGAATAGCTAAATTTAGCGGAAGTCCAAGCTCTTTTGAATAGGATTCTGAAAGTAGAATGGTATGTTGGAATTGATTAACTATCCGTTTTTGATTATCTGTCCAACCATTTAAGAGATAAGGCTCGATGTCTAGATGAATTCCTTTGAATTGCTGCATAGGAGAAGCACTTTCTTGATACTGTTTGACCCATTCAAAAAAATTTGTCACGAAACTCTTTCTAAATGTCCATGATGGAGCACCATCTGCAATATAAACGGAAATACCCGTTAATTGTGCTTTTTCCACAAAAGATTGATAGTCTTCCATTGGAATGTCTTGATTGAGTTGAAGATACAGTGCGGTTACTTTTTCCTTTTCTAGAAACTGTAGTACAGAGTTTGGCTCGGTTTGGATGAGGGTTGTGTTCCAGAGCCAGGTGTGGAGGTGGAAAGTGTTATCGGTTCTTGTGTTACTAGCAAATGTAGTGTTGATTAATGGTGGTGTAATAAGTAAATAGATGATACTAAAAAATAGAGTCCATTTTATAATCTTAAACATAATCTGTCTCCTGAAAATAAGTTATACAATACATATAGGAGACGACACATAATTTTAAATAGATAACTAGACTAAAAGAAAAAAACTGGCTTTCGCCAGTTTCTTTACATTGGTGGTTTGATATGCGTCAAAGGTTCTACTGTAGTAGTGCTTGATGCAGATGCTGTAGGTGATGTTAATGAAATAACGAAGGCAATTACTGCTGTTGTTACAATTGCTTTAAGTAAGTTTTTCATAATAATTAGCTCCTTTATATATAATTTTTATAATACCTAATTGCTTTTAGGGGATCTACTTTCTCATAATACTGCGCTAATTCCATTTCAACAATTTTTGACTCTTCAAAGTCTCGAGTACTCTGTAGAAAAGGAAGATGCTTGTTCTCTAAGTATTCATAATACTTCTTTTCAGGCATAGTTAATTGAAATTTTAGTCTTTGTGCATACATAGAAAGTTGCTCAAATTTATTCAATTTAATGTCTTCGATTAATTCTTCAATTTTAATTAGTAATAAATCTTTATCTCTACCAATTTTTATATAAACATTTATCATGGAGAGTTTACTCCAGATAAAGGTAATATCTGATGCTTCTAAATCTTTGGCAATCTTTTCGAATTTAATAAGAGCTTCTTCATATTCTTTCTTTTCCAATAATGTTAACCCATAATTATATAAGGTTTGATAATATAAATTTCTTTTTCCTAACATACGTAGATTTCTTAAAATATTTGTGTATATGGAAGATGCCTCATCTAACAAGCCAGTGTTAGTATAAGTAATGCCTAAAACTATCTTAGCACTAATTAACTTCATAATATTTAGTTCTTCTTGGAATATAGGAATGCACTTATTCATATAAGTTATTGCTCTTTTAAAATCACATAGTAAACTGCAGCAATAACCAAGTTGAAATAAGTAATCTTGTTCGTATGTAGAATAGATATATTTATTATTATTTTCCAAATATTCTAAAGCTTTTGTAGGTTCATTATTCTTAACTAAATTTCTAGAGTAACCAATAACGTATAAACACTGTTCATCCTTATCCATATTTTTAAACAATTTTTCAAGAAAATCCTGAATCTCTATAGCCTTCTGTACATCGTTTATATAATTGTAATACCACATCATAACAATTTCGTACAGAAATAGTAATTTAGAACTTGAACAATAGTCTTTATTAGGTTTAAGAGATGCGTAATAATATTTAATTTTTTCCTCGTCTAAGTATCGAATAGCATTCAACAAGGAGTGTAGTTCTTTTTCAAGTCCAATAAGCTTTTCTTGTTCTTCTTCCAGTTCTATGCCTAATCTCTCGAATAGTAAACTTAAAGTCTCCTCATTGCCCTCATAAGAATCATTTTCTATTTTACTTAGATGTGATACGGAGCAGATCTCCCTACAAAGTTCATTCTGTGTCATACCAGCTTTTAAACGATAATATTTTACTACTGATCCTAATCCCATTAAACACACTTCCTACCATAGTGAGATTACCTTTCATTTTATCATAGTACAGTGGTAAAAGACGATAATTGTTTCCATAAAAGTTGTAGGTACCTTTAAGTATAAACAATTCTGACAAAAATACTATTGGGAAAATTGTCATGGTTTTTTAGTTGCTCTACTCACACCTAGCAGGTAATTAGACCTTATTCTTGGTAATTATACATGAAATTACTTTTCCTTGGGAAACAATACGCAATTTTCTCGATGTTTTTAGTCATATATTTTCCCAATAAAATTTATCAGGATTCTATGGTAAGGTGGTCTTACAAGTAATTGGTTACCGAATCTTAATTCAAGTGGAGAGGAGAATAGGAAGAAATGGCTATCGACTTTACGTATTACGCTAACCTACGTTCAACTTCTTGCAGTGAAGAAAGTCTAGAAAACTTTTTATCTAACGAAGAAATCAGTCAAGTAGAGGAGACGTGTCAGTTTGAACTAGTCTCCAAAGTTATCTTAGAATTTTATATAGAGTTATTTTTAGAACAAACAAGAGGTCTTAATAATCTAGCATCGTGTTCAAATTGCTTAGGAAAGTCCGTCAGCAAATTGAGTGGAAACTTATACGAGATTGTGACTCCAGCCGTCATTTACTTTTTACAAGAGTTAGTTGAAAATAATCGACTAGTTGGTAATACGTGTGAGGAGAGATATCAATATTTTATCGAGAACTTTTACGCTGGGAAGAGATTTCACTTCGCCTTTTTTGAACGAAATCCAGTTATAAGAGAGAAAGTAGTTACGTTGCTCTCTATGGAGCTTAGTGGGAATAAGTCCTTTTTGTATGAAGATAGTGGGATCGAATCAGCATGATAAAAGCCGTTAGAAAGGAAGTTCCTTATCTAACGGCTTTTATTTATCTAGTAAGTTCTTGGTTCGTCACTTGGTTTAAAGGTACTTTCCTCAGTATTAATCCACCGATCGCAGAACCTACTAAGCTTGAAAGGAAGAACGCTGGTAAGAAAAAGAATACACCAAACTTACTACCCATAAAAATTGCTGCATAAGGAACTGCTAAAAGAGATGCGATAATACCAGTACCAATAACTTCTCCCAATATGGTCCAGCGGAGTTTATTTGTTTTCCAATAAACAAATCCAGCTAGTAAAGCTCCAATCATGCCACCTGGAAAAGCTAAGAGAGAACCAGTTCCTGTTAAGAGTCTTACAAGTCCAGTGACAAAAGCAGTTAGTACTGCACCAACTGGGCCTAATGTTACAGCTGCTATGACATTCACAGCATGCTGTATTGGGAAAATTCTTGCGACTCCTGTGGGGATGGAGACAAATGATGCTCCGATGACTGCGATGGCTACTAACATTGCCATTAGGGTTAACTTTCTAGTATTCATGTTTTTTCCTCCTTTTTGATTTGTTGTTACCGTGACTCGGTTAACGTTCATCGAGTTAGTAAGAGACTCCATTAAGATGGGAACACATCACGTGGTCAACATGGAGTTGTTACCGGTCACGTAACAAATAAACGCCACTTCTCCTAAAGAAGAGTGGCGTTAGCATCAAAAAGAAGTGCTTCCGCCACTTCCCTACGCTGGTATCAACCAGATCAGGTTCAAAGGGTCCAAACCGAAGTTTGTCTCAGCCGTAAGGGCTCCCCTAGTGGACGATTAATTATCCATATCATACCATGAATTATTTCTTTTTTGTGCGTAGACTGCATATTTTACATGGGGGTGATGAATATGTTTGGTTTCCTGAAGAAGAAAAAAAAGGATGCGAAGTACTACTTAACAGAAGAAGATAAAGAAGAACTAGCCAGGTTATTTGATAGGACGGATAAGGCAGAAACGTTACGAGAATTGAGGTATGTTAGGAAGGACTTGAAGCAGTTAGTAAAGAAGATTGAAGCGCAAACAAAAGAATTGGAGAAATAGATGGATGCCAGTGGAGAGGGACTCTGCTGGTTTTTTTGTGAGGAGTTGTGTAAGAGTAGTGATTTTTATTGTAAAGAATTCTTAAACTTGTCTTGGTAGTGGAAGTTGAAGTTGAGAAGAGAATAGGAGCGTTCTATCCACATCTCGTGAGTGGAAATGGGAGCTGAGAAGAGAATAGGAGCGTTCTATCCTCCTCTCGGCAGTGGAAATGGGAGTTGAGAAGAGAATAGAGACGTTCTATACACATCTCGTGAGTGGAAATGGGTGCTGAGAAGAGAATAGGAGCGTTCTATACTCATCTCGGGAGTAGAAATGGGAGTTGAGAAGAGAATAGGAGCGTTCTATACTTATCTCGGCAGTGGGAATGGGAGCTGAGGAGAGAATAGGGGCGTCTAAAACTCATGAAGGAGCGGAAAAATCAATCTTAGGAGATAATAAGAGTGTCTAAAACTCATGAAGGAGCAAGAAAATCGATCGTAGGAGAGAATAAAAGCGTCTAAAACCCATGAAGAAGCGAGAAAATCCATCTTAGGAGAGAATAAGAGCGTCTAAAACTCATGAAGGAGCGGAAAAATCGATCGTAGGAGAGAATAAGAGCGTCTAAAACTCATGAAGAAGCGAGAAAATCGATCGTAGGAGAGAATAAGAGTGTCTAAAACTCATGAAGGAGCGAGAAAATCCATCGTAGGAGAGAATAAGAGCATCTTAAACTCACCAAGAAGCGAGAAATCCAAGCGAAAGAGAGAATAACCCTCTTGAAAACATAGAAAAAACCACCCCAAGGCAGCCGCAGCTACCCCGGAGTAGTCTAATTATCTACTTATTCATATAAGAAGTTTCCACCACTTAGGGAAGTAACTCCTTTATACGTAGCATAAGCATACACATTGTAGTATTTACCCTTTTCTAACTTAACGCCATTAGTAAGCGTTCCATCCCACTCAAACCCTTGGAATCCTTCACTAACATTTTCAAATACACCAACGTCTCCTAGGTAAGCAACTGGAGAACCAGCTGCGTTAGATGAATAGACGAACCATTCTACTGTTTCCGCACCATTAGGGAAATAGCCGCTAAGCTCAAGACTACCATCCGCATTTACAGCAACACCAACTGAAGATACACGAGGATAATCAGGCTCTTTTACAAATAAAATAGTAGGAAGATCATACGTGCTCTCACCGTCAGATACGACGATCGTTCCTTCATAGTAACCAGGAGCTAGTTTACTAGCATCAACCTGCACGTTTAGGTTAACCTTTTGAGATTTACCAGCATTTACTTTTAAGTTATTACTTGCTTTAACTTTGATAGCAGAAGGCTCACCGTCAAACTTCACATCGAACGTATACGTTTTACGCTCATTTGATAGATTCTTCAACTCAAAGTGTTGTTTCTCCACTTGTTTACCTTTGTTCTTGCTAAACACTCCATAAGAATGGCTACCAGGAGTTACTAGAGTAGTAGTATTAATTGCATCTAATGGACGAATACTTCCTGCACCTTGCGTGTTGTGAGGATACTCGTTACCTTCTGCATCTACTAAATTCACAGCAGTATTCATTAACGCAGCTTTCACATCGTCCACGTTCCAAGTTGGATGAGCTTCTAAAATTAACGCAGCCGCACCAGCAACGTGAGGAGATGCCATACTTGTACCTTGTTTAGAACCGTAGCCATTACCTGGAACTGTACTTACAATATCTACACCAGGAGCAGAAACGTCTGGTTTGATCATCCAAGTATCAACAACTGGACCACGAGAAGAGAAGTCTGCTACTAGCTCAGGTTGTTGACCAGCGTATGGTAAATCTAGTTTTACAGTTGTATTTCCAGCTTTTACATCAGCAACAAGCTTCTGTCCATCTTCTTGAGTTAATTTCACGGTAGGTACTGCCATTCCAGGGATGACAAATGGAATCTGACCTGCAGAACTATTGTAAATAATCGCTGCTACTGCACCAGCATCTTTTGCAGCTTGTGCTTTGTCTACGAACGGAATAGCTCCACGGGAAATTAATGCAACTTTCCCTTTAACATCTTTTCCTTCAAAGTCAGCAGCTTGTCCTAATCCTGCATCTACAAGCTCTAATGTTTGACCGTTAAGTGCTTCCATGTCTTTATAATCCGCGTATCCCATCATTTCAGCTGAATCATATGTACCAGCATCGGTTGTAAGAGCAGCATTATATAAGTTAAATGGAAGTTGAGTTGCTCCAACAGAAATCGCTTCACGAGAAGTACCAGGAGATCCTACTGTCCAATTATTAGGACCAGAGTTTCCGTTAGACGTTACTGCCACAACACCTTCAGCCATTGCCCAGTCAAGTGCAATACTTGTAGCCCAGTCAGGGTTATTTAAGCTATTACCTAGAGAAAGGTTCATAATTTCAGCGCCATCCTCTACAGCTTTTTCAATACCTGCCACCACATTTTCTGTCGATCCACTTCCACCTGGTCCAAGAACACGGTATGCAAGTAACGTTGCATCTGGAGCAACCCCTTTAATTTTACCGTCAGCTGCTACAGTTCCAGCTACGTGTGTACCGTGAGTTGTTGCTCCACCACGTGAATCTCCAACTGGCGTTTCTTGTGGATCGTTATCGTTATCTACTAAATCCCAACCCTTGTAATCTCCGAAAGCTTGGTCTAAATCAGGATGAGTATAATCTACTCCAGTATCAAGGACTGCAACTGTTACCCCTTTACCAGTGAAACCTGCTTCCCAAGCATCATTTGATCCAATGAATGGTGCACTATTTGCCATTAAAGGAGAGAACTCTTCTGCGCTTACAGCAGTTCCTTCTGTACTAGTAATTGTATACTCAACATTTGGATAAACTGCTTTTACACCAGGAATAGCAAGTAGTGCAGGAACTTCACTAGCAGGAAGCTCTACAGAGAACCCAGAGAATACATAGTCGTATTCTTTATTTACTTTAGAAGATTTAGATGCTTTTTTTACCGCATCTTTTACTTTTTGACGCTCTTTTGCTAGATTGCCTTGTGTTTGTGATTTTCCTTTAGTTTTAGCTTCTACTAAAGATTCTGCAGTTAATTCTACGATTACGGAAGTTGGAGCGGAAGATTGAACATTGATGTTTCCGTACAGCTTAGCTAATTCTTGAGGAGTACTAGTAGTAGTCTCTTGAGCACCGGCACCAGCGCTGAAGGAAGACATTGCTAATACAAGAGTAGATAGAACGATAGATGAGTAGTTAAACTTTTTCTTTGCCATTATTAAATTCTCTCCCCTTTTTGTTAAAATTCAGACTATTATGATATTCTAGTAATTTATCAGAAATTCCCTGGTTAAAATTACTTATTTTCGTAAATGGGTATTAAGGTTTACTTAATTGTTAAATAAAATATTTTAGCAGTATCTATTAACAAATTTGGTAAAATTAACTATAATTAGAATAGGTTAGTTAATCGATAAACTATATAAGAAGGGGTTAAATGTCTTGCTGGAAATCTTACTTGTAATCATGATTTTATCTGCTTTAATTATTTTTATTTGGATGAGTCTTTTAATAAGAAATTATGCATTAGACTCTGAGGTGTATGGATATTTCCATAGTATTGGGATGTCGAAAAGGGAACAAAAAAATAACTTTATAGAGTATCGAAAGGTAATTAATGAATTTTATAGCCTATACAATAAATACTATAACTATCAAACGGTTTCATGTAATCGGTTTCTTTTTTGTCCTACTACCATAAACGAAGAACTAACACCTGTTAATGATAGTAACTTCAAGGATAAGATCAGTATGTATAGTCAGTTTCCTAAACCTATTAAAGTCAGAATAACTGAGTGTTATAAGAAATATTACCTCTTATCTTCATCTATAAGATATTACGAAAACCTTCTGAAACAAGGAAGGAATACACAAGAACTAATTAGTAAAAACAATGAGAAGTTTCAACATAAAATTCCATTGCTAGTTAATGAAAAAATGGAGTATTTATCATTGATTAATAAAGAAGTAGAAAGAATTATCGATGGATTAAAAGAGTATCAAGCAAAATTAGAGGATTGTATAAACAAGCTAGGAAGAATGGACCGAGGTGATGACCATAATATGAATAACACAAGTTTTGTGGTGTTGGATCAGGTGATTTACACCAAAGAGAATTGTCAGGTAACAAAGAAAAATTCTTTTTCATTTACTGGGGTATCTGTTGTGCAAAAATCATTAGAAAACATAAAATTACTTGAATCCAAAGAATTAAATGAGAAATCATCAAGATCATCTGTAATCGCAGCGTCTAATTAGGACTCTCGAGAAATCGGGAGTTTTTTATTATGATGAATAATTTGGCCGTTTTCTGACCATATTGTTACAAAATAGTAAGGGAGGGCATATCGATGGAAGAAAGAGAATCCTCCTTCTTTCGTGGGTTGCTCTGGGCAATTGCGCTCAGTATCCCACTTTGGATGTCCATGGTTGGTTGGGCCAGAATCCTGTTTTAAATAGAGGCGGAAGAGAAACTTGGTGGGTTTTGCTTCGGTCTCTTTTTCTATATAAAAAACTCGCTGCCAATTTTACGACAACGAGATTTCTCATATATAACGTTAACTTTTTAACTCCCGCAATTTTATCGCTAGATGCACGTTTAACCAGTAGTCAGGGGTGGGTTGCTCTGCCCCTAACAATTGATAGATGTTTCCTAGTCTGTAATGTAGCGTATTAGGATGAATATGCAAATTCTCTGCCGTTTCTTTCACATTTCGATTATGGTCTAGGTAACAGACCAACGTTTGAAAAAGTTCGCTTCGTTTTTTTCCACCATCAAGCAGAGGGCCAATTTGATCGTCAATAAAACTATTGATATCCTCTTCAGGTGTCGTCATTAATAATCGATACATGCCTAGCTCTGAATAATGCATAATAGATTCCAAGTCAGGGTGTTGCTTCAAAAATTGAATGACTTGATTTGCTTCTTTTCCAGACGTTTGGACAGAGGACAACCCTTTTTTCCATCTTCCAAGCCCTGCAATAGCGTGGAAAACGGCGGATTGTTCCTCTACCAGGCGCACCATCTGTTCCAAAAAGTGTCGAATTCTTACGCCTTCTTTCTCCTGATGTCCTTCTTTTTCACAAGGGAATAAGGCTGTCACATGATGGTGTTGTACTTGAATAATAGAGCCTGGAAAATCTTCCTGACAACGCCGGTACACCGTTTGGATTAGTCGCCTTCTTTCTAGTAATGGGGCTTCTTTCACCTCTACTAAATAGAAATGAGCAACTTGATACCATCTCTTTTCTGTTAAGGAAAGCTGTCTAGCTTGTTGATACAAAGAATCCGTCATTTTACCCTGCATTAATTCCTCCAAGAATGCACCGCGCAGTTTTACCGTAGCATCAGTAATGACTTCTTCTTTCACCATTTCGAGCGACAACACCGTACAGGCATGTTCTAACGCAGCAGCCTCTACTTCGTGCAGAGGGCTTGTCCCAAAAGGTATTAACACTCCGTACGAATCTAGTTGAATGCCAAGGGGTAACACACGTGCGCTGTATGTTTGATTTTCTTCTTTTATATAAAGCACCTGGCGTCGTCCAGTATTTTCTTTACGACCTTCTAAATAGCTTAAACGAATTGCTTCCGTCACCTTTTCGCTTGTCTCGGGAAGAAAACTCTTTGCCAGAAGGTCTGCATTTCGGTCTAACAAGATAAAGTTTACACCAATTGCATCTCGTAAGTAATCGACAATATCTTGAATGGATCTTCCTTGTAACACTAAATCGGCTAATTCTCGGTGAAGATGTACAGATTTGGTCAACAGAACATTCTGTCGCAAAATTTCTTCATTTAAACGCTTAAATTCTTGAATACTCCTCAACTTTTCTTGATAAAAGTTACCTTTTTCTATCGCAATTGCAGCTTGGTCTGAAATGGCTTGAAGTAATGGGATATCCTCATCTGAGAATTCCTTATCTTCTTGAAATGAGTCAATGGTAATAACACCGATGCATTGCTCTTTCAAGAAAATTGGTGCACACAAAGTAGAATAGGGGTAGTGGGGAATGGAGTCTTCCATCAACTTTAAATTGGCTGGCGAAAGAGTGCTCTTCTTTTCATGGACATTCGTGAACAACTGGCAAGTCTCTTTGACGAATGTTTCTCCTGTCATAGACTCTCCTGGCTCTAGTCTAATTTGATTTAATATAAGTGTATCAAACCCTGAAGTTGCTTTTGCCACTAAGCACTTCTGTTCTTTATCATATATAAAAAGAACACCACCGTCCGCAGCATCAATAACGGACAGTGTGGTGTGTAGTATCGAATTTAAAATTTCCTCAATATCAAGCGAACTGTTTACGACGTTCGTCACGTACATTAACGAATGAAGTTGTCTGGTACTAAGCGTCTCGTTCATCTCGATCAAGTCCTTTGCATTTTTATCTATTATACTACGGTTGTTTCACTTTTACAGGCATTTTCCAAATATGATACGGTGGTGGAAAGGAATACTTTCGCTGCCACGCGCATCGCTTCCTCATCAAAATCAAATTTTGGGTGGTGATGAGGATAACTTGCACCTTTCGCTGGATTGCCTGCTCCGACGAAAAAGAAACTTCCAGGTACTTTTTCGGTGTAATAAGCAAAGTCTTCTCCGCCCATAATCGGCTCCTGGTGTACAACATTCTTTCTCCCAATGATTTCGACTGCCTGCTCCTCTAAGTGCATTGTTTCCGTTATATGGTTTACCACTGCGGGATATCCTTTTTCATATTCAAACTTATATGTTGCACCATACCCGTCACATAGGCCACTTAATAATCGTTCCATCTCCACAATAATATGTTCTTGTGTCGCTTTATCAAACGTTCGAACAGTACCTAGAATTTCTGCGCTATCTGCGATGACATTAAAGGCACCACCTGCGTGGAAAGCTGCTACCGTTACCACAGCTGGTTGCAACGGGTTGATGCGTCTGCTCACGACTTGCTGCACCTGTTGAATATAAGAAGTTCCAAGCATGATGCTATCAACTGTTTCGTGAGGGGAAGCACCGTGGCCGCCACGCCCATGTACTTTGATGGTGAATTTATCAGCAGCAGCCATCACCGGTCCTGGTCTAACACTAACGAAACCAGTTGGCATAGAAGCCCAAAGGTGTGCGCCAAAAACAACATCCACACCATCTAAACAACCATCTTCTATCATCGGTTTTGCTCCACCTGGTGCTAACTCTTCCCCGAACTGATGTATAAGTACAACGTTTCCGCTTAATGTCTCTCTCTTTTCAGCCAGAATTTTTGCTACTACAAGAAGTGTCGCTGTGTGACCATCGTGTCCGCATGCGTGCATTGCACCATCTACTTTCGAGCGATAAGGAACATCTTTCTCATCTTGGAGGGCAAGGGCATCAAAGTCTGCTCGTAAAGCGACTGTTTTCCCAGGTTTCCCACCACGAATCGTACCAACTACTCCACGTCCACCAACCCCAGTTCTTACGTCAATGCCTAACTCTTGTAAGTACGTTGCAATGAATGCTGGGGTATGTACTTCCTCGTATGATAATTCTGGTCTTTCGTGAAGGTAACGGCGAAGAGATACCATTTCTTCATAATAACGATCAACTTCTACAAACAGTTCTTTCATGAGTGTTCGACTCCTTTTAATAGATTGAAAAGAGTATAAGTTATCTGAAAATAAAAAACTATAGAGGAATGATCAAACTTTCTTGATGAAATTTGTGTATGTACCCAAATAAAGTTGGAAGCGTATTTTTGTGTAAATACACAAAAAATATTATTTATATTTGTAGAAAGTGCTATAGCTTGAACTCTCATTACCTGTTAATCTATAAAAAATATAATTTTCAGAATATTGAAAGAGGTGATGAAATGGAGCCAAACACAGTAACAGTTCAAGAAGAATCAAAACGTGGATTATTTCAGAGGGGTCTCGATATAGTTGAGAAATACGGGAACAAATTACCTGATCCAGTAACTCTATTCATCATCTTTGCGGTAGCAACTTTAGTATTATCTTTTATTGGAGCAAAACTTGGATGGAGTGCAACAAATCCAGGTACAGGAGAAGAAGTGGTTGTTACTAGTCTATTAACGAAAGCGGGATTACAAGATATTTTAACCAAAATGGTTAGCAACTTTGCTCAGTTCCCACCACTAGGTCTAGTGTTAGTAACCATGATTGGTGTTGGATTGGCTGAAGGTGTTGGGCTAATTTCTGCATTATTGAAGAAAATTGTGTTATCTACATCAAAAAGACTAATCACAGTCTCGATTGTGGTAGCTGGAATACTAGCAAACATGGCTGGGGATGCAGGATTTATCGTCTTACCACCACTTGCCGCATTAATTTTTGCAAGTGTTGGTCGTCATCCGGTAGCTGGAATGGTTGCGGCATATGCTTCAGTAGCAGGTGGGTTTAGTGCGAACATCACGGTGAATATGCTCGATGCCCTGCTGGCGGGGATCACACAAAGTTCTGCGGAAATCGCAATGCCTGGTTACGTAGCAAATCCTGCGATGAACTGGTATTTCATGGCGGCATCCTGTCTATTTATTGTACCTCTTGCAGTGTGGGTGACAGATAAAGTTGTGGAACCGCGCTTACCAACCTATACAGGGCCTCAAATTAAAATGGAAAAGCTATCGGAGAAAGAGAATAGTGGTCTGAAGTGGGCAGGACTAGTAACTGTAGTCTACTTTGCCTTAATTGCACTGACAATTGTGCCGGAAAATGGTGCATTACGAGCAGAGGATGGAGGGGTCATTGTATCTCCATTTATGAGCTCACTGGTTCCATTTATTATGGGGATGTTTTTATTCCCTGCATTAGCATACGGAATTAAGACAAAAGAACTGAAGTCCGATAAAGATATGGCAAATTTAATGTCTACTGCAATGAGTGGAATGGGGATGTACATCATCTTAGCGTTCTTCGCAGCGCAATTTATTGCTTATTTTAACTGGAGTAACATGGGAGTAGTAATGGCCATCAGTGGTGCAGATCTACTGAAAAGTATGAACCTAACTGGTTTACCGTTGTTGCTAGGTTTTATCTTTATCTGTGCAACACTCAATTTATTTATTGCAAGCTCTTCAGCGAAATGGGCTCTAGTAGGGCCGGTATTCGTACCGATGTTCTATTATCTAGATTACAGCCCAGCGGTGACGCAATTAATCTATCGAATTGGGGATTCTATCACAAACCCTATTACGCCAATGTTCGCGTATTTCGCCATTTTACTTGCGATGGCAAAAAAATACGACAAAAACATGGGATTAGGTTCATTGATTGCTGTCATGCTGCCGTATTCTATCTTTTTCGCCATAGGTTGGTTACTATTCTTTGGAATTTGGTTTGTTTTAGGACTACCTTTGGGTCCTGGAGAGGGAATATTTCTTGGGGAATAATGTCGGAGTTTGAGAAATGATTATAGAAAAAGTCGAACCCTAGAGAAATCTAGGGTTCTTTTCAGAAAGGGTGTTACTACACATGTTTACGTACAGTAGATTAGTAGAGAAAGTAGAAGAAATAGAACAGTATGAGGGAATTAATGCGCAAGAAGTGGCAGAAAAACTTGCAGCACTGAATGCTTTCGGAAGAACTTCTGAAGGTGGCTTTACTAGAGCACCTTTGACACCAGAGGAACGAGGAGCAGTAAGACAGTTTATCAGTTGGGCAAAAGATCTTGGTCTATTAGTTTGGGAGGATCATGTCGGTAATGTATTTGCTAAATGGGAAGGGACGGATCCTGCATTACCTGTTGTTATGACTGGTAGCCATTTAGATACGGTTCCAAATGGAGGAGCATTCGATGGGGCGCTAGGGTGTTTGAGTAGTTTATTAGCAATTAAACGATTACAACGATTAGGTTTTCAACCAGAACGCTCTATTGTTTTAGTTGTATTTTTAGATGAAGAGGGGTCAAGATTTGGTCATGGACTTTTCGGTAGCCAGGCAATTATGGGAGAAGTAAAATCAGATAGATTAAAAGAGTTTGTTGATGATAGTGGGTTAGATATGTATTCCGCTTTAGAACAATTTGGATATAATCCAGCCAAAGTTGGTGATTCAGCTTGGGATCCTAAGCAAATTCATAGTTTTTTAGAACTGCACATTGAACAGGGGAAAAAACTAGAACGTGCAGGTGCTCCAATTGGTGTGGTGAGTGGAATAGCAGGTCCTTCTTGGGTGAATGTCACCTTCTTAGGGCAGACGGATCATGCTGGAAACACGCCGATGACAGAAAGAACAGATGCTATGGTTGCTTGTGCGGAATGGATCGTGGAAGTAGAGAGTCTACCAGCAAAGCATAGTGATACTGCAGTAGCGACCGTTGGGAAAATCCAAGCGTTTCCAAATGGTACTAACGTTGTGGCAGGGAAGGTTTCAGCAGATGTGGATGTTCGTGATATCCAAAAAGAAACGAGAGACGCTTTGTTAGAGGACATCGTAGGAGCGGCACACAAAATTGCTAGAAAAAGAGGTTTAACGATAGAGATAAAACCAGGTATTAAAGTAGACCCAGTACCTGTTCCGCAAGACTTGCAAGATGCTATCCATGAAATCTCCAAGTCTAATGAGTTGAAAAGCATCACACTCCCAAGTGGTGCTGGGCATGACATGATGAACTTAGGGAAATACACACGTGGTGCAATGATATTTGTGCCAAGTAAAAATGGAAAATCGCATTCTCCGGAAGAGTGGACGGATTTAGGGGATTGTGTGAGAGGGATATTGGTGTTGTCGGAGTTGGTTAGAATAGAAGGTTCTTTAAAATAATGTTTAGTACTATGAAAATCTGACTATACTATTTTCTATAACGACATGCATAATAATTGATTTAAGTGCATGCGATAGGAGGATGTTGTCAGGATGAAGTGGAGAATCATTTTATGTATTATTGTACTCTTTGCAACGTTTACTGGAAGTGGTACCTTAGCCTCAATCGCAAGTTCCAAAACTACTTACAGCGGAGAAATAAGAAAGGGAACAACTTTAGTCCCTGTCCGAGAAGTATCGAAGTTTTATGAAGCAAATATCAGTTGGAATCAAAGTAAAAAGAAGTTGTTAATTAAACGAGATAGTAACTTAATAGAATTAACTATTGGTAGCCAAGTAGCAATAGTTAACGGGGAGAATGTCTCAATAACTCACCCCCCTATCCTAATAAATAATAAAACGTATCTACCTGCTCGATTTATAGCAGAAATGTTTGGAGCTAAAGTTTCTTGGGATTCAAATGAAAAAAAAGCCACTTTCTCACTACAAGATAAGGCGTTATCTGTCGTTAGCTTACCTAAGTTTGAAGTAGATAGTGAGTTCTTGTCATTAGTTAATGTAGGGAAAATAAAGGGTAGTCCGTATAGTTTGAGTGATAAAACATCAGCCGATGAAATATTATCATCGTACGGTGAACCTTATGCAGAAGGGTATTGGGAAGGTGGATATGGATTAAAATACTCACCGTTTACTTATTACGTTAATTGGAATATTCGAGAGCAAGACTTTCATATTCGTGATATATATTTAACTGCTATAGTGGTAAATGGAGAAAGTAAAATTAATAAAAATCCTGCTGAAGTTAAGAAGATATTAGGAAGCCCTTATTCAGAAGGCATAAGTGAAATGGATGGTAGATATTTCGTAAACTATCGATCTGGAAACTTTGAAGCTTACTTTTCATCCAGAACCAAACACTCTAATGTGACGGAGATTTTACTTAAAGAAATATATTAAGCGCGTTTAAAGTCAAAGAGTTGTTTGTTAGTAAAGTATTTTTTAGATAGCGACAAAGCGGGAAAGTCGCCACATCTGTCGTGAGGAGAAGGCGACAAAGCGAGAAAGTCGCCACATCTGTCGTGAGGAGAAGGCGACAAAGCGAGAAAGTCGCCACGCCTGTTGTGGGGAGAAGGCGACAAAGCGGGAAAGTCGCCACGCCTGTCGTGAAGTGAAGGCGACAAAGCGGGAAAGTCGCCACGTCTGTCGTGAGAAGAAGACGACAAAGCGGGAAAGTCGCCACGCCTGTCGTGAGGAGAAGGCGACAAAGCGAGAAAGTCGCCATGTCTGTCGTGATGAGAAGGCGACAAAGCGGGAAAGTCGCCACGTCTGTCGTGATGAGAAGGCGACAAAGCGGGAAAGTCGCCACGTCTGTCGTGAGAAGAAATCGACAAAGCGAGAAAGTCGCCACGCCTGTCGTGAGGTGAAGGCGACAAAGCGGGAAAGCCGTCACGGCAGTTGTGAGGAGAAGGCGACAAAGCGAGAAAGTCGCCACGTCTGTCGTGAGGAGAAGGCGACAAAGCGAGAAAGTCGCCATGTCTGTCGTGAGAAGAAGGCGACAAAGCGGGAAAGTCGCCCCTCAACACAAAAAGCCCAATTAAATTGGGCTTTTTGGTGAGTCTATATTCGCCATCAGTTCTTCTTGCTATCACGAATTTCCTTGTGAATCTTTCGCAACACCTTCTTGGATCCTCGTGTAATATCATGATTCAGCTTTCTTGTTTTATAATCTACAAATAAGGTATTTAAGTCATACCCCTCTGGATATAAATCTGCCGCTTTTGCCTCCAAAGACAATCTTCTCTCATTGATTTCCACCACATCGCCTTCCAAAAAGACTTTTACATTTCGATATTGGTCTCGTTCTTCGTACACGATCCCAATTTCGTTACGATCCAGCAGTTTCACTCTGTCCCCTTTAGCAACCTCGACCACATTTTCTTTCTCCACAACAGCTGAACGAGGTTTTCTCTTTTTGCTTTCATTCACCAACGCATATTCATACTTCTTCTCTGTGATATATCTCTCCGCCTTCGCCAACACTCCAGCAGGGATCTCCATTTTCCTAGAGATCCATAACGCATTACTGTCTCCTGAACGACCAATCATTAATCGATACAAAGGTTCCAGTGTTTCGTTGTTAAACTGCATTGCGGCGTTCATGAAATCTGGATGCTCCTCGGAATAACGTTTGATTTCTCCGTAATGAGTGGTGGCAACTGTGATACAGCCTTTCAAGTAAAACTCTTCTAAAATAGCAATAGCCAAGGCAGCACCTTCATTCGGTTCTGTTCCACTACCAATCTCATCGAACAGCAACAACGTATTATTATTTGCAACACGTAAAACTTCCGATAAGTTTTTCATATGAGACGAAAAGGTACTAAGAGCATTCTCTAAACTTTGATTATCCCCAATATCTACGAAAACTTGGTCAAAAATGGCCACTTCGCTCGCCGGATCTGCATGCACATGGAAGCCGGACATCACCGCCAACGTCACGAGTCCTATCGTCTTCAACACAATTGTTTTACCACCTGCATTAGGCCCGGTTATCACTAAGCTCCGATAATTTTCTCCAATCTCGAAATCTAGCGGCACTACCGCACCAGTTAACAACGGATGCTTGCAGGCAACGAGGTTTACCTTACCATAATCATTCACACGAGGTGCAATACCATCGATTTGACGACTGAACTTTGCTTTTGCAAACACCATGTCGTACTGTGCGATTAATTCCATATTGACACTAATTGTCGGCAACTGTTCTGTTATCATTCCAGTAAGTGTGGCCAGTATTTGATACTCCACCATAGCTTCTTCCGCTTGTAACATTGCAAGCTCCGCACTTAACTTCGAAACAGAACTAGGTTCCATAAATACGGTGGATCCTTTAGATGAAACTTCCACTACCACGCCTTGTACGTGATTCTTAAACGAAGCCTTAATTGGAATGGTGTAACGCTCGTCTTTCTTACTGATGAAGAACTCTTGTATATACTTGCTGTTTCCACTATTATTTAAAAACTTATTTAAACGATCTTTTACTTTTTCTTCTGTTAACTCGATATGATTGCGAATTCGCTTCAATTCACGACTTGCGTCTGAAGAGACCTTACTTCCTTTAATGGAGAAATTAATTTCTTCTTCGATCTCCATTAATTCTGTCATGGAATTCGCGTAGCTAGCTAGAACAGGTGCAGAGAATTCTCTTTCACTCATAAAACGCTTAATCCTTCTACAACCGCGCAAGAAATCGGAAAGTTGGACTAACTCTTCGGGATCCAAGATCATCCCTTTTTCCACCTTATGCACAAGGTGTTCTACATTAGAAACACCGGCAAAAGGTACATGGCCTTCTGCATCCAGTATGCGACGGCCTTCCGTTGTTTCGTTTAAACGGTTTTGAACTACTTTTATCGAAGAGCTCGGTATCAACTTTTCTATCAACTGCTTGCCTAAACCACTCACGCAATAGGTCTTTACGATTTCTTTTAGTTCGATATATTGTAATTTTTCAAAAGTACTTGTATTCATTTTTTTTCTCCTCACTGTGATGTTTTTAATCGACAATGAAGACACCTAGATAAAGATTTCAACAAGCATACAAAAAAGCCGTGGCAGACACCACAGCTTTACAGGCAAAGAGGGTAGCAGAAAATAACCATAAAAATGGCTAGAATGCTCTTTGCTTTTCAAGTTTGGTAGGTATCTTCATAGGTAGAAATAAGTCCATAGCAAAATAAAGGTGCCTAAAGCACTCTTTTTAAAACTTATCTCTATTTACTTTTCCTATTTAAGAAACAACTACCGCACTCATAAAAGCACCTCTAAAAGTTATATTGGTTACTCATTAAAATCTGTTATCAGGAAAATCATACTACGTGTCATTTGAAAAGTAAAGATGATATGCTTATACCATCATAACGTATGCAAAGAGGAGTTCGTATGCCAACATTTTTACAAAGGAAAGCGGAGGAGCTGGGCGTTCGCTTAAATGAAGTACAGCAACAAGCGGTCCAAGAAACGGAAGGACCAATGCTGCTGCTTGCTTCACCAGGTTCTGGTAAAACTACCACGCTGATTATGAGAATCGGCTATTTAATAGAAGAAAAAAGTGTAAATCCAAGTCGTATAAAAGCTGTGACCTTCAGTAAAGCTTCCGCTCAAGACATGACAGAGCGGTTCGAGCGCTTCTTTCCAAAGTTACCCCCAGTGGATTTTTCGACTATTCACAGCTTAGCTTTTGAAGTCGTTCGTCACCATTTTTTTAAAACGCAGATGCAATTTCAATTAATTGAAGGTGTAAAGAATCAAGACGACATTCATAAAAAAGGGATTATTAAGGATATTTATCAAGGAATCATGAAAGAACCTCTTCAAGACGATGAATATGAAAAGCTTGCTACGTACATTAGTTTTGTAAAGAACCGTCTTATCCCTAAGGAAGAGTGGCGAACTGTGTCATGTGACGTGCCACGGGCAGCTGATATTTTAGAAAAGTATGAAGAGAAGAAGAGAGCCCATTTCTCCAAACGATATATCGACTTTGACGATATGTTACTCATTGCGAATGAAGCGTTGGCGTATGACAAAGAGTTACTACAGCAGTATCAAAATCGATACGACTATGTCTTAACCGATGAGAGTCAAGATACGTCGCTTGTCCAACATCAAATTATAGAAAAGTTGGTGAAGCCTCATCAAAATATCTGTGTGGTAGCGGATGATGATCAAAGTATCTATTCTTGGAGAGGTGCAGATCCAGCTTATCTGATGACATTTCGAGATGTCTATAAAGATGCCATGATTCTTTATATGGAACAAAATTATCGATCAACGCAAGATATCGTCTCTGTGTCGAATCAATTTATCCAACGAAACCAAGAGCGGTATCCGAAGAAGATGTTTACAGAGAACGGCACCTTTAAGCCGATAGCGTTTAAACACTTATTAGACCACGCAGAGCAAGCGGCTTTTGTCGTTCAAGAAATACAGCAAGCTCCAGATTTAAAGGAAGTGGCCGTACTCTTCCGAAATAATTTTTCAGCACTACCTATTATCCATCTACTTGATAAAGCTGGTATTCCATTCTTCATGAAAGATGCCGATTTACGCTTTTTCTCCCACTGGGTGGTGCAGGATATTGTAAATATCATGAGGCTAGCGTATGCGGATCACCGTGTGGATCTTCTCGAAAAAGTACACACGAAGTTGCTAGGCTACATTACCAAAGCCCAAATGAAAGAGTTGCATTCACTACCTTTACAGGGCAATGTTTTTGATCTTCTTTTACAAAATATAGCCCTAAAAGATTATCAGCAACGATTAATTCCAGAAGTGAAGAAGACGCTGCAAGGTTTGCGGGAGTTGAGACCAAAGACAGCGATTCAACGCATTCGCTTGGAATTGGGGTATGAGAAAGCGCTGGAGAATATGTGTGCAAGACTTGGATTCCAGATGGATCACTTACTCTCCATCTTACAAACGCTTGAAGATATTGCGGGTGACATTGCGAGTATTCCAGACTTCGCCAACCATTTAAAGCATTTAGATGAAGAGTTGCGAAGTGCTAAGTGGAAACGTGAGGAAAACGCGGTTACGTTGTCGACTTTCCATAGTGCCAAAGGTCTGGAGTTCGACAGAGTATACATGGTGGATCTGATTCAATCGGTCATTCCGGCGACGAATCAAGGGAAAGTTACTAATATGGAAGAAGAGGTACGTCTTTTTTATGTAGGTATGACGCGTGCCAGACGGGAGTTAACCTTGCTATCCTACGCAAAAAAAGACGGAAAAGAAACGAAAAAGTCTGAGTTTGTACAAAACGTGGAGCATATCATTCATCCACCGAGAGAAGTGCCAGAAGAGCAAAAACAACGTCGTGCCAAAGTTGTAAAGCCAGTGTTTAACCCAAATGCAGTGCGACAAGCGGAGGAACTGGAAGCGGGGATGACCATACGACATAAGGTTTTCGGCCATGGAGAAATACAATCTTTAGAAGATGATGCTGTGGTAATCGTATTTCCAAAAGGAAGAAAAAGATTATCTATGTCAATTTTGTTGGAAATGGCATTAATTGAAATCGTTCAGGAGTAAAACTCTTGGGCGATTTTTTGTTACGTGACCTGTAATAACACAAGTAGGGCCACGTGATGTGGCCTGCTTTTAACTGAGTCTCCTTTAATTCTGTGACAGCCTATCATAGGATAAGCGTGCCAGGTATAAACTAAACTAGTAGCTATAATTATCACCTACTACTAATCAATGTCGTAATATGGTATGATTATGTAAATATTTAGAAAAGAAAGGTGGCTCCTATGGCCAACTCACCGTGGAAAAATCATCTCGGTAAGCTTTCAGAGCAGCAAGAGGCATTTGCAGCAGAACTGAAAGCACTGCAAAAGGAATTGGAAGCACGAGATGATTTAAAAGAAAATGAAGAATTAAAACAACAACTTCAGACAATGAAAAAAGAGTTACGTGAGACAACAACAAAATATGAGCGCTTGCAAGAGGAGCACCGAAAGACAAAGTTAGCCTTGCAGGAGCAATTGGTTGATGAAAAGCTACAGATTATTCGACTTTCTAAAAGAAAAGTAGATTCTTATTTTGCTAGAGACGGAAAAGGAAATCGATTAGCTGCTCTTGAACAAGCAACAAAACGGAAGTTAGAGGAGCTACAAAGACTTTCTAACGAAGAGCTAGGTGGTTTTGCCAGCGATTTTCGTGCCAAGATTACTAATTTCTCTTTAGAATTGAAAGACAGAATTGCTGCACATCGAGAGGAAATGAAAGTGCAAGAGGAAGCACTTCGACAAGAGACGAATGCTGGGTATCAAGTACTGGAAGCGGAAGGTGTAGATGACGCAACGATTCAACACCGGGTGAAAGAAAACCAGCTCGAACTTAAAATCGGCTTGAATTGGATTAATAAAATCGGAATTCTTCTTATTATATTAGGCGTAGCTGCGGCTGCAAGATATTCTTATGTATCGTGGTTCTCGCCAACCGTTCGTGGAATCTCATTCTTTATTTTAGGTGCTGCCATGTTAGTAGCAGGAGAATGGTTCTATCGTAAAAAGAGAGAAGTGTTTGCTTATGGTTTAGTTGGTGGGGGAATTGGTGTCTTATACGGGGCAACGTTCTTCAGTTACTTCTTATTAGATATTTTATCATTAACAGTTGCGTTAGCATTATCAATATTCATTACAGCGGGGGCAATCTTTTTATCCCTGCGATATAATTCGAAAACGATCGGATCGCTTGGATTAGTCGGAGGATATATTCCCTTGTATTCCTACATTGGGTTCTTCGGACTTGAAGGGACCAGCGTATACATCGCAATGGCCTATCTCTTGTTATTAAACGGAACCGTGATGGCCATTTCGTTCCAGCGCCGTTGGAGTCTCATTTATTATGTAAGCTTTTTATTCCATATTCCATCGATGCTGGTACTGATCAATATTAGTGAAAATGCATGGATGGACGTTCTATATAGCATCGCGACGTTCGCATTATACTTAGTCGTCACATTAGCTTACGCATTCCGCTATCGTCAAAAAGTTTGGTGGGTGGACTTGCTACTTCTTGGTGCCAATACGTTAGTGAACAGCATGGTAGTCTATACTTTAATTGCTGAAGTGGGCTTACTAGATTTCAGAGGGATTGTTGCGTTAGGTTTCGCCGCTTTATATTTTGGCTTGGGTTGGTATACAAAACAACGACTGACAGAAGACAAATCCGCCATCGTCTTATTCCAATCGGTGTCGGTAACGTTCTTTGCTTTGTTCGTTCCATTCCAATTTAATCAAGATTGGCTGGCGATTGGCTGGACGATTCAAGCAGTTGCGCTAATCGTTTATAGTCTAAGAGAAAAAGTTCGCTTATTAGAGCGTGCAGGTTGGATTATTTACGCGTTAAGCCTGGTCGTGTTTGGCATTAAAGTGATGATTAGTCCTTTGTTAGTGGAATCAAGAATCTCTACATTAGACTACTTCGTTCCGACGGCTAGTCTACTATTCATCGTGTACTGGTATCTATTAGAGATGGAAAGAGCTCCGCAAACAGAGTGGATTTTCGCACGTTTAGATGTGTTTATCAGAGGGTTGAAATATGTGGCATTAGTTAACATGTGGTTCTTCGTCGTATACGAAGCAAATCGCTATTTCATTAAAATTGTACCAACAACGTTAACGCAGTATGAATTCTTCCGCGTGATGTTGTTGATTTTCTTAACGCTTGGGGTGTCATACGTAGTGCCAAAGCTGCCGAAACTGTATGATCGAAATGTTCACTACATTTCACTAGGATTGTTTGTCTTAGCAACTGTGGGAAGTTTGGCGACAACACTTGGCATGCCAACGCTAGAGAGCACGTGGGGAGAAAATAATTTAGCTAACTATTTAGCCATTGTCCTATTGTTAGGACTAAACGCCATTACATTTATGCTTGGTAAAGATCTGTTACGTGCTAAAATGGTTCGCATCAATGGATATGGCGAGTGGTACGTACTAATCTTGGCTGCCTATATGCTAGTGGTGGTAGGGGCAATCGTGACGCAGCAATTCCAGTTAGGGGATGTCAGCTTTGTTTTGAGCTCCGTATATCTGGTATTAGCGATTGGCTATTTATTATATGGATTCCGAAAAGGGCACGTCTACTTGCGACGAGTTGGGTTGGCGGTGACGTTGCTGTCGACAGGTAAATTGATTTTGGTAGATTTAACTTTCCTGAGTGAGTTAAGTAAGATCTTTGCTTACTTCCTGTATGGAATCGCGTTGATTGGGATTTCTTACTTGTATCAGAGGATGAGTAATAAGGAGTAGGGGAGCAAGCAGCTTAGTGCTGCTTGTTTTTTTTCTATGATAAAGAGTGATAGGAACACACCTAGGCGGTAAATGGTGTTGAGGATCTACTTTATTATGGAAGTTATGGTCAAAAAACTGAGAGAGGTAGTGAAAGAAGAAGCCAGTAGTTTTAGCAGGCATCGCATGGATTGGTAAGACAAGAATCGTGTCACTGCCCGAACGAAGAAGTATTTGCGAAGGGGATAAAAGGAGCCCTACCTATTCATCACCAATAAAAAAACTCCAGAAACAATTGGAGTTTTAAAGTGCCTCGCGAGCTTTTGACAGAAGTGCTGACTGTCGCGCGCTTTTTGCAGTCTCATATTGTTCTTTAAATTCTTCCGCATGACTTGGAGAAAACCCATATTGTTTTAACTCCGATTGCAAGGCTCCATAGATTACCTGGAAGGCACTATCCGTATTAGCTTCTAAGTTATCTGCGGCACCTTTATACTTGCTGTAAAAGTAACTATAAGAGATAGATTCTCCGCTAGCCTTCTTTTCTTTATATTCATCGAAGGCTCGTCCAACAATACCGTCAATTTTTTCGTTAGCTTGAGCTTGAAGATTCTCAAAAGAAGGTGCATAACGATTTTTTATGAAAGCAACCGTAACTTCAGGGTCGGTCTCTTCGTTATCCTCACCATCTTCTTGGATAGAGCTTTCAGAATCAGAGTTATCTGTACTAGATTCAGTTTGTGAACCCTCATTATCATCTGATGTTCCTTCACTTCCATTAGTTTCTGCTGAATTATTTGAAGTACTACTGGATAAAGCTGAAGTGGTATCAGTTCCTTCGCCCGAAACAGTACTCGTATTTCCGGAAACAGATATACTACTTTGATCATTTGTCTCCTCTGTTTCTTCTCCAATTGGGGAAGGAAGTACTATGTCATACGCTTCTTCAGTAATTTCTGCCACTTTCACATCGGCAACTTCATACTCTTTTACTTCTAAAATATAATAAATCCAGCTACCTGCTCCAACAACTGCAATTAAGGCAACTAGAAGAATTACCTTTAACCATTTTTTCATCAAGGTACCTCCATATTTCACATAATTTCCTATATATTATCATAGTTTGGTATTCGAAAGAATCATATATATGTAAATACTATTATAAATTGGTAACAAAATAGTAAATTTCCAATTTTCGATTGAAAAAAAGTGCTATAATCAGTATTATAGTAAAGAGTTGGAAAAAATAACGGCATTTATAACCTAGATACAATAGGAAAAAAGTCTAACACATTGGAAGAAGAGGTGCAGAATGACAAAGAAATCATTAGCTGGTAAATATGCAAAATTGGCAATGGTTACAACTTTAGCGGTATCTTCTGCTGCGGCTGGCTTTGTTGTAGAAAGTAAAGTAAAAGCTGCTACATCAGACTACACTGAGGAAGTAATCACAGCATATCTAAGTGATTTACATGATAGTTTAACTACAGAACAAAAAGAGCACGTCAGTCATTTGAAAACAACCTTAAATACTTTTCAAAACAGTGTAGGCTATGATGAGTTCTTAAATGAAATTGTTAACAGTTCTGACCAAGAAAAAAAGGAAGCAACTAAATTAGTTATCTCAGAACTAATTACATTAATTCTAGGAAGTACTTCACTTAATTTTGAAGAACAAATAGATGGATTTAAAAATATTGAAGAAGGTAAACTTAATGAAGTTTTTGGTGGGGCTATTAGTGGACAAGACTTGATAGATTATTCTGCTGCAGTTTTAGGCGAATCCTACTCGTATTTTGAAGATAATGTAGACAGAGATCTATCACATAGGGCTATGCTTATATACGTTTTAGATAGTATGGCTTTCCCGTCGGCAGAAAGTTCGAAATTCAATACGATATATACTACATTGACAAATAATTTAATTTCTGATTTAGAACTCGCTTTTAAATTAGAAGAATTATTAGATGAAAACGTCGAACTTAAAAACTCATTTAGAAATGCTTCACAATCAGTTATTGTTGGTATTAGTAACTTTGATAAGCAATTAGCAGACTATATTAATAACCCTGAAGATGAGGAAGAAGATCAAGGCGGGAATAATAATAACCCAGGCGACGGCTCTGGTAACGTGACACCTCCACCAGTCGACCCTATAGATCCTGAAGACCCAACAGACCCTGAAATTCCAGTAGAAATTGGAGTAGAAGAAGGCGAAGTAAAAGTAGAAGCTGAGGATATCGCAAAACAGGCTGACAAAATCGTGGAATCCCTTAAAGGTACAGATAAAGTAGAAAAAATCGCAATCAAGCAAACTGGAAAAGAAGCAGAAGTTACTGTTCCTCAATCAATTGTAGCTGCTTTAATTGCAAACAATCCAGAGGCAGCATTAGTAGTAGAAACAGACAGCGGAAGTTATTCTTTACCTGTTAAAGAAGTTGGCTTATCTTCACTAGCTCGTGAGTTAGGAGTGGCAGTTTCGAAGGTTTCTATTAATTTCGTGATTAAAGAAGTGGAAGATACGACGGGAGCTTTAGAGAAAAATAATGTAGTAGGACCTGTTATTGAGTTTGAAGTAACTGCTTCTGCTAATGGCAAAACAATTTCGATTGTAAAAGAGAAGTTCTCTTCTTACGTAGCTAGAACAATTACTCCTACTGCAACACTAGATGTGACAAAAGCTACGGCTGTTCGGATCAATGAAGATGGCAGTTTAACGCCGATTCCAACATATATTAACAAAGAAAATGTAGTGACGATTTTATCTCTTACAAACTCTAAGTATACGTTAATTAGTGAAAATGTTACGTTTGCAGATGTGAACGATGGTGCAAACTGGGCAGAAGAGCACATTGAGAAATTAGCTTCGAAACAGATCATAAAAGGAAAGAGTACTACGGCATACGCTCCTAAAGATGAGATGACACGTGCTGAGTTTGCTGCACTAATCTCTCGTAGTTTAGGTCTAGTAGATACACCAGCAGGTAAAACGTTTGCGGACGTACCTAAAACGTTATTGATTAATAAAAATGGTGAAATCAACGCTGCTGTAGAAGCTGGAATTATTTTTGGTCGTGGAAATAATGTGTTTGATCCAAACGCAAAGATTACCCGTACAGAAGCTGTTCTTATGATGGCAAGAGCAATTGATTTTGTCGGAGCAGAATTGGAAATAGATGAAACAAAGAAACTAGAAGACTATAAGGATTTTGCAAATATTCCAACTGTTCATCTAGAAGAAATGGAATTACTTGTTCAATCTGGTATTATTACTGGATATGCAGATAATACACTATCTCCTCGTGCAAACACGACTCGTGATCAAATGGCTAGAATGTTAGACTTGATGTTACAAAAAATTAAATTTATGAACTAATCAACATAACTCCTCTATACACTATTGAAGTATAGAGGAGTTTTTAATAACAAATAAAAGGGTGGGGAGAGCAGCTGATGAAATTAATTCATAAAGTTATACCTATGTTGCTAGTAATGTTCTTTTCTATAAGCCTAGAAGTATCTGCTTCCTATAAAAGCTCTTTGTACAAAGTACTCTATACCTCTAAGGATATTGAACAAGTAATTGTAGTTAGGAATACTGGCCCAGCAGAAAATTTTAAAGCGATTGTGTCTTTGTATGAAAAAGAACGAAGTCACTGGATAGGTAAAGTGTCCTATCAAGGAGTTATTGGTAAAGGGGGTTTTACACCTTCAAAGAAGGAGGGAGATACTAAAACTCCAATAGGGAAATACTCGATTGGAATGGCCTTTGGATATGCGGAGAAACCATCTACCATGACTTGGACATATACGAAGGTTGGAAAGAATGATTACTGGATTGATGATCCTGTCTCCTCTGATTACAACCAATGGATGTATGAATCCGGTGATCCTCATAAAAAATGGAAATCCTTTGAGAGGATGAATCATCCTCTTTATAAATATGCTTTGGTCATCAATCATAACCGTAATCCAGTAATACCAAACGGAGGAAGTGCCATTTTTCTACACGTTTGGAGAGATGAAAATAGTTCTACGATAGGGTGTGTAGCATTAGAAGAAAAAAACGTGGTGGATTTGTTAAAAAGGCTCGATCCTAATCGTCGTGTAGTCATTGTTATGGGTAGTGAGACAGATATTATAAGTGCTCTAAAATAGTAGATTCCTATGAGGTATCTACTATTATTTTGAAAATAAATTGTAAATATTATATTATGATGAAACTTTTTCCATAAATATACGTCTGATATAGAGACTAATTAAAAAAAGATCTCCTGCATTTTATCAGGAGACCACACCGCTTGTTCTACCTCTTACTCGAAAGTAAATCATGCCCAACCGAAAACACGATTTACATATATATGGTTAAGAGGAAGCCAGGACATGAAGGCTTTAAGTTTTCACTTATGCTCTAATATTACCATAATTTTCACTGGTTAATCTATGCAAAAATACTTTTTATATGAAAATATTCCTTGAGTAGAAAGTATTGTTTCTTTTTAGGAGGTGATTTAAAGAGAGTTAGTCTAAAGATAGATGTATATATTTCTATTAATTGGTATTTATGGTAAAGTATATTAGGTAAAAAGTATATTAAGAGAGAAAAGGGGAACGAGACATGAAAAAGCTATCAAAAAAGGTTTTGGCTGTAACGTCAGGGCTCGCAATTCTCACATCACCATTAGGAACATACATAAGTGCAGAGGGGAAATCTGAATCACCTATTAGAACGGCTGCTATTTCAATTAATAACTCACAGTTACAAAAGATGATGGATCAAGAAAAGCATAAATTAGTGAGTGAAGACACTCTTGTCATTCAATATGATAAGCCTTTGTCTACATCTGAACTAAATAGAGTAGGATTAAAAGTTGTAAGACACCTTCCTCAACTTAAATCTATTACAGTAAAACTATCAAAAAAAGAAGATGCAACGAAAGCGCTACGTTTCTTAACTAATTTACCGAAGATAAAAAGTATCCAGCCTAGTGCAATGTACCAACCTGCCAGTTATGGTGATCCGAAAGCTACGGAAATCTATCACTTAGAAATGTTAAATATTCTAGAAGCGCAAAAATTAGCTGGCGATAAAAAAATTCGTGTAGGTGTTATTGACCAAGGTATCGATACTAATCATCCTGAGTTAAAAGATAAATTACTAAACGGATATAACGCTATTAACCCAGTTAGTTCTCCAACACCGGATTATCATGGTACTCATGTTGCAGGGATTATTGGTGCGGAAAAAGGTAATGGTGTAGGGGGATACGGGATAAATCCTAATGTGGAAATAGTTCCGATTGATGTATTTGATCGTTCTTGGGGAACTTCGGATTACATCATTGCGGAAGGGATCCTACATGCAATTGAAAAAGATGTTGATGTTATCAATATGAGTTTAGGTGGGTATTTTCCATCTACCGTATTAAAAGATGCAGTTCAAAAAGCAGTTGATGCTGGTATCACAGTGGTAGCAGCAGCTGGCAATGGTTTTGATGAGCACGCTAACTATCCTGCATCGTATGAAGGGGTTATTTCTGTAGGAAATGTTAATAGTAAAAAAGAACTATCTGAGACTTCTTCACGTGGACCGTCAGTCGATTTAGTAGCGTATGGAGAGGATGTATATGCTCCCATTTATGATTATGAAAAGAAATCTAGTTTTCAAAAACTAACTGGTACTTCGATGGCGTCTCCAATTGTGGCGGGAGTGGCGTCATTACTACTATCAAAGTACCCAGATATGTCTCCAGCTGAAGTGGATTACATTTTAAAACAAACAACAGACGATTTAGGGCCAACAGGATTTGATAATGAATTTGCGTATGGATTAATAAACCCAGTAGCTGCTCTTAAATATAATCGTGCGTATGTTCCTGACCACATTAAAAATCCGTTAAGTTCTGAAGATTTTATAAAAAATGCTTCTGAGTTAACTGTTGATGGAAAAGAAGTATGGACAGAGCGATTTACAAAGCCAAATGAAGAACATTGGGCAAAAGTTTCGTTAAAAAAAGGTGAGACTATTGAATTAACGTTAAAAGGTTCTGATGCATTCGATTACTCTCTACTATATAAATGGGAAGATGGAGATTTACAAACAGTAAATGGAACTCGTCAAGGTAAAAATGAATCTATTCTGTTGAAAGCAGATAAAGATACTACTTTATTAGTAGGAATGAAGGATACCTATGGACACTATGCAAATAAAGCACGTAATGAATCCGAAGCTTCATTAACTTTGTATGTACCAGAAACGTTACCTGAAGATAAATTGACCTTAGAAAAACCATACGCTGTAACAGCTTTGCCTTTTAACATTGAAACAGAAACGTTATTTACAGGAATAGAAGATCAAGCTGATGAGGACTTCTACACATTTACTGTCGATGAACCTACTACACTTAAGATTTCTTTAAGTGCTATCCCGGGTGTAGATACTTCCTTTGCAATTTATGATAAGTTCTCTTTATTTCCAGAAGGAGAAATAACTGAAGAAACTATGGAGGCTGCTTCTGTATCACTAACTTCTGAGGAACCTGTTTACCCTATGGAATTTTCATCAGGTGGAGGAGTAGATACAGAAGAAAGTTTAGTATTTGAAGCTATGCCTGGAATGGAATATTATCTAAAAGTAACAAATAAATCGGAGTTTTTTGGTGGATTCTATGATTTCTTCTTTGATCCATACTTCTTTATGATGGACTTTAATGGTGCGCATACGGAATCATTAAAACCTTATTCTTTGTCTATGAAAGAGATAAGTCTTCCTGAAGATGAAGATGGATTACCACAAGCTTTAGATGAAATGATGAATCCAGAAATGCCTCAGGAGGACTCTTCAGAAGAAATGGACTACGTACATGTAATTAAAAACAATGCGTTATCTTTAGAAGAAGTAGATACGGCTTTCTTACAAAATCTCTATGATAATGATTGGTTCAAATTCACTGCTAAAGAAACTGGTCTTTTGGAGTTAGACTTGGCTAAAGGTACTTTTGTTCCCCTTGTAGAGGTATATGAATTGGGAGAATATACGTACATGGATGAAAATGAAGAAGAAGTGACGCGTGAAGATTTTCGTTATTTAGGAGATAATGTTCACTGGGGTTGGACTTCTCTTACAATGAAAGAAAAGATGTATTTATCGGTTGAAGAAGGTAAAGAGTATTTCTTGAATGTAATGAATAGCTATTACCAGCCAAAATTAGAAGAGGGATCATACAGTATTTCAAAATCAGAAAAAGGTCCTTTACCTCGTGAAGAATGGGAGCCGAACAATTCGTTTGAAGAAGCAACTCCTTTAAAAGATGGCAAAGTAACTGGCCTATTCTCAACAAATAATGACAATGATATTTATTATTTAGAAAATACAAAAGCAGATATTTATGGGTTCTCTTTAAAGCGTCAAGAAGTAACAAACGAAATGAAAAAATTGTACCCGAAAGAAATTTTATCACCTTATTACGCAGTTGCAGGTGTTATTGAGGACGTAAATAAGAATAAGCAACTAGATCCAGAAGAGTATGAGTCTGCAATTTTGTTTGATAAGGGTATATATGAAGGCTACTCTTATGGTTCCTTTAAAGCAAAAGAAGGTGCTAGCTACTTTGTAGAGGTATTTAACTTCTTTGATTCAAATACAAGATTCTCGGTAGTTCCTTATGACTTAGAGATTTCTCCTGCACTTATGAAAGACGAAGATGCAGAGAATACAGGTAGGTCCATTAAGGATGCAAAGCCTTTATCAATGACAAAGGTTTACAGTCAATTATGGAAAGCGGATGGTTATTTAACTGCCGTTGAAGGTCAACCAGATGCTGATTGGTATACATTTACTTTAGATAAACACGCAGAAGGTATTGTAAGATTGGATGCTCCTGTTGGGATTGATGGAGTTATTGAATTGTATAAAGATGGTAAATTGCTAAAAACAGCAGATTACTATCCGATGAACGATGATGAAGTCCTTCACGTTAATTTGGAGAAAGGTACTTATGTTGTTAAGGTGAAAGACGCATTGGGTCAAGGTTCTGCATTACCATATCAATTGCGTGTATTTGTTAAATAGTAGTTTAAAAAATAAGCCATCTGAATTATTTCAGATGGCTTTCTTCTATTATTATATAAAATTAAGATAAACTAGGTTTAAATTAGAAATGAACTGTATTTGTTTTTGCATCCCAAAAAATGGTTACCCCGAAAGATTCAGATATTGTACGTATTGGTACTAGTACTCTTCCGTTTACTTCTACAGGAGCCTCACCCCAAATCTTCGCTGTTCCATTAATTGCTCCGTGCTTATTTCCAACAGATAAAATTAATTGCGTTTTATCTCTGATTAATGTAACTCTTTTCTTTGTTTGCTCCCATTTAATAGTAGCTCCCATTTGTTCTGAGAAGAATCTAAGAGGTACAAACGTTTTTCCGTTAATTATTTGTGCTGGTACATCAGTTGTAACAGGCTCACCATCTTTAATTAGAGGGATAGGTAACCCAAGTAGTCCAAAACGTTTTTTGTATAAGTCAATTGCCATTGTGGCAGCATGAGCGGGCACTAAGCGATTTTCTTTCCATACAGTTGTAAATTCACTTAGCGGTAGATGGCGTTGTCCAGGGTAGTTACCGATTTCCGGTGTATAACCTGGTCGTTTAAAGTGAGACACGAACCAATCTGTATATCCACCTCCAGAAGTAATTCTTTTAGGATATACAAGGTTATAGCCAGTTAATGATGCCATTTGGTTAGCGTAAACATGATCACGGCTGTAAATACTACCTGTTTGAAGGAAATTCCAATAGATGATTTTCCCAGAACTGTGGTATGCGATAGCTACTTCTGGGTCAATTTTAATTGTAAAATCACGGATAGCTTGCGCTTCTGGCTCACTATACGGAGCTGGTCCTTTGTAGTTCATATAAGATGGTTTCCCAGGATTAGCAGGTATGGCACTCCAAAGTGCATCGTATTGTCTGTTGAGATCAACACCACGTCCATTTGCTTTCCAACTAGTAAAGTTAGTACTTCCATTGTTAATTTGTTTTAAGGAAGCATGGCTAGTACTTGGGAAAGCTGATAACCCTTTTTGTTGTAAGGTTACTCCGTCCGGATTTACCATTGGAACAAACCATATAGTGGTGTCATTTAATAGTTGACGGATGTTGTATTTATCTAAATACTGTTTTCCATAATATGTTTCGGCGTATTTTTCTATGTAGTACATATTTAACGTAGTTGTCATCCACTCTCTCGCATGGTGAGAGCCATTAACAAAAATAGTTGGTGTCCCTTTCCCGACACTTATTGCGTAAAGCTTTCGTTTATAAACACTCTCTCCTATAACATGCAACTCCATCAAGTTGGGATATCGTTCTACCAACTTGTGTAGATCTTTCTCCATTTGTTCGTACGTGTACATTTGGTCAGGGTTAACTATTCCAGATGCTTTTATATCTTCCTCATTAAACAGTAAAAACCACAACGTTAAAGAGAAAAAACTAATTAATAGTTTCTTTTTCAATCATATTCCTCCTAATATATCAAACTATCATTAGTATACAAAATAAATGAACAGACAGGTGTAAGGATTTAGAAAAAATTTCTATTTCTAGTTAATAAGAATTTTATGAGTCGAAAGTTAGAACTTTCAAAATGGGAGGTAAATTTTTCATCAAACTATGGTACAATGTGACAAAATACTACTTTACCCAGGAGGATTAAAACGTAAACATGAAAAAAATGTCGAGGACGCTTGTCGCTGGGTTGGCACTAACTTTGACGCTAGCTTCGTATAATGGGAATCTAGTAGAAGTTCACGCCAATGATAATACTGTCACGGAAGTTGCGAATGCCCCATTGTTAACAGACATTCCAACACGTTCAAAGAAGGAAATTGATTATTTATTGACTCGTTCGATTATCACTGGTTATCCAGATAATACATTTAGACCATCTCAATATGTAACAAGGGGAGAAGCTGCTACATTGATTGGGAATTCATTGGGATACTCTTCTGATAAAAGAAAGACTACCTTCCCAGATGTGCCTGTATCGTACTTTGCGTCCGGTTATATTGCACAAGCAGCGGAAGCTAAGGTGATTGGTGGATATAATGACGGAACATATCGCCCTTACAAACAAATTACTCGTGGTGAGATGGCAGCTCTTCTAACTCGAGCATACCCTAGTTTATCTAGATCAATATCTGTCATGTTTAAGGATGTACCTAAAGGAAGTATGTGGGAGTCCTCTGTGGCAAAACTATTAGGTAACGGAATAACAGTCGGTTATCCAGATTTAACATTTAGACCTGATAACTACGTAACAAGAGAAGAATTCGCCTTATTTGTAGCAAGAGCCTTAAATGATTCGTTTCGAGTAGCAGTACCAGAGATTGCATCTGAAACAAGGACAGTAACGGCTGATGTATTAAATGTAAGAAGTGGGCCGAGTACAAGTTATGATATTGTTGGGAAACTACTGATGGGAACGAGTGTTCAAGTGTTAAAGGTAGAAGGAAGTTGGGCATACATTAGTTTAGGTACGTTAACGGGATATGTTTCCACATCTTATTTAGCACCGGTTTCTCAACCATCGAATCCTGAAATATCTAGATACATAGCTTTAGACGCTGGACACGGTGGAACAGACCCTGGGGCGGTTGGAAACAACCTTCACGAATCTGAAATAGTTTTGGACGTAACGAAGAAAGTTCAAGCGATACTAGAGAAAAAAGGTATTAAGGTCTACTTAACCAGACCGGATAATACGTTTGTTTCATTAGATGACCGTGTGAAAAAAGCAGTTAATGCCAAAGTAGATACGTTTGTTAGTATTCATGCAAACAGTTTTACTAACTCATCTGCAAATGGAACTGAAACTTATTATTCTGCTGCTGCACTTTCTCAAAGAGCTGAGGACAGTAAGCAATTAGCTACGTTTATTCAAACGAGATTAGTTAAAGCATTAAAGACAAACGACCGTGGAGTAAAAGACGCTAATTTCCGAGTTATTAGCACAATCCCAGTACCAGCTGCACTAGTAGAGCTGGCGTTTATTTCTAATGTTAATGATGCCCAAAAACTAGCTTCGCAAGCATATCGTAATGCGGCTGCAGAAGCAATTGCTGGTGGAATTGAAGATTACTATAATTGGAAATTAAAATAATGTGAGAAAACGGACTTCATAGTCCGTTTTCTTTATAATGAATAGTGTTAGAGTCTTTCAGAAAGAAGCTTAAAGGAGCATTCACAATGAAAAAATGGATGACAACCGCAACTCTTCTGTTGCTTATAGGGTTAGGATTGGTGCCTACTGCAAAAGGAGAAGAGACCATTCGTATTAACGTAGCTTTTCAAGAGTCTGTTACAGCTTCGTACCTCTCTGAAAAAGGGATTAAGGTTATTCATGAATTTGATAGTATTTCAGTAGCCACTGCAGAAGTAACAGCAGAACAAAAAGTAACATTAGAGAATGATGCATTTATTAAATGGATAGAGGAAGATACAACTGTCCAATTAACTGCGCAACAGAAAGATTGGGGTTACACAGTAGTTCAATCACAACATAACGTAGATAAAGGAAAACGATATACTGGAGCAGGTGTCAAAGTAGGGGTAATTGATACAGGAATAAATAAAAATCATCCAGACTTAAAAATTGCTGGAGGGATTAGCTTTATTGAAGGTGTTAATTCCTATGATGATCCAAATGGGCACGGTACACATGTTGCTGGTATTATTGCAGCACTGGATAATACAATAGGCGTTGTTGGAATAGCACCAGATGTTGAATTGTTTGCTATTCGATCACTAGCGAGTAATGGATATGGTAATCAATCTGATATCGTGGCTGGTGTTGACTGGGCCATCAAACAAGGGTTAGATATAATTAATTTAAGTGTTACAACTTCTCAAGGATCTAGTGCATTAAGAGAAATAATTGAAAAAGCATATGAGCAAGGAATGATAGTTGTTGCAGCATCTGGTAACAGTTCCTCAAGTTTGCCATCTAATACAGAAGTTTTATATCCTGCACGTTATCCAGAAGTAATAGCAGTAGGCTCAATAGGAAGAGATCAAAGTAGATCGGTGTTTTCTTACTTTGGTGAAAATCTTGAATTTGTAGCTCCAGGAGATGGCATTTATAGTACGACTCAAGATTCACTTACAGATAAAAATGATGATTACGGCTATTCTACCGGAACTTCCATGGCTTCTCCTTTCTTGGCAGCAACAGCTGCACTATACAAGGAAGCATATCCTGAATTATCAAACAAGGAAATAAGAGCTTTAATGCGTAAGAATGCGTATGATTTAGGACCTGCAGGAAAGGATCGAGAGTACGGTTTTGGTTTAGTGAAAGCGCCAATCAAACAGTCGCCAATGCCTAATGAACCTTATTCGGATATTGTGAAGGGAAGTTGGTATGAATCTTCCGTTCGTCAATTGATAGAAATGCAAATTCTATTTGGATATAAGGATAAAATGGTTAGACCTGATCAAGCAGTAACTCGAGCGGAAGCTGTTGCGATGATAGGACGAGCTTTAGGGTTAAATACACCACAAACAGCGACTGTTTATAAAGATGTCCCAAATGATCACTTTGCTTCTGGTTATATTCGAGAAGGGACTAATCGTCTTTGGTTATATGGATACCCAGATGGAACATTTAGGCCAGGATTGCCCATGACACGAGGGGAAGTTGCTACCGTTTTAAAGAATGCGTATGAAATTCAAGAGGGGAAGGAAAATCCTTTTTCTGATGTTCCAGCAAATAAATTCTATACTCCTGCAGTCTTAGGGTTATCTAAGTCACAAATAATTACTGGATATAAAGATGGAACTTTCCGACCTAATGAATTTGTAACAAGAGCGGAATTAGCTGTTATGATTGTAAATTTATTATAATAAGAAAAAAGTTACTCAAATGGAAGTATTTGAGTAACTTTTTTTGTTTCATTTCGTCTTAATAAAGGGAACTAAAAAAACCTACCGAGAAGTTCTCAATAGGTTGACTATTATTGTACACGATATAAGAATACAGAGAACTCTGCACGTGTAGAAGAATTATTCGGTTTAAATGTTCCGTCGTTGTATCCTGTAACAATATTGTGAGAGCTTAATTCTGAAATAGAATTCTTTGCCCAATGATTTGATATGTCATGAAAGTTCTTTGCTTTACCAGCATTGTTAGCGGAAAAAGCAAAAACTCTTGTGAATAACGCTGCTATTTCACCACGAGTGATAGCTTGGTTAGGTAGGAAACGATCATTTCCATAACCACCCATTAAGCCTTGTTCAGCCAAAGTGTTAATGTATCCAAATGCCCAATGAGTTGATGGTACATCAGAAAATTGAGATGAAGAGCTAGGTTTTAAATTTAACTTGTCTGCAATCATCTTTGCCACTTCAGAACGCTTAATATCATTTGAAGGCTCAAAGATGCTGTGATCGTATCCAGAAATGATACCTTGTTGACCTAATGAAGTAATAGCTGAAAATGCCCAATGTTTAGAAGTTACATCATGATATTGTCCGGCTGGCAACGTAGGTAAATCTGATGCAGAGAATGATACATCTGATAATACTCGGCGAGCACTATGGTAACGGCTTCCCCAATAATATGGATCGTTGATGGAATCTATCTTTACTCCTTTTGAGGAAGTAGCAGATATAAACTTGTTATCTCCAATGTATATACCGGCGTGTGAAACTCCTGATTTATATGTATTTGCAAAAAAAACTAAGTCTCCAGGTTGAAGATCGCTTTTTGCTACAGCTTGTCCCTCAAGAGATTGAGATGCAGAGGTTCTAGGTAAGCTAATACCAAATTCTTTGTATACATATAGCATAAATCCTGAACAATCAAATGCACTTGGAGTGGTTCCTCCGAAGGCATATGGTACTCCAATAAACTTCTTTGCATACTCTACTAAACTCTCACCCTGAGATTCTTTCGCATGTCCTACTGAATAGAACGAGATAGAAAATAGGAAAAGAGTCACGAATGTGACAAGTTTCTTCAATTTCGTATTCCTCCACTCAAATCGACTATTTTTCGACGATATATTCTGAAAATAGAATACCATATAAGTAGAAACTGGTAGGTTACAGTTATGTAACAATATTATAACTTGTTGTCATAATTCAAAATATTAAAGAATATAGTAAAAATGTTTGTTATGTTGCCGATAATTGAAGTGGGAGTAAGAAAAGCAGAAAAACTAACATTTTTAGACATTGGATAGTTTTTCCTGTAATATTACTGTTGAAATTTGTCTGTAAAGATGTAGAATGGAATTATAGGAATTGGACACACAATTAAAGAAAATGTATGAAAGAGTTGGTAATAATGGTTGACTGACCAATTACTGTCATTTATACTATTCTTTGAACTAGTGTTCAAAAACTTATATTTCGCTAGACTATGAGAATAGTAGGTAATTACATAAGGGATTTGTCGCTTTTTGCTACATAGTTCCAAATAGATACTATGATTTCTCTAGGATAGTAGAATAAATGTACCTAATTAAGGGAGGAACAGGACTAATGGCTTACCAACCAAAAAAACACCGTAAGTTCTTAGCAACATCATTATCTGCTGCAATGGTAGCATCTGCAGTAGCACCAGTAGCTGGATTCGCAGCTAACTTCTCAGATCTAGATGAGAGCAACCAATTCTTCGAGCAAATCTCTGCTCTAGTTGAAGCAGGAGTATTAACAGGAAACAGCGATGGAACTTTCAATCCAACTGGATCTTTAACTCGTGCTGAAGCTGCAGTTATCGTTTCTAAACTTTTAGGTTTAGAAGAAGATACTACTTCTGCTTCTAAGTTCTCTGATGTTAAAGAAGGCCAATGGTGGACTGGATACATCAACGCAGCTGCTGAAGCTGGAATCATTGCTGGATACAACGGCAAATTCAACCCTAGCGACGTTCTAACTCGTCAAGACTTCGCTGTAATCATGGCAAAAGCTTACGCGCTTGAGCTTAAAGAAGGTTATGAAGGTTCTTTCTCTGACGTACCAGCAGGTGCTTATTATGAGGAAGCTGTAAATATCCTTGCTTCTCACGAAATCATCCTAGGTACTGGCGATGGTAAATTCGGAGTAGATGGTAAAATGCAACGTCAACACGTAGCGTTAATGGCTTACAAAGCTGATATCGCTTTCGGTGATCTTCTTGAGAAGCCAGTAATGGACGAAGAAGCTCCAGTACTAGCTTATGATGGAGAACTTGAGTTAACTGTAGCTAACGGTGCTGAGTTCACTCTTCCAGAAGTAACTGCTACTGACAATGTTGATGAAGAAGTTGAAGTATTCTACACACTAACAGACGCTGAAGGTAACGATCTTGAAGCAATCGATACTTTAATTGCTGGTGAGTATACGTTAACTTACTTTGCAGAAGATGCTGCTGGTAACGTTTCTGAAGAATTAGTTATCACAGTTACTGTTGAGAGTGCTCTTCCTGAGGTTACTGGGGTAAGTGCAACTAACCTTAAAGAGTTTACTGTAAGCTTCAACCAAGCAGTTGACGCTGATACTGTAGTTGAAGCTAACTTTACTATCGGTGGAAATAATGCTGCTGATGTAGTTTTATCTGAAGATAAAAAATCTGTTAAAGTTGTAATCGCTGATGCTAATGTATCTTCTGTACAACCTGCCAGCTATGCAGTAGTTGTTAAGGATGTAAAATCAGCTAAAGGTGAAGCAATTGTTAAATATACAGAAAATTTAAAAGTTTTTGATAACACAGTTCCTACTGCTAGCGCTGTGAAATTAGTTGGACCTAATAAGTTTGAAATCACTTTTAATGAGCCAGTAAAAACTGCAGGTACTGTTAAAGTAAATAACGGTACGTATGCTGCGACAGTATCACCATTAAATGGTTCTAACGTAGTAACAGTTACTCTAGCTGCTTCATCTTTACCTAATGGAGATTACACTATCTCATTAGCTGGATTCAAAGATTATGCTGGTTTCCAAATTGATGCGACTGAACTTACATTAAACTACGCTAAAGAAACTTCTATTCCTACGGCAACAGTTACATCAGCTTCACAAACTGAAGTTAAAGTAACGTTTGATAGAGAAGTAACTCTTGATGCAACTAATAGTTTAAAAGATTATTTCTATCACACTTTCAGTGCTTGGAGCCCTGACACAGTTACAACAACTGATAACAAAACATTCACTTTAACTTTCACAACTTATCCAATTCCTGAAGGTACAACTAATTTAGTTGTTAAAAATAAAGGTCTAGCAGCAAGTTCTGAAATTAAAGATGCTTGGGGTAACAAGTTAGAGTCAAACATTACTTTACCTGTTACAGTTACTGCGGATAAAACATCTCCAACAGTTGATAGTGTTAAAGTAACTAATGAAAAAACTGTTGAATTATACTTCTCTGAATCTATGAACGTTTCTAAAGTTGAAGATGAAACTAACTTTAAAGTTGTAGATGCTGAAGGTAAAGCAGTTGCTACTGGATTTACTAACAGTTATGATGCTGTTAATAAGAAAGTTACATTAACTTTCGATTCTAAACTAACTGGTGGTAATTATACAGTAGAAGTAAAAGGTCAAGAAGATACTGCTCTTACTGCAAATGCGTTAGCAACTGTAACATTACCATTTACAATTACTGATAAGACTCCTATTGATCCAGATGCTAATGCTACTGATGTTGTTGTAACAGCTGTAGAAGAATCAGCTGCTGATAATTCAGATATCATCTATGTAACATATGCTGAAAAAATGTCTACTACTGGACAATACTCAGTTTTAAATGCTGCTAATTATCTTCTTGCAGGAGCTGCTTTACCAGCTAATAGTACTTTAGAGTTATTTGGTACAACTGGTAAGGTTGTAAAGATTACTATTCCTAAAGCTGACCAACAAACTGTTGTAGGTGGAACGCTAACTGTTGGACGTGTAGCTGACTTGGCTGGTAACACTACAACTAAACTTGCTTATGATAGAGTAGTAGGTACTGAATCTGCACCAACTGTTACAGCAGTTAAACAAACAGGTGCTAATACAGTTGAAATCGTTGTTAATAAACCTTTGAAAGTAGTTTTAGCTTCAGGTTTCACAACAACAAATGGTGCATTAGCATCTATTGATAGCTGGTCAATTAATTCTAGTAACGAAACAGTAATTAAAGCGACTGTGTTAGGAGCTGATGCTTCTTCAGCTACTAATACTGCTGATATTCTAACTGCGTTTAACGTAGCTGCTGATATCTTAGTTTCTGAAACGGGAGTTAAGATGGCTGCAAGTGATGTTTCTGGACTAATTGCAGATTTCCGTGCTCCTGAGTTAGAGGGAACTTCAGCTATTGCTGATGGTGTTGCGGCGGATGACAATACTTTCACTATTAACTTCACAGAAGATTTAACAACAACAAATGAAACGTTCTTTGCTCAAGACTTAGTAATTACTGATGTAAATGGTAACGTACTAGTTGCAGGTGTGGATTACACTACAGCTGTAGATGCAGTTGATGCTTCTCTATTAGTAGTAACTGTTGTAAATGGAGATGGCAAAAAGTATAACGTTAAATCTAAAGAATCAGTAACATACATTAAAGATGATGCTAATAGTAATAAAGCTAAAGCTTTCACTACAGCTAAAGAAGTTACTATTAACTAAATCTAAGTGTATAATCAGGAGTGCCTGTCACTTCCTACATTTTGTCGAAAGATTAGTAGATAAATAGTGGTAAAAAACCCCGTAGATTAATTTCTACGGGGTCTTCTTTATACATTTATTTGTGATAAAATGTAAATGGAAAAGATATTATTATATTGAGACATATTGTAAGCCCTAATTCCCATGTGGAGTTAGGGTTTATACTATTTTATGGAGGATACCCACACCGCATCATCCAGCGAAAAGAGCCAACATCGTCAGTATATAACTAATGAAAGAATCATCAATTATCTAAAATTAAAGAAGTATTAATTTGCCGAAATATGGATTGGATGTCTTAGAACAGTAAAAAAAAATTACTAGTGATAACGAAGACAGAAACCTTGTCTTGAAATAAATAGGAGTGCCTGTAATTCGGAGTGCCTGTCACTTCTCATACTTTGTCGAATGCAAATTGACAAAGATATTAAAGAGGGTGGGACAAAACTAGCTTTGATACAAGAAAAAAGTGAGATCGCACCTGCGATTTCACTTTTTTTGGTGTGTCCGGCATGGATGGAGTCTATAGGGTGAGAGTCCCGATCCGCGAAGGCAGTTGTTGGACAGAGGGGACAGGAACAGCTGCCCACCATATCTTAACGGTAGTTGGATATGAGGAGAGGTAGTTTCCCCCTCAGTTTAATCAATAACACCGACGGTGCTATTCCAGAAAAGGACCAGATTGTTGAACAACTTTTTTAAATATACAGTGAAATTATAAAGTATTTTATGGATAACAACGTTAAAAAAATTTCCGCAGATATTGCTCATATCCAATAATTAAATACTTATTTTAAAACATCACCATTTGTAAAATTAATAGTAAGTCCTTTATATTTAGTTTCTGGCAAAAGATGTTTAAATCTTTTCTCACACTCTAATACAACACGTTCAAGCTCTTCAACATATTTCTCACAGACCTCTAAAATATTTTCATCTGGAAACTCATCGACACTATTAAAGACATTTTCGATTTTACCTTTAAAAGTAATTTCATCATTTGATTTTTCATCACTTGCGGCGCTAGCTACTGATAGAGTAATGGAAACTTTCTTTTTATCAATTTTTATTAATTGCTCTCTGATTTCATCAGTGATTGTTGTTTCATCAATAGTAAATAAGGCATTGGGATTTGCTCTAACTGGTTTAATTTTATTTGTTTGAATTCTTAAGTCATTTATTTTTTTTAATAGTCCATGTATTTCATCGCTTGGTTTTTCATTTTCAAACCATTCATGATAACCTTTGGTTTTGTCATACTCACTATTCATTACCCATGTAACAGCACGAGATGAGCTTAAAAATGCATTTAAATAATAATTGAAGTCCGGATATTTTAAATAGTGATCTTTTAGGAGTTTATTAAAAAATTTTGCTTCATTTAATTTACTAGAAGTATGAGTCATGATTGTACCTCCATTAGATTTCTGAGTATTCTATAGTTTATAGCATTTATTTTTTTACAAAAATTTCTAAACATTATTCTTTAAAAAGAATACTACTTCAAAAGTAAAAAAAGTAGCATAAAATGTTTGTAATAATAAATCTGCAAATTCAATTAGGTACAAATTACATGTTTTTTTACCATCTATAAAATGAATTAACTGTTGATCTGATTCAACATTATAAGAATAGTGACCTATACTATTTCTAATTTCATTATTTAAAACTTTTGTTATATCGTAGGAAGAAAACATATTTTCTTCTTCAAAGAATTGAATTTTGTAACCTTTTTTTCTAACATTGTGATGATAATCTATAATTGAATTAATATTCTTGAATTTTTTTACATTGCTTTCATGAAATATATTTCGACTTTTTCTAAACTTGATATTTTGAATCCCTAATAGTATTGGTAGGGCCGATGCTAAAACCTCAAATGCTTCAACATAATAATTCTTTAAATCCTGAAAATCAGTGGTTAGAATGCCTTTTTTTTCTTTTATTTCATCTATATCTTCGGTATTAAGTGAAGTAGAAAGTATAATTGGCCAGATATAACTATAGTACTTTGAAAAATTATCTAATAAAAGAATAAGCTCGGCCTCGGAATAATTTAGTAACTCTTCTAAATCTATTTTTAATTGATGTAGTTCTGCACTATGATTTTTCTTTAGATAAGATAATTGATTTCTAATATTTATTAATTCAGGGATTTTTTTACTCTCGATGAGGAAAGGTAAAAATGGCTTATAAAGGACTTCTAGCAATTTATCGGAATAATCTATCTTCAATATTTCACCTAGTAATACAGGTTCAACAAATTTATTTGAAAGAAGTTGTCTGTTTAGATATTTATAGTTTTCCATTTTATACAATTGCCATAATCTGTTACTAACCTTATAATCATTAGAAAAATTTTCTGTAACATTACTTACAAACCTTTGTTTTCTCCTTTTAAGTTCGAATGAAATACTCTCCATCATGAAAGGAGAGAGATATAAAGTCGGATCATTTGGATCAAATTTTTTAATTTTATCCGTATAAAATTCTGTTGCCACTTGGAGAACGTGACTTTCTTTTTCGAATTCCACTGTATTTTTTGCATTAATGCAAGAAAACTCTTTAATAAAACTTTCTTCTAGGTTATCATTCCATATCAAGTGACCAGTAATTCTAATTTTACACTCTGGACAAGAATAGCTAAAACTATTTTTTGGTTCATATCCTGCATATACTTTTAATCGAATTGTATTACTACAAACTTCACATTTTAAATGTAAATTAAAATTCATATACTCTCTTCCCTTGTTAAGTGCTTTACTTGAATCCTTATTGTCATATTAACATAAATGAACAATTAATCTTTGTTAATTATCACCATAAATCACATTTATAGAAATATTAGATTATAATGTAAATTGAATGGGAATTGTGGAATTAGTAATGAAATTAAAAGAATAAGACTTGCATTTTGGTTACTTCTTGAAATTCATCATAGTGAATAATAAACTCGTTGATCAACAAACGAAGGTTTTATTGAACAACTTCAATAATCACGCGCAATTCTTTCAAAAGAATTAGCCTCGTTTCATTAAAGGGCCAGATTGTTGAAGTAATAGAGAAGAAAAAAGAGGTTGCTCTGAATTAACAAGAGCAACCCCTATCCTTAACAATTAACTTAAATTAACTGCAAAAATTCGCAGGTATGATCCCTTACGGTTTAGTTCAACTAGATTACCTGGGGCTCTAGCTTTTATTGGTACAAAAACTGCTGAAATTTTGGCTACAGTATGTTTATTTTGATTCTAGAAGCTAAGTCGATAAGGCAGTATAACAATACTAATTTTATACTGACTCTGAAAGTATGCGTGCGATCTGATCGCTATCCTCTTCTCTATAAACATATTCATGATAATGTGGTTGATGAATATCTTTCCATCCTATTTCTATAGCCTTTTTGTAATAATGACTCGATTGGTCCATTTTGCCGGTCAAATATAACATACAAGCTGCATTCCAGTATAATGCCATATCACCATTCCAGTCCCAGCCTTCATCAATTGTTTGGGCATAACTCTAAGCCGCGCGGGGATAATCTTTCTCTACCTCATACTTACGATCACCACGCATATAATGGTTTCCGTTGACAAGGAGGTTGTTTAAAGGATGATTCCATCCAAACAGAACAGGGAAATCCGCAAGCGGCTTGAAACCAACAGACAGAGCAGTTCGTTGAGAAGCAATGTTGTTAGACCAGCATTGCCAACCAACTTTTTTGATGCCCCTTTGTTTTGCGATGGTTAGTGTTCCTAATGCTGTTTTTCGTGCCCATCCATTTCCTTGATAGTTTTCATCTGTTTCAATACCTATCTCACACTCATCGTCAACTACCCAATCCGTAAGGCACCAGCTAAACATGGTTCAAGGAATTGAACTCACCAGCGAAAATTTTTATAGAGCAGTAGGTCTTTAAAGAAATACTGGATAAGTTCACATCCTAAAATTTTCAATATAAGGGGAAAGGATGGTGACATCTAGAGTATGAGTTAATGATACAAAAAGCCCTAATTCTCATGCTGTTATAGGGCTTTTACTATTCATGTAGGAATATTTATGCGACTGCCGTCAGCGAATGGAGCTAACATCGCTATTCAAAATTTGTAAGAGGATCACTGATTCTCTAATAATGAATCATAGTTTACTGAAAGATGTAGGCTTACAGAAATATATACACTATTTGTACTGAATACAATACCGTCAAGTTGACCATAATACTAGTATTCTAGTCAAAGTTAGGTGATAGAATGGGAAATCTAGAAAATAAAACAGTGAATACTAGTCTGCAAAAATTAATAGACGAGTATTTGTTAAGTCTAAAACTATCTAATAAAGCTGAACAAACTCTTCAAAAGTATGAATGGGTGTTAAATCGGTTTTTTCGAGAAGTTACAGTAACTTTAGACGAGCTTACTTCTTTACATGTACATCAATGGCTACAAGAATTTTCTAAGGGAAAGAAAGCACGTACGATCGATTTGTTTCTATGTGTATTATCATCTTTCTTTCAATTCTGCTTGCTAGAGGGATACATGGATAGAGTAGTTATGAAAAAACGATGGAAACCGAAAATACCTCATTCCTTACCAAAATACTTGTCAGAAGAAGAGTTTGCTAGAGTTAAAAAGGCTTCTGAATCCTTCTCTACACGTGATAGAGCCTTATTGCTGTTTCTTTTCTCCTCTGGATGTCGAAGTGCAGAAGTATCTAGCTTAAAAATAAAAGATGTTGTTCTTTCGAAGCGAACTGCAGATGTTGTAGGAAAAGGTAAGAAGATTAGGCAGGTTCACTTCTCTGTAGAATGTTTACTATTATTAGAAGAATATTTGGATACTAGAGAGATACAAGACGAGGACTATTTGTTTTTAAATAGACGAAACCAACAATTAAAACCGGATGGTATTTATGAAGTAGTTCGTAAGATCGGGAAAAGGGCAGAACTTTCTTTCACTCTTCATCCACATTGTTGTAGACACACATTTGCTACAAACATGTTAGCCAGAGGTGCGAGTATTGAATTTATCGCAGATGAATTAGGTCATGCAGATTTAAATACAACTAGAGTATATGCAAGAATTCCAACGGAAGAAATGAGAACACAGTATCAAAATAAAATGGGGTGAAGGACGTGGACTACTCTAGTATAGAAGCTTTTTTTGTTGACCATGAAACTCGTTTTAGTCAAGACACAGTTAGGAGCTACAAGATATCCTTACAACAGTTTTTTACTTATTGCGAGAAACCTGTTGATGAAGTAAAAGCAACTGATATCCGATCTTGGTTATCTTCATTGGAAGAGAAAGGGCTAAAGCCAAGAACTATTCATTTAAAATTATCAGCAATTAAATCCTTCTATCGATACCTTATGGAGGAAAATAAGCTCATTAAAAACCCTACTTCTACGATTCATACTCCAAAGAAAGATGATTCCCTTCCATATTATTTAACCAAACGACAAGTAGCAGAATTACAAGAGTATACTTTACAAGACATACGAGATAGAGCGATGTTAGAAGCTTTATATGCCACTGGAGTACGTGTCAGTGAGTTATTAAATATTTTACTAGAAGATATAAAATGGGACACTAGACAAATTTGGATTCGTAAAGGGAAAGGGAATAAAGAAAGGTTTGTGTTGTTTACATATGAATGTGCTGTTCGACTGCAAGTCTATTTGGAAAACAGAGAAATCGAAAGTAACTATCTGTTTTGCAATCAACGAGGTAACCCTCTCAGTAGAATTTTCGTAGAGAAGAAATTTCAAGGGTACTCAGCTGCTTTAGGTTTTAGAGTAGTCCCACATACGATGAGACATACGTTTGCTGCACATTTAGCAGAAAAACAAATGCCGTATACCTATATTCAAGAATTACTAGGCCATGTCAATATAAACTCAACACGAATCTATACGAGATTAATGGAACATGCGAGAAAGAAGCAGTATGATCTTTATCAATAAGGAGGAATGGTGTAATGAGTAATGAAACCTATTGGAAATTAGCAGTAGTGCTACCTAATGAAGAAACGGAAGAGATAGTGAATGATTTTTTGCTTAATATGAAGATTAAAAACCACTCAAAAGGATCTATTATTGTCTATAGACGCTTTTTAACACATTTCTTTTCTGATTTTACAGAGTCGTATAAAAATATATCCTCAGAAGAGATTTGGGAATGGTATCAAAGAAAGCAAAATCATGTGAAAGAAACGACGTTGAGCTTGCGACTTAGTATCCTTTCATCTTTTTATGTATTTTGTATTCAGGAAGACTATATAGAAAGCAGTCCAATGAAATTTAGATGGTTTCCACGATTACCACAACCTGTTCCACGTTACCTTACTAATGGAGAAGAGGCTAAAGTTCGTCATGGAATAGAGAATTTTTCACTTAGAGAAAGAACATTATTTGAGTTTATTTTATCATCGGGGTGTAGGGTAGGAGAAGTAAGTAGTTTAAATAGAGAAGATATTGACCTTGAATCTCGTACAGCCAAAGTAACAGGAAAGGGAAAGAAGATACGATTTGTACATTTTTCTGAAAAAGCAGCGTTACTCTTAGAAAAATACTTAGAGGCAACAAAGAACATCTCACCTCAATCATTGTTTGTTACTTCTACGGGTAAGAGGCTCGGTATTAGAGCCATACAAACAAATATGAAAACTGTCGGTGACACTATTGGAACAAGAGTGTATCCACACCGTTTGCGTCATACGTTTGCTACAAACTTATTAGCAAAAGGAGCTGAAATTTCTTTCATTTCAGAAGAACTAGGGCACTCCGATCTATCTACAACTCAAATCTATGCTAGATTACCGGATAAAAGTATAATCTCCTTATACAAGAAATACATGGGGTAGTAGGGTGAAAACAGAAGAGATAGTTTCGTTTATTCGGACATTTAAAAATAGCTATCAAGCAAGATTAGATGAGAAAACTCTAAAAATTTATAGTAGTTCCATTTCTTATTTCCTGAGGTATCAAGATAGCCCTATTTCAACTATTATGCCAAAAGACATTCGAAATTGGATGGTCCATTTAGAAACAAAAGGGTATCAACCAGCAACTATTGCACGAGAATTGTTCGCAATCAAACTATTATTTCAATTCTGTGTGGAAGAAAAAATCTGTGTGAAGAATCCTGCTCACTCTTTTAAACCTCCCAAAATTCCAGACAATATACCGTATTATTTAGACAAATTTCAGGTACAGAAATTGCGTAATTTAACAGAAGAAAATATAATGGAGCGTTCTATTATAGAATTACTCTATTCATCAGGGGTGAGGATTAGTGAACTGGTAAAAATACAACTAGAGGATATTGATTGGGAGTTGCGTACTATACACATTCGTTCTGGGAAGAGAAAGAAGGGAAGGATAGTAGTTTATACGGCTGTTTGTGCGGAATATTTACGAAGTTATGTAGATAATCGAAAGGATGGTTTACCATACCTATACATCAACTCATACAGTACTAATGCACTACATGCACGAACTATTCAGGTGTGGTTCCAAGGATATTCTCAACTTGTAGACTTTCATGTAAGTCCGCATGTGTTAAGACATACGTTTGCTGCACATCTAGCAGAAAAAGGAATGCCATTAATAGGAATTCAAACTTTACTGGGACATGTAGATCCAAGACAAACAGAAACATATGCAAGGCTCTATCATCATGCTCGTAAGGAAATTTATGATGTGCTTATGTGAAACAAATCTTATAAAAAAATCCCACCTCTTTTCGGTCAATTGAACCCAAAAAGGACGGGATTTTTCTATTCTTCATATTGATGATGCTAGGAAGCAATACTTTGTTGATTGGATGATTTTTTCATTTGATTTCCTCTTCTTATCACAGCAAACATCATTCCGAAGAAATAGACGGAGAATAAGCCGTAAGAAACGAATAGCTGCCATGGAGCTGTAATGATGACGGCAACACCAAGAAGGAAAGAGAGACCTAGAGTTACAAGTAATTCGATTTTCTTCCGGTCACTTGAATTTTTTAATACATCAAACAATGCAATAACCGTAATGATACAAACGGTTAATCCTAAAAGTACCATCACCATAAATTCATTACTAATAGTTAAAAGTAAGATGGATACTACCAATAAAAATGCACAGGCTTGTAGATAGGGTACAAACACACGCAAAAATGTGGCTGTTTTGTCTGGAAGTTGGTCAATTAACCTTCTATCGACTTTTGTCATGTCATTAGCGGGAGAAAGAAATTCCAATTCCGATGCTAGTAGATTTCGTATATTGTCGTATTTTTCCTTATCATTGGTCGTAGCCAATACGTGCTCCTTTAAAGTGGTAAAGAAGTATGCATTAAGGCTTGTACTTCTAGAAAGCATAATGTCATAAAAGTCTTTGGACAAACGATACTGTTCATGATCAAGCTTTTGCCAAAGTAGGTAAAGTGCTTCCTGGTACCTATCTTTAAATTGTTCCTTTTGAAGAGTAGATTGTTCGTTTTGTTCTTTAAAGATTTTTGCTGTAGCTAAAAGAGAAAAAACAATTATAATATATAGTGCTCCTGTTAGGGTATCGATTCCTAAGGCTGTGAATAAGCTTTCTATAGACTTCATAATTTCCAAGAAATCACCTCCTAAATAATAGTACTATTTATGCGGGATAAAAGTTTCGTATTTGTGAAAAATTTTGTTTCAGTACATTATATAAGTAGGATAACTCAAGTTATTTGTAGCATACTAAAGAAGAAGCGAGTGGATGGGGGTGTTAACCTTCACTACTACAAATAGAACTTTGCGCGAAATTCTGATTTAGCAAAGAGTTGATTATGAACGTATTATACTATATACTTATGTAAAATATTGTGGGATTAACAGGAGAATATTAATGGGTAGTTATGCTAAGATAATTCGTTTTGATGATTATGGATTTAATTGCAAACCTTACTATATTAACAATTTTCATACTGCGAATCGACAGACAAGAGGCTATACAAATAGTTTTAACTTAATTAATAGTAAAATTGATTCTCTACATACCTATAAACAAAAGGTAAACGAAAGTTCCATTATAAAATACGATTCCAAGCCGCTCGTTGGCTGCTTCTGCTTCTTAGATGAGTTCGATAATGATAGATTTAGAGAAAGTTTGAAATTTAGATTGAACGATAAAAAAAATATTGCCTACATCCCTACTCAAGAGCTAATCTGGGTTCGGAACACTAGTCATAAAGGTATACAATTTCCTTATTTTGATACGGTTTTGTCAGAGGGTGGGAAAGTTAGTACAGAATTCGTACCTAGTATTTTTAATCATTTAATGTGGGTTAAAATGCCTGTATATCTAGCATTAGAACGTACAAAGTTATGGAAAGAATCACACGATGGTAACCTTCCTGAATGGTTAACGGAATTCTACTTAATGGAACAGCAACTTGAAACTCTTAAAAAATTTCCTTTCTTTTCTCTAAATTCACTAATATCTAGACTAAGTGGAACAATTAGTCCATAGAAATTAATTTACGTTAAAATTGTATTTCGCGCAAACTTCGACAAAATACGACATAAAGGTGTGGTCATATGGCTCAACAATCTAGAGAACGATTAAAGCATAGTCATAGATTAGAAGAGTTAGTCGAACACATGCCAGACTATGTGTGGGAGTATGTTCAAGCAAAAAAACGCTTGGACTACTCCCCTTCTTCTCTTCTTGGATATATGCATGACTTTCAACTGTTCTTCCAGTGGTTAATTACAGAATCAATAGCAAAGGATTGCAAAGAAATAAAAGAGATCCCTTACACTGTTCTGGAATCGTTAAAGAAGGCTGAAGTAGAATCTTTCTTTGACTACCTTAGAGAGCCTTATAAGAAGAATGAATATGAAACTATTACAAGAAGTTCAGAACGTGTCCTACGCATCCAAAATGCCCTTAAATCCCTCTTTAACTACTTAACTACCGAAACGGAAATTGAGACTGGTGAGAATCAAGGAGAATGCTACTTCTATCGCAATGTAATGGCTAAGATAAAGACAAAGAAAAAAGCAGAAACGAAAAGTAGTCGTGCTAAGCGTATAAGCAGCGATATGATTAGTAGGAATGTTTTTATTGAGTTCATGGAGTTTTTAGATAAGGAATACGTTACACTTCGTGACAATAACGATAATCTGCTGTTAAGTGAACGGGAAAAGAAATTGTATGAACGTGACAAAGAAAGGTTTATGGCGCTGTATGCGGTGGCTTTCGGAAGCGGTGTTCGAGTATCGGAGTTATGTAACATTACGCTTTCTGATATTGATTTTAAGAAAGAAACAATAGATGTCATTCGTAAAGGAAATAAGCGTGACACTATCTTAATTAGCAAGTTAGGGCTTGAATACTTAAACAAGTATTTATCTATAAGACAGGAACGGTATAAGCCTGCAAAAGAGAACAAATACGTCTTTCTAACCAAGTATAACGGTAAAGCTAACCCTATCTCCCCTAGAACCGTTCAGAGTAGCTTAAAACGGCACACAACGGCTTTTAACGAGACTGGGAAAAGTATTAGTCCGCACAAACTTAGACACTCCTTCGCAAGCGAATGGATTCTAAATGGTGGGGATCTCGTTACTTTACGTGACCAACTAGGACAAAATTCTATTGAAACGACTTCTCTATACACTAATATTTCTTTAGATGAAGCAAGGAGAATTATGAATAAGATGGATGAAGAATGAGAAGGGAAACATTAGGACACCCTTCTCTCTCTTCTATTGTGTGTACATCAAATAGGATAGATTGAATCTCCTGAGTTTTTAATGATGCCGAAAGCTTTCTTTGTACTTCCATAGGGCCATCATAAATCCCCATCTCATTAAACTCGTTTTTATATTGCTTACAGAGTAAGTATAATTTATGTTGTACGTCATCTTTCACAAAGTTTGAAGGGATAGATGACCAAAGCTGTTTAGCAGTTAGAGTAGTCTCGGCAATTTCATCTAGTATATTTGGAACTTGCTGTGACGATATATCTCTTTCTATGGTGTTTGTAAGCAGTTTAATACGGAGTAGTAGTTCGTTTTAAAGATAATCGGGAAGCTTTGTGGTTTTAATATTTGTAGTAAATCTTTATAAAAGTATAGATTGGAGATAGCAAATTTGAACAAACTATTTATTGTTGGAAATGGTTTTGATATGGCTCATGACTTAAAAACATCATATGATGATTTTCGACAACATCTAATTTCAGATACAGAAATTGAAATGGATAGTTTAGTTATTCCAGAATCGACACATATGCCAGACGGAGAGATTACATATGATGAAACAGAAATTTTATCTATGTTATTTTTCTTAATTAGTGAAGCTGAATCTAATACTGAGAAATGGAGTAATATTGAAGCTTCTTTGGCTAATCTAAATTTTGATAAAGCCTTTGATTATTCTGAAGTTTTAGACGAAGATGGAGACTTAGATTTATGGAAAACATCATATAATAATGAAGATATTGCATCAAATCTTGTAATCCCTACATTAACAATTCAACAACTATTTTCAGATTGGATTAATACAATAGATATTAATTGTGCAAAAGCGAAGAGTGATTTCTTAAAATTAATAGATGAACAAGATTTAGTTTTAACGTTCAATTACACAGACACATTAGAAAAAATTTATGAGGTATCAAAAGACAGAATCTGCTATATCCATGGAAAACAGAATGAGGAGATTTATTTTGGTCATGGGAATACTGTTGATAAAACAGATTATTATATGGAGAATTATATTGGATCGGAGAATGGTCTATTTGAAATTCATAAACAACTACGAAAGAAAACTGAAATAGCTTTAAAAAATAAAATCCATTTTTTTGAAACTATAACATATTCAAATATCAGTGAAATATATTCCTTTGGGTTCTCATTTAGCGAAGTAGATATGATATATTTAAAAGCGATTTGTAAACGGATTGATACAAAAAAACTCACATGGTATTTTAATGATTTTGATAAATCGAATCATCATATATATATGGATGTTTTAATGCAGTGTGGATTCAAGGGTGATTTTAGTACTTTTAGTATTTCAAATGAAGAAATTACTGAAATTCATTAATAATTATACTGAGTACATGTAATTTAAATGACTTTATTATTTTATTTGAACAGTTTAACCAATGCGAATATCTTATTATTAAACAACTTTAATGCCACCTATCAAATTTAGCGATAGGTGGTTATTGCATTAGTAAGAACGAAATTAAACAACTTTATTATCTGTTTTCAATTATCCCCCTCCCTCATATGGACCAACAAATAATATCATCTTAATATGATTTAGCAATATGGAGATCGTTAGTATTTTTTGCCTTTATGATGTTAATATAGACGAGAAGTATTTCTTAGGAGGATTTATCATGAACAAAACAGATTTAGTCAGTAATGTTATGGAGTCTGCTGAACTTTCAAAGAAAGACGCTGCAGCAGCTGTAGACGCTATTTTTGATAGCATTCAAACTACTTTAGCAAAAGGTGACAAAGTACAACTTATTGGATTCGGGAACTTTGAAGTAAAAGAAAGAGCAGCTCGTAAAGGACGCAATCCTCAAACAGGTGAAGAGATTGAAATAGCTGCATCAAAGAACCCTTCCTTTAAACCAGGTAAACAATTGAAAGATTCCGTTAAGTAATCATTATTTACATAAGTATAGACAGGAAAAACCTCCATATTGTGGGGGTTTTTTCTTTGTAATACATTGACATATAAGCCATTTTGTTATAAAATTGTCATATATAACAAAACAATATCACTTAAGGTATAAGGGGTGAAACCATGGTTAATCAAATATTGCATTACCTCCATGCTAAACAGATGTACGATATGCAAAAAAATCAAGGAATGGCAGGTCTAGTAGGAATTTTATCGGTACTTTTAATTGTGTGGAAATGGAACGATTGGTTTTATCCAGTTTTAGATTCTCTAGGACTAGTAGCTTTCGCTGAACGGACTGGTATGCTACATCCTGATATGCCGGTCATGTCGGTGATTAACGTAGTAGCTGTAATTGTGTTCCTTATGTTACTTGTTACTGTATCCGCATTCCTGTACTTAATAGGAATTATGTTTTTAGCGGTATTTGCGCAGTCAAAAATTGGCGCACTTATTTTAGGCATTACACTACTTCCCTTCTTTTATATTTTCTCTATCCTAAATAGGATATTAACTTATCCAATGCGTGTTTTAAAAGAACGACAAAGGGAAAAAGAATGGCAAATAGAATCAGCGGCATATTTTAAGAGATTGGATAGACAAAATGGAGATCATATTCAAGATCCCATATTTAGAAAGTGGATAGATGAAATACATGATAAATATGGAAAGAACAATCTAACGAGAGCTATGATCTATGCTCAACGTAGGAAAGAACTTAAGTTAGAATGTGACGTAATAGTTGAGAGTACAAAAGAAGAAATTGAAAAAATACTATGTAGGATGTCCCCTGATTTTTTTAGTGAAGATACTCGTTTTATGTTATTGTTCACACCGTCAAATAATCCAAACATAATTGACTTATTACATGCACTACTTCCCTCACCGAATCCGGGGTGTTTAGCTTTGAAAGAAATTTTAGTAGCTGGTTAGAAAGAGTAAATAGGAATCAATATTCTCACGAACAAGTAATGACTGAAGTTACTCTTTTTAGGATAATACCAGTGGAAGTTATAGAAGATGAACATAAAATTGATAAACTAGGGCTTTCTTATAAGAATATAACTGGAACAACAATAGGACGTATTGACAAGGATAATATTGGATTTCGAGTCAATGGGTTTTCCCTTGCTGTAGACTTTGACAATATGGCTAAAGGATTCCCAGAACTAAAAGAATTCTATCATCTAGAAGTAGTTAAACATTATGTTATAAAGGAATTCCTAACAAGAAATACAGAACATTATCTTAACCCATACCTGTACATCCTACATGATGTACCGAATTCAGATGTTCTCTATCACACGTATTTACCTTACATCAAAGAGGAAATGTGGAAACTATCTAGAGAGGGACATACTTTTGCAACAGATTGGCTTAATGACTTGGAGTTAGTATAATAAATCTATGATGAATCCTCTATTCATGAGAATAGAGGTATCTTTGTAGACAGGAGTTTTATTATGAGTAAAGGCATTCAATACGATAATCAATACTTATTAGATACAGCCAAAAAGCACAAAGAACAGTTTACTTCTATTGCAAAATGGAATACCTTTGCTAAGCAAAATGATCTTCCATTGGCAACTACTTATATAAAGCGATTTGGAACGTGGAATGAAGTAAAAGAAAGTATTGGTAATAGTACTAATAAGCAACATAGACCAAAAGAATACACTGACGAAAATCTACATCAAGTGATTAACTTACATAAAGAACACTTTAAAACGATTAATCATTGGAACCAATATGCAGCATTAAATAATCTCCCTCCTTTCCTAACACTAGAAAGACGTTTAGGACGAGAGCTAATAGAAGAAGTACTAGAAAAACAGTTTGTAATAGATGATTATGGAAAGATATTACGAGAAGTTTTTCCGAGCAAAAGTCCAACAGTTCAAGAGTGGACACAAATTTCACAGGAACAAGACCTTCCATCCACATCCACTATTATTCGTCATTATGGGAGTTGGAAGAAGATGAAAAAGGAAGTTTATGAATAAAGAATTCTAGCAAAAAAGCCTGTACCGCTAATTACTAAGTAATTAACAACACAGGCTTTTTTTATTGTATGCTGTCCCCTATCTCCCAAATGGAAGTGCAAATAACCTTAAAAACGTTACTGTTAATTTCAATACAGAAATAGATACAGATTCACTTTCTTCAAGTACACTTAAAGTTTACTTGGATGGATCTAGCACAGCTGTTACTGTGGACACAACTCTTACAGGTGGTGTAAGTGCTGGTGAAGTTGGATATGTTGTATCTGATGACAAGAAGTCAGTTACTCTTGTATTTGGAACAACTTTATCTCAAGGAACTGATATTGCAGTTAAAGCTGAAAAGCTAAAATCAGTTAACGGAGTTGAATTCAGTGGTACAAAATATGCTACTGCAAACGACGTTACATTCCCAGAGGTACTTGAAGCACGATCAATCAATGCAAAGACAATTGAAGTTAAATTTAGTGAGCCTGTACAATTCTCAGCAATCTCTAAAGTGTTTAGCGAATTCCTAATTGATGGAAATAAAGTTGCTGGAACAACATCTTTAAATACTAAAGGTGATGTTGTTACATTAGTATTAAACACTAAGTTAAATCCAGGTGCATATGGCTTTTCTGTTGAGCCGGTTTCTGATTTTGCAAACCTAAAAACTACTAAAAAAGAATTCACTATTTCTGCTGTAGAAGATACTACTGCTCCAGAAGTTGTATCAGTTGAAGCTGGACGTACTCAAGTTGAGGTAACGTTTAATGAAAATGTGGATGCTAATGCTGGTTCAATTACAATTGACGGTACTGTTTATAATCTATCAGCTGGAACAGTTTCAGTAAGTGGTAATAAAGTAACTGTCGATATCTCTGGTGATCCTCTAACTGCAGCTGCTGCATTCCTACAACAAACATTGACATATAAAGGTATTAAAGATGTACTTGGCAATGAAGTTAACACAACTGATGGTAAGACATTCAATTACTACGCTAAAAATGACAATGTAAAGCCTACAGCAAGTGTTAAAGTAAATAGTGACAACACAATTACAGTTGAATTCTCAGAAACTGTTCAAGGTTTCACTTCTTCTAACATCGAGTTAACTGATTCTAATGATGCAGTTGTGGCACTAGCAGCAACACCTGTTTCTACAGTTACTGCGGGCAAAAAATATACGATTAATCTTGCAACTGCAAATGTAGATGCTCAAGCTTATAAGCTAGTAATTAAGGATGTTAAAGATGATTCTGTTGTTGAAAATACAATGGATAAGTTTACAACTACTGTATCTTTAAACGATAAAAAAGCACCATTAGTGACTGGTAATATTACAATGGTTGGTACTAACAAAGCTCGTATCACATTTGACGAAGCAATGAGTGCTACTACTTTATTAGACAAGTCAAATTATCTGTATGATGCAGATGCTACTGGAACTTTTGAATCTCTAAGTAACGTTGCTGATGTAGTAATCGCTGTTGCTGGTGATAATAAGTCAGTTGATATTACTATACCTGGATTAGAAGCTGCTGATGTGTTTAAATTATTAAACCTTAAAGATGCTAGTTCTACAAGATTAGATTCAACTAAATTCAACACTAACTTAATTGTTAGTGCACAAGGTCAATTTACTCATGCAAATATTGCATCTGTAGTTGCTAAGACTAGAAATACTGTAGAAATTACAGCTGCTTCTAGATTTAACTTCGCAAGTGTAGATCCTAACAAATTTGTATTAGTAGATGCTGCTAGCCCATCTACAACTATGTATGTAACATCTGCTACTATCAGCAGTGACCAAACAAAGGTTACTTTGACATTAAACTCTAATTTAACATATAATGCTTTATCTGGATCTACTGCATTGAAACTTCATACTGTATCTGGTCAAACAGCTATTAAAGATACAATGAATCGTGCATTAGATATTACTTCAGTTAACGCTATAACTGTTGCTGATGGTATTAAGCCAGTAGTTAGTTCTATTGCAGGTACAACTTCAGGAAGTGATGCTGATGAATTCGCTATCACATTCTCAGAAGCTATTGACGCTGACATCACAATGGCATCTATCCTAAACGACATCATTGTTAAGGATAAGAATGGAAATACAGTATCTGTTACTACTTCTGATCTAGCATTCAACGTAGCAAGAACAGTATTAACAGTAACTCTTCAAGATGGTACTCCTTCAAATGATGAGTTTGCTGGAACTTATACAGTTCAAGTACTAGATCGTTCTATCAAGGATGAAGATGGAGTTGCTACAACTGGATTTGGATTAAATGTAGTTGAGGCTAAAACTGTAACGGGTGTTGTAGTTAAGTAATTTTACATCTATTCAAATATTAAAAAAAGGAAGCATTGTGGAAATAAACCTCTACAATGCTTCTTTTAATTTTAGTGATTATATAGGCTCTATAATCAGGAGTGCCTGTCACTTCCCACATTTTGTCGAAAGATTAGTAGATAAATAGTGGTAGAAAACCCCGTAGATTATTTTCTACGGGGTTTTTTTATATCTGAATTTAAATTTAAACACATGGCAAGTAGTTACTATTATAGAAACATATAATTGAAGAAAAATTCTTAAGGATAAATATTGATTAATTGGACAAAATAGTAAACTTATAGTATATTTTTACTATTCAAATATGAGAGGATACAATCATGAAACAATTTATAAAAATTTTTATTTCCATCGTTATTATTCTAGTTGGATTAACTTTGCCTACAAAAAGTTTAGCAGCTTCTACCACTGCGAAGGTATATGTAAATACGGATAGAATACAGTTTGATGTTAATCCAATCATAAATAATGGAGTAACGTTAGTAGAGTTTCGTTCTTTGTTTGAAGCATTAAATATTTCTTTTGAATACATATCTAGTAGCAAAATCATTAAAGCTCAAAAAGGAAATTTAAAGGTTCAGTTACAAATTGGTAGTAAAACAGCCTATATAAATGGGAACAAAGTGACATTGGATGTTGCAGCGAAAACGGTAAATGGACGTACAATGATCCCGCTTCGTTTTGTAGGAGAATCAACGGGTTCTACTGTAATGTGGCATGGTAATGTAAATGAGATTGACATATACAGCAGTGACTATAGTGGACAAAAACGAGTTGTGTCGGCTGGCAAGATGGCCCTAAGAGGAATGGAATGGGATATGTCAGTCAATGAGGTAATGAAAAAGGAAACAGCGGAATTCATGTATAGTGACAGAGAGTTTGGTCAGAGTATACTAGCATATTCACTGACTAAATATAATCAGGATACTGTATTATATTATTACTTTGAAAATGACGCTTTAGTTGCAGCGATGTATGATTTTATTCCATATGAAACGTTGTATCACAGTTGGAATGAGATGGAAAGTATTCATGACTTCTTCCATTTTCAAGCTAGTGCAGAACTAGGAACGGGCTTTTATTCTACAGATGATTGGAACAATATATGGACTACATGGGATCAGCCTACTAGGAATGTTATCTTAACAGTGGATGATGAGGATTATTATACTTCAGCTACTCTAACATTTCTTAAACCCTAACCTTTGAAACAAAGACCTTGTGGAAAGTTACTTACAAGGTTTTTTGTGTTTTAATGGACATTTATTACTTAAAGTGGAGGGGAATGTTCTCAACGCCGGAATGAAACAGAAAAACCGTGAAAAGGTAGAAGAGGAGTAGTGTGATAGTTCTCACTCTCAAATACATAATTTATGTAAATATTTGTCTAAAAAAATATCTATACAATTATAAAATGGTAAAGTATATTCATAATGTTGGAAAAAATTTCATGAATAAATAAAAGTGAAAAGGAGGAATGAACATGAAAAAGCTTATCTCGATAGCTGCAACGTTGGTACTTTTATTAAGTTTTATCTCAACACCACGTCTATCAGCCATGAGTCCGGATAAACAGTTTATAACTGTGTTTGGTGGTAAGTTAGTGGAAAACAGAACGCTACTTCCACTAAGATCATTGTTTGAGGCATTAGATGCAACAGTTTCGTGGGACTCTAAAACAAATAAGATTACTGTAGTAAAGCAAAATACTACTATCGTTTTAACCGTGAATAGTAACACAGCTACCGTGAATGGCAAAATGCAAACCATAGATGTACCTGCAAAAGTTTACGATGGTGCTACTCTCGTGCCTGTACGTTTTATGACAGAACAACTTGGTGGTTCTGTTGAGTGGAATAAAGAGCGACACACAGTAATTATTGAAACCAGTGTTGCCCAAATAGAAGTTTTTGTTCAAGGTACGATATCCACTAGTTCTTGGGTACATAATTTCTTTAAGACTAATGAAATTCAAATGTATTATTCTTTTTCTAGTGATTTTGTAATGGGCTTAACTGAAGACCAAAAAGAAGTATGGTTAGGCTACCAAAGTGTTTGGTCTGGCGATGATATCTTAAGTGGTCAAGTGCAAGTTGTGGATAACAATACAGCGTATTTATGGTTTAAATATATTTATGAAGACGATCAAACAACCTATAGAGGTGTACTAAAGTTAAATGGAAATGTATTAACACTAATATACATTAATTTAGACGGTGAAGTTGTTACTGCAGAATTTAAAAAGTAAATAAGGAGAAACCTTCTTTTAAAAAGAAGGTTTCTTTCTTTGAATTACGTTTTTCTACTTTATTTAATCTCTGATATAATTAGGGACATATTGCATTTCAGTATAGGAGACTAACACCGTGTTATTCAACTCATTCGAATTTATTTTTTTATTCCTTCCTATTGTTATAATAGGCTACTTTTTCTTAAATAAACTTCACACTACAAGCGCTAAAGTTTGGTTGCTTTTAGCTAGTTTCTTCTTTTATAGTTGGTGGAATCCAGATTATTTTCCACTTATTTTAACATCACTGTTAGTTAACTACACGGTTGGGACTTTGCTTGGAAAATGGGAAAATGATTTCAAACGTAAAGCGCTTCTAACAGTAGGGATTTTGTTTAATGTCGGGTTGCTTGGTTATTATAAGTATGCAGATTTTTTCTTATCAAATGTCAATGTTTTTTTTCAAACAAACTTACCGTTACTAGAACTGGCTCTGCCGTTAGCGATTAGTTTCTACACCTTTCAACAAATTGCGTATTTAGTCGATTCGTATAGAAATGAAACAAAAGAGTATAATTTCTTGAATTACTCTTTATTCGTTGCTTTCTTTCCCCAGTTAATTGCCGGACCAATTGTGCATCACGGTACGGTTATGCCGCAGTTTGAAGAAGAGCGAAATAAGCGGTGGATTAGTAGCAATGTGGCACTCGGGATTTACGTTTTTGGAATTGGACTTTTTAAAAAGCTAATTATCGCAGACACGTTTGCAATTTGGGCCAATGCTGGATTTAGTCAACCGACTGCGCTGTCGTTCTTTGACTCTTGGATTGTTTCTCTAGCTTATACGTTTCAACTGTATTTTGACTTTAGTGGATACTCTGATATGGCCATTGGCGCAGCTTTATTATTCAATATTAAGCTACCAATTAACTTTAACTCACCGTATAAAGCGCTATCGATTCAGGATTTTTGGAGAAGATGGCATATTACCCTATCTACGTTTTTAACCAATTATCTATACATTCCATTAGGTGGTAGTCGTAAAGGCATTTCTCGTACCTATATTAATATTTTGATTATCTTTGCTGTTAGCGGAATTTGGCATGGTGCTGGCTGGACGTTTGTTATTTGGGGATTGCTACACGGGATTGCCAGTGTCATTTATCGTGCTTGGAGTAGGTTGGGCCTCTCGTTACCGAAGCTACTCGCCTGGTTCATCACCTTCCAATTTGTTAACGCAACATGGGTGTTTTTCCGAGCTGAGTCTGTGCAAGACGCTCTTTCGATTTTAAAAAGCATGAGTGGATTGAACGGATTTACTTTCCCAGCTTCTTTGCAAGGCCAGATGGAATTATTCGGATTAGAGAACTATTTACCTGCAGAATGGTCGTTGGCATTTTTAAGTGATGTACCAGTAAACTATGTGTCTTCCATTCTGACGACAGGATCATTAACTGCGTTGTTATGTGTCGCGTTCGGCTTATTAATCACTCTTTTCTTGAAGAATGGGATGCAGTTAATGGATGCATTTAAACCGGGGTTCTTTAATGCACTGTTCATTGCTTGCTTGTACGTGTTTTCCATTTTCCATTTGCAACGAGTAAGCGAATTTTTATATTTTAACTTTTAAGGTGTGACTGAAATGAAATCTTCTTGGTGGACGAGCCTGGTGTTATCCATTGTGATTATTAGTACTGGTAGCGTCGCAGCTTTTAACATATATATAGATCCACTTTGGATGTTTGGTTTTTCTCATGAGAATAATGATGTACAAACAACGATAAATGAGCGTGAGCAAAAGGTTAATCGCATGGTGTATCAGCCTTTTTCATACGATGCCTTGTTACTGGGGAGTAGTCGAGCGACATACATTAATCAGCACGACCTTGCGGGAGACGATGTTTATAATTTCGCCGTTAGTGATATGTCTTTTTTAGAATATAAAAGTTTTTTGCAAGTCGCCGTGGAGGAGAATGGTCGCCATTTTGACCGAGTCTATATAGGTGTAGATTTTTTTAAGACCAGCAAACAAGAGAGTAAACTAGTCGGGGATATGGTCGCATATGCGGAAGAAATCCGAAATCCTATCTATCGCTGGAAGCAACAGGTTTCGCTTGATGTGTTGGATTATGCTAGAACAAATTATCGGGCATCCACTCGTGATGAAGATGTATTTGTAAGGAATTACACGAGGGATAATGTGGCAACTGCTTGGAAGTTAAGTGAGGAGCAAGTAGCGCGTGACACAGAAGCTAAAGTGAGTCGATTTAGGGAAACGTTCTATGGTGATAGTTATGAGTACAACCCAGAGTATGCGGAGGTAATGAAAGAATTAGTAGAATTGTATCCTGATACCGAATTTGTGATTTTTACAACCCCTGTAGCCGAGCCGTTGTTGCGAGCTATGGCCGAAGAAGGACGATTGCCGGACTATGAAAGATGGATTACGGAATTGGTAGAAGTCTTCGGAGGGGTACACAACTTCATGACATTAAACGAAGTGACGAGAAACTGGAAACAGAACTATTTCGATGGGCATCACGCTTATGAGCATGTTGGAACGTGGATTGCCCAGCGGATGTCGGATGCTAATGCCTCGGCAGTACCGCAGGATTTCGGTTTAATAGTAACAGAAGAGAATTTGGAGCAGCATTTGCAATCTGTAGAAAATAGTTTGAACTAAAGTGCACCGCTTGGGGTGCACTTTTTGTGTGCGTATCAAGCTTAAATATGTTCCGTTAGCTACGAAAAAGTAGTAGAAAAATAAATCTTTCTCTTATACAAAATATGTCCAATGATGCTCACTGAGTGGAATGACGCTTTTCCTTCAACACTCTTAATCTATTTTTTCTGAAATAATCCCTCCACACCACTCATATGCAATGGGTGTAGTTTTGGTCATTGCTTTTGGGGATGTGTAGTTATCTGTGTGGGGGGCTAATAATTAAGAGGAGAGTTGGTGCATTTCAGGATTCAAAGTAGTGGCAAATTTTGATAACTTAAGTAGATGATGTTGGTAATGATTGTTGTACCTAATGCTATCTGAAAGGTATGGAAGAGTAAGGTTTATTTCTCAAGTTGTTGGAATGGATTTTTTACCTCGAGGCTGGGGAGATTCATAAATTTATTAACGTGATATGTGTAGTCGCCGTCCATTTTTTCATAAAGAAGGATATCATTATTGTCACTGTGGTAACGAAAACTATGAAATAACTATCTATCGCCAAGCAGGAATTGGTACTAGTGATAAGGATGTTTTAGCCGAATTAGGTTACTCTTACTATGCTGGATATAAAGACGGTAAGTTTATTTATGAGGATTTGGGGACTGAGGAGTATTTTGTAGGGTATAGCTTAAATTATATGACAAAAGACTGCTAATAAATTTTAGCAGTCTTTTACCTATTTAACTAACTATAATTTAAGCTACTATTTTGTTAATCTTGGATTTCCAAAAAGGACAGTTGTATAATCAACGGTATAGCTGGTTTCAGTGTTTACTACCAATTGGATCTTTAACTTGTTAGCGTTATTTACATTTACTTCAATTTTCTCAGGTAACATACCTGCTGAAATCTCTTCGGAATAAACTAACTTGTCATCAGCAAATACTTCAACTATGAAATTATCTGAAGACAGTTTGGAATCCGCATCTAATGATATATCTGATAAAAACCTCTCGTACTGACCATTTAACGGGTATTCTACATAAGCAAAATCACCAAAGTCACTATACTTACTACTTCCAATATACAGATAGTTAGTGTATTCCTTTCCTAAAACATCTTTTATTCTATAGTTACTAGAAGAACTACTACCGAGATCTAATTTATTATTATATACACCTCGTGCATAAAAATCTGAATCACTCTCCTGATAAGTCAAATAACTCATCTTAGAATCTCCAAGATAAGTAACCGATCCCCCATCAGTTTCCCCAATATGTACAGTTTGCGAAGCGCCATCCCATTTTACATCTTCCCCTAACGCCTCACTGATGAATCGAAGTGGTACATATGTACTACCGTTGTAAGTGAATGGTTTTGTGTCCGCAGGCATCTTGGATACTCTATCAATCTTAATATCCTTGATGTTATGGAAAATCTCAATCATACTTCCACCAGCTGCCATGGCTCCTACTGAACCGAATAATGTGGCACCAATGACGAAGCCAGCGATGAATTTCTTTGTACCTTTCATTATTTTCACTCTCCTTAGTTATAAAGTATTAGTACTTTAATATGGTAACAATAAACTTATTTTCAAGTAAAGGAATAATTTACTATATAACTAAATTTGTATTTTTCTGATATCTTCTAGTTGAGAAAAAAATGTAAAAATATTTCGGCCCTCGAATCTATACTGAGCCGTGATCTAACAATGTTTTACTATAATAAAGGATTCTACTAAATAAGAATTTTCAGAAAACGCATTGTATATAGTACTAGATTCCAATATAATGAAAGATATCGTTGAAAGTAATAAATTTTATGGGGGTCATGAAGTGAAAAAAAGATTTTTAAAACGTTCAGCTTTATCCGTAGCAGCAGCGTCTCTAGTATTGCCATCTGCAGCCCATGCAGCGGTAGATCGTCTAGAGGTACCAAAACAAGACAATCAAGTGAAAAAGACACCTTTAGTACAGAAGTCGTATCAAGCTAAAGACCAAGTTCGTGTAATTGTGGAACTAGAGTCTGATTCTGGTCTAGTAGTAGCGCAAAGTTTAGGTAGTAACTACCAAGAATTAACGGACAAACAAAAAGAAGAAATCAAAAAACAAAACCTTGCAGACCAAGAGGAAGTAAAGGCTGCTATTAAAGGTAAAGCAATCTCAATGACATATAACGAAAGCTTCACAACTGTGTACAATGGATTTAGTGGACAAGTAGCTTATAAGAATATTGGTTTACTAGAGTCCATGAGTAACGTTAAAAAGGTACATATTGTAAATGAATATCAACGCCCTGAAGCAAAGCCGGAGATGCTTTATAGTAAAGAACTAGTAAATGCACAAAAAGCTTGGCAGGACTACTCTTATAAAGGTGAAGGTCTGACAATCGCTGTTATTGATACAGGAATTGACCCTGCGCACCAAGATATGGTTCTTTCTGACGGAACAGAAGTAGAACTAGAAAAAACAGAAGTAGATGCAGCTGTTGCTTCTGGTAAAGTAAAAGGTAAATATTTCTCTGAAAAAGTTCCATTTGCATACAACTATGCAGATCAAAATAATGAAGTTCAAGATAAAGGCCCAGATGCTTCTATGCATGGTATGCACGTATCAGGTACAGTAGGAGCAAATGGTGATGAGGAGAATGGTGGATTAAAAGGGGTAGCGCCAGAAGCTCAGATCCTAGGTATGAAAGTTTTCGGTAACGATCCAGAGATGCCATCCACTTACGGAGATATTTATATCAAAGCAATTGATGACGCGATTGCTCTAGGTGCAGATGTGATCAATATGTCTTTAGGTTCAACAGCTTCATTCGTTGACCAAAATGATCCAGAATATCAAGCAATCCAACGTGCTGTTGATAACGGTGTACTAGTGTCTGTTTCTGCAGGTAACTCTGATCGATTTGGTTCTGGACATGCAAATCCTCTAGCGTCTAATCCTGATATTGGTTTGGTAGGAGCACCTGGACTTTCCACAGATTCTCTACAGGTAGCATCTTTTGAAAATCAATTCCTAGATCTAGAAGGATTCAATGTAACGGTTGATGGGGAAGAAACAGAAGTTATGTCTTTTGTATCTTCTGGTAACACCGCTCCAACTTCATTAGGTGAAACAAGCTATGAAGTGGTGAAAGTGGGATTAGGCCGTCTTCCTGGTGATTCTACTGCTAATCCAGATGCGGATGACTTCGCTGGATTAGATTTAACAGGAAAAGTGGCATTAATTCAACGCGGAGAAATTGCGTTTGTAACAAAAGCACTTAATGCTCAAGCAGCTGGTGCGAAGGCTGTCATTATTTATAACAACACATCAGGATATGTAAACATGGTAAATGACCCAGCCATTACAATTCCTTATATCTTTACACTTAAGAACTTTGGTGACACGTTATCGGCAGACTTAGAGGCTGGTAAAGAAGTTCAATTAGCATTTAAAGGAGAAACAGTAAAGTCTCTAAATCCTGAGAACAATAAAATGTCTAACTTTACTTCTTGGGGTACTACTCCAAACTTAGACTTTAAGCCAGAAATCACAGCACCAGGTGGGCAAATCTTATCTACGCTAGAAAACGGTGAATACGGTATGATGAGCGGTACATCTATGGCTGCTCCACACGTAGCAGGTGGATCTGCGCTAGTTCTTCAACGTGTGGACGAAGATTTTGGTTTAACAGGTGAAGACCGTGTGACACTTGCAAAAAATATCTTAATGAACACTTCTGTGCCAAGATTAGACAAAGGTCTTTACAATGACTATTACAAAACTGGAGGACTATATTCTCCACGTCGTCAAGGTGCAGGTTTAATGGACTTACACGCTGCGCTTAGCACACCAATTGTTGTTACAGAAACAACTACTGGATTAGGAAAAGTAGCTCTTCGTCAATTTAATAATAAAGCCACTTTCACATTAGAACTGGAGAACTTCACTGATGAAGCTGTTGTGTACGAAACCACTGGTAACGTACAAACAGATCTAGTACTTGATGGAGAGAATCTATTAGAAGCCAATGAGGTTTATAGTGCTGATACCTATGACGAAGAAACTGGAGTAGGAGAGTACCCAATCAGCTTCTCGTCTGCGAGTGGTTTGGATGTGGAAGGAAGCTACCAAGTAACGGTTCCAGCAAATGGTAAAGCAACTGTTGAAGTATCACTAGATTTAACAGATGTTGTAGACTGGGCGAACGGTGCACCTCTAGTAGAACTGTTTGAAAATGGTTACTTCGCAGAAGGGTTTGTAACGTTTAAAGATGTAAATGACTATGCACCAGCTCTAACGGTTCCTTACGTTGGATTCAACGGTGATTGGACAAAAGCACCTGTTGTAGATGGAACAGTGTATGACGAAAAATCTTTCTATGGTTTAACTGGACTAATGTCTCCAGGTGTTGACGGAAGTGAGTACCTAGGAATCAATAGTTTAACAGATGAGTTCCTTGGTGATAAAGTGGCATTCTCTCCAGATGGAGATGGTGTAAAAGATTCTCTATATCCAAACGTATCGTTCCTTCGTAATGCGAAGAAAGCAACATTTAATATCCTAGATGCAAATGGCGAAAAGCTTCTTACATTAAGAAATGAAAATAATGTACGTAAACACTATTACGATGGTGGCGCTGGAGCTCAAAGCACTGAATACACTCAAGCTTCTTGGAACGGAAAGCAAAATGGTGAAAATCTTGCTGATGGAAATTACTACTATGAGATTGCTACTGTAGTAGATTACCCAGATGCAAAGTCACAATCAGTTAAGATTCCATTCCAAGTAGATACGCAAGATCCAGTAGTAACAGTCACATTTGACGAAGAATCAAAAAATCTACAGTGGACTGCAACAGATGCAGGAGTTGGTGTAGCTCACTTTGATGTACTAGTGAACGGTAAGAGCGTACTTGAAACACCTCTAGATGCAGAGAAAGTGAAATACGATTTAAGCAAGTATGATGGTGAAATCGAATCAGTTAAAGTTGTAGCAACTGACTATGCCGGAAACGTTGGCGAAGACGCATTTGGAGAAGATACTACGATTCCTTACGTTTCTGCACTATACCCAGCTGCTTTAAGCACAGTATCTACTACTACAGTACCGGTGTACGGTTACATGGTAGACGAGACGGTAGCGAAGAGCCTAAAAATTAATGGAAAAGAAGCTACAGTAACTTGGGATGCGAAAGAAAAAGCGTACCTATTCCAAGCAGAGGTAACATTTAAATCTGACGGCTTCCAAACAATCCAATTCGAAGCAACAGATAAATCAGGAAATGCGATTGCGTTCCAACGTAAACTTTTCGTTGATTCTACTCAACCTACTCTAGAAGTAGATGCTCCGTTCTTTACAAGTGAAGCAACAGCAGAACTGGCGATCACACTTGCAGATAACTTTGATGAAGCACGCCTGTATTTGAATGATAGTGAGGTTTATTATCATGAATTACTTGCTCCATACGAAGCACGTACATTGAAAGAAACTGTGAAGGAAACAGTGAAATTAAAAGACGGTGAAAATAAGTTTACACTTCGTCTTACTGATTTAGCTGGTCATGAAGTGACTAAGTCATTCACAATCTTAAAAACAGATAAGAAACCAGTAGCATTCCCAGACGTACCAAGTAATCATTGGGCGAAAAACGCAGTAGATGTGTTAACGTTGAAAAACGTCATTTCTGGTTATACAAATGGTAAATTCGGAACAAATGACGCACTTACTCGTGCTCAAGCAGCAATGATGTTAGCTAGAGAGCTTAAACTGGATACAACAAATGTAACAAACCCTGGTTTCGCGGACGTAACTCCTGAAACAGAGGGCTATGCTGCAATTGCTGCACTAGTAAAAGCAGAAGTCCTATCTGGTGACGGAAAAGGTAACTTTAATCCTAAAGGAACTCTAACTCGTGAAGAAATGGCAGTAGTTCTTGTAAATGCATATGACTTACAAGGAACAAGCGAAAAACGCTTTAGCGATGTACCAGTGACTAGATGGTCCAATGGGTACATTACGAAATTAGCAGCTAACGGTTTAGCAGCGGGTTACAGCGACAACTCTTTCAAGCCAACAGCAAAACTAACGCGCGCTGAATTTGCATCATTACTTGCACGTGTACAAGACGATCGCTTGAAATAATAACAATATAAAAAAAGCCCAAGAGGATATCCCGTCCTCTTGGGCTTTTTAAATTATTAAATTGGTACTTAGTTAATGGCTGGTACGCGTGTCTTCACCCGAACGAAGGGTAATCGTCACGAAAAGGAAGAAGAGAGGCTGTGTCATGGCCTAAACGAAGAGCAATCGTCACCAAAAGACAATAGAAACCCTACCTCAAAACAAAAAACCCCCTACTCCAAAGAGTTAGGGGGAAATTTACCTCAAAGTACTTAATACAAAGCGCGATAAACCATCAATGCAAACTCGCGACGTGTAATATAACGCCCAACACCAAAATTACCATCAGCTTGTCCAGAAGTTATATTGTAGTAAGAGAGTTTTTTGATATCATTCTCGAAAATAGAACCGACTGCGTCTGGAAAAGAAATTTCCTTATAGCGGTTTAAGTCTAAACTACGTACTAGAACTGCCGCTGTTTCTCCACGGGTAATCGGAGCATTTGGACGGAAATTGTTATTGTCATCTCCAGAAAAAATACCATCCTCCTTCAATAAATTGACTTCATTAATATATTTATATACGTTAGAAACATCGTAAAAATCAGCAATGGATTTTGCGTCATCTTCTACACGATCTAATGCACGTAGTAATATCAAACCAGCATGGATTCGAGAGATTGGTTCATTTGGATCAAATGTAGTAGCAGAAGTACCAACAATTAAACCATCCTCTACTAACTTAGTAATCTCTTTCTGCCCAAATGCTCCTTCTTTCAAGTCTTTAAACACTCCACCTTGCACAGCATCTTTCACTGGCTGAACATCTACTTTATACGGATCTGAAGTATTGAAAACGAACACGTGAGCTCCAGATTTCTCTGCAGTGAACGTTAAGTTATTTCCATCTAACCAGTTACCGTCCATTACATACTTGAACTCTACTTTTTCACCTGCTTTTAAAGCGATTGGCTGGCTTCTCCACACTTTTGCAGAGGAGTTATAGCTCAATTTGTCCTTTTCGCCTTCCCAAGCAAATGGTGCAGAACCTCGGATAATAACTTCTCCGTATTTCTTCTCAGCATCTGGCGCTTGCTCTTCTAACTCACCAGTCACACGGAATACCTTGAAATCTTCTCCATCAATGAAGAAAGATAATTTACCGTTTTTGCTCTTCGTTTCTTTATCGCCGTTTAACACATCCGTTAAAGAAACATCTTCTAACGAATTATCATTGTAAAGCGTGTTTAATGAAACTTGCTTACGAGCTCCTTTATTTAGCACTACTAAGAAAGTATCTTCATCAGTAGAACGTTCGTACACAAAAAGGTCAGATGATACAGCAACTTCTTCATAATCACCTGTACGTAAAGCTTCTTCGTTGTTACGAAGTTCAATAAGGTTTTTATAAAGCTCTTTAATCTCTAAGTTTTGATCTTCTTCTTTCCAAGGCATCGGTTCACGATAGTAACGATCTTTCCAATCTGTCACTGCATTGTGATCACCGCTCTGTGATAAGCCCACTTCTGTTCCATAATAAACAATTGGAGCACCTGGTAACGTATACTGTGTTGCTGCTGCTAACGCTAGTTTATCAACGTCGCCACCAGCTTCAAATAAGAAACGTGGCTCATCATGGCTATCTAAGAAACTTGCCATAACGAATTCTTCAGGATATGTCGCTAAGTTATCATTGATTGTCTTACTAAGTTCTGTCATAGAACCGCCCTTAGCAAAGACGTTCACTAACGCATCAGACATGCCGAAATCAAGAGCACCATCTAACTTTCCTGCATACGAATTAATCTTTTCACGAGAATCCCAGATTTCTCCGAAGATAAACGCATCAGAATTAATCGATTTCACTTTGTGACGGAAGTCTACCCAGAAGCTATAGCTTGGTCCTTTGGCATAATCTAAACGGAAACCATCAAATCCAAGGTCTGTTAACCAGTAAGGAACAACATCATTTAACATGTAATCACGAGCTTCATAGTTATCGTTATTGAACTGAGGTAACTCTGCGATTCCGTAGAAAGTCTCATATTTATTCGGCCATTCTGTGAAAGAATACCAGTTATAATACGGACTCTCCGGACCACGCTCTACAGCATCCTGGAAGAACTCATGTTTACTAGAAGTATGGTTTGGTACAAAATCATAAACTACTTTCATGCCTTTCGCATGAGCTTTCTCAAGAAGATCTTCTAATACTTCTTTATCTCCAAAATAAGGACTAACTTCTTTAAAATCAGTTGGATGATATCCATGAGAGTAAGGACCTTCAAACACTGGTGAAATCCAAAGCGTGTTAACGCCAAGCTCATCTAGGTAATCTAATTTCTCCGTCACACCTGCTAAATCTCCACCCATCCAGTCTTTCAATTTCTCTTCATATGGAAGATTAGGGTTTACTGGGTAGTTGTTAGACGTGTCGCCATCACGGAAACGATCTACGAAAATATGATAGATTGTTGCATCTTTTGCCCATTGAGGTGACTGATATTGATCTACGTAATAAGCAAACTCTGTTGCATCCTCTGCGTCAAAGCTACCAGAGTCAGCAAATTGAGATCCCTCTCCATTCGTGTTCCAAACGTCTAACTTGTATTTCACACGTGTTTTTTCCGCTTGCTCAGGGATAGTACCTGTTAATGTCGAGATGTTTAAACCGCTTTGATTTTTCTCCGTTTTAGAAACTGTTAAACCTGCCTTCAATCCATTCGAAGCTTCTCCACGCTTTCCAGCAGGAGCAGTTCCGTCCGTTGTGAAGTAAATTGCACCGGCATCAATTGGACCATAGTGTTCTACAGTAGTCGTAATAGTTACTATATCATTGCTTGAAGGGATATATGGGTCGTGGTTAAAGTTGTGCGTCACAGACTCTGCAATCGGAAGTGCATCCCACGCAGTAATCGTATCTGCCACCACTGTGCCCGCATCGCCAAATGTAGCAGTACGGCGCTCTGTAAGTGTTTCTTTGTATCGATCGGCACCAAGACCATATTGATACGTCAGTGTTTCGCCTTTTTTACCTGTGATCTTTAATTCCCAAGTGTTTTCTTTCTGTGTTTTTTCTAAAGCAGTTAGGTTATATTGATAGGCATTTAAATTTGTTGCAACAGTAATAGTCGCCCATTCTGGGGTAGATTCTGGAACAGTGACACTTAGCGTCAGTTCTCCATCAAATTGATCGGCTATGGAAACATCTACTTTTCTAAGATCGGTAGGATAAAAAGTAAAAACGTACGAGCCGTCACGATCAGCTGTGAAAACTAAATTGTTGCCTTCCATCCAGTTTCCGTCCATTACGTACTTAAATTCTACTTTTTTACCTCCTGTCAACGGAATCGGTTGACTCTTCCAAGTACCAGATTCTTCGTCATAGGAAAGAGGATTATTGTTAGAAGACCAATCTAGTGGTGCTTCACTTCCTCTTAACACAACTGTGTCAAATGTGTTTGCTTCTGCAACTGTTGATAATCCAGCAGGGCTGAACATGCTGATGATTAGCAACAAAGACAGAAAGATAGCAGAAAAACGCTTCATTGGTATTTCCTCCCCTTTAATGTAATGCAATCGTTTGCAAAAAAACACATATGCAAACGTTTTCATTTTTATTATAGCATAACTTTAGGCGGTTACTATTTTAGGATGTAAAAAGTCTAGTAATTGTGTAACTAGTAGGCGTCTTATACGTCTTCATTTTATAGAAACAATTTTGTAATAATAAAACAAAAAAAATCCAGTATATAAGGACAGTTCCAGGGATTAATATCCAATAATAAAATACTATTTTCATTAAAGTAATAGATTACCAAAATATACATTTCAAAATATGCCAAAATAACCTATTAAACACTAAATTTCTTTGATATATTAGTAACATAATTGTAACAAACGATATTTTTTTGTTAAAGGATAGATATAATTTCTAGAAGGGATGTTTATTTTCTATGAAGAAAAAGGTTTCATTTTTTATAGCTTCGGCCATGGTGATTGTGTCACTATTTTTAGTTATGTTTCCTTTGGTCAGTAATGCAAATGTAGTATTATTCTCAAATGGTCAAAAAGTTTCTACAGATGTACAGCCAATAATTAAAGATGGGCGTGTTTTAGTACCTGTTAGAGCAGCTATAGAATCATTGGGAGTGAAAGTAGACTGGGATAATAAGACTAAAACTGTTAGGACGACTACTCCTTCGCTAAATACTTCATTTAAAGTAGGCGAAGATTTCGCAACAGTTAATAATAAGAGAGTACAGATTGATCAAACAGCAACTATTACAGATGGGCGTGTCTTAGTACCCATTCGTTTTATCTCAGAAACACATGGTCACTTTGTCGATTGGGATGCTAAAAATAAAGGTGTACATATCTTTAATACACAAGCAGCTTACTTTACGTATCAAGAAACTGATCCTATTGATATTCCAGTATTAATGTATCATATTTTACTAGAAGGACAGAATGATACAATAAGTGTAGATCCTGATAGATTTAAAGAACATATGGAAGCAATTAAAGAAGCAGGATATACGACAATAACAGACTATGATTTGGTGGCGCACTTAAAGGAACATAAACCACTACCTAAAAATCCAATTCTTATTACATTTGATGACGGTTATATTAGTAACTATACAGAGGCATATCCAGTTCTTAAGGAATTAAACATGAAAGCAACTGTATATGTAATCGCTAGTAGGATTTTTGATCAACCGCAGATTTATAATGGAGAGTTAGAGAAATTTACTTGGGCCAATGCCAAAGAGATGGAAGGTACAATTTTAATTCAAGGTCACACTTATGATTCTCACTTTAAAGGGGAGAGTCCTAATGGTAAACAACGTGGAATGATTGCTAGTAGAGTGAATCTGAATGGTCAATTAGAGACACAAAAACAGTTTGAAGAACGAGTATATAAAGACTTTGTAAAATCAAAAGAATTAATAGAAGACAAAATGGGATATAACGTTGTTGGATTAACATATCCATACGGAGATTATTCTGAAACAACAATTAAAATGGCAAAGAAAGCAGGATACGAAGTTGCTTATACTGTTAAATCGGGTGTAGTAAACAAGTTGAACTCACTTCCTTACGAGCTTAATAGAATTACTGCTGATGGCTCATTTACGCCAGAAAAACTGCTTAAGGTAATTGAGGATGAAATGAAATAAGTAAAAAGGATGTCCGTTGTGGACATCCTTTTTACTTATTTTACAGTTAACACAGTGGATAATGCTCGACCAGGAGTAGTGATCAAGCTACCTTGGAAGTAGAGTCCACTAGATGCGCCACCGTCTAAATTCATGGCTTGATATGCACCGAGTTGTTTCATGACATTGGCTAATTGATCTATAGTCAAACCACTTCCAGTTACAAACAAAACCTGCTGACTCTTTGTAATGCCAACTGCACTTCTTGCACCAGGAGAACTTAATATTTTCGGACTTGAGAAACCTTCCGCTACTGGATTTACGCTGATATTTCCATTCTTTATCAGTCTAGGTCCTGCTTGTACAGCTGTTTTATAATTAGATGCTACAAGTCCAGAACGGAATTCATTTCCTCCTGAAATCCCTGGAACTCCATCTTTGGTAATATAGAAGACACTAAAATCAACAATAGCAAAGTTGTTTAAAATAACACCTTCACGAATAACTCCATTATAAGGTTGCTTATAGGAAGAACTTGTATAGGCATCAAAATAGTTTGCGTTGATAGCTACTTTTGCATTATTTTGAGCTGCGACAGTGGACAAGCTAGCGGTGCTTCCTTTCTTTCCATTGGCAAAAGCTGCTTGGATATTCACGTCTTGGTTTAATAAATTAATACTTACAACGTTAACTTTCTTGGAAGAGCCGCTTACAGAAATAGTTTTTGCATCATAACGCCATTTCGGTCTTTTGAAGACACTTTCTGGGTACGTGTTAATTATTAATTTCTTGGATGACGATACGGTGATAATGGCCTGTTGAGTGGCTTGTTTCCACTCTATAGAATAATTTAGTAAATCTGAGATGGCTCTCACAGGTACATACGAAGAACCGTTATACAAGACCGGCATTGTATCCATTTCTTTTATTAACTGCCCGTTAGAGCGAATCCACTTGGAGCCAATGTAGAGCTTGTAAGATTTAGAACCGTTATTAATTGTAATACTTTTCTCTGTAGCATCCCATTTAACGTTTGCTCCAACTTCCTCACTAATATAACGTAAAGGAACAAAAGTACGATACGATTCTGATTCCACAAATCCATATTTCGCTTCAGTTGTTAGGCTGAAAAGAAAGAAAAAGCTTATGGATACTAAAATGGTAGAAAAAAATTTTTTCATATTTACGCCTCCTTTTCTTCAAAATGTATATCGGAACATATTCGTTCTCTTCCATAATACTTTATTACTATTCAAGTAAAGTAAAGAACCATTGGAAGTATAAGAGTAATTTGGTTATAATGGTAAAGAATTCTATGAGAGAGGGGCAGCAGTGTGAAACAAAAATTTACTATCATAATACTAGCAATGTCATTGATTTTCAGTGCATTTTTACCAAATGTTACGGAAGCATCAAGTGACTGGAAATATGTAAAAAGAGGTTTGGAGCTGATGGATGCTGGGAGATATTCGGAAGCTATCGTACAATTTGAAACAGCTATAAGTATCTCTCCGAAAGCAAGCTCCTACAGGAATCTTGCAATATCACATGAAAAAATTGAGCAATTCCAAAAAGCAGCCGATGCTTACTATGCAGAAGCGGCAATTCATCAAAAGTTGGGTGACACAAATACGTATTTGGCTACAAAAGCAAAAGCTGACGCCCTGAACACTGACGTGGATGTCTATTTTGATCAACAGTTAATTCCTAATACTACGGGACTACAAAAATATGAACCTGCAGCAGGTACCTATATTGGTGCCTATGTAGAAGTTGACGAATTAAAAGGTCAAACAGGAACAAAGTATTCGTACTTTAATCAGGTAACGAATAAAAAACATGCCATGTATTTTCGTTACTATGATCATGGCGACCCATTCCCTACTTCATTTGTTAACCAAGTAAAAGAAGCAGGTGGAGCTGTTCAGATTGCATACCAGCCAACAGGATCAATCTCTACTGTAAAAGACGATGCTACTTTACGTTCATTTGCAAAGTCGGCAAATGCAGCTGGAATACCAATCTTCTTACGTTTTGCTTCTGAAATGAATGGTGATTGGGTAAAATGGGGTGGAAATCCTTCAGAGTATAAGCGTGTTTTCCAATTAGTCTCAAAAGTAATGAAAGCAGAAGCGCCAAACGTTGCTATGGTCTGGGCACCAAATAGTGTACCAGCTGGAAAAATTCATGATTATTATCCTGGTGATTCGGCTGTAGATTGGGTAGGTATGAATTTATACTCTGTACCTGTATTTAACGGTAATGCTAGTCAGCCTGCAGGTCATGTAAATCCTTTAGACTTCTTAGATGAAGTATATAACCGTTATTCTTCTCGTAAACCGATGATGATTGCGGAATTTGGTGCTAGTCATAAGAATAGTGCTATTGGAGACGCGACTCAGTTTGGTAAAACAAAGATGGCTCAATTCTATGAAGGGATCCGTCTGCGTTATCCAAGAGTGAAGTCAATCAACTGGTTTAGTGTAGATACATTGACAGCTCCGTATGTAGCAGAAGATCGTCGTTTAAATAACTTTAGTCTGTCTGTAAATCAAACGATGTTATCGACGTATAAAAATATTATCTCTCATCCACATTATCGTTCTGTTGTTGAGAATGGTGTACATGCAGCGAAAACAAGTACGAAATCAACAGTTGCTTTACCTTTAAAAGACTCTTTAATCCGTGAGTCAATTACAGGTTATACGTATGCTAAAACATACGATCCGTATATCAGTAAGATTATCTATAAGTTAAATGGTCAAACACTGAGTCAAGCGACCTCTTTCCCATACAAATTTTCAATTCCATACAGCAGTATGAAGTCTGGGAACAATAACTTAGAGATTGTGATATTTGATTCTAAGGGAAGAGAAGCTTCTAGAAAAACAGCTACCTTCCAAAAAGGATCTGTGATTCAATCTTTACCAGAAAAGCAGATTGTTCTTCGTTTAGGAGAAACTCGTGCTTACACTAGCAAAGGGGTGGTTCAATTAACAGAAGAGCCATTCCTTACTAACTCACGTACGTTTGTACCATTACGATTTATCTCCGAATATATAGGTGGTACAGTTCAATACAACGCTTCAACGAAGAAAATTGATATTAACAGTAATGGACAGAAAATCGTAATTACTTTAGGACAAAAAACTGCCACAGTAAATGGCAGTAGTAAGATAATGGAGCAAGCACCTATTGTCCGTAACGGAACAACGTTAGTTCCACTTCGTGCGGTTACTGATTTATTAAATGGTAAAACAGTGTTTACAACTGCTACGCGTGAGATTACACTATCTTTTTAGTTTACTAGACAAATAGAAAAAAACGTATTGGCCTTTTTTGCCAATACGTTTTTTTATTAAAAGTTATAGTAATAATTGTAGATTTTCCAAGTACCATCAGGCATTTTTTTCAACGAATAAGTACCATCGTACTCCATTTTTAAAGAATAGTTACTACCATAACCATCATCAGTAGTTTCTTGTACAGTATAGTTAGTTACTTCTACTTTTGCGAAGCGATCTGAACGTTGCGTAACTTTTGAAGTTGGTCCTGAAAGTATCTTTGCAGAGAAATTTCCTCCGTCAGATACTAAGTACTCAATCATTTCTGTGTTTTCAAAATCAAAAGAAAAATTAGAACCTGTATTATATTTTTGTACTGCAGTGTAAGCACTCGTGAAATCTTTAGCATTAATTGCGGTATTATATTCACTAAAATAATCATGAACTACTTTAATTAAAGCGTCTGTAGTAGGAAGATTTTTTGTTTCCTTGTTTAAACCACCGTGCATCATAGTAATTGCTTCTGCACGAGTAGCTGGTTGTTTCGGTTTAAATGTACCGTTATTGTAACCATTAATAATCCCTACTCCAGCTACTTTTGTAATGTCATTGTATGCCCAGAATTCTTTTGTTACGTCACTGAACGCTTTTGTTCCAGCAGCAGGAAAAGTAATAGAGTCTTTAAATGCACGATGAATCATAGAAGCCATTTCTGCACGATTGATTTTGTCGTTTGGCTTAAATGTACCATTGTCATAACCAGTAACGATACCGTGTGAGTAGGCAATATGAACATAGCTTTCATACCATGAGTTTTTCTTTACATCAGAGAAAGTAGTAACTGTTCCGTTCTGTTTTAAATCAAGAGCATAAACTAGAATTTTAGTAAATTCTGCTCTAGTTATACTAGCATCGGGACGTACATACACATATGGGAAGTCATCTTCATAGATAACAGTACCATCGATAATATCTGCACTAACGAAATCATCAATTTGTTTATATGCCCAGTGTTCACCATTCTCTGTATAGACATCTTCCGGCATATAATGCAAAGTAGTCTTTTCAGCAGCATTAGCTTGAAATGGGGAAAGAAGTATGGTTGCTCCAACTAAGAAGCTAGTGATAATAGACGTTTTTTTCAACGCATGTTCCTCCTAAAATCGTAATCTAACGTTATTATAGAGGATATGAACATTTTGCAATAGAGTGTAAAATATGGTAATTTATCTTATTTGATTATATAGAAAAAGGCGTAGGATTCCCTACACCTATTCATTAATTTGTTACTACTATAGCATTACTTACTAGACGACCGGGATTAGCAATATATGAACCTTTGTAAAATAATCCGCTTGAACCTCCACCATCTAGATTCATTGCGTTTACCGCACCGATTTTTTCCATAAGAATAGCTAATTCTCCTAGAGTCATATTCGTTGTAGCTACTAATAATAATCTGTGATCATTGGTTAATCCAATAGCACTTCTTTCCGCATTTGCGGATAAAATACGTGGATCAGAGAATCCTTCTCCAAGTGGATTAATATTTACGATTCCATTATTCACCAATCTCGGTCCAGCTTGTACAGCAGATTCAACTAGGGAAGTATTACTTTTTACAAATGAACGTAGTTCAGAACCTGGAAGGATTTTAGAAGATTTATCATAACCAAAGTAAATGGAAGCTTGATCTGTCCAGCCTTTGCTGTCATGTGCTCCATTTACTATGACGTCTCCATAAGGGATTCCGTATGTTGAACTTGAGGTATTGGAATCGAAATAGGATGCGTTTATAGCAACAGTAGCATTCTGTTGTTTTGCTATATTAGCTACAGAATCCACTGTTCCTTTTTGGTTTTTTGCCCAAGCAGTTTTAACTTTTAAATTAGGATTTAATAAGTCTACCGCCACTACCTCAGCTTGCACTTTCTTGTCAAAAACTGTATACACTTGTGTTGTATGTTTTAAAGAAGGTCTAGTAGCATACGACTTATCACGTACAAGCAGAATTAGTTTTCCATTGGTTGTCGTAATATGTATCTCTGAAGATTCTTGTATCCATTGAATTGGAATAGACATTGTTTCACTAATAACGCGAATTGGTACATAGGTAATCCCATTATATAACGTTGGTGGAGCATCAATAGTAATTAGGTTATTATTCGCTAAAGCTTGGTCTTTTCCTACATATAGTTTAATTGAAGAAGAAGGGGATGTAATAAGAACGCTTTGCTCTGCACTGTTCCATTGAACTCCATACCCTAGCTCTTCACTAATATATCGTAAAGGAACATAAGAACGATTAACCGACTTTTCAAGATAACCAAAATACGAAGTGGCATGTGTTGTTATACTTGGAACAAGAACAGCTAACAAAAAGGCAGCAATCATGCTCGAGAAAAATTTTTTCATTATAAATCCCTCCGACGTTTTTACTCTCATTTTCTAGTATACTAGAATAATAGAATAATTTGGAGATAATTGTATAATTAAGGCGAAAGTCACAAAACATAACAAACCCTCAAATAGGTTCATTTGAGGGTTTGCTTTTACCTTTTATTATATTTTGGTCCAGACATTTTTCCGAATAGTACCCAATAATAAGGAGTTATGAAATATATCACTCTAACAATGATCCAGCTTCCAAATCCTACTACCAAGAAAGTGATTACCTGCCAAATATTAAATATTAATGGTGTAGTATCTGGTAAATACGTTCGCATAACTAACAGTAAGGCAGGGTGAATTAAGTAGATGCCAAAAGAAGTTGCGCCTAACTCCATAAAGAATCTTTTTGTCTTGATTGTAAATTTATTGTTTAACCAATGTGCTAGTAAGAATAGTGTTAATCCTGCTAACAAAGTGTAGTTTGCCCAAGAGAATTCATATAAGTAAGAATAAACAATAGATGGAACGGCCTCAATTATTTCTCCCTCAAGCCCTAAACTAATCATATACATATATCCTACATACAAAGCCATAAATGCAAAGACTGCTGTTAGAAGAGAGGTGACATATGTTTGTCTTTTTTTATCATCTTTAAATTGACGGAGAATGTCTTCATAATAGATTCCTAAGTAAGCCCCAACGAAGTAGTAAGAAAAATAGGAAAGAGAAATGGAGCCTTTCATTTCAATTTGAAAGTAATTCTTATTAGCAATAACCCAAATCCACTGTAGTATAATTCCTATCCACCAAGCGTTTTTTCGGAGGTAGGAGTATTTTTTTATTGCTAACATGATAAAAGGAAATAGCAAGTAAAGTTGAACACTAATAAATACGAAATATAAGTGTGGATGTGCTTTTCCGTACAATAAATCATTTACATAATCGTTCACTAACATTTGATCGATTAGGCTAGTCGAAAATAAACGATTATTCAGTACGAAGTAAAAAGTGGAAAACACCACATATGGTAACAAGATATATAGTAGTCGTTTTGAATAAAATCTTGCTATTAACTGTCGGTCTAGTGGTCTTGGATAATAATTATAAAACAAAACAAATGCACTTAACATAATGAAGGTAGGTGTACCGAGTTTTCCAGCAGAACCGAAGAATGTATAGATTGGTAATAGGATGGAATCAGGTGTAAGACTAGTAGCTCCAGTGGACGATGAATGTACCAATAAGACAGCAATCATAGCGAATGCTCTCGCAAGCTGCACTGGATCTAAACTTTGACGTTTTTGCTGCATAATAATCCTCCTTACTGAGGAAGAGTATAGCACAGACCGTTTTAAAAACAAAAAACCCTCCTTGGCAATTCGCCAAAAAGGGTCATTAGTTCTATATTATTGCTCTTGAGAATGTAGGAACATAGCTAGAACGCGAGCTGCTTCTGCACGAGTAGAAGAGTCAGCTGGACGGAAAGATGTACCATTACCAACTACATATCCTAGATCAGCAGCAGCTTCTACCGCAGCTTTCATTTCTGTATTTAGGGAAACAATGTCATCAAACATCATATCTGCAGAACCTTCATAAGCAGCACCAGTCTTGACTTCATAAGCACGCATTAACATCGTTACCATTTCAGCACGAGTAATTTCTGCTTTTGGTGCAAAAGTAGTAGTAGTCTTTCCGGCTACAATACCGGCTTTGTACGCAGCAGCAAGCTCCGATTTCATTGTTTCTGAAACACCTGATAAGTCAGTGAAAGGAAGCTCAGCAGTTTCTTCTAGTCCTAAAGAGCGCGTAACTAGAGAAGCGAATTGCTCACGAGTTACTTTTTGATTAGGAGAATAAGTTGTTGCAGATGTACCAGCAACGATTTCCTTCTCATTTAGGTACCATACATAAGGATTAAACCAGCTAGTTTTTGCTACATCAGTGAAGGAAGAATCTTTAACGCGAGTAATACGACCTTCAGCTTTCGCGTTAATTGGTCCTTCTTGTTTTTTAATATAATCCATTAGTACAGTTGCATCAATTGCACCAACTACAGGCTCGCTCAGTAACATTTCTTCTGAAATATCTGCACCTAACATGTAGTTATTCATTGCTACAGTATACGTCTTTGTTTCATCTAAAGGTTGTCCGGTTGGAAGCAAAAGATCTACAATCTCACCAGTTTTATTAACTTCATCGTACGTATACGTATAACGGAAACCAGAAATAGAATAGTCTAATCCATAAGATGAAATTTGGTTATTCATGATCTCACGTAGAGAAGCACCAGAAATTTCAATAGTACGCATTTCATTAGCGAAAGGTTGAATAGAGTAAATTTCCCCTACAGTAATTTCTCCAGCATTAAGACCGTCACGGATTCCTCCTCCGTTCATTAACGCAATATCTGCACCAGTCATAATGCGCTGTGCATCTGCAATTAAGTTTCCAACTGGGTGGTCAGATACAACGCCAACTTTAGGGTAACGAAGCGCGGGATAGTCTGAAGCATTCTCTCCAACAACTTCAGCTTCAATTTCTGCAACGCGATCTTTGTAACCCTTCAAAATAGATCCAACCTCAGGATCTTCACCAATATCACGAGTGTTGTAAACTATTTGTGCTTCCTTCTTAACAATATCGCCAGTAGAAGGATCAATCTCGATGTCTACATCTGCGAACATTTTAGAATATTCGAATGCTTGCACGATTAATTTTCCATCTACTTCACCATTTACAATTTTATGGTTGTGACCAGCGAAGAAAATATCTACTTCGTCGTCTACTTCATTAGCAAAGTCAGCTACTTCACCAGTTATTTCACCAGTTTCCATGTTTTGTTCAGCAGGATTGTGAGCAAGTACGACGATGGCACGAACCCCTTGATCTTTCAGTTCTGCAGTATATTTGTTGATTGCTTCAACTTCATCACGAACATCTAAGTTTTCGTTTCCAGTTTTAATAACCATGTTTGGAGTTGCAGTAGTAACAACACCGATAAACCCAATCTTCTGGCCCTCTACTTCTTCAATATGATAAGGGTCAAGAACTAGTTCATCAGTAGATTTATCATAAACGTTTGCACCAAGAAGAGGGAAGTTTTGACCATCATAACCTGGTGTTCCTTTACCTTGTGGGTGCTCTCCGCCATTAATCATACGCTTTAACTCTTCAATACCTTCGTCAAATTCATGGTTACCCGCAACTCCAACGTCCATTCCAAGAGCTTCCATCATTTCGATAACAGGTTCATCTTGTAAGGAGGAAACGATTAGAGGAGATCCACCAATCATATCTCCAGCATGAAGCTTTATTGTGTTTGTGTTCTCTGCTTCTCTTTGTTTCCAGTGAGCTGCGAGGTAGCTCATACCAGCGATAGCCGCTTCACGCTCACCGTCACCATCTAAATCAGCAGTAGAACGATAGTCTACATTTCCATGTAAGTCATTTACGCTAAGAAGTTGAACTTTAATGTTTTCCTCCGCTGCATTAGCAGGAGATGAGAAAGTAGGTAGTGCAATTCCACTAATTGTTAGTGCAGATGCCAAAGTAATGCTAGCAATCTTTTTCGTTTTGTTTAGCATTTTACAGTCTCCTTTTGTCGTCCAATTTTTTCAACACTCTTAGTCTACCAATCTTCTTTGTAGCTTGTATATATCTATTGTCGAAATTTTGTAAAGAATTTCGTCGAATTGTGAAGGTGTTGTAAATTTTGTAATGGGATAGTTGTGTTAAATGTTTATCTGCTGCTTTCGAAATGGTAGTTTGTAAATGTTATTGTAAATCCAACTGTCATTGCCTGGAGGAAAAGAAGAAGAGGAGATTAGGTAGGAGAGAGAGCTTGTCATAGCCCGGAGGTAAAGAAGAAGAGCTAGATTCTCATCCTATCTACACAAAAAGCCAAGAGATCAGCATCTCTTGGCGCAACAAACATATAAACTTAATCCTGTGATTCCTTAGCTTGCTTAGGATAGCACTTCCAACGAGTCAGATCTGCATCTGGCTTCTGAATTATTGCTTGCGGGAATACAAAAGTCCAAGGTTTACTTGTATTTGCACTGATTTCAAGGTTTTCAAGCTTAAATCCACCCTCTGCTACTACATCACCAGCTGAATCTTCTACTACTAATGGAAGTTTTTCTAATTTAATATTTTTCTGTGTGCCATTACGGATTAAAACAGAAATAGCTAAATCTTCATCTTGCGTAAATTGTGCCTGAAGTCCCATGAAGTTAATTTCACCCGGCTTAGGCGGATCCATTTTCTCAAAAGCATCACGAAGTTGAGCTAAGTTCTCTTCTGGTAAAGCTTTCTCCCAAGACTCATCTAGTTCTAACTGATGTTTTCGCTTCAGTTCGAATGCTAGTTTCCAGTTTTCTTTCGGTAGCTCCATCGTATTAACATTCTCACGATTAAAAGCAAAGTTCCAAGGGCGACTGCTAACCGCAGGAACTTCCCCAAGTGGACGCATATCGAATTCTTGGCGTGCAAGTAACTCGTCGTTCTCTGATAGCAACAAGATTACTAGGTTAGGAAAAGCAATAGGTTTATTGATAGTGTTACGAATAAAGCCTGTGACAACTAATTGACCACGTTCGTTCCAATTCCATTCGATACCTGATAAAGAAAGTTGGTTAGCTTTTAATGGAGGACACTGGTTATTTAAAAAACGATAAACATACATTTGCTCTGTTGGAATTTTCCACTCAGGGTGAATGGAGAGTTCCGGTTTAACCGTATCTTCTGAATCTGAGCGATCAATTTCATGAGATAGTAATTCGTTTGCTTCTACAGTTGTATCTTGTGCTTGTTTTTTCTTACGAGTAAAGAAAGCCATCGAATCTCTCCTTTAAATTTATTCAGATTTTGCTTCTTCAAAAGATTGAAGTGCAATGTGTGTTAGCATTAGTGCTTCTTGTTTAAAGTTTAAGAAAGTGTCTGTGAAAATTTCTAAACCTTCCTTCTGATACATGCGAATAGGGTCTTCTTGTCCATAACTTCTTAACCCAATTCCTTCTTTTAGTCGATTCATTCTTTCTAAGTGAGTAACCCATTGACGATCAAAAATGCTAATCATCTGGATGCGTACTGCTTGTAACCAATCACCATTGGATTGAGAAAGTTCTACTAATCGAGTAGTCATCTCGTCAAATTTAGTTTGGATCATTCCTTCAAACTCTTTAATAGAAGAAACTGTTACAACTTCTTCATCTGTAATTGGGGATAGCAACACGCGATTTACCTTAGTCAAGATTTGCTCCACAGGTACGTCTTCCCAATCTTCTATTTCACCAAGAGTATCTAAGTAATGGCCACCAATATCACGAGTAAGTTGCTTAATTACTTCCATTACCTGGTCTTCATAAAGTAATCGATCACGAATAGAGTACATTACTTTCCGTTGCTCATCCACTACATCATCTAGCTTCAACGTATACTCACGAATAGAGTAGTTACTTCCTTCGCAGATACGTTGCACTCGATCAAAAATATCCAGGACATTCTTCGACTCCACTTTTCCGTTAGCATCTTTTTTCATAGATTTACGAAGCTTTTCACGGTCGTCTAAACCAAAACGTTTCATAATATCATCGTCTAAAGAAAGGAAGAATTGTGTCGAACCTGGATCTCCTTGACGACCAGAGCGTCCTTTTAACTGATTATCGATACGGCGACTTTCATGGCGCTCTGTACCAATAACATGTAGACCACCAAGATCTGAAACTCCCTCGCCAAGCATGATATCCGTACCACGCCCAGCCATATTGGTTGCAATTGTTACTTGTCCTTTTTGACCAGCTAAAGAAATTAACCGAACTTCATTTTCTACGCTCTTCGCATTCAACAGTTCGAAAGTAATTCCTTCTTTACGTAAGAATCTTGCTACTTCTTCTGACTGTAAAATAGAAGTAGTTCCTACTAAAACTGGTTGACCAAGAGCATGGCGAGAAGCAACTTCCTTTGCTACAGCAAGGTATTTTTCTTCAATTGTATCGTAAACGACATCCGTCTGGTCCACACGTTTTCTTGGTTTGTTCGGTGGGATTTGTACCACCTGCATTCCGTAAACTTGATTGAACTCTTTTTCTTCTGTTTTCGCTGTACCAGTCATTCCAGAAAGTAATTCGTATTTACGGAAGTAGTTTTGGACAGTTACAGAAGCTTGTTGTTTATTTTCGTCAGTCAACTCAAGGCCTTCTTTTGCTTCAATTGCTTGGTGCAAACCATCACTCAAGCTGCGACCTTCCATGATACGGCCAGTAAACATGTCTACTAGTCCCACTTTTCCTTCTTTCACAATATAATCTACATCTCTATGGAAAAGAACCATCGCTTTTAATGCTTGATTCATATAATGGAAAAGAGTTTGATGTTCTAAATCGTATAAGTTATCTACAGAGAATATAGCTTCAATTTTACTGATTCCATCGTCTGTAAAATGGACAGTTTTCGTCTCTGGATCATGTAAATAATCTACATCATCCTTAAATTGTTTAATAACTGATGCACAAATGTTGGACAATCCAGGGTTCAAGCTCATTTTACCAGCAATAATTAATGGCGTCTTAGCTTCATCAACTAACACACTATCTACTTCATCAATAATGGCATAGTAATGAGGGCGCTGAACTTGTTCAGATTCCCCTTTCACCATGTGGTCACGAAGGAAGTCGAAACCAAACTCAGTACCAACTCCGTATGTAATGTCAGCTTGATACGCTTGTAATTTTTCATGCGGTTGCATCATTGAAACATTTAGACCAACTTCAAGCCCTAGAAAACGATGAATTTGACCAATCATCTCAAAGTCACGCTTAGCCAAGTATTCGTTTACCGTTATAACGTGAACTCCCTTGCCTTCTAATGCACGAACGTAACTTGGTAAGGAAGCTACAAGTGTTTTTCCTTCCCCAGTCGCCATCTCAGCAATGTTTCCTTCAAGTAATGCTAGTCCACCAATTAGCTGTACATCATAATGTCTCATTCCTAAGACACGTTTTGCAGCCTCTCGAACAGTAGCGAAAGCATCGACACGTATATTATTAATAGATGTATCTTTTAATAAATCTTTATATTCAGACGTTTTAGCTCGCAGTTCTTCATCAGTCAAACTAGTAAAATAAGACTCTTTTGCATTAATCTCTTCTACTAATTTGGAATAGCGTTTTAGTGTACGTTGATCAGATGAAGGGAGCACTTTTTTCAGCATTTCTATCATGAAATTCTCTCCTTAAATCATGTTGTGCCTAGTATATCATATTATCTATTTTTGTCCTAAATGGTTTATATTGGTAATAAATCTACCAACTATCGTCCTTAGTGGAAAAAATTATAGAAGGAAGTGTCGAAAAATGGTAGAGTTATAGATATTAATGGTAAAGGAGAAACTGAATTAATGAAACGACTATTTAGCTTAATATTGTCCTTGCTTCTTTTGTCCTCAGTCTTTTCAACAAATGTATCTGCAAATAGTGCAGACATAGAAGGTCATTATTTTGAAACTCAACTCCGTGAATTAATTGTAAAAGATATTATGACAGGATATGAAGATGGTACATACCGTCCTAATAATAATGTCACCCGTGCAGAATTTGCATCGTTCATCATTAGAGTACTAGATTTATATTCTGTAAAATCTGCAGAGTTTCCTGGAGTTTCTATTGCCGAAGTGAAAGAAAGTCGATATAACGATGTCACCTCTGATAAGTGGTATTATTCATCGGTAGAAAAAGCATCGAGCTTAGGAATTGTCAATGGTTATGATGGAGGGGTGTTTAAGCCGAATAATGTTATTACTAGGGAAGAAATGGCTGCGATGGTTATCAATACCCTTAATACTAGAGGAGTTTTATCCCGTCCTTCAGAAACAATTTTCACTGATGACCACTTAATTGGCAAGTGGGCACTGGATTCTGTTAAAAGATTAGTTTATTTAGGTGTAATGAGTGGGAAAAGTGGTAACAAATTTGTTCCAAAAGCTCCTACGACTAGAGGAGAGACAGCAGCTGTATTAAGTCGTTCTATTTCTTTATTGTCTCCTTTGAAGGGTTTAGAGTATAAAGTTGCCGTTCTAGACGAAGACGGAAACCCATATGTTCTTCGTGAATTTACAAATTTCAATGATGCTCAACGAAGTGCAGTGGATAACCAGGTTATTATGCAAAATAACAGAATTGTTTATATGAAGTCTGGTTTTGCGATACCGAATGGAATTGGTCTAGCCGTAATCTATCCAACTGAAAATTTAAGCGGAACAAGCATTACATATATAGAAGCTGGGATAGAGATGAAGTATTTAGCAGCTACGGAAAATGTAGTGAAAGTGTCAATTGGTACTACGGTGGGGTATGTAGATATACGTTATGTGAATTTATTACCTTTTGAACTAATTAAAAATAGGTCTTATTATGAAAATAGGAATGGGAACTTGGTTCACCTTATCTTTAATCATTTAACACAAAAGTACGGTTCTACTAGTACAATAGGCAAAGCACCAGCATTTTTAAAAGAGAATGAAAAGTATTATAGTTGGGACACAGTGAATTATTACTCAACCACAGGTATACTTGTAGGTCGTGAGTACCAATATTTCCAGCATTTACCACTACACACTAAATCTGCATATACTGCTGAAGAGCTTGATACTTACTTAAGAGTTGCTTATCCAGAAGCATTTAAAGCAAGATATGAAATTAGTCCGTTGGTAGGAATTGGTAAATATTTAAAAGATGTAGAAAATAAATATGAAATTAATGCTCTATATTTAATGGCCCATGCTATCCACGAAAGTGAGTGGGGAACAAGTCAAATAGCTACTGAAAAGAAAAATTTATTTGGTTCAAACGCAAGAGATGGATCAGCATATGAGGATGCATTCTCATTTCCATCGTTTAAAGAATCTATAGAATATACAGCTAACAGTGTTAGTGCAAGATATCATGATGCTAAGGGTATATATTATCATGGCTCTGTGCTGGGTAACAAACAGATAGGTATGAACATGAAATACGCTTCAGACCCATTCTGGGGAGAGAAAATTAGTGCTCACATGTACCGTGCAGATGTCTTGTTAGGTAAGAAAGATATTGGAAAGTACAAATTATTACTTTCTAATGAAAGTGGGTTGAGAGTACGAAATAATTATGGAACAACGAATACAGATACACTTTACCAGATGCAGTTAATAGGCACACCAATGATTTACAAAGCACAAGCAACAAAAGACGGTGCACTTTGGTATAATGTTGTTTCTGACTTGAAAACAAACAGAGATGGCTATGTATATGGAAACGGTTCGTTTGGTCAATATGTGTTAGAAATTCCTGTAGCAAAATAAACATTGTCGAAAAAAGAGGAACTTGCTACTAGCGAGTTCCTCTTTTGTGTTACTATAAGGAAGTAAAAATGCAACCAATTTGCCTAGTTAGGAGTTTTATTATGAGAACTGTCGATGTTTTAGGGATTCCTTTTATATATACAACACAAAAAGACTTTGTCGATCTTCTTGTCGAAAGAGCAGAAAGACAAGAAAAGACGTTTGTTGTTACCGCGAACCCAGAAGTGGTTATGAAAGCAAAAGAAGATCAAGAATTTAATGGTTATTTACAAAAAGCGACTTATATTACTCCAGACGGAATTGGTGTAGTAAAAGGAGCACAGATTTTGGGAGATCCATTACCTGAGCGTGTAACTGGATATGATTCTATGGTGGCAATCTTAAAAAAAGCTAATGAGAGAAAGCAATCCATCTACCTACTTGGAGCATCTCCAGAAACGATTGAGCTTACTGTCACTAATATAAGAAGAGATTATCATGACGTTACAGTAGCTGGCTATCATCATGGGTTCTTTGACTGGGATTCTTCAGAGATTGCAGACGATATAAAGGTAAAACAACCTGATTACATCTTTGTAGCGTTAGGAGTACCTCGTCAAGAAAAATGGATTTCTTCTAACTTGCCGCACTTTGAAAAGGGTGTATTTATGGGAGTAGGCGGAAGTTTTGATGTTATAGCTGGAACTGTCAAACGAGCACCAGATTTTTGGGTAAAGCTTAATTTAGAATGGGCTTACCGAATAGCGAAACAACCATCTAGGCTAAAGAGGTCATTGTCACTTCCGAAATTCTTAGTAGCAGTTCTAAATGAAAAGGCGAAACGAAAATAATGGCACAGTCTTTTTTAAAAGGAACACTAATATTAACTATGGCTACACTTCTTTCCAAGATACTAGGAAGCTTTTTTAGAGTTCCTTTACAGAATATAGCTGGTGACGAAGTCTTGGGGATTTTCAGCATTGTTTATCCTATTTATATGGTGGCTTTAACGCTATCAGTTGCTGGTATTCCAGTAGCGATTTCTAAACTTATATCAGAAGCGAGAGCCAGGAATGATTTCGCATATGTCCAACATCTAAAGTCAACAGCAAGTAGGTTGGCTATTGTCTTTGGAGTTATAGCTTTTGCCATAGTGTTTTTCGGTGCACGACCATTAACGGGGTATTTAGGTAGCTCAACGTACTATGCCATCATTTTTGTATCCTTTACCTTATTGATCGCTCCTTATATGGCAGTCTATCGTGGTTACTTCCAAGGTCACGAAAATATGACACATACAGGTGTTTCACAAATTCTTGAGCAATTTGTACGAGTTTTCTTCATATTAGCCATTGCTTGGTGGTTTGTATCAGCTGGCTATTCAAATGAAGTAGTTGCTGGTGGGGTAATGGCAGCTTCTATTGTAGGAGCTTTAGCCTCATTAGGTTACTTGTTAGTTATGTACCGTAAAAGGCCAAAAGTGAAGCTTACTCAACAAAATAAACCAGAAACATTTTGGCCGACTGCTAAAAAGATCCTGTTAATCTCCCTACCGATTTCTGTAGGAGCAATTACGATGGCATTGTTCAACGTAGTGGATTCTCTTACGGTTCCAAGAAGTTTAGGGGCAACAGGTTTGTCTGATAATGAAGTAGCATATCAGTATGGTATTTTTGGAAGAGGACTAGCGTTAGTCCAAATTGCGACTGTTTTTTCTACGGCAGTAGTGTTATCACTTATTCCGCTAGTTTCTAAATTACGTGCTAAGGGAGAAGAAACAAAAGTTAAGCAAACGCTAGAGAAAATATTTGCTTATACACATATCTTATCTTGGCCAATTGGAGCTGGACTATTTGTTCTAACAGTAGGTGTAAACATCGCGTTGTTTACAAATGCTGAGGGAAGCGATGTGTTAGCAGTTTTAAATATTAGCTCCATCGTTACGGCGCTTGCTGTCTTAAGTACAGGTGTACTTCAAAGTTTAAATAAGCCTAGAAAAGCGGCATTGTATGTAATTGTGGCTGTTTTTATGAAGGTAATACTAAACATATTCTTGATTAACAAATTTAGTTTAATGGGAGCGGCTTATTCCACATTACTTGTTTATACATTTTTATGGATATTAAATATGGTGGAAATCAGAAAAAGTATTGCTTTCCAACTCGGATCCAAATCATTGATGTTAAGTGTTGTTGGTTCTGCTTTTATGGGGACGATTTTATATCTAATAGTAAACGTAATTGGGTGGGAGTTCGATAGTCGATTCATTACTTTAGCGGCCGCAAGTGCGTTAACCATGCTTGGAGCATTATTATATTTTTCAGTATTAATAATTGGACATGATCCATACGTGTTAGAGTTGCTGAAGAACCCACGTATTCAGAAGTTTTTACCTAAATCAAAGTCTGGAGGAAATAAAGTGAAGAAGTTTACTCCGTGGTTGTTGTTAGTCCTGACTTTCCTTCTAGCATTCCCAGGAATAATTCAACGCCATCAAATTGAGTGGGCAAATGATCAGTATGAAATGGTCATGCCTTACGATGTATTAGATGAATTAAGTAAAGAAAATGAAGATTGGCCGATAGAAACTATTTTAACAGAGCTAAGAGTGGCGGGTCTAGATTCTATAAGTTTAGAGCCAGAAACGTTAAATACACAAGAAAAAGAAGGGAATTTAACAGTTTTTTCAACAGAAGACTTAAATAGGTATTCGCTGTTAAACCCTCAGTTCACTAAACTTTCTGAAAGATCAGCTAGTGGAGGAATTTTAGTATTTATTCACAATCAAAACAATGTTACGGATCAGATAAAAGAAGTTTTTGAAGCGGAGGAAATTACGGTAGATAATTTGATCTTCTACTTTATAGAAAGAGAAAGTTATCGTGTAGACCATTTTCCTATTGTCTATGATGAAAAGAAAATTGAAACCATTAAAGAGAATGGGTTGACGCTTATTCCAAGAATAAAAGACTTTGAAGTCGATAAAAACCCTATTTTGTTTAATCAGTTAAAAAAATATTCTACTGATGCCAACGTATTGTTCGCTGGTCAATCTGTACTAGGTTTTGCTGATCCAATAACTCAAAATAAGATAGCTGAGTATTGGAGTGAATCAAATACAAATGTTTATGACATTGAATCTTCAAAAGAAAAAGGTTTTAAGTCTTTAACAAGCAAAATGGATAATCAAGTAGTACGACTTATTAGCTTATCACTAAGTAATGCGGAAGACGTTCATGTTTCTGTTGATAAAGCTGTAAGAGCAGTAAAGGAGCGTAATATTCGCTCTGTATTTGTTCGTCCGCCAGCTTTGCCGGTAGAAGAGTCAATACCTCAAACAGTAAATTTTATGAATCAAGTACAAGCCAATATGCCAGTCTTTTATCAAGATGGTTCACCTAAACAGTATACAGATGTTTCTAAATGGACCATTTACTTGGGACTTATCGGAGCGGTATTATTTACTACTTTTGCATTACAAAAGGTTTTCTCGCAAAGGTGGCTAACGATTCTTGGCACTGTAGGCGTGATGTTAGCTGGATTAGGTTATTTAGTTACAAATCAAATTATACTGCTTCAAGCATTGATTTTAGGTTTAGCAATTTTAACACCTATATCAGCTTTATATCCAATTAATGGAATTAAAAATAGTAAAGGTTTAGTATTAAAATATTTTGAGGTAATACTAATTACTTCTGTTGGAATAGCTGTAATGGTTTCAGTTTTTAACGGCCAAGAATTCTTCTTGAAATTAGAAGAATTTAAAGGAGTAAAAGTTCTTTATATTGCACCAATTGCGTTTGCCTTTATCTATGCGCTTTATGGTCATATCATGAAAATACTTAATACGGCTATAAAGTATCGTGATGCTATCATCATGGGTATTGTTTTAATTATTGTTGCATACTACATTTCGCGTTCAGGTAATTCTGGTAGTGTATCTAACATTGAGTTAATTATACGTCAAAAACTAGAAGAGCTGTTATACGCACGTCCTAGAACAAAAGAATTTTTAATAGGTTTCCCTATGTTGGTATTTGCAATTTATATGACAAAGTATTCCAAGTTGGTATCTAAATATCTAATGATTCCATCAGCTATAGGTGTCATGTCTATGGTAAATACATTTACACATTTCCATATTCCACTCCATGTTTCTATATTACGTAGCATTCACAGCATCTTAATAGGTTTTATATTAGGTCTTGTGTTAATTTTCTTATTTGAACAAGGTAAGAAACTTTATGAAAGTAAGATTAAACCGAGGTGGAGTAAATGAGAGTAGTTATATCAGGATACTATGGATACGATAATGTAGGAGATGAAGCAATTCTTTTTTCCATTATCCAAGCTTTGCGAAAGCAAGATCCATCTATTTCAGTAACTGTCCTAAGTAACAACCCTGAGAGTACCGCGAAGTCCTATGATGTTCAAGCGGTTAATCGTTGGAAACTAAAGGATATTTATCAAGCTTTGTCTGTTGCTGATGGGTTTATAAGCGGTGGAGGAAGCTTGCTACAAGATAAAACAAGTGGGAGAACAATTCCATACTATACAACAATTATCCAAATCGCTAAGCGACTTAAAGTTCCTACTTTTATCTATGCACAAGGTATGGGACCGATTGAAAAGCGTGTAGGTAGATTTTTGACGAAAGCTGCGCTTAAAAATACATTGTTGACTGTTCGTGATCAAGAATCCAAGCAACTTTTAGAAGAGATTGGATTAACACAGGAAATTAAATTGGTTCCAGACCCTGTACTAGGAATTGAAATTGGGGAAATTGCAGAAGATGATGTAGAGAATAGAAAGAAGATATCTGTATCTGTTCGAGATTGGAAAACAGATATACCATTTCTTGAGCATATTGCGAAAGGGTTGGACTCTTTAGCGAATAAAGGGTATGAAATAGATTTTATTCCTATGCATGGTGAGCATGACGCTGCTACATCTCGATTTGTAATGGATCTAATGGAACAAAAAGCTACTATAGCGCCAGCTGATTTAAGCATTGAAGGAAAAATAAAACGCATTGGAGTGTCTGATGTATTATTAGGTATGAGACTACACGCATTAATTTTTGCGGCAGTAACTAATACTCCATATGTTCCGGTTTCATATGATCCAAAGATTGATTCTTTCGCTAGGATTTCGGGGTATGCGGTAGCAATTGATGTTCACCAACCTGATTGGAACGACAGAATAATAGTGGAAGAAGTCGAAAAGTTATTTGCTGACTTAACTTCTTCTAAACAATTCTTAGCTTCAAACATTGATGAGCAGATCTGGAGCGCACAACATACGGCTAAATTGGCTTTAGAATATTTTAATAAGTAATCATACAATTAACCTTGGCATATACTTGTCGAGGTTTTTGTATATGATTTATTGAATAACTTAAATGTTTTTCGCTAAAATTTAATAGTAAATGAAAGATTTTGTCATAGGGTGTAACCTGTTTACTATAGTTTCGTCTAAACAAATGTGGATAAAAAGACAATCTCCGCTAAATTTATCATGCTTGTTTCATAGAGTTATGATATAATCCACCATGAGTAGATTTTAGATTACTATTCTACAAGATTCTACAAAATATTGGTTATTTACAAAAAATGATATTGGGCAAGATAGAAACAAGGAGGATGTCCATGCTTCTTATAATATTGACGTTAATAGTTACATTTTTAAGTGCGTTATATTTAACACCTTATGTAAAGAAATTTGCCATTGCCATTGGTGCAACAGATAAACCTAATTACCGTAAAGTTCATCAAAAAATTATGCCCCGAATGGGTGGTTTAGCAATATTTTTAGCGTTTCTGATAGGTTTTGTGATTAGCCGACCTGAGGATACTCAAGCATCTTCTTGGTGGATTATCGTAGGTGCTTTCATTATCATCCTAACAGGCGCTTTTGATGACCGCTTTGAATTATCCCCTAAGCTAAAGCTAGCAGGTCAAATTTCAGCGGCAGCGATAGTGGTAATTCTTGGGAATGTACAAGTTAATTTCATTAACTTACCATTTGGAGGTACCGTTGAATTTGGATATTTTAGCATCCCGTTAACAATCATCTGGATAATTGCTATTACGAACGCAATTAACCTAATAGATGGGTTAGATGGACTAGCAGCTGGTGTATCTTCAATTGCTTTAATTACTATTTCAGGTATGGCATTTATCAAAGGTGATTTCTTTGTTGCAACAGTTGGTGCCATCCTATTAGTAAGTATATTAGGATTTCTACGTTATAACTTTCACCCAGCTCAAATTTTCATGGGGGATACAGGAGCATTATTCCTAGGTTTTATGATATCGGTACTTTCTTTAATGGGATTCAAAAACGTAACATTAATTTCCCTTGTTATCCCAATTATTATTCTAGGTGTACCTATCTCTGACACAATCTTTGCTATTATTCGTCGCTTAGTGAATAAGCAACCACTATCTGCACCGGATAAATCGCACTTGCATCATTGCTTGCTAAGATTGGGCTTCTCGCATCAACAAACAGTGCTAATCATTTATGCTCTAGCTTCTTTATTTGGTTTAGCCGCACTTATTTTCTCCATGTCGACTCAGTGGGGAGCAATTATTGTAATCACTATTGTATTGCTAGCAGTTGAACTAATTGTTGAAGCAATAGGACTTGTTAATAAAGATTACAAACCAATTATTAACTTCGTTCGTTCGAAATGGAACATGCAAGAGCGAAATGAATAATAGCTAGCCACTTCCTATAGGAGGTGGTTTTTTATATAATTAAATTTAAACCTCACTCATCTAGTTCATGGTAGAGGCTAAAGTGAGTTAATTATGATGACATCTAACTGATTAGAACTGCTAGAATCTTTTATCAATGTTCGAACGAAGCTGAGAAAGTCTGGAAAGGTAGAAGAGAAGGTGTAACATCGCCCTAACGAAGTTGAGGGAGTGTGAAGTGGTAGAAGAGAAGAAGGTAGGCTCGTATACAAGGTATACATATTTGGTCTTTTGTTAAAATCCTAACCAGGAGACATATATGTCTAAACCATAAAAAAACTTCGCCAAGTATCTTTGGCGAAGTTTTGATCAATTTTCATCTGAAGCTGCTTGCTCTGTTGCGTTACCTGTTGTATCTTCCACTAAACCTAAATGACGTTTTAATTCTATACGTAAATTTGCTAACGCAGTTTCATCAAGGTAATAATAGTAAGCTCCACCAGGCTCAGAGTCTCTCCCTGCTAAAGAATTAGTATCAATACTTGGTTGTTTAATACCAAATTCAGCAAGGTAACGCATTTCATCAAATGATAAATCCGTTTTCATATTGTTACCGATAGAATCAAGTACATCATCATAACGGCCAATCGATTGTATAGAGGCTGCGCGTTTCACAATCGCTTTAATAACTTCTTGTTGCCTCATTCCACGATAAACATCGCTATCCATTTTACGAGTTCTTGCAAATGCTAATGCTTCTTCACCATTTAACATTTGTACCCCTTTTTCTAATTGAATAGCACCTTGCACATCATTTGAATCTTGTTCAGAAAAGCTGTAAGGTACATCTATTTCGACACCGTTTAAAGCGTCAATAACTTCAATGAAAGCATGGAAGTTTAAAGATACATAATAATCAACCGGTACATCTAGTAGCTCTTCTACAGTTTCAATAGTAGCTTTTGGTCCACCGTGCGCGTGTGCTGCGTTAATACGTGTTTCATAACCTACTTCTGGAATATATACGTAAGAGTCACGTGGGATACTAGTTAATTTCACAGATTTGTCTTCTTGATTAACAGTAGCTAACATTAGCGCATCGGACCTAGAGTTTGAACCAAATTCGCGTTTTTCCGAGTCGTCTACACCTATGATTAACACGGAGAAATGATCTTTTTTAATTTCAACTGTCTTATCACGTTGATCTGAGCCATTACGATCAATAGGTTGAAAGGTACCCTCTAAAGCACCTTTGGCATCAAAATACAACTTACCTGCGTACGCTCCGCCTGCTCCTAGTACTAATAATAAAGGAAAAACAAGAAACCAAAACAGTCTGCGTTTCTTTCGTTTACTGCGGAGTTTCTTCCTTTGATAACGATCCATATATAAAACCCCTGTCTATTATAATAATTTTCAATTAAAGGCAAATATAAAAGAAGCACAAACTAATGCGCTAACCACCATTTTACACGTTCTTACTTCTTTCGACAATCAAAAGCTAAAGAGATACTTGAAAATATTACAAATATTTCAAAGGTAGACTCTCGTACATTTGACGGTGTTACATATGGAAAGTTACAAGGTAAGTGTTACCAGACATTTAAACTTTCGGCAGAAGCTTCTCATGATAAACCGTTTCTCCAGTACGAATTTCGCCTTGTCCATTTGTCAGTTCTGTCATCCACTCTGTAAAAGACTCCATCTCTGTTGTTGGAACAAAGGTATGCACATGGACCAAGTCTAAATAGTCGATGGACTTCACATCATAGGGACTTTGTCGAAGCTCATTCTCTAATTTGCCGAGCCATGTGTAATCAACGACGGTAGTCATCACTTGCATTAATGTCCGTTCCACTACACCGATTTCGTTTAGACCTTCACTTGTAGCTTTACTGTAAGCACGGATTAATCCTCCAGCACCTAATTTAACACCACCAAAGTATCGAGTAACCACGACTGCTGTGTCCTTTACATCTCTCTTCTTCAAGACCTCTAACATTGGCACACCCGCTGTACCTGTTGGTTCACCGTCATCATTGGCTTTTTGAATCTGATTGTGTTCTCCGATCATATAAGCAGAACAATTATGGTTTGCTGTTTTGTGTTTCTTTTTTATTTCTTGTATAAAAGCTTGAGCTTCCTCTTCAGAAGTCACGCGTTTGGTATGAGTTAGAAATTGCGATCTCTCGATTATTAGTTCGGAAACTTCGTCGCTGATTTTGACTGTTTTATAGGTATTTAACATGCTAATAGACATCCTTTCTTGGTGATGGACTTTATCAAAACTGTTACAATGAGGTTACGAAAATGTAACAAAGGTCCCTGTAAAATAGACCTACATTCTACGATTTCTCTCTAAAATAGTATAGAGGACATCTATCTAGATGCAAAGGATGAGTTAACTACAATTGGAGAACTTTGTCATATAATAGGTTTTACATAAACAGTGAGACGGACATAAAAAGCTTGTAAGTACCGAATTTTATTACAGAATGACTACATTACACGCTGGAATGTTATCTGATTGTTAGAGTAATATAATATTCGACATGGAATGACATGGTATAATGAGGGACGTCGAATCATTATTCTGTTTTTACCGAAATGTAGTTCTTCCGAAATGCCTATAACAAAGACTTGGATAAGAAAAAAGTTTGAATATGAGACTTTTATTTCGACCTTATTTCCTACTTCCTGTGACAATAGACACATGATGAAGGGGATTTAAGCAAAAGATAAAACGGTCATAAGAACTAATTTTATTTATTCGTGATGGTCATAATAGTCATTTTAAAATTTTCACGGTAGAATGAATTATGCCAAAAAAGGGGAATCCCTTGGAGGATGAAAATATGAATGCAAAAACAATAAATCCAGGTGCTTTGGATCATATCCTTGAAACGATGGTATCGACAGTTGATCGAAGCAAAGATGAAATTTTTACTATAGGTGAACAATGTCGAAAAGATTTTCTTTCGTTAACGGAAGAACTTGATGAGATTCGTCGACAAGTAAAAGAAGTGATTGATGAAAACGACGACCTGGATATAAAATACCGCTTTGCAAGAAAACGATTAGCAGAAGTCAGTCAACACTTTAAAACTTATTCTGAAGATCAAATTCGTGATGCCTATGAAAAGGCCCATGACTTTCAAATGAAGTTAACGGTCAATGCACAAAAAGAGCATCAATTACGCCAACGTCGAGATGACCTAGAGCGTAGGATGATCACGTTGCAAGAAACCATCGATCGAGCAGACCGGCTTGTTTCGCAAATATCTGTTGTACTGAATTATCTTGTGACAGATTTAAAGCAAGTTGGAGAAGCATTAGAGGATGCCAAGCAAAAACAGGATTTTGGATTGAAGATTATTGAAGCACAAGAAGAAGAAAGAAGAAAACTTTCAAGAGAAATTCATGATGGACCCGCACAGATGCTTGCTAATGTCTTAATGAGATCTGATTTAATTGAAAGAGTATACCGAGAAAGAGGATCGGATGCGGCTTTTGGGGAAATTCGAAGCTTAAAGCAAATGGTGAGAAGCGCATTGTATGAAGTCCGTAGAATAATTTATGATTTACGTCCAATGGCTCTAGATGATCTAGGTCTAGTACCAACGTTAAAAAAATACCTAGAAACAACGCAAGAATATAATGAAAAAACACAAATTCACTTCGTTAACTTTGGAGAGATTAAACGACTTCCACCAAAGCATGAAGTAGCGTTGTTCCGTTTAATACAGGAGTCCGTTCAAAATTCCTTAAAGCATGCGAAAGCAAGAGAGATTCATGTGAAGCTGGAATTAAAACGAGATGTTGTACAAGTTGTGGTAAAAGACAACGGCGTAGGTTTCGACCAAACGCAGAAAAAAGAAGGTTCGTTCGGATTAATGGGGATGAAAGAGCGTGTCGATCTATTAAACGGCGAGTTATCTATTGATTCAAAATTAGGAGAAGGAACGATTGTAATGATACAAGTTCCTCTATCAAGTTAAGGTGAGCTAAGGAGGCGACGATGATGACAAAAATCGTAATTATCGATGATCATCAGTTATTTCGCGAAGGAGTAAAGCGAATTTTAGAATTTGAAGAAACATTTAAAGTGGTGGCAGAAGGCGACGATGGTACGGAGGCTACTGAGTTAGTAGAGCAACACCAACCAGACGTCGTTCTAATGGACATTAACATGCCTAACATAAACGGAATTGAAGCAACGAAAGAGCTAGCTGATAAATTCCCAGATACAAAAATCATGATTCTATCCATTCATGACGATGAAAACTATGTAACGCATGCACTGAAAACGGGTGCTATCGGATACATGCTAAAAGAAATGGATTCTAATGAGCTTATTGACGCTGTGAAAATTGTTGCTGCAGGTGGATCTTATCTTCATCCAAAAGTAACGAAGAATTTAGTAAAAGACTACCGTCGTTTAGCAAGTGATGAAGACAATTCTACTGGATACGTTCAGCCAGAAATTCGTCGTCCACTTCACCTGTTAACACGCCGTGAGTGTGAGGTGCTTCAACTGTTAGCTGATGGTTGCAGTAACCGAACTATTGGAGATGAGCTGTTTATCAGTGAGAAAACTGTTAAGAACCATGTAAGTAATATTCTACAGAAACTAAATGTAAATGACCGCACACAAGCCGTAGTACAAGCGATTAAAAATGGCTGGGTGGAAGTTAGATAATATGGTAGAGTCGTCCGAGTTTTTTGGGCGGCTCTTTTTGTTACGTGACCAGTAACAACTCATCGTTGACCGCGTGATGCGGTCTGTACTTAGATGAGTATCCTTACTACAAGCAAAACACTTCAAGCCCGCACTATGGAGTAGCTACTGAATAAGATAGCATCCAATAGGAGGTGGTAGAGTTGATGGAGCTTTGGGAGAAGTTTTCCGTTGATATAGAAGATTTAAGTTTTGCTAATATCCGAAGTTTACTAGACTTAATTGAAGGTGTGTTGAAAGAATTGTAGGATGCGTCTCTATTCACTTGTATTTCCTTCATTGTTTTTTTACAATAAGATGGACGAAGGAAAGGGCGGATAGAGATGAAAAGCCTACTAGTTGCAGGAGCGAGTGTCGTTATGGCCATTAGTTTATATGGATGCCAATCGAAAGAAGACACTTCTGCAGTAAAGCCAGTTACTCAAGAACAAGCAAATCAAGAGCCACGTGAATTAACGGAAGCTAAAAATATCTCTGATGTGGACAAGCAAGCAGTCATCCAGACTTTAGAAGCACAGGAAGCAGCTTTTAACGCCAAAGATATTGATGCTTATATGGAGACAATTTCAAAGGACCCTCTATCTTTTGACTATAATGAGGAAAGAGATTTTGTCCAATCGATGTTCAAAGCGTATGACATGACGATGGACATGGAAACTAAAACGATCATTGAATACAATGAAGCGGAACAAACGGCAACCGTGCATATTCGTACGAAAACTTCTGTGAAAGAAGCTGGAAACGAGAGCATGGAGCCTTTGGAAGACCTTTCGAATCAAGTAGTGATGCTTCGTAAAGAAGATAACGAGTGGAACATTATTCAAACATTTGCAATGGAGCAAAGAGAACAATGATTGCGAGCCGGTCCTTGTTGGTGCAGGGGCCTTTTTGTGTTTGCGCGCGCGTGGATTTAGGGATTTGAGTGGCTAAACTCATCTGGGGAGCGGAATTTTGCCGTGAGGAGAGAATAGAGGCGTTCTATACTCATCTGGGGAGCGGAATTTTGTGGTGAGGAGAGAATAGACAGGTTCTATACTCATCTGGGGAGCGGAATTTTGCGGTGAGAAGAGAATAGAGGCGTTCTATATTCATCTGGGGAGCGGAATTTTGCGTTGAGAAGAGAATAGAGGGGTTCTATACTCATCTGGAGAAAAGAATCTCGTCGTTAGAAGAGAATAAAGGGCTCTAAAACTCACGAAGCAAGGGACATCTCGCTGCTAGGAGAGAATAAGAGGTCTTTAAACTCATGAAGCGAGGGAAGATCCGTTGCTAGGAGAGAATAAGAGGCCCTAAAACTCCCAAAGCGAAGGAAATCTCGTTGCTAGGAGAGAATAAGAGGCTCTAAAACTCCCGAAGCGAAGGAAACCCCGTTGCTAGGAGAGAATAAGAGGGCTTTAAACTCCCGAAGCGAAGGAAATCTCGCTGCTAGGAGAGAATAAGAGGTCTTTAAACTCACGAAGCGAAGGAAACCCCCTTGCTAGGAGAGAATAAGAGGCTCTAAAACTCACGAAGCAAGGGAAATCTCGTTGCTAGGAGAGAATAAGAGGTCTTTAAACTCACGAAGCAAAGGAAATCCCCTTGCTAGAAGAGAATTAGCCCCACCTCCCTCACGCAAAACCTGTCGAACACAAAAATCACATAATAAAAACCTACCACTATGCAATCGTAGGTCTTTTCATATAAAATGGAAGATATGAATATTAGTAGACGAGCTATGGGAGCTCTGACAAATAAATCGAGATAAGGATGGGTTACTTTATGAAAATAGCAATTGTGACGGATAGTACGTCGTATATTCCACAAGCAATGCGCGAATCGTTAGGGATTCATATGGTACCCCTTAGCGTTATTATGGGTGGCGAAACGTACCGTGAAGAAATCGACGTTACGTACCAAGAGTTTTACGAAGTAGTTCGTACCAGCGAACAACTGCCAACTACTTCCCAGCCACCTATCGGAGAATTCGTACAGCTGTTTGAAAACCTTCGTGATCAAGGATATACACATGTTATTTCTATCCTCCTTTCTAGCGGAATCAGTGGCACGTATCAAAGTGTTGTCTCGGCTGGAGACATGGTAGAAGGTATTGAAACGGTTGCTTTCGACTCGGAAATTAGCTGTATGCCACAAGGTTTCTACGTATTAGAAGCGGCAGAAATGGCACAAAATGGTCAGACAGCAGAAATTATTCTAGAAAAATTAAAAGAGATGAAGAAAAGCTTACGCGCTTACTTTATGGTAGACGACTTATCCCACTTGCAACGTGGAGGCCGCCTTTCCAGTGCGCAAGCATTTATCGGAAGCCTGTTACAGGTAAAACCGTTACTTCACTTCCAAGAAAAAGTAATCGTACCGTTTGAAAAAATTCGTACGAAGAAAAAAGCGTTGAAACGTATTGAAGAGTTGCTTCAAAACGATATTCACACAGGCGAGCGCTTCAAAGCTTGTATCATCCATGCAAATCGTGAAGAGGAAGCGGTAGAGTGGAAAAATGAATTAGAAGCAAAATATCCAAATGTCGAGTGGATGGTCAGTTACTTCGGACCAGTTATCGGCACGCATTTAGGAGAGGGATCTCTTGGAATGTCTTGGGTAAAAGCAGAATAAATGGACATGATGAGCTGCCTTTAGTGAGAATCTAGAGGCAGCTCTATTTCATTTTAGGAGTGATAATCCATGCAGGACCCAATCGCCAGCCATTTAGATGGACGAAAATTAACACTAACCGAATGTGCAAACTTTACCGAAGAACAGCTAACCAATCATCCCCACGTACATTCAACCCCAGCCGTCACCGACCAAGGTTGCCAAAGATGCGGCAACGCCGATCCAACTTTATTTGGCCTCACCACCCTACGTAACTCCGATCAAGCCGCCATCTACTGCCGAAAGTGTATCCAAATGGGTCGCATAACCAGCACCGAAAAACTCTTCACTTGGACAGGACCGTCACCCGTTACCGAACCCGGCAACCACACGCTCACTTGGAATGGAACACTATCCAATGCACAACAACCAGCCTCCACAAAAATAGTAGAAACGATGCAACAAAATGACTCCTTACTTGTTTGGGCTGTGTGTGGTGCCGGAAAAACAGAACTTCTCTTCGAAGCCATTCACCAAGCTCTCCAACATGGAAAACGAGTATGCCTCACAACTCCACGAACAGACGTAATACTAGAATTAGCTCCGCGTTTAAAGGAAGTCTTTCCTAACACGCCGATTGCCGTCCTATACGGTGGCACCGAAGATCGAGACATGTGGGCTCCGCTTGTCCTCGCCACCACTCACCAACTGCTCCGTTATCACCAAGCCTTTGATTTCATGATCGTAGACGAAGTGGATGCCTTTCCTTACACCATGGATGAATCTCTCCAAAGAGCGGTAGAAAATGCACGAAAAAAATCTTCCGCCATCGCATGGTTATCGGCCACGCCATCTGCTAAGTGGAAAAGAGAGTGCCAAAAAGGAACACGCAACCACGTCCTTATCCCAGCTAGATACCACGGCCACCCAATTCCAGTTCCGACGTTTACATGGATTGGTAGATGGCAGAATACATTCCAAAAAAGCAAAATCCCACGACCTTTAATCAAATGGATCAAAAAACGAATCGATACCAATACACCTATGCTCCTGTTTTTCCCTTCCATCACCACACTAGAACAAGCACTCCCACTTATCCAAAAACGCTTTCCGATACCCATTCAAGGAGTACACTCCCAAGACCCCACTAGAAAAGAGAAAGTTGCAGACTTACGTACCAACGACACCCAACTCCTTTTAACCACCACGATCTTAGAAAGAGGCGTGACCATCCCACGGGTCGACGTGGCAGTTATTGGTGCGGAATCCCCCATATTCACGGAAGCAGCGCTAGTCCAGATTGCTGGCCGAGTTGGTCGAAAAGCAGATCATCCAACTGGAGAGTGTCGTCTTTTTCACTTTGGTAAATCTATCGCGATGGTCCAAGCAAAGCAACACATTGAGAAAATGAATGCGCTGGCGAAAGAGCGAGGGTTACTAAAATGAGGCAGCTTCTTGGATATATCAGATGCCGATGTTGTTCGGAGTGGAGTCCACCGACGTTTGACTGGGGTACAGTGCTGACACTACAAGAGGAATCGTTGTTATGTGAAAAGTGTGAGGACATCCTACGAGAAGCGAATTTGCGGGGAGCTCACACTTGTCAGGGATGTGGCAAGTTACTGAAAGAAAAGACTGCATCCTTGTGTGTGGAGTGTGGTGCGAGTCGACCAGTCCTATCAAATACATCGCTCTATAGCTACACACCAGGAATGAAGGAATGGGTGACCATGTTGAAATTTCGCGGGGATATCATAATTGCCACCATATTTCATGCTTCCGTCCAACGAGCTATTAAGGAGAGTAAGATGGACTTGGTTGTTCCAATTCCAGCGTCAGCGGAGCGATTAAGTGAGCGAGGATGCAATATTGTAGAGGAGTTAATACCGGCGAGTGTGGAAATTCATCCTTGCTTAGGTAAACATCATCAAGAGAAGCAATCAAAGAAAACGAAAAAAGAACGACTGGAGACACCAAATCCATTTTATTGGAAATCGAGTGAAAACATATTAGAAGGTAAAAGAATCCTCTTGATAGACGATATATATACTACAGGAACTACCGTCGCGCATGCTGCTTCTGTGTTGCGAGGTCGTGGAGCAAAAGAAGTGCAAAGCTTAACGGTATGGCGGGGGTAGGATAGTATTATTCAGGAGGAGTAGGACATGGGGGATTTAACGAATTGTTCCGCTTGTGGCACGTTATATATTAAAAATGCTGTGCGGGAAGTGTGTAACAACTGTTATAAAGAAGAGGAAATGAAGTTCGATACGGTGTACACGTTTATGAGAAAGCGTGAGAATCGAGCTGCAACGATTGAAACGGTTGTGACTCATACTGGTGTAAGCGAAGAGTTGATTCATAAGTGGGTTCGTAAAAAAAGATTGCATTCAGCACAGTTCCCTGGATTAGGGTACCCGTGTGATAAATGTGGTACAATTATTCGAGAAGGAAAGCTTTGTAGTACATGCATCGGAAGCATCCGAACAGATTTAGCGCATGTTGCAAAAGAAGAAGAATACCAAGCGAAATTAAAAGCTAATCAGAAGACTTATTATACAACTGATCGTAATAAATAAAGCACACTGACTCCTTGGTGTGCTTTTCTATTATCAAACTTTATAACTATTTTAGAATACTGCACAAGGAACACTAAACGAACGTCGTTTTAATCCGATAATAACCATAGACTGATTTTTTCGGGACGAAAGTGAGGCGAAAAGATGAAAATTAATCATACAAATGGCGCGGGAATGAACCCTTATCAACGCCAGATAAATAAATTAGATGCTGCAAAAGCAAAGCCAAAGCAAACGGATAAGATAGAGATATCGACTACTGCGAAAGAGATGCAACAAACGAATAATTGGATTTCTGATCGTCAAAAGAAAGTGGATGATTTAAAAATTCAAGTGGAAAACGGTACTTATAAGCCAGACCCACAACTAATTGCGAAAGCGATGAAGAATTATTTCCAAAAATAAAGGAGTAGTACAATGACTCAATCAAAACTTGTCTTGACACTAGAACAGCTTTATACACTTCACACCCACTTGCATGCATTAGCGGAGAAAAAAGCAAGTATTGTCAAGCAAGGGGATTTGGAGTCTCTACAACAACTTTTAAAAGACGAACAAAAATACATCTCGGCAATCAATACGCTTGAAAAGCAAAGACAAAAGGAAGCAGCTGAACTACTAAATGTTCCAGGTACTCAACCGGTAACCATCACAGAGTGCATCAAAGCGTCTGCGTCTCCGGTTGCAGAAAAATTAGTAGAAGTTCGTCAAAAGATTCTGGACGTGACAGAGAAGATAAAGCGGCAAAATGAGTTAAACCAACAATTACTCTATCAATCTTTGCAGTTTATCAACATGAATTTAGATATTCTAGACCCTAAGGAAACGCAAGCGACGTACAGTAAAGACGTGCAAAATCAGCCTTCTAAACGTAAGTCTCTCTTTGATTCTCAAGCGTAAGTTGATTCAGCATTCCAAACTACATGGAGGTACCATATGCGATCTACATTTTCAGGTTTAGAAACCGCTCGTCGTGCCATGTTCACTCAACAAGGAGCGTTAAAGGTAACTGGCCACAACATTGCTAATGCCAACACACCTGGCTATACGCGTCAGCGTGCGAACTTTCAACAGACGGAACCGTATCCAAACGCAGCGATTAACCGTCCTAACATACCAGGGCAAGTTGGAACTGGGGTGGAAGCGGGGTCAATTCAGCGTGTGCGTGAGGCTTTCTTAGATACACAATATCGCGGAGAATCTAACAAACTAGGATATTGGGAAACAAAGATGCAATCGTATAAAAAGATGGAAGAAGTCATGAACGAACCATCGGAAGCGGGACTTTCTCGTACGATGGATCAGTTCTGGGAGTCACTACAAGATTTAGCAGTTAACCCAACAAACGAAGGTGCACGTTCGGTTGTACGTCAACGTGGTATTGCGTTAGCGGAGACGTTTAACTACTTATCTTCTACTTTGACATCTGTACGGACCGATATGCGTAATGAATTAGATGTTTCCGTGAAACAAGTAAACTCTTTAATGCAACAAATTCATAATGTAAATGAGCAGATTGCAGATGTGGAGCCACATGGATACTTGCCAAACGACTTGTATGATGAGCGTGATCGCTTAATAGATGAATTATCTTCCATGATTAATGTGCAAGTAACATATGAATCTAACGGTGGACAATCTAGTAATTTGGCAGAAGGAAGAGCAATTGTCCGTTTGACAGGGGATGGTTTAACACCGAGTGCCACACTTGTCGGAAAAGGCGGATACAACACATTAAGTGTGAACTACCAAACAACTGGTGCACAAGCAGTTGAGAGCTTGCAATTAGGATCCCTTACTATTGATGCGGCAAACTTCAAATCAACAGGAAAAGTACAAGCACTCATGGAATCGTACGGCTATGTAGAAGGAACTGGAGTCACTGGTGACTATACAAAAATGCTAAGCGAGTTAGATGCGATGGCCTATGTATTTGCCCAAAAGTTTAATCAGGTACATGCAGATGGGTTAAGTCCGAACGAAATCAACAATGGAACAACTGATCCTATTCAATTCTTTGTTGATGATGTTACGAATGACTTTGCTTCTGCCACTCAAGAAGGGTTTGCTAGTAGAATCAAAATCTCACAAGATATTGTATCGGACTTAGCTAACATCGCCACAGCAACAGCCACTAATCCTACTTTAGGTAACCCAGATAATGTCCAATTACTAGCGAATGTCATTAATGTAGATAAGTTAGCTTATGATGGCGTGAACAATGCTACTTTCCGTAGTCACTTTGAGTCTGTTATCGGAGAAATGGCAGTATCTTCGCAGAATGCGGTAAGACTTGCAACGAATACTAGTCAATTGAAATTATCCGTTGATGAGCGTCGCCAAGCAGTTAGCTCCGTATCGTTAGACGAAGAAATGACTAATATGATTCAATTTCAACATGCATATAATGCTGCAGCTAGAATGATCACCTTACAAGATGAGTTACTCGACCGAGTAATTAACGGTATGGGCACAGTAGGAAGATAGGAGGGATAAGAAATGCGCATAACACAAAGTATGCTTTCCACACAGTCATTACGAAATTTAAATACATCTTACGGTCGTATGGGTACCTTACAAGAGCAATTAGCTACAGGTAAGAAAATTAATCGTCCCTCCGATGATCCTGTTGTCGCAATGAAAGGGATGTTTTACCGTTCGAATTTGGCAGAGGTAGATCAATTTAAACGTAATCTGTCAGAGTTATATATGTGGATGGAGAATTCGGAAGCGGGGATTGAACAAGCGACAAACGGATTAGAGCGTGTACGTGAGTTAGTTATTCAAGGGAAAAACGGAACCTTAACGGCAGAAGATCGAAGTGTCATTGCAAAAGAGATAGAGCAGATAGAGCAAGATATCGCTCAGATTGCAAACACAAAAATGGCTGGTCGTTATATCTTCCATGGTACGAATGTCGATAAACCTGTGGTCACGGATACAACGACAAATCCGGTAACGTTAAGCAATGATATTTTGACAAATAATACGGCTATCTCAGAATACAATGTGGAAGTCTCACAAGGAGTATTCTTAAAGGCCAACGTTAATCCAATGAATACGTTTAATCAAGACTTGTTTAGTAATTTAAATGCTATTAAACAAGCGTTTGAAAACGATGATATGTCTACTATGGATACGTTATTAGAAGATCTAGATTCTGTTGTATCCACTTTGCAAGCGGAACGTTCAGAGCTTGGTGCACGCTATAACCGTTTAGAAATGGTTGACAATCGCTTAGGTCAGCAGGAAGTTATTTCTACACGTGTTTTATCAGACAACGAAGATGCAGAAATTGAGCGTGTTATTACAGACCTAAAAACACAAGAAAGTATCCACCGTGCAGCACTCAGCGTAGGTGCTCGTATCATGCAACCAACGTTAATGGACTTCTTACGTTAACAACTATGGGCTGTCCAACGAGCAAGTTGGATGGCCTGTTTTGGTTAGGTGAGGTTGCCTGAATATCCTATCGATACTAGAAAGAACAGAGGTGAAAACAATTTGCAACTTCCACAAATTCGCTTACAATCGACATCTGCACAAATTCAGTTGAACAGAACCGCGCCAGTACAACGAATAGAACAACCTAAAGCAGAATTGGATATTCAACAACCATCTGCTGAAATGACGATTAATCGGAAAAGAGCAACGTTGACCATTGATCAATCTCAAGCTAGAGCCGACCTTGGTTTTAAGACACGTACACAAGTATTAGAAGAGTTTGTACAAGATGGTATACAAGGTTTAATGGAGGGAATCGCTCGTAATGCACAAGAAGGCGATGAATTAATGATGATTGAAAACGGAGGAAGTCCATTAGCTGATCAACCAGCTAGAAACGCATTTGACCCTCCTGCTGAATTTAACATTGGTTGGATTCCTAGAGCTGGTGGGGTTAAGGTAAGTTACGATCCAGGTAGTGTAGATATTCAATGGAAAGTAAATAAAGTCATCAATAATTCTAGACCGCAAAAAGCCATACATGACTATACTCCTGGAAAGATAGAAGTGGCGATGCAAAGGTATAATTCCTTAGAAATCGACTTTGTCAATCTACGTCATGTTGGGGTAAACTATGAGCAACAAATATAAATAAAGGGTGAGTAGGATGAAAGTGGAAACAAAGTACCACGGAGAGATAGAGTTACTACCTGAACAAACTGTTACCTTTACGAAAGGTCTTCCGGGCTTTGAAGAAGAAAAATCGTTTGTCGTTTTACCAGTTGTGGACAACCCGGCATTTTTCATTCTCCAATCTACGAAAACAGCAGAACTTGGTTTTATCGTATCTAGTCCGTTTACATTTTTCCAAGATTACGATATTACTTTACCGAAAACAGTGGTAGAAGAACTAGAGTTGGAGAATGTGGAAGACGCTGATATCTGGACGATCTTAACAGTCAAAAATCCGTTCCCGACTTCGACTGCGAACTTGCAGGCGCCAGTGATTATCAACCGTCGTAAACAAGTTGGAAAACAAGTAGTGTTGATTGATACGCCATATTTAACGAAACAACCTCTTGCTCCTACGTCGATGACAGTCGAGAACAGGGGGTAACGTGCGATGTTAATTCTAACGAGAAAAAGTGGAGAGTCTATTAAAATTGGTGATGATATCGAAATCACGGTGATGAACGTGAAGAACGATCAAGTGAAAATCGGTATTCAAGCGCCGCGCGGTATCGATGTATTCCGAAAAGAAATCTATATGCAGATTCAAGAGGAAAACGCGCAGGCTTCTTTATCAGTAGCAGACTTACTGAGCGTTTTGCCGAAAGACGAGAAGAAAGAGTAACACTTGCCGTGGGGTGAGTGTTTTTTGTTTGGTTTTTTGGCGGAAGTCAGGAAAAGTGAGCAGAAGCAGTAAGTAAGTGTGCAGAAGCAACAGAAAAGTGAGCAACACCCCACCGCCCAACTTCTCCAAAACAGGCTCTTTCCTCATGAGTGCATGCATAAATCCTCCGATATAGATAGTGTAGCCGCTAGTAAGGACGGCCGCTTTACTTGGCTAACAACATTACTTACAAGGACGTAAGTACCACATTCCAAGGAGGAAAAACTATCATGCGTATCAATCACAACATCGCTGCTTTAAACACTCACCGTCAATTAAGCTATGCTTCAAACGCTCAAGGTAAATCAATGGAAAAACTATCTTCTGGTCTTCGTATTAACCGTGCAGGAGATGATGCTGCAGGTCTAGCAATCTCTGAAAAAATGCGTGGTCAGATTCGTGGATTAGATCAAGCGCAACGTAACTCTCAAGATGGCATTTCCCTTATCCAAACAGCTGAGGGTGCGTTAAACGAAACTCACGCAATCCTACAACGTATGCGTGAACTAGCAGTACAATCTGCAAACGACACAAATACTTCTCAAGATCGTTCGAATATCCAAGATGAAATGAACCAATTGGGTACAGAAATCGAGAGAATTGCCAATACAACAGAATTCAATACAAAGAAATTATTAAATGGTAGCCTTGGTAGCGCTCAAGCAGTTGCTACAGGTACCGTAACAAACTCTGGTACATTAGGTGCTGCAATGGCAGACGCTACAACGTTAAATGCTCTAGTAGACGTTAACGGTAACAACTTAGGTATTGCGAACGGAGACACGGTTACAGCTACCTGGTCTGTAAACGGTACTCAGCGAACAGCAACTTTCTCTGTAACGGACATTACAACTGATGACTTATCGGATATCAACGCAGCGATTGCAGCTGATGCTTCCGTAGCTTCCGCTGCAACGGCAGCAGGTGTAACAACCATTACTGCAGCAGCAGGCGGAACAGCGGCACAAATCAATGGTTTATCGATTGAAGTAAAAGCAGCAGATGGGACACGAAAAGAAGCTGCATCTAATGTTCTATCAAACTTCCAAGTTGGTACAAAAGCACAAGACGCTCGTAGTAATGGTTCTGCTACATTCCAGATTGGTGCAAACACTGGTCAATCTATGAATCTAGGTATTGAAGATATGAGAGCTGCAACGTTAGGAGTAAACAACCTTCAAGTTGGCACACAAAGCCAAGCTTCTACTGCAGTTAAAGTTATTGATGAAGCTATTCAAAAAGTATCCGCAGAACGTTCTAAATTAGGATCTGTTCAGAATCGTTTAGAGCACACAATCAACAACTTGGGAACTTCTTCTGAAAACTTAACAGCTGCAGAATCTCGTGTTCGTGACGTAGACATGGCAAAAGAAATGATGGAGCAAACTCGTAACTCTATCTTAGCGCAAGCATCTCAAGCAATGTTAGCGCAAGCAAACCAACAGCCGCAAGGAGTTCTACAATTACTTCGATAATAAAATAAACAAAAAAAAACGCTACCAGAGTTATATTGGTGGCGTTTTTTTGTTTATTCTTCTTGTTCTTCTAATTGTGCTCTTTCCCAAAGTTCTCCACGAACAATAGGTATCTCGCGTGGTGCATCAATAGCTAAACGTAAATGACCTTCTTTCGACCTTACAACACGAACTTTAATATTATCATCAATTACGACATATTCATTTACTTTTCGACCAATTACAAGCATTTTTGGAATATCCTCCTTGAAGTCTTGTTGAATAATAGTATAATAGGATAATTTTCCTTTGTAAATACCAAAAAGTAGAAAATAGATAGAGAATCGTTCAACAAAATTCGAGCAAATTCGCAGAAAAAAATTTTCTATTAAACTATTAAACACTTCTTACCATAGGCCGATATAAGAGTCAGAAGGGCAAATGCCTAAGAAAAAGCTCGAATGGGCGCTAGTAAAGAGAAACAAGAAGTTTCTCTTTACTACATACACTCGAGATTCACGACGTCGTCCATCCTAGGCAGGACGGGTAGTCGTAATCATAAAAAACTAAAACAGTGGAAACGGAAGTCCACTACAATCCAGGGAGGAAATTTATTATGCGTATTAATCACAATATTGCTGCTCTTAACACTCATCGTCAATTGAGCGCTGCTTCTAACATGCAGTCTAAATCTATGGAGAAATTATCATCAGGTCTTCGTATCAACCGTGCAGGTGATGATGCTGCTGGTCTAGCGATCTCTGAAAAAATGCGTGGACAGATTCGTGGTTTAGAGATGGCTGGAAAAAATGCACAAGATAGTATTTCTCTAATTCAAACAGCTGAGGGAGCTTTAAATGAAACACATTCTATCCTTCAACGCGCTAGGGAATTAGCAGTTCAATCTGCAAATGATACAAATACTGATGCAGACAGAAAAGAATTACAGGCTGAAGTTAAACAATTAGTAACAGAACTTGATCGTATTGGTAACACTACAGAGTTTAATACAAAAAAATTATTAGATGGTTCTGCTAAAGGAGTAACTGAAGCAGTAAAAGGTACAGTTTCATTAAATAACAATTCAGGAGTCACAATCACTTCAGCTGCTATTGATGGTTTAAACACAGCTGCTGGTACTGATGCTACAAAATCAAATGTAAATGGAGCGTATATGATTGTTAGAACTGATCAAACTACACCAGGAACATTTGCAGCGGGTGACTACAAGATCGTTGGTCCAGATGGACAAACGTCTACTGATATTACGCTAACAGATAAAGATACTCTAACTTTTGGGGCAGGTATTTTGACTGGTGGTCTTACTACATTAGCTGTTGGTGATCTTGAAGCTAATATGAAAGTAGGAGAAAGTATTACCCTTGTTTTCGGTAAGCATGAGGATGCAAGTACTGATCTTGATGGCTCAATTATGACTCAAATTGGTGCAAACGCTGGGCAAACTGCGTTTATCTCAATTGGTGATATGCGTGCGGATGCATTAGGCGTAAAAGATATTGATATCTCTAGTAAGTTTGGAGCAGCAACAGCTATTGAAACAGTGAATAACGCTATTCAAAAAGTATCTTCACAAAGAAGTAATTTAGGTGCTATGCAAAACCGCTTAGAGCACACAATTAATAACTTAGGAACAGCTTCTGAAAACCTAACTGCTGCGGAATCTCGTATCCGTGACGTTGACATGGCGAAAGAAATGATGACTCAAACAAAGAATTCTATTCTTTCTCAAGCAGCTCAAGCTATGTTAGCTCAAGCTAACCAACAACCTCAAGGAGTTCTTCAACTTCTTCGTTAATTATTTGTTAGTTGAAAGGGACTCTAGTTTTGCTAGAGTCTCTTTAAGCTTTTTATATAATATTTGCTAGTAGTTGAAAATATATGTAGGTAAAAGATTATATTCTTTTATTGAAATAAAGGTAATTTAACCTATTTATCAAAATATATGACTCTTAAAAGTTTTCTCACCATAAAAAAAAGAGTTTTTGGTGGTGAATATAATATTTGAGAAAAACCATAATAATTTGGTACAAGTGAGTTCTACATTTTATTCACTGTAGAAAATAAAGGAGCAAAGCATGGGGATTATACTTTTTATATCTTTCATAATTATAGTAGCTTTAGGAATTACAAATCGTGAAGAGGTTATGATAAGTGTTAGATCAAGTTCAACAATCTTTAAGATAGGTGTCTTTACTCTAGTTACGGGTATTATTTTTCTTATTTCAGGTGGTATCCTTGGATTTGGTGAACTATCTATCATTAATTCAATTATTTCCATTTGTTTTTTAGTAACACTTTTATGCTTAATGATTGGTATACTTAAATTTATTAGCCTAACTTCATTTTCTTTTAATAGAAAAGTAGGTATTTTTAGCTTAATTACTGGATTCGTTTTTGCTGTAATGTCACAAAATGTTCCGTTCTTTTCACCTTATTATTCAATTACTTATATTTTTTACATTGTAGCAGTCCTTAGTTTAATTGTTGATGTGTATAAATTCATTTTCGGTACATCATCACAACAGGACAAAATCAGTGAAGTTTCAACAAGAGAGTAGAACTTAAATTCATGTGGAAAATGGTGGGTTACAGGGTTTGTCTGTGACAAAGGGAAAGGTGAAAACACCCACCATATTTTTACTTCGTGTTATCGGTTCCTATCACATCCTACTGTTTGTCAAACTTTCGTTCCCGAAAACTATGAATAACACTTGATTTTATACCCATTTTTAGTACTTAAGACATACGGAATTAGGAGTATGATAATGGATGTGAAACACAGGGAAAGGTAAGTTTCTTTACTATTTTTTTGCATTTTAAGGATTAAATTACTTTTGAGTTAAGAAAATATCTGCTATTAATTTATACTTATGTCACGAGGAGCTTAACCATGAGCAAACTAGACTTCTACAAAAACACCATCCAACACCTCCAAAAACGCCAAGAGCTTCTGCTTAAGCTAGAGTTAACCCTGCAAGAAATGAAAGAGTTAGCAGTCTATCGAACAGAACATGGTCTATCAGAAGATGAAGTTCTCCATTTGCAACAATCTTTTCAATCACTACAAACCAAGGCAGAGCAACTCCAAAATGAATTAGATAAACATGTTCAGTAATGATTAACTTACATAATTTAGCTAATCACAGCACAACCTAATTAAAAAGGAAGTGCAACATGAACTGGATTCCTCTATTACTTCTATTATCACTATTCACTTCACCATACAGAACTGACACACCACCAAAAGACCCAATCCAAGTCCAACTCCTCACCATCAACGACTACCACGGAAAACTAAATCAAACTTATAAATTTTCCAACCCACCAAACCAAAAAGCAGGAAGAGCCGACTATCTTTCCACTTACTTTCAAGCATACGAAAATCCAAACGCTCACACAATTAAAGTTCAAGCTGGCGACGTTATCGGCGCAAGTGCACCTGTTTCTGCGCTTTTTCACGATGAGCCAACCGTTGAAATCTTTAACTATCTAGGGTTCTCCTACGGCACAGTTGGCAATCACGAGTTTGATAAAGGGGTACTGGAACTTCTTCGCATGGTTTATGGCGGTAATGAGTTAACGAGAGAAAACCAACAACCATACCCAGGCATTGCTTGGGAAACGCTTTGTGCCAACTGCATTTGGAAAGAAACTGGACAAACGCTATTTCCTCCCTTTGCTGTTACGGAAATTGAAGGAGTTAAACTTGGTTTTATTGGAGTAATAACGCAGGATACCGAAGATCTTGTTGCAAAAGGTGGTGTGGAAGGACTCTACTTTTCCGACCCTACTGCGGAAGTAAACAAAGCTGTGAAAGAGTTAAAGAAACAAGGTGTTAGGGCCATCGTCATCTTGGCACATATGCCTGCAACGCAAGACGGAAATGTGGTTACTGGACAAGCTGCTGATTTAGCAACAGGTGTTGATGATGAAGTAGATGTGATTTTAGCAGCGCACAATCACCAAGTTGTTAATGGAACAGTCGACAACAAGTTAATCGTGCAAGCACTTAATTATGGAAAAGCTTTTGGAGATATTGAATTGCTGTTGGACCCTTTGACAGGAGACGTGCTGGAGAAATCAGCCGAAGTCATATACGTAGATCAAGCAAAAATTAAGCCAGATCCCGTTGTAACAAAGATGATCCAATCATATGAAGGGGCATCATCTGAGGTACTAGACCAAGTAGTGGGACAAGCTGCAGAGGATATTGTGGGAGGTTCATTAGGAAATTTCATTGCAGACGGCATGAAACAAGTCATGGATAGTGATTTCGCCTTGGTGAACTCCGGGGGAATTCGTGACTCTATTAAAAAAGGCAAGGTTACCTATGAAGATATTCTGGCTATCCATCCCTTCCAAAACAACTTAGTTAAATTAACGGTTACTGGAAAAGAACTTCAGGAAATTTTAAATGCACAAATCACACCTAACAAAGGACCGGATTTTAGTGTTGCAGGATTTACTTACACTTGGAACAATAAAACTAAAAAAGTAGAATCCATTCTATTAAATGAAGGAACTAGGATTAAACCGGATAGATCTTACACGATAGCCGTTAACAGTTTCATGGCTGACTCAGATGCACCGATGTTCCAGCTCATAGGTAAGTATGGAAAAGATAAAACGATTGGACCTACAGACACCGAAGCGCTAGCGGAGTTTATCTCTTCCTTTCCACAGCCAATCACCTATAGCACAGATGATAGAATTCAAGTGGTTTCAAAATAAATGGTAGAAACGAACACTCCCAAACACCATGTTTTTCTGAACATGCAGTTAACTATTCCTTTCCCCAACCGATATAAAGAGTAACATTAAAGGGGAAGGGAAGACAGAACAGATGATCGAACGGGTTTCTACAAATCAACCAACTCAACCCGCTGTTCGGAGTCAGTCAACTAGTCAAACAACAGAGCCGCAAGTAAAAGATGTTCAAAACGTGGAAAGTACAAAAAAAGATGTTGAGAAAGCGGTAAAGACGTTTAATGAGTTTTTAAAAGAAACGTCTACGAATGTACAATTCCAATTCCATGAAGATTTAAATGAGTATTACGTAACAGTGGTAAATACGATGACAAATGAAGTGATAAAAGAGATACCTTCCAAAAAATTATTAGACTTTCACGCTGCCATGAGAGACTTTTTAGGATTACTGGTGGACAAAAAGGTGTAAAAAGGAGTGACAAGAAGGCATGAACATGAGGATTGGTGGATTAGCGTCAGGGATGGATATTGATTCTTTAGTGAAAGATCTGATGAATGCAGAGCGTATGCCTCTAAACAAGTTAAACCAACAGAAGACGTTTCTTGAATGGCAACGTGATGATTATCGAAAGTTGAATACCGATTTGTTTAATTTTAGTAATTCGATTTTTGATGGCGTGTTGCGTCAATCTACTTATACGAAGAAGAATATTACTACTACTAACAGTGCTATTGCAAATATTAAAAGTGTTAGTAGTACGTCGGATTTTAACGGTGAAATAACTGTAACAAAACTAGCAAAAACGGCTTCTATCAACAGTGTAGGAGCGGTAGCAGCGGGAACTACTTTAGGGGCAGATGAGAATTTTACGATTCAGGCAATAAAAAAAGATGGTACTTTAGGAGAGGCTATCACCATTGAAGGTAAAGCTGGTGATTCCATCTCAACTATTGTCAATAAGATTAATAGTAATAAAGATGTTGGTGTAACAGCGTTTTTTGATGAAGTAACAGGTCGCTTATCTTTGACAGCAAAAAATAGCGGAAATATCGGTGCCTCTGGTGAGAATAATACTACAGCAGATGCAGAAATTGTTATTACTGGTACTGAGTTTAGAGGAATGTTCCGTTTAAACGGTTATAACACAACTACTAATGGTACTGTAGGCGAAAATGCAGAATTCACCTACAATGGTCTTTCTACATCTCGTTCTACCAACACCTTCACCATCAACGGAGTAGAATTCAACCTAAAAGGTGTCGGAACAACAAGCTTCTCTAGTACAACGGACGTTGATAGTATTTTTGATAGTGTGAAGAAGTTTGTAGACGACTACAATAAGTTAATTGAAGATGCTAACAGTAAAATCAATGAACGTCGAAACCGTAACTTCCAACCGTTAACGGACGAAGAGCGAGAAGCGTTGTCCGAAAAAGAAGCAGAGCGCTGGGATGAGCAAGCTCGAAAAGGTACGATGTATGGGGATTCCGTTATTCGCTCCGGTTTAACACAGATGAGAGCGGATCTATATTCTCCAATTAAAAATGGAGGATCCCCGTTTGCTCAACTTGCTGAATTAGGTATAACTACTTCTCCTAACTTTCGAGACGGTGGTAAGTTAATTATCGACGAGACAAAACTACGAGAAGCAATCTCTGCTGATCCTGATAAGGTGTATCAAACGTTTGCGAAAGATGGCACGACTTTTGATGAAAAAGGAATTGCGAGAAGACTTCGTGAAACGGTTCAAGGGACGATTAAGACGATTGAGCAGAAAGCCGGTAGATCCACTTCTACAAATTCAACATTTACAATAGGTAGAACGTTAACTGGATTAGATTCTCAAATTCAGCGTTTTGAAGACCGTTTATTACAGATAGAAGACCGCTACTGGCGCCAGTTTGGTGAGATGGAAAAAGCGATTCAACGTGCAAACAGCCAGTCAGCTTATTTAATGCAGCAATTTATGATGTAATTTAATTAAAAGGAGTGTCCTCATTAATGGCAGTCAATAATCCGTTTCAAGCCTATCAACAAAATTCAGTAACCACTGCGTCTCCGGGAGATTTAACACTTATGCTTTATAACGGTTCTTTGAAGTTTATTGCAATCGCGAAGAAAGCAATTCAAGAGGGAAACGTGGAAGTAAAGAATACGAACATCCAGAAAACGCAAAACATCGTGAACGAGTTGATGGTGACATTGAACATGGATCTAGAAGTTTCCAAAAATATGATGGCGTTATATGAATATATGAACCGTCGTTTAATAGAGGCAAATATTAAGTCGGATATTGCTATTTTAGAAGAGGTAGAAGGCTATTTGGTAGAGTTCCGTGATACTTGGAAGCAAGTCATCCAAATGAATCGCCAAAAGCAGCATACTGGTGGTCAGGCGTAATGGTTCGCTTGGAGATTCAGTCCTGCTTGGACGTTACGGAGAAATTGCTAGTGACGTTGAACGGTCAACAGGGAGATAAGGAAAGAACGGAAACGATCGAGGAAGTGAATCGTCTTTTGACTTTACGACAAGAGTTACTTCCTTCTTTACAACCGCCTTTTACTGCGGAAGAAAAAGAAATTGGCCAGAAGATCGTAAAGATGAACCAGTCGATTGATACGAATTTGAGTGAGTGGAAGTTATCCATTCAACGCGATATCAACGGCTTTTCCAAAAAGAAGACATCCATTACGAAATACGCCGATCCCTATCGAAATGTTCAGTTTGACGGGATGTTTTACGATAAGAAAAAATAGAGACGAGACTTCGGTTTCGTCTCTATTTTTGTCTAAATTTTGAAGGGGGAATGTTATTGTAGCAAAAGTAATATAATGTCTATTTATAAGCTTTAGAGCAATGACGACGGTTACATATGTTTTATTTCAATAATTGTCCACTTATTGTGAAAAAATTTAGAAAAGTAGAATCTTTCTTTTTCGACAAATTATGACAAAATACCTAGTTCGATGGTATTATAGTACATAGGTAAACAAGTTTAGGAGGGACAAAATGTTAACTAGACTATTCAAGGAACGAATAGATAATTGTCGAAATTTGGAGACTTTAACGAAAGAGATGGATATTATTTCTGGGATTTTATCTAGTAATACCAACTCGTATGAAATTCCTGAGTTGTTAGAAAAATTAGAGTACCTAGTTCGTGCAACTAAAAGACTTTGGGAGAACACTAATGAGTTGGAAAGTTCTGTGGAGGTCTATGAGTATCATATGTACAACTATGTCGAGCGCTATATTAAAGATATTCACTCAACTTTACATATAAAAGAATCGAGTGCCATCATTGCAAGAAAGATGATTAAAGGTCTATCCATAAAAGAAATTGCGAGAATCGTTTCAGATATGCAGAAAATGGAGAAGCGTGACAGCAGTCCGAAGAGTTATTTTTTGCTTGTTGTGATGAATTTTTTTGAAAAGTCTTATGTTAGGCATCATATTTCCTAAAGTCCACTGATTAATGAGTTGGGCTTTTTTTTATGCTTTAATTTGTACCAAAATTGATTTCTTATAAGTTTGTGAAAGTCTCATTAAATTAATTATGGAGTAAAAAGTGGTAAAGCATCCATAATTTCTGGGTTTCTCTCCACACATTTAAGTACGTACACAAGTTTATGTATAATGAAGAAAAAAGGAGAGATGAGTAAATGAATAAACATCAGAAAGCGATAGAAAAGGCTGCTGAATTTGTGGAAACAAAACGTGACAACGCACAAAAAAGTCCATGGCAATTAGCCTACCATATTACGACACCTGCAAACTGGATGAACGACCCAAACGGCTTTTCCACCTTCAATGGCAAGTATCATCTATTTTATCAATTCCACCCGTATTCTCCAGAGTGGGGTCCGATGCATTGGGGGCATGTGACGTCCAAGGATTTAGTGCACTGGGAAGAGCAGCCGATTGCTCTTGCACCGAGCGAAGCGTATGACGTGGATGGTTGTTTTTCGGGCAGTGCTATTGAAAAAGATGGCATGCTTTATTTGATGTACACAGGTAATGTGTGGACTGGTCCTGATCATGATAAAGATTTAAAGCAAGTGCAGTGTATAGCGGTCAGCGAAGATGGCATTCATTTTGAAAAATATGAAGGGAATCCTGTTATTTCTGAGGTTCCAGCTGGACTGGATATTCACCCGTACCATTTCCGTGATCCGAAAGTGTGGCAAGAGGGAAATACATATTACTGCGTGTTAGGCTCACGCACAAATGATCAACAAGGCCAAGTGTTGTTGTATCAATCAGCAGATTTGTTGGAATGGGAATTTGTCAGCGTGCTAGCTCGTGGCGAAGACGGGTTTAGTTTTATGTGGGAGTGCCCGGATCTTTTTGAACTTGACGGCAAGGACGTATTATTGTTTTCGCCACAAGGAGTGAAGCCTAGAGGGGATTACTTCAAGAACCTTCATCAAGCTGGAACGTTAGTGGGGGATTGGGATCGCACGTCGCACACTTTCACGCATGATGACTTTACAATGATGGATTACGGTTTTGATTATTATGCACCTCAATCGACTTTATCGCCAGACGGACGCCGGATAACGATAGCGTGGATGGCGATGTGGGAAAGTCAGATGCCAGAACAGGAACACGACTGGGCAGGGGCCATGACGCTTCCTCGCGAGGTTTGGCTGGATGCCGAGAATCAGGTGAGGAGCTATCCTGTTCGTGAGTTGGAAGCCTTGCGTGGAGAGATGCAGACTGGAGATTTGAAGCCTTACATTGGCGAGTTGCAAGTGGAGTTTGATTTAAAGAAAACAGCCATTGCGGAAATGTTATTACGAGTTGGGGAAAATGGCGAAAAGACAATTCTGCGCTATGATGCAATTACGGAGAAGTTGGAGTTAAACCGCTATAATTCTGGTGTGGGACCAGGGGGGATTCGTCGTTGCCATGTGCCGCTGCGTGATGGTAAGTTAACGTTAAATATTTTTATGGATCGATCTTCTATTGAAGTGTTTGCGAATAGGGGAGAGAAGTCTATGACGGCGAGGATTTATCCAGCTGCAGAATCGACAGGATTCGATGTGAAAGTTAGTGCGGAATCGACTATTTCTTCCGTACTTTATTGGCCTTTTCACTCATAAGATGGTGGAAACTGGTCGGAATGGAGGAGACAAGTGTAGCGGACACTAACATTTGATCAAACGTTTGTTTAAACATGTTTCGACGAATTTCACAGAATTTTTTAAAAGTTTTATGTTTAAGCAGGAATTTGAGCGGGAATATAGAATAATGTAAGTGTAGCGTTATTTCAAAGGAGGAGTTCGCTTATGCTAAACTACAACATCCGTGGCGAAAACATTGAGGTAACTCCAGCAATTCGGGAGTACGTGGAGAAAAAGTTGGACAAAATTGACCGTTATTTCACGGACACTCCAGACGCCAATGCACATGTCAACTTAAAGGTGTACAGTGATCGAAACGCAAAGGTTGAGGTAACGATACCGATGCCACACCTGGTATTACGTGCAGAAGAGCGCAACGAAGATATGTACGCTGCCATTGACTTAATTGTTGATAAACTTGAGCGTCAAATCCGAAAACATAAAACGAAAGTAAACCGCAAAATGCGTGAGCGTGGCGGTACTGGCGAAATCTTCGCAGCTGCGCAAGAAAGCTTAGCGACTGCCGTGATCGACAGCACAGAAGAGGAAGAAGAGCACGAAGTAGTACGTACCAAGCAATTCCATCTAAAACCGATGGATGCAGAAGAAGCAATTCTGCAAATGAATATGCTTGGACACAACTTCTTCATCTACACAGATGCAGATACAAACTTAACGAACATCGTCTATAAACGACGTGACGGTAAATATGGATTAATTGAAACGAATTAATAAAGGGGCACACCAGCAGATGCTGGTGTGTTTTTGTTTGTATAAGGAGGAGGGGGGATTGATTGCGGTGTGAGGTGGTTGTGAAAAGTGGGTTAGAGCGGATTTTAGGACTGTCAGCGTGGCGAGGTGGTCGTGAAAAGTGAGAGGGAGCGGATTTGAGAACCGTCAGCGGAGTGAGGTGGTCGTGAAAAGTGAGAGGGAGCGGATTTGAGAACCGTCAGCGGAGTGAGGCGGTTGTGAAAAGAGAGAGGGAGTAGATTTGAGGACCGTCAGAGGAGTGAGGCGGTTGTGAAAAGTGAGATAGAGTAGATTTGAAGACCGTCAGCGTGGCGGGGCGGTCGTGAAAAGTGAGATAGAGTAGATTTGAGGACCGTCAGCGGTGAGAGACGGTTGTGAAAAGAGAGAGGGAGTAGATTTGAGGACCGTCAGAGGTGAGAGACGGTTGTGAAAAGAGAGAGGGAGTAGACTTAAGAACCGTCAGCAGAGTGAGACGGTCATGAAAAGAGAGAGGGAGTAGATTTGAGAACCGTCAACGGAGTCAGACGGTTGTGAAAAATAGGAGGATATACAAAAAAGAACCGTCTACATATGAAATAGAATGTTAAGAAGTGATATTTGCTTGCTTATTGCGCGTTCAAGCGAGAGAGAAGCAGTTCCAGAGCACACGATAATAGAATAACGAGTGCTCAAGCGAGGTAGAAACAGTCCCAGAGCACACGATAAAAGAATAACGAGTGCTCAAGCGAGAGAGAAGTAGTTCCAGAGCACACGATAAAAGAATAACGAGTGCTCAAGCGAGAGAGAAGTAGTTTCAGAGCACACGATAAAAGAATAACGAGTGCTCAAGCAGGAGAGAAGCAGTCTCAGAGCACACGATACCTCGAATACACACCTCCCATCACCAAATCACAAACTTTTCAGAAAACAACCATTGGCAACTCACAGAATCCCCCGTATAATAGACTTATTATTTCGATTTCCGAAAGATTCGAAGGGGGACTGCAAGATGCTTCAATTTGATTTTCATCAACATCCTTACATATCTAGAAGAGAAACGACAGTCGGACGAAAAGGAATGGTTGCGACCTCGCAACCACTTGCTGCGCAAGCTGGATTAGATATTTTAAAGCTTGGTGGGAACGCGATCGATGCTGCGATCGCGACGGCTGCAGCGTTAACGGTTGTGGAACCAACATCAAACGGGATTGGCGGTGACGCGTTTGCGATCGCTTGGGTGAACGAAAAGCTCGTCGGCCTCAATGCTTCCGGCCGCGCGCCGCAATCACTGACAACGGAAGCGGTCAAAGCACTTGGTCACGAAAAGATGCCAACGTTCGGAACGGTTCCCGTCACAGTTCCAGGTGCACCATCCGCGTGGGTAGAACTGTCTGCTAAATACGGAAAGCTTCCACTTACGCAAGTACTTCAGCCTGCCATCACGCTTGCAGAAGAGGGCTATCCACTCTCACCGACTTTAGCGAACTATTGGGGAAAAGCATACAAAGCCTTCCGTCAACGAGGCTTCCACGAACGTCCGGAGTTTGCCGAGTGGTTCCGTGTCTTTGCGCCAAACGGTAGAGCACCGAAAGTAGGGGAGATTTGGCGTTCACCAGATCATGCCAAAACGCTGCGCCTAATCGCAGAAACTAATGGAGAAGCATTCTACCATGGTGAATTAGCTGACAAAATGACAAACTTCCTAAAAGAACACAACGGCTTCCTGACAACAGAAGATCTAAAAGCTCATCAATCTGATTGGGTAACACCTATATCCGTGAACTACAAAGGATATGACGTATGGGAAATCCCACCGAATGGGCAAGGAATGATTGCCTTAATGGCGCTTCAAGGAGCGAAAAAATTAACCTTTACCGAAAGAGAAACGGTCCAAACGTATCATCAGCAAATCGAATTGATGAAACATGCGATGACTCATGGGAAAGCTACTATCACTGATATCGATCAAATGAAAGAGAAAGTGGAGAACCTATTAAGCGAAGAGATGGGAGCTCATTTGGCAAACGGCGTTCAACAAGAAGCGGTAGATCCAAAAGACTCCCCTTATCCGAAGTCGGGTACTGTCTACCTAGCAACGGCTGACAGCGAGGGAAACATGGTCTCCTTTATCCAATCCAACTATATGGGATTCGGTTCTGGGGTCGTGGTTCCAGGAACAGGGATCGCACTACAAAACCGCGGGCACGATTTCTCATTGGACGAAAACGACGTTAACGCCTTAAAACCAGGGAAGCGTACGTACCATACGATTATTCCTGGATTTATAACGAAAGATAACACACCTGTTGGCCCGTTTGGTGTCATGGGAGGCTACATGCAGCCACAAGGTCACATGCAAGTAGCGATGAACATGATCGATTTTCATCTGCATCCACAAGCGGCACTGGATGCACCGCGTTGGCAATGGATTGAAAATAAGACGGTGTGGTTAGAACCGCATGTACCTACACATATTGCACAAGGTCTAGAACGACTTGGGCACCAAGTGAGAATTACGACAGATGGCGGTCCATTTGGTCGCGGGCAAATTATCATTCGTGATTCAGAAACTGGCGTGCTGTTCGGTGGAACCGAAAGTCGTGCGGACGGAGCGGTCGCAGTATGGTAAAGAACTTTTCTGTGAAAACGCAGTGGAACCTTGCTGCTGCGTTTTTTCGAGTGGGTATTCTAGGTTTTGGAGGCGGCCCATCCTCGATTCCACTCGTACACCAAGAAGTGGTCGACAAATACGAATGGGTTACGAAAGATGAATTTTCGGATATTTTAGCACTTGGAAACACGTTACCTGGCCCTATTGCAACGAAAATGGCAGGATATATTGGCTACCGTGTTGGTGGATGGATTGGCTGTCTCAATGCTTTACTAGTCACATCTGTGCCAACGGTTATGGCTATGATTCTATTATTCTCTACATTTCAGCAGTACCAACACGTTCCGTGGGTGGCAGGAATGGCAAAAGGTGTTGTTCCTATTATCGCGGTCATGCTGGGTGTGTTGACGTGGGATTTTTTACAGAGTTCCATCGCAAAACTCGGGAAGACCATGGCTTTTACGCTCATTGCTATTAGTGCAGTAGTGTTATTTTTTATTCATCCAGCAATCTTACTTGTCTCCCTAATCTTGTTTGCCCTTAGACCAAGAAGGGAGCGTGCAAAAGAATGATCTATTTAGAAATTTTTATTGCGTTTCTTATCCCCAACATCATTGGTTATGGGGGAGGTCCAGCTGTTATACCACTAATAGAATCGGAAGTCGTGACTCGCTATGGGTGGCTTACGACGAAAGAATTTGGAGAAGTGTTAGCCATCGCCAATACGTTACCTGGTCCGATCGCGACCAAAATGTCCGGCGTAATCGGCTATGAAGTAGCTGGTTGGGGTGGTGCAGCTGTTGCTATTTTTGCCACCGTCGCGCCTTCGTTATTATTGATGATTTTCCTTGTAGGATTCTTAATGAAGCACAAGGATCATCCGAAAGTTCAGGCGCTTTCTGCTACTGTCCGACCAGCAATTGCTGTTTTAATGGCAGGTTTGACCTTCCGTTTTGTTGAAAGTAGCTACGTAGATTCAGGTATTATTCATACAATCATCTTAGGAGTAGCTGGCATTTACGGGATTTACGTGAAGAAATGGCACGCTGGTTGGTTCATTTTAGTGGGACTTCTGTACGGAGCATTATTTATTCGATAGGAGGAAAGAGAAATGACATTTTCTATTGTTGGGTATGATCCAAAGGAGAAAGAATGGGGTATTGCAGTTCAATCAAAATTTTTAGGAGTGGGCTCTGTCGTTCCGTTTGCGATTGCTGGAGTCGGCGCAGTTGCCACGCAATCCTATGCAAATACAACGTACGGTCCGAAAGCGATGGAGCTTTTCGGGCAAGGGTTGTCAGCGGAAGATGTAATCGAAAAACTGACAGCAGAAGATCCTGATCGTGCACTTCGACAAGTTGGAGTCATCGATGCGAGTGGACGACCCGCATCGTTTACTGGAGAAGGCTGCTATGACTGGGCTGGTGGGAAAACAGGTGAGCACTACGCTGCACAAGGTAATATTTTAGTAGACGAGAATACCGTAGAGGCAATGGCGACAACTTTTGAAAAAACAGAAGGTACTCTAGCGAATCGTCTCTTACAAGCATTACTTGCCGGGCAACATGCAGGTGGTGACTCTAGGGGCCAACAATCTGCTGCAATTTTAGTAGTGAAAGAGAAAGGTGGATACGGTGGTTTTAACGACCGCTATATTGACTTGCGCGTCGACGACCATCCCACACCTATTGAAGAACTAATTAGAATTTATGACCTTCAACAGCTCTATTTCGCACCAAGCTCACCCGACCGAGTAGAAGCGTGGACTGATTTCAGGGAAGAACTGAATAAACACTTGGAAGTGCTGGGTTACCTTGACCACACCAAAACAACAGAGCAAGCGTTGCGAGATTATCACCACACAGAGAACTTTGAAATGCGAGAGCAAAAGCCAGGCTTCGTAGATCTAGATGTCTATGAGTATATGAAAACACAGGTTACCCGAGCAAAATAGTTTGATTTTGAGAGTTCTTCCTTTAGGATGTTTTACAAGGAGGGATTCATATGACAACATTAACGCAACAATTAAAAGAGCAGGTAGAAGGATTCAAGGGGCGTGCTCCAAAGGAAGTTCAAGATATCATGGCACGTGCAACGAAAGAGTTAGAAACATCTGACGTTGCCAAAGGATTGAAAGAAGGAGAAGTTGCACCAGATTTCACATTGCCTAACGCAGTTGGAGAAAACGTAACGTTATATCAACAACTTGAAAAAGGCCCTGTAATCGTAACGTTTTATCGCGGCGAATGGTGCCCTTACTGCAACCTGGAGTTAAAATCGTATCAAGATGAGCTACCAGCCATTCAAGCTGCAGGTGCTAATGTCATTGCGATTTCACCAGAAACGCCAGATCACTCTTTATCCATTAAGGAAAAACATGACTTAGCGTTTGATGTGTTAAGTGATACAGACAAGAGTGCAATGGATGCCTACAACCTTGTTTTCAAAATGCCAGATTATTTAATTGATCTATATAAACAACTAAATCTAAACCTTGACCAATACAACGTACCGGAAAATGCATGGGAGCTACCAGTTCCAGCAACGTTTGTCATAGGGCAAGATCGAATTATTAAGAAAGCAGCAGTGAATCCGGACTACACAACGCGTCTGGATCCTAAAGAAGCTTTGGCTGCACTTTCATAATGTTTAAGGACTGTGGACAGTTAGTGTCTACAGTCCTTTCTTCATGTGTGGTCCGTTAAAATCCCTCTTTCTCATCATGAAAATTGTTCAATCAAGACTAAAAATGGTAAACTATAAAAGCGTATATAAAATGAGAAAAGGGAATATAGTCCTTTTTCACGAATGTATAGGAAATTAGGACAAGTTGATAACTCAACTTGCTAGTATAAAGGAGCGTTTAATCATGCTAGGACTATTGAACAAAGTATTTGATCAGAACAAACGAGAACTAAAGCGTCTCGAAAAACTAGCGGATGAGATTGATGCACTAGGTCCAGAGATGGAAGCTTTATCCGACGAAGAATTACAAGCCAAGACACCAGAACTTCAACAGCGTTATCAAAACGGGGAATCCCTTGATGACATGCTAGTGGAAGCTTTCGCGGTAGTGCGTGAAGCGGCTCGTCGTGTACTTGGAATGTACCCTTACCACGTTCAGCTGATGGGTGGTATTTCTCTTCACGATGGAAACATTTCGGAGATGAAAACAGGGGAAGGTAAAACGTTAACGGCTACGATGCCAGTGTATCTTAACGCAGTAAGCGGAAAAGGTGTACATGTTATCACGGTCAACGAATACCTAGCAAGCCGTGATGCTGCAGAGATGGGGAAGTTGTATGAATTCTTAGGTCTTACTGTGGGCTTAAACTTGAACAGCTTATCAAAAGAAGAGAAACGTGAAGCATATGCACAAGACATTACGTACGGAACGAATAACGAATTCGGTTTCGACTACCTTCGTGACAACATGGTTCTGTACAAAGAGCAAATGGTGCAACGTCCTCTTCACTATGCCGTCATTGATGAGGTCGACTCTATCCTAGTCGATGAAGCTCGTACACCACTTATCATATCTGGACAAGCTGCGAAATCTACGCAACTATATGTTCAAGCAAATGCTTTTGTTCGTATGTTAAAGCGTGAGGAAGATTTCACGTATGATGTTGAAACAAAAGGCGTGCAGTTAACGGAAGATGGTATTACGAAAGTAGAAAAAGCGTTTGGTATTGATAATCTATTCGATATTTCTCACGTAACGTTAAACCACCATATTATTCAAGCGTTAAAAGCACATGTAACGATGCAACGTGATGTGGATTATGTAGTACAAGATGGCGAGATTGTGATCGTTGACCAATTTACTGGTCGTTTGATGAAAGGTCGTCGTTATAGCGATGGTTTACACCAATCAATCGAAGCAAAAGAAGGCGTAGAAATTCAAAACGAGTCCATGACAATGGCGACAATTACGTTCCAGAACTACTTCCGTATGTATGAAAAATTATCTGGTATGACAGGTACGGCGAAAACGGAAGAAGAGGAATTCCGCAATATTTACAACATGCGTGTTATTGCAATTCCGACGAACAAGCCAATCGCTCGTGATGACCGTCCAGATTTAATTTACGCTTCTATGGATGGTAAGTTTAAAGCGGTAGCGGAAGATATCATTGAGCGTCATAAGAATGGTCAACCAGTGTTGGTTGGTACAGTAGCGATTGAAACGTCTGAGTTAATTTCTAAGTATTTAACAAAAAAAGGCGTTCGACATAATGTATTAAATGCGAAAAACCATGAGCGTGAAGCAGAAATTATCCTAGATGCAGGTCAAAGAGGAGCGGTTACCATCGCGACAAACATGGCTGGTCGTGGTACGGATATTAAGCTTGGCGAAGGTGTTCGTGAAATCGGTGGACTAGCGGTAATTGGTACAGAGCGTCATGAATCCCGCCGTATTGATAATCAGCTGCGTGGACGTTCTGGACGTCAAGGAGATCCTGGTGTTACGCAATTCTATCTTTCCATGGAAGATGAATTGATGCGTCGTTTCGGATCAGACAACATGAAGGCAATGATGTCACGTCTTGGAATGGATGATTCGCAACCAATTCAATCGAAAATGGTTACGCGTGCTGTGGAATCAGCGCAAAAACGAGTGGAAGGTAACAACTTCGATGCTCGTAAACGTCTATTACAATATGATGATGTTCTTCGTCAGCAACGTGAAATTGTCTACACGCAACGTAACGAAGTGTTGGATTCCGACAACTTACGCGAAATCGTGATGAAGATGATTACATCAAGCGTGGAGCGCCATGTAGCTGCATTTACTCCTGCAACGCAAGAAGAGGAAAAATGGAACCTACAAGGAATTGTGGATTATGCACATGCTAATTTACTTCCTGAAGGTACAGTAAAAGCAGAAGATCTACGTGGAAAAGATTCAGAAGAGATCACACAACTTTTACTGGAAAAAGTAACTGCTCATTATGACCAAAAAGAAGAAGAGCTAACGGAAGAGCAAATGCGTGAGTTCGAAAAGGTTGTCCTTCTTCGCGCAGTAGATACAAAATGGATTGACCACATCGATGCAATGGATCAATTACGACAAGGTATCCACCTACGTGCATACGGTCAAAATGATCCTCTTCGTGAGTATCAAAACGAAGGCTTCGGCATGTTTGAAAACATGATTTCATCCATCGAAGACGATGCGACGAAATACGTGTTAAAAGCAGAAATCCGTAACAACCTTCAACGCCAAGAGGTGGCAAAAGGCCAAGCGGTTCACCCAAAAGAGGGAGACGAAGCGAAGGCACCAAAGAAAAAACCAGTGAGAAACGGAATGGAAATCGGCCGTAACGAGCCATGCCCATGTGGATCTGGGAAGAAGTATAAGAATTGTGATTGTGGGTTGTAAGAAAAGCGGAAGGCGCGCGTCCAGCCGCGGCAGGAAAGTTTGGAAGACCGAGTAGGCAGCTCTTCAGCCAACGGAGGGCTTTCAGACTTTCCCGAGCGGTTGCGCACCTGGAGCTAGACATGAAGAAAGGCGTAAGGCGCGCGTTCAGCCGCGGCAGGAAACTCCGGAAGACCGAGGAGGCAGTACTCCAGCCACTGGAGGGCTTTCGGAGTTTCTCGAGCGGTTGCGCACCTGGAGCTAGACACCGTTGTAGTGAGGATACTCAGTTAAGAACGGACGACATCACGTCGTCCTTCTTGAGTTGTTACCGTTCACGTAACAAAAGCGGTAGGCGCGCGATCAGCCACCACAGGGCCATCCAAGTTTTCCTAGCATCTGCGCACCTGGAGCTAGACATTATTGTGGTAAGGCTACTCAGTTAAATTCAGGTCTAAAGTAATAAAGGTAGTGTTAGGATGAACCTCTTGGTTTGCAGAGATACTGCTACTTCTCCAATAATAGTTAGGGATTGGAGCGGAAGGGGGTGACTCCTACGGGAAAGGTGGGTTACTGAGACCCCACAGGAGCGCGAACTATCGCGACGAGGAGGCTCAGCAGCCCGCCCCGTGGAAAGCATCCCCCTGTAGCGGAAATCCCTCTGCAGTCACTAAGTTTTTTGTCCTAGATTAAATAGTTGTTACTGTTCATGTAACAAAAGGTACGCGATTTACTCGCGGCCTTTTCTTTTGAGCATAAACTTAGGTATAATAGATAATTAGAATTTGAAATCGACAGGGAGGTGTACGGTGTCTGGACGCATGTCCACACCGGAACTACTATGGAATTATCCGAAATTCGTTTACAGATAGAAAATACAGCTAAGAAATTAGCGGACTTCAGGGGGTCTCTTTGACTTAGAAGAGAAAGAAGCGCGCATCGCTCAATTAGACGATGAAATGCTTCACCCGGACTTTTGGAACGACCAACAAGCTGCACAAGCAGTTATTAATGAAGCAAACGGTTTAAAAGAAATCGTGAATGAGTTCACTGAAATGGTAGAAGCTCATGAAAACTTAGAGTTAACATATGAGCTAGTAAAAGAAGAAGGCGATGAGGATCTAGCGCAAGAGTTAGTGCCGGAGTTGCAAGAACTTTTAGAACGTATGGCTAAGTACGAGCTTCAACTACTTTTAAGTGAACCTTATGATAAAAACAATGCCATCCTTGAGTTACACCCAGGTGCTGGTGGTACTGAGTCTCAAGACTGGGGTTCCATGTTACTTCGTATGTACACTCGTTGGGCAGAGAAAAAAGGTTTCAAAGTAACTACGTTGGATTATTTACCTGGTGATGAAGCTGGAATTAAGAGTGTTACGCTTTCGATTAAAGGTCATAATGCGTATGGTTATTTGAAAGCGGAAAAAGGCGTACATCGTCTAGTTCGTATTTCTCCATTTGACTCGTCTGGCCGTCGTCACACATCATTCGTATCATGTGAAATCATGCCGGAGCTAGATGATAATTCAAACGAGATTGAAATTCGTACAGAAGATTTAAAAGTCGATACGTATCGTGCAAGTGGAGCGGGTGGACAGCATATCAATACGACGGACTCCGCTGTTCGTATTACCCATCTACCTACGGGAGTCGTAGTATCGTGTCAGACAGAACGTTCACAGATTAAAAACCGTGAGCAAGCGATGAAAATGCTTCGTGCGAAATTAGTACAAAAGCAAATTGAAGAGCAAGAAGCGAAACTATTAGAAATCCGTGGTGAGCAAAAAGAAATCGGATGGGGTTCTCAAATCCGTTCCTACGTATTCCACCCATACAGCATGGTAAAAGACCATCGTACAAGCGTGGAAAGTGGAAACGTGCAAGCAGTGATGGATGGCGAGCTGGATGCGTTTATCAACGGATATCTTCGTTCTAGAATTCAATAAAAGGTGTTTTACTAATGAGTCAGTAGAAGTTGAGCGCACGATACAGAATTATTGTGTGCTCAAGAATGGTTGTTGCGGCTCTAGAGCACACGATAAATAAATAACGTGTGGTCTGGGTGTCTAGAGGTGAGTCTAGAGCACACGATAAATGAATAACGTGTGGTCTGGGTGTCTAGAAGTGAGTCTAGAGCACACGATAAATGAATAACGTGTGGTCAAGATGTCCGAAAGTGAGTCTGGAGCACTCGTTAAATGGTTAACGTGTGGTCAAGATGTCCGAAAGTGAATCTAGAACACACGATAACTGAATAAAATGTGGTCAAGATGTCTAGAAACGAGTCTTGAGCACAAAATAAAAGAGTAACAAGTGCATTCTTCAAGGAGAGCACTTGTTTTTTTGTGTAATGAATAGATAATACATCATGATATTTCTAGTATTGCAGAATTATTGCGTCACAGCTTTTGATTATTAAGGTGTTGGAGCGGAAGGGGGGGCGACTCCTACGGAAAAGGTATGGTGTCTAGCTCCAGTTGCGCAACCGCTCGGAAAAGTCCAAAAGCCCTCCGTTGGCCGAAGAGCTGCCTACTCGGTCTTCTGAACTTTTCTGCCACGGCTGAACGCGCGCCTTCCGCTTTTCGAAATGGAAAGCGTCCCCCCTGCAGCGGAAACCCCTCTGCAGTCACTTTGAATTTTCGTCAGACCATTTCTATGAGGTAATCGAAAAAAAGACACTCCTTATCTAATCCCACAATCCTGGCAATACTAAAAAAATCACTCATTTAACGCTTTACCACGCTATTTGGCTGTCATTTACAGCGGTCAGTCCACATGCTATACTCGCAAACGGATTACACGTTTTAGTAAAGGAGTCCTACATATGAATCGGCGAAAAAGTGTTCAACTTAAGCATCCTCTTTATCAAAAAATGAAAGATTATGTATATATCATTCTCGGTGCCGCAATTGTGGCCATCTCGTTTAACGTTTTCCTTTTACCTAACAAAGTAGCTTCCGGTGGAGTGAGTGGTATTAGTACCATTTTAGACTCGGTATTCGGTTGGGAACCAGCGTACGTCCAGTGGGCGTTTAACATTCCGCTTTTCGTTGCTGGAATTATCTTTTTAGGCTGGCAATTTGGTTTAAAAACTGCTATTGGAACAGTGTTTCTTCCATTAGTAGTATTCTTAACTAGAGATTGGGAGCCATGGACATTAGAGCCGCTACTTGGAGCACTTTTCGGTGGTATTGGTGTTGGTCTAGGTCTTGGCACCGTATTTAGAGGAAAGGCATCCACAGGTGGAACAGATTTAGCAGCGCAGATTATTGCGAAATACACTGGTCTCACACTTGGTGCATGCGTCGCACTAATCGATGGATTAATTGTTTTGTCAGCTGCGATAGTTTTCGAAATTGAAGCAGGACTTTACGCACTTATTGGATTATACGTGACGAGTAAAACAATTGATTTAGTGCAAGTTGGCTTTGGTCGTTCCAAAATGACGTTAATTATTACTAGAAAACAAGAAGAAGTTCGCGATGGGATTTTAAATAAGATTGACCGAGGAGTGACGAAACTCCAAGCATATGGTGGATATACAGATGACGCTCGTCCAATCCTCATGTGTGTGGTTGATCAAACAGAGTTCACGAAGTTGAAACAATTAGTGAAGAACATTGACTCAGAGGCATTCATTGTTGTGACGGACGCATCAGAAGTGCTTGGTGAAGGGTTTAAGAGAGACTAATTTTGGGATACTACTATATAATAAATGAAGAAAAGAGAGGAGGTCATTTAATGAGAAAATATATAAAAACGTTCATGTTTGCTAGTTTTGCAACAGTATTTTTAGCTGCGTGTGGTAGTGGTGGTCAAAGTAATAACGAAGCTTCTACACAAGATGGCCAAACGGCTGATACACTTTACGCTAGAAAGTGTGCGAATTGTCATGGTGGAGATCTTCAAGGTGGATTTGGTCCAGCACTAGATCGCATTGGAGAGCAATTAACGAAAGAAGAAATAGTATCTGTTATCGAAAATGGACAAGGTGGAATGCCTCCGAAGATCTTGCAAGGTGAAGATGCGGATAAAGTAGCTCAATGGTTGAGTGAGATGAAGTAAAATGTGCTCGAGAAATGCTATCATTTCTCGGGTTTTTTATTACTTGAACAGTAGCAGCTAAAGAGAGGATAGTGGTGTGGACTAAGTAAACCGGGATTTCTCTTAGGTAAAAAGTAGCAGCACTCACGAGATAATCACTTGTTTAGACTTGCTTTTACCATATATATCTATTAACAAAAACCTCCAATATACCCAAAAATTCATCTTTCGAAACCTCCACTTAACATAAATGTAATACACCTTCCACCTTTCGAGTGTTATAATGGCTGTAATGCAGTTTTTTTGGCGTATCGTGTCGAGATTAGTATAGCTTTGTGACAAGATGTCAGTTTTTTTAGACTTTAAAGGACATCTTTAGACAAGATTACATACAGTGTAAATGGACAAGGCCGCGCAAAGTCTTTCCATTTGAAAGTTAGTTGATACGTTTTCAACAGTGAAACGAACATCCAAGGGGAAATACAAAGTAAATAGGTGATGATATGATCGAAATGCAGGATGTACACAAAAAGTACTCCAATGGCGTAACGGCAGCAAGTGGAATTAACGTTACGATTAAACAGGGAGAGTTTGTGTATGTAGTAGGGCCGAGTGGTGCAGGGAAGTCCACTTTTATTAAAATGATGTATCGTGCCGAGAGACCTACACAAGGAACGATTATGGTTTCTGGAATGAATTTAAGCAAATTAAAAAATAATCGAATCCCTTATTTAAGAAGACAACTAGGCGTAGTATTCCAAGATTTTAAATTACTTACTAGATTAACAGTTTATGAAAACGTTGCATTTGCTTTAGAAGTAATAGAAGAAAGCCCAAGTACTATTCAAAGAAAAGTAATGGAAACGCTCGATTTAGTTGGATTAAAGCATAAAGCTCGTATGTTCCCGGATGAATTGTCTGGTGGAGAACAACAACGTGTATCTATTGCTAGATCAATTGTAAATACACCAAAAGTTTTAATAGCAGATGAGCCTACAGGAAACCTTGATCCTGAGACATCATGGGAAATCATGAACATCTTAGAAGAAATTAATACTCGTGGGACAACTGTCATCATGGCAACGCATAATAGAGAGATTGTGAACACGATTAAACACCGAGTAATAGCAATTGAACATGGTCGTATTGTCCGCGATGAACAGCGAGGGGAGTACGGTTATGAAAATTAGAACGGTTGGAAGACATATCAGAGAAAGTTTTAAGAGTTTAGCTCGTAATGGTTGGATGACATTTGCATCCGTTTCCGCAGTAATGATTACGCTACTTCTTGTGGGCGTGTTTTTTGTTCTAATGATGAACATGGCGAAAGTTGCTGATGATCTGGAAAACGATGTGGAGATCAAGGCATATATCGACTTGACGGTTGAGAAAGAAGGACAAGAGAAACTACTAAATCAAATTAGTTCTCTATCCTTAGCTGATTCCGTCGAATTTTCATCTAAAGATGAAGAATTAGATAACTTAATTCAAGATTTAGGTCAGCAATATGCACTTTTTGAACAAACAAATCCACTGTACGATACCTTTATTGTAAAGGCAGCTAGTCCAAAAGATACTGGAAGATTAGCAGTACAGATTGAACGTATAGAAGGAATCTCGAGCACAGAGTATGGAAAAACAGCTGTTGAACCTTTATTTAATTTCTTAGAAGTTAGTCGAAATGTCGGACTAGCATTGATTGTCGGGTTATTATTTACTGCTGCTTTCCTAATCTCAAACACTATTAAGATTACAATTTTCGCTCGACGAAGAGAAATTGAGATTATGAAATTAGTAGGAGCGACGAACTGGTTCATTCGCTGGCCATTTGTCATTGAAGGTTTTTTACTAGGAGTGATAGGAGCAATTGTTCCTGTATTGGCTGTATCAGTAGGATACCAATATGTTTATGGTTTAGTTTCGCCAAAATTACAAGGTAACTTTATTAAAATATTAGAGGTTACACCTGTAGCTGTCCAAGTGAGTACCTTATTATTCCTAATGGGTGGTCTGATTGGTGTATGGGGAAGTACGATGTCCATCCGTAAGTTTTTACGAGTGTAAGATTTTACGAGGGGTACATAAAGGGAAGGAGCAAAGAAATGAAGCGGAAACAATGGTTATCAGCAATTCTAGCTGCAACACTAGTTATTAGTTCAGCTGTTTGTGCAAACAATGTTGTACAAGCAAATTCCTTGTCCGAACTAGAGAAGCAACAAAAAAAGTTAGATCAAAAGCGTCAAGGAATTGAAAGTGATATCAATAAAAAAGAGTCTGAGCTGAAAGAGAACGAAAAAAATCAGGCGGAAGCAGAAGCGGAATTAAAGCGCTTGGATTTAGCAATCGGTGATACCGATCAAAAGATAAGAGAAAAACGCGAGCAAATTGAAAAGACTCGTGCGGAAATCGAGAAGTTAAATAAAGAGATTGAAGCTCTGAAAATTCGTATTGCAGAGCGTAACGAGTTGCTAAAAGAACGTGTACGCTCTCTTCAGAAGTCTGGTGGTTCCGTTAACTATCTAGACGTAATTTTTGGATCGAAAAGCTTTGGTGATTTAATCTCTCGTATGTCTGCAGTCTCTACTTTGATGAGTGCTGATCAACAAATTCTTACAGAGCATGAAGCGGATCAAAAATCTCTTCAAGAAAAGCAAGTGCAAGTGGAAGAGCAACTTGCGAATTTAGAAACTCTTTTAGCCGAGTTAGAAACGGAAATGGCTACGTTAAAGAAACAAGAAGACGAGAAAAATAGATTACTACGTACACTTTTGCAAGAACAACAAAACTTAGAAGCAGCTAAGTTGAGTTTATCGGAAGAACAAGAAATCGCACGTGCACAAGCTGCTGCAAATAAGAAAGCAATTGAATTAGAGAAGACTAGAATTGCAGAAGCACAACGTCGTGCGGAGGAAGAACGTCGTAAAAAATCCACTAATTCTAGTTCAAACTCAGTTTCTAACTCAGGCGGAAGCTCTAGTGCCCCTCCTGTATCAAGTGGAAACTTCACAAGACCAGCGGAAGGTGCATTAACTTCTGGTTATGGTCCGCGTTGGGGTGATTTCCACCATGGTGTGGATATTGCAAAATCAGGTTCGGTACCTGTCGTTTCAGCTGGAGATGGAGTAGTCATTCGCTCATACTATTCAAATAGCTATGGAAACACTATCTTCATCGCTCACTCTGTTAATGGTCAAGTGTTTACAACTGTATATGCCCACCTTTCAAGCCGCCAAGTAAGTTCTGGACAAACGGTTTCTAAAGGTCAACAAATTGGATACATGGGTAACACTGGTCGCTCATTTGGACAACATTTACACTTTGAGGTGCACAAAGGAGACTGGAACGGATCGAAGTCGAACTCTGTAAACCCATCAAGCTATGTACCTTTATAAATAACAAAAGCCTCTCTTATCTTTTGATAGGGGAGGCTTCTTTTGTTACAAAAGTGGTCACTACTCGTCGTTGATCAAACGTTTGATCAACCTTTTTTCGACACATTTCGTAGAAAAAAATATGTCGAACTAGCTAAATAGTTTAATTATTTTGTCGATACTACGTAGTGATTAGTATTTTGTTTATTACAACAAAGGATGAGGTGCAGGATGAAGAGTATTCGTATGAAACTATTAGGTGCGTTTGCTATTATCAATGTTTTAATAATTGCTTTAGGAGTTTTTACATACTTCTCTGTTCAATCAATTAATAGTAATAGTAACGATATGGTAAACACAGAGTTACCGATTTTTATCGCTGATGAGAATTTACGATTTACGGTATCACAGCAAATGGGTTTGGCACGAGGATACATACTTTATCAAGATGATAGTTATGTTAAAGATTTTAATGATTTAACAGCTGAAAGTGCTAACTTGCAAAAAATAATTTTAAATATTTCTAAGTCTGATCGAGCTAAAGATTTATTTGAAGATATTGGAACTTTTCAAACGATGGTCGTTCAAGATGTTTTTGCTAATATACGTACAGGTAATGAAGAATTAGCTGCACAGAAAATGAAAGACGAAGTCCAACCTTTTGGAAGAGAAATTATGGCGAAATTAAATGAGTATGCCAAAGATCGTGAATCTTCAATGTTAGAAGCGGGTAACAAGGTTATGACTCGAAGTGACATTCTTGGTACACAAACAGCAATCGTTGTGATTGTCGTTGTTATATTAACGTTTGTCTTAGCATCTGTGATTTCTAGAAGAATAGCAAATCCTATTAATGTAGCAAAAGAAAGACTTCAATTAGTTGCCGACGGAATTCTTCCAGAAGAAGATTTGAAAGTGAAATCAAAAGATGAAGTGGGTCAATTGGTTCACTCACTGAATAACATGACTACTAGTTTAAGAGGTATGGTAGAGGATATGAAAGCTATTGCCGTTGCTGTAGCAAATCGAAGTGATCAAGTGGCGAACAACTCTATTGAATCTCGTGAAGGCTCTGAGCAAATTGCTGCTACAATGGAGCAATTATCTAGTGGTTCTCAAGAGCAAGCGACGTCCAGTCAAACACTGGCTGAAATGATGACGGTATTTACGCAAGTTTTACAAGAGTCAGTAAAAGAAGGTCATCAAACAGCAGAGAATTCTAGAGAAGTAGTTCAACTTGTACGCAAAGGGTCTGAACAAATGGATGCTTCTGTTGAGCAGATGAATGAAATTAATGAAAATGTGAATACAGCCATTACGGTCGTAAAAGGTCTAAATGCAAAAACTGATAATATCAGTCAGTTAGTACAAGTGATTGAAGCAATTTCGGAGCAAACCAACTTACTAGCGCTTAACGCTGCAATTGAAGCAGCGCGTGCTGGTGAACATGGAAAAGGATTTGCGGTCGTTGCAGAAGAAGTTCGTAAGTTGGCAGAACAAGTTTCCTTCTCCGTTAAAGATATCACTGGTATTATTTCAGAAGTACAGCACGAAACCAAAAATATGGTGACAACTCTTTCTGAGGGATATGAATTAGTTTCTTCTGGTAAACAAGCGGTAGAGGAAACTGGCACTACGTTTAGTACAATTGAAACTCGAATTGAGCAAATGGCCGAAAAAGTAACGGAGCTAGCTAACAGCATGAACGGTATGCACCATTCTACTCAAGATATGACATTAGCAGTCGATAATATTGCTGCTGTAAGTGAAGAAGCTGCTGCAGGAATTGAAGAAGCAACAGCAACAACGCAGCAATCTCATGCATCTATGGAACAAATTGCATCTTATGCGGATGATTTAAACAAAGAGGTACAACAGCTGAATCAATTAATTGGTAGGTTTACTATCGAAGAGAAAGAATAACACGGTACGCACACTACATTCGGGTAGTGTGCGTTTCTATTTGTCTACCATAATCTTTTACGCTTCAATCCTTTAGTAGTATACTAAGATAAAATCTGTTGGAAGGGATGAGGTACTTTGCGTACGTCTATAAACTTCGAAACATCCGTAGCACACACGTCTTTTCGACAAGAAGATGTGAATGTGAGTAAATCAACACCAATCTATCAAACGTCTGTCTTTCGCTTTTCTGATCTTGATGAATTAGAAGGTTTCTATGAAGGGAAATCCAATTATCTATACACGAGAATGGGGAATCCAAATTCTGATGAACTCGCGACAGCAGTAGCTGAGCTAGAGGATGCAGAAAGTGGAGTTGCTACATCTTCTGGCATTTCTGCAATTTTAGCAGGAATGTTGTCTGTACTAAAATCAGGTGATCATCTGGTGGCATCAGAAGATTTGTATGGTGGCACGGTGCAACTTTTAACAGGTGAATTATCTCGCTTTGGCATCGAAGTTTCCTATGCTGATTTCACAAACGAACACTCAATCCGAGCGATGATGAGAAGTAACACAAAAATGATTTATTCAGAATCCATTACAAACCCATTTTTACGTGTGGAAAATATTGAACAAATGGTGCGTATTGCGAAAGAATTTAATTTAGTATCCATGATTGATAATACATTTGCTACTCCATATTTAGTAAAGCCTGTAGAATTCGGTGTAGATTTAGTCGCACATAGCGGCACAAAATATATCGGTGGTCATAGTGACGTGTCCATTGGAGTAGTTGTTGGGCGTGCAGACCTTATTGCAGAAGCCAGAATTCGAGTGGTGTCATTGGGTGCGAACGTTAGTCCATTTGAATCATGGTTAACCGTAAGAGGACTAAAAACGTTAGCACTTCGTATGGAAAAACAAACAAAAAATGCACGATCTTTGGCAGATGCACTAGCAAAAAATGCGGTCGTTCATAAAGTATATTATCCAAACCACGTGCTTCCTAAAGGGGACGGGGCTATGGTGACCATTGAACTCTCCGAACAAGTGGATGTTCGAAACTTTTTTGCATCGCTAGGTTGGATTACGATCGTGCCGTCACTCGCGGGAGTGGAGACAACGGTTTCTTATCCAATTGCTACTTCACACAGAGCATTGTCTGAGGAAGATCAAGCGCGATTAGGTATCAACTCGCATGTTATCCGAATATCTGTCGGAATCGAACATATAGATGACATTATCAAGCAATTCGAGAAAGCTATTCAAACGAGTGTGAATGAAAGGAATTAAATAAATTTTCAAAAAGTTATTGACTTTTACTTGTAATCCGTTTTACAATCACACTATCGCAAACAAGAATAATTGTTTGGTAACTTCTTAACTTAATAATATGTACTCTTATCAAGAGCGGCGGAGGGAATAGGCCCGATGAAGCCCGGCAACCACTTTAGTCAACGGACAAAAGATGGTGCTAAATCCTACAAACGAGCGATCGTTTGAAAGATAAGGGGAGGACTGTATATACTCAGCGCCCTCTTCTTATGAAGGGGGCGCTTTTGCTTGTATTTTACAAGTACTTCAGCAAGATTCCCCCAACTTTAGGTTTTCAACATGGTAAAGAGTGATCAAGATGGTCGAAGAGAGGAGCAGAGCACACGTTAAACAAATAACGAGTGCTCAAGGAGTCCGAAGAGAGGAGCAGAGCACACGTTAACAGAATAACGGGTGCTCAAGGAGTCCGAAGCGAGAAGTAGAGCACACGTTAACAGAATAACGGGTGCTCAAGGAGTCCGGAGAGAGGAGCAGAGCACACGTTAACAGAATAACGAGTGCTCAAGAAGTCCGAAGCGAGAAGTAGAGCACACGTTAACAGAATAACGGGTGCTCAAGGAGTCCGAAGAGAGGAGCAGAGCACACGTTAACAGAATAACGAGTGCTCAAGGAGTCAGAAGAGAGGAGCAGAGCACACGTTAATGGAATAACGGGTGCTCAAGAAGTCCGAAGAGAGGAGCAGAGCACACGTTAATGGAATAACGAGTGCTCAAAGAGATGAAAGTTTGTTTAGACCATTGATAAAGTTGCTTTACTATGCGAAAACGGTCGTCAAGGTGAGAGGAAAGCAAAAGTGAGAACCGCCAAAGAGAGAAGACGGTCGTCAAAGCGAGAAGAAAGCAGAGTTGAGAACCGCCAGCGAACGCAGACGGTCGTCAAATCGAGAGAAAAGCAAAGTTGAGAACCGTCAGAGAGCGAAGACGGTCGTCAAAACGAGAGGAAAGCAAAAGTGAGAACCGCCAGAGAGCGAAGACGGTCGTCAAAGCAAGAAGAACACAAAACTGAGAACCACCAACAACGAAATCCACCATGAAAGATCCTAAGCAATCAAAAATCATAGCAAGCTACCAACCGCCCCAACCATGACTACACCGTTACACTTTTACACTTTAAACCGACAAAAAACATCAAATTAGGAGGAATAATACAATGAGTAAACACGAATTTCAACAATATGATGCAGAAACGCTTTTATTACACGGAGGTCAATCTCCAGATCCAACGACTGGATCTCGCGCGGTACCAATTTATCAAACAACGTCTTACGTATTTGCCGACACCGACCATGCGCAAAGCTTATTCTCTCTAGATGAGCCAGGTAACATTTATAGCCGCATCGGAAATCCTACGGTCGACGTGTTTGAGAAGCGAATTGCACTCCTAGAAGACGGTGTTGCATCTGTCGCAACTTCTTCAGGAATGGCAGCAATTACGCTAGCAATCTTAAACGTTGCATCGGCTGGTGATCATATCGTTGCCGCATCTAACCTTTACGGTGGAACGTACAATTTGTTCGCCATCACCTTACCTCGTTACGGAATCGACGTATCGTTTGTTGATCCGAAAGATCCGAACGCATTCCGCGCAGCCGTTCACCCGAATACAAAAGCATTTTTTGCAGAAACGATTGGTAATCCAAGTCTTCACGTACTCGATATCGAAGCTGTTGCAGAAGCTGCACATGAAAACGGGCTACCGCTTATTATCGACAACACGTTCGCGACACCGTTTAACTGCCAACCATTGAAATTTGGTGCAGACATTGTCGTTCATTCCGCAACGAAGTGGATTGGCGGACATGGGACTGCAATTGGAGGAGTTGTGGTAGATGGAGGTCGCTTTAATTGGAATAGTGAAAAATTCCCTACTTTCACTCAGGCTGATGCAAGTTACAATGGAATCCGTTACGCAGTAGATTTTGGAACGTTAGCTTTTGCGACAAAGTTACGAGTGCAACTTCTACGAGACTTTGGAGCATGCTTGAGTCCGCAAAATGCGTTTTTACTTCTGCAAGGATTAGAGACACTGCACTTACGAGTGGAGAGGCATAATCAAAATGCCATCGAAATTGCACAATACTTAGATAACCACCCTGGAGTGGAATGGGTGACGTATCCTGGTCTTCCAACCCATCCATCCTACGAGTTGGCGAAAAAATACCTTCCAAAAGGAGCAGGATCTATCGTCGTTTTCGGAATTGAAGGGGGAAGAGATGCCGGTAAGAAAGCCATTGATGCTGTTTCCCTTTGGTCGCATGTAGCAAACGTTGGAGATGCGAAGTCACTAATTATCCATCCAGCATCGACAACTCACCAACAGTTATCCGCAGAAGATTTAAAGAAATCTGGCGTAACAGAGGAACTAATCAGACTTTCCATCGGATTAGAATCAACAAAGGATTTGCTGCATGACTTAGATCGTGCGATTGCACTTGCTACAGGAAAGTCTGTCCACTCCGAACCATCTTCTGCTATCACAGTAAACGATGAAGGAGTAATCAAGTGGGCGCTTCAATCTCCATTTAAAACAGAAACGGTTCAAGGGAACACAGTGCAAACGCCGAAGACATTAGCAATTGTAGGACTATCAAGTAACCCTGCTCGCCCAAGCTACCGCTTAGCAAGAAAGATGCAGCGATTAGGCTATAAAGTCATTCCTGTTAACCCAAGAGAAACGGAAGTGCTAGGGGAAACAGCTTATCCAGATTTACGTTCCATCCCAGTGGAAGTAGACATCGTGCAAGTATTCCGAAGCCCAGAAGCAGCGATTGAAATTGCGAAAGAAGCAGTGGAAGTACAGCCTCGTATCTTCTGGTTACAAGAAGGCGTTATTTCACCAGAAGCCGCATCCATTGCACGTGATGCAGGATTAGAAGTAGTGCACAATCGTTGCACCTATAAAGAAGCTCAGCGTATACGTGGATCCATCGTGACGTATGCTTGCGAAGTGTAGGAGGAAGAGAAGATGAAAAAAATTATTTGGGCACTTTTAACTGTAGGAATTATCGCTTCCTTAGTCGGCTGTTCTTCCAGCGCGACATCAGGAGACGGTAAGCCTTCTAAAATTGTAGTCGATTATGCGTATTACTCTCCAACTTCCCTAGTTTTAAAAGACAAAGGATTCTTGGAGAAAGCATTAGAAGAAGAGGGAGTGGAAGTGGAATACGTGTTATCTCAAGGGAGTAACAAAGCGCTAGAATTCCTAAACGCTGGAAGCATTGACTTTGGTTCCACTGCAGGAGCGGCGTCGTTTTTAGCAAAATCAAATGGCTCACCAATTGAAGCTGTGTATTCCTACTCCAAACCAGAGTGGACTGCACTTGTCACAACAGAAGATAGCGAGATTACGAAAGTAGAAGATTTAAAGGGCAAGAAAGTAGCAGCAACGCTAGGGACTGATCCATACATCTTCCTGTTGAGAGCTCTTAAAGATGCTGGTTTATCAGCAAAAGATGTGGAAATCGTTAATCTTCAGCATAGTGACGGGGCAGCTGCTCTACTAAACAATCAAGTAGATGCTTGGGCTGGGTTGGATCCTCACATGGCTAAAGTGGAGTTAGGTAACAATGCAAAACTATTCCATCGTAATCCTGATGCAAACACATACGGGATCCTAAATGTTCGTAGTGAGTTTGCCAAACAGTATCCAGAGTATGTAGATAAAGTTATCGCAGCATATGAAGAAGCGCGAGAATGGGCAATTGCCAATCCAGAAGAAACAGCAGCTTTACTGGCGGAAGAAGCAGGCATTGATTTAGAAGTAGCCAAAAAACAGTTAGAAAGAAACGACTTCTCTAACTCGGCAATCAATGATGACAAGAAAGAAACGATCTTAGAAGCCGGACGAATTTTACAAGAAGTAGAAGTGGTAAAACCGTCCGTTGATGTAGAAAAAACAGTGGATGAACTATTAAACGATCAATTTACAAAATAAAGGAGGTATTGTTGTGGCTGGACACTCCGAACAGGTACTAAGTCAAGGATCTGTTCCTACAACAACCAATGTGCAAGGAAAATCTAAAAAGAAGCAAACAGCTTGGATTGGGTGGGTTTTACCCGCCCTGCTTTTCCTCATCTGGGAAGCGGTAGGAAGGCTTGGACTCGTTCCATCCTATCAACTTCCGCCTCCATCTACCATCCTCACAACCATTTCGGAGATGGCGACAACTGGAGAACTTTGGCCGCATATAAGTGCAACCGTCATACGCGTTGCCCTTGGATTTGCGATTGGAACAGTCCTTGCAACCGTTTTAGGAGCAATTGTTGGGTACTTTAAGCAAACAGAACAAGCCGTTGATCCTCTCATTCAAGGATTCCGATCCATTCCTTCTTTAGCGTGGGTTCCCCTATTCATTTTATGGTTAGGTATTGGTGAGTCGTCGAAAGTTTTACTAATTGCAGTTGGCGTGTTTTTCCCGGTTTATTTAAATGTCGTCTCTGGCATTCACAGTGTCGATCGGAAACTACTAGAAGTAGGTAAACTTTACGAACTATCTTCTCTAGAGACCATTAAACGAATTATCTTACCAGCAGCGCTCCCATCTTTTTTCGTAGGATTGCGAAGTGGCTTAGGTCTTGGATGGATGTTTGTTGTAGCTGCTGAGCTAATGGGAGCTAGTCAAGGCTTAGGATTCTTACTTGTTTTTGGTCAAAACATGTCTTCACCAGATATCGTAATCGGCAGTATTCTACTATTTGCGATTATTGGTAAGGTAACAGATGCCCTAATTCAAATCGTAGAAAAGATGTCGCTGAAATGGCAAGACAGCATGAGAAACGTATAGAGAGGAGACGAACAAATGTTAACGATTCAAAAAGCTACACGACAATTTGATAACGGAGCAGGCTTTCGTCGCCTCTCTGTCGATATTCAAGAAGGCGAAATTGTTGGATTACTAGGAACGAGTGGCTGTGGAAAAAGTACGTTGCTTCGAGTTATTGCCAAATTAGACGAACTGACAGAAGGGAAATTAGGATGGTCAAAGTCTTCCAAAGACGTTGGCATGATTTTTCAAGAACCACGATTATTTCCGTGGTTAACGGTAGAAGAAAACGTTGGGTTCGTAAAGAATTCCGGTCATAAGGATCTACTTACCGTTAATGAATGGTTAGCAAGAGTAGGCCTTGAAGGAGCAAACAAGTTGTACCCGAAAGACCTCTCTGGCGGAATGGCACAACGTGTGGCGATTGCCAGAGCGCTTAGAACAAAGCCAAACTTACTTCTATTAGATGAACCGTTCAGCGCACTTGACGCTTTTACGAAAATGCAGTTACAAGACCTTCTTTTACAATTGTGGAAAGAAGAACAGAAAACGATGATCTTCGTGACGCATGATATCGATGAAGCCCTGTATGTTTGCGACCGAATTCTAATCATGAAAGGCAAACCAGGCGAAGTCATTGCAGATATCAAAGTAGAAGGAAATCGCACACGAGACCTGCAAGATGAAGCAAGAATTAGACAACGTGGAGAAATACTCTCGTTATTACACGTGACAGAAAAGGAAGGAGAGGACCGTTCAGAATGAGTATTCGTCAAAACTTAGCTTACCAAGCAATTGATCGTCATATCGAAGAAGGACACGGTGACGACATCGCGATTACATTTGTTGATGAAGGTGTCATCAGCAGGTATTCCTATCATTGGTTAAAGTTAGAAACAGACCTATGGGGAGCGAGGTTGAAGGAACTAGGTGTGAAAAAAGGTGACTTAGTATACACCTTCTTTCCAAAGCACTTAGATGGACACGTCGCTTTGCTTTCTGTCGTGAAAATTGGTGCGGTGGCAGTTCCGCTATTTGAATCCTTTATGGAAGAAGCATTATATGACCGAATGGAGGATGGTGGCGGTTCTGTCATCCTTACACATACAGAGTTCGTTGACAGAATTCCGTTAGAGCGCCTTTCTCAACGGGTGACCGTACTCGTGACAAATATAAAACAGGACGGTGACACTTTTCGTTCCTTTTCCTCCATCTCAGCTACAACAATTGACCATGTAACGGAAGCTGTTTCACCAGATGATCCTCTTAATATCCATTACACAAGTGGCTCCACAGGTAAGCCTAAAGGAATTGTTCATGCACACCGAGTGGTATCCTTACAGCGCAAAACCGGAAGAGAAGTATTGGCTATCCACCCAAAAACGGTGTATTGGTGCACAGCTCATTTAGGTTGGGTAACAGGTACGGTGTATGGCGCATTTGCTCCTTTTCTTAACAGAGCAAATGTAGTGATTGTGAATGGAAGATTCTCGCCAAACGTCTGGTATGAAGCCATTGAACAAGTAGGAGTGGAAGTATGGTATAGTGCTCCGACTGCTTTCCGTCTATTAATGGCTGCAGATCCAAACGTATTAGAGGCATACGATTTATCCAGTTTACGAGAGATTGCAAGTGTTGGAGAACCGCTAAATCCAGAGATTGTTACGTGGGGAAGGCGAGAATATGGCCTTACGATCCGTGATACATGGTGGATGACAGAGACGGGTTCTCAAATGATTGTTAACTTACCTGGAGATGAAGTGAGGCTAGGATCGATGGGGAAGCCGCTGCCATGGGTAACCATCGCGATTCTTAATGATAACGGTGAAGTGCTTCCAAAAGGGGAACTTGGACATTTAGCGATTAAATCCCCTTGGGAATCCATGATGAAAGAAGTGTGGAATAATCCTGAAAAATATCAATCTTACTTTGCTTTAAATAAAGATTGGTATTTATCCGGAGATTTAGCAGTCCAAGATCATGATGAATATGTGTACTTCCAAGGAAGAAGCGACGACATGATTAATTCATCAGGGGAGAGAATTGGTCCGTTTGAAGTGGAAAGTAGATTAATAGAGCATCCGGCTGTTGCGGAAGCGGGAGTGGTCGGTAAGCCAGATCCTGTTCGGGGTGAGATTGTGAAAGCCTTCCTAGTATTAAATGAAAGTTATCAAAAACAAAATCCGGATCAACTACTTAAAGAGATACGTCAGTTTGTGAAGGAAACATTATCTCCACACGCAGCACCAAGAGAACTAGAAATCCTATCTGAGCTTCCAAAGACGGCTATTAGTGGGAAAATTTTGCGAAGAGAGTTGAAGAAGCGTGACATTGCCATTGAGGTATCGTGAAACAGGAAAAGTACACATCGGTAGCTATACAACAGAAAGGGGAGAAGTCATTCCTGCTGTTGAAGTGGCATACGAGCGAGTGGGAAATCCGCATAACCCAGTTGTATTAGTTTGCCACGCTTTGACGGGAAACCAAGTTGCAGTTGGTACAGAAGATCAACCTGGTTGGTGGGCTGAGTGTATTGGTACTGGAAAGTATGTCGACACAAACGAGTTTCAAGTTCTTACTTTCAATGTCTTGGGAAGTTGCTATGGAAGTACTGGTCCTACAAGTACTTCTCCATCAGGAAAACCATATGGCGCAACATTTCCTGAAGTGACGATTCGAGATATGGTTCACGTGCAACGAAAAGCACTCGACAAACTGAACATCTCTTCCATTCATGCAGTAATTGGTGGTTCATTAGGAGGTATGCAAGTACTAGAGTGGCTTGTCCTTTATCCTTCTCTGATAAATAGGGCGGTAGTTTTAGCAAGTACAGCTGCATTAAGTCCATACGCCATAGCTTTTAATCATGTAGGGGAACAAGCAATTCTATTAGATCCTAACTTCCAAGATGGGAACTATCCGTCTAACGAAGGTTTGTCTGGATTATCTATTGCCAGAATGGTAGGGATGATTACGTATCGCTCAAAAACTTTATTCCAACAACGTTACGGAGAGGTGCGAAGCGGCATTCAGTCTTATCTAGACTATCAAGGAGAAATTTTTCTGCAGCGATTTGATGCAAATGCATATCTAAGGCTACTTCGAGCAATGAATCAACACGATATTGGACGTGACCGAGGAGGAGTAGAGAAAGTATTGAGAGAGATTCAAACTCCCGTCACGTTAATCGGATACGAAGGAGATTTACTTTATTCGATTGAGGAGATGGAAGAAATGGCAAACGTCCTACCAAATAGTACGTTTGTGAAAGTATCTACTGATTTTGGCCATGACGGATTTTTAGTAGAAGCAGATAAATGGGGGCCTGCGATACAAAGAGAGCTAGTAAACGGAGTAGAGGAGACGGTATAAAATGACAAGAAATGTTTATCGTATTGGGATTATCGGCTATGGAACAGTTGGAAAAGGTATTGTGAATGTCTTGGAAGAACAAAAAGAGAGAATTGCTTCTCTTGTTTCTCGAGAAATAGAAGTAGAGTACGTTTTAGTAAAAGATCGGTTGAAAAAGCGAGAGGGAGATCTCTCGTTTGTATATGATTGGGATGCATTTAAGCGATCATCATTCGATGTGGTGTTTGAATGTATTGTAGGTGTGGAACCAGCTGTATCTTACGCAACGTATTTTTTAGAACAAGGGATTCCAGTCATTACTGCTAATAAAGAAATGTTTGCGAAAAAAGGAAAAGCGTTACGAGAAGTAGCAAGTGAGTATGGCACATCTATTCGATACGAGGCGACTACCGGTGGTGCAATTCCTATCATCCGCTCCATCAATGAGCTGTTGCACATACAAACTTTCACGAGAATTGATGGAATTGTCAATGGGACAACGAATTACTTAGTCACCACACTCCGAAAAGAGGGAGGAGATTTCTTCGAGCATGTCAAAAAAGCGCAAGAAAAAGGCTATGCGGAAGCGGATCCTTCGTTTGATATAGATGGCTGGGATGCCTTATTTAAGCTACGCATTATGTGTGAATCTGTCTTTGGTAAATCACCAGATAAAGAAACGAGAATTCCTCTAGGTCCATTTGTACAGCAAGTGAAACCGAAAGAAGGAGAGCGTATTCGATATATCGCTTCTGCCTATTTTGAAGAAGATGTCTTACACGCCGTAATTGCTCCCAAAGTAATTCTGCCAGAACATCCGCTATTCGGAGTAGATGGAGTGACAAATGCAATAGCGTTGACGACAACCTACTCCGATGTTTTGACCTTCACGGGACCTGGTGCAGGAAGTTACCCAACAGCAAGTGCCATGGTAGATGATTGGATTTCATATGTAAAGTTAGTTAAACCAGTGGTTCCTGCTAGCGCCGGTAGATGACAAAACTTAGGAATAACCTGTCCTACTCCTTCATATAGTGGAGTAACAAGACATCATGACAAGAACTCGTCGCTTGTCATGGTGTTTTTTACTTTACGGAGATAAAGGGCTATATTAGGTGGTCCTTTTTATAGGAGGTTTACAATGCATACAAAAACTATTTCTACCATTATGGTTTGTTCTCTTTTAACTGGATCGGTTGGTGCGTACTTTGGCTCAGAGTGGAAGGAAAAGCAACTAACAGTAATTGAAACGGCAAACGGTGTAGCGACGCCGATTAACGGAAATATCACACCGGAACAAGAGGAGAAAATCAGACAAGCGTTCAGTTTAATTCACGACTCTTATGTAGAGGAAATGTCTGATGATGAGCTTGTGGCAGGTGCCATTGAAGGAATGGTTCAAACGTTAAATGACCCGTATTCAGTCTACATGGATGCAGAGACCGCAACTCGTTTCCAGCAAACATTGCAATCTTCTTTCGAGGGAATTGGTGCGGAAGTAACGGTGCAAGATGGAAAGCTAGTAATCGTTTCTCCATTTAAAGGGAGTCCTGCAGAAAAAGCTGGGTTAAAGCCGTTGGATCAAATTCTTGCGATAGATGGACAATCAGTGGAAGGATTAGATTTGGTAGAAGCGACCATGAAGATTCGTGGGGAAAAAGGCTCGACAGTGCAAATTCAAATTAAGCGAAAAGGGTTAGCGAATCCCTTAACGGTTATTGTGAAGAGAGATGAGATTCCTGTAGAGACGGTCAAAACAGAGATGGTAACGAAAAATGAGAAGACGTATGGCGTAATCGAAGTTAGTAGTTTTTCAGAACATACAGCGGAAGATTTCTTAACTTCTATTGCGGATTTGGAAGCGAAAAAAGTAGCCGGAATTATTATTGATGTCCGTGGAAATCCAGGTGGATTGTTATCAGCTGTAGAGAAAATGGTGCAGCCGCTGGTGACTGCTGAAAAGCCGTACTTGCAAATTCAAGAGCGAAACGGTGAAACAACAGGCTTTCAATCAAATAATGCAAAGAAAAAACCATATCCAATCGCGGTGTTAATGGATAAAGGAAGCGCGTCTGCGTCGGAAATTTTAGCGGCAGCATTACAAGAAGCGGGAGGATATCCGTTAGTTGGGGAAACATCTTTCGGTAAAGGAACCGTGCAACAGCCACTGGAACTGTCGGATAAGAGTACCATCAAGTTGACGATGGCAAAATGGTTAACACCTGATGGAAACTGGATTCATGGAAAAGGTATTAAGCCAACAGTAGAAGTACAGCAACCGGCCATTTTCCATGCGCATCTATTGCAGTTATCGGAAACATTGAAGCGTGAAATGAATAATGAAGAAGTGCTAGCGGCACAAGAAATGTTAGCTGGCTTAGGATATGAACCAGGTCGAACGGATGGTTACTTCAGCATTCAAACAGAAAAAGCAGTGCGCGACTTCCAAGTAGCACAAAACATCGTCGTCTCTGGACAAATCGATAAGCAAACGGCAATGGCATTGGAAGAACAGGTTCGAGCGGAGATCAACAAGCAAGAAAACGACTTGCAGTTGGCAAAGGCTGTGGAGATTTTGGAGGCTGAGGGAAGGTAGTAATGACTGGAGCGACCAAACTTCAGGGAAAGCGACCGAACTTCGGCCGAAGCGACCAAACTTCGGCGGAAGCGACCGAACTTCGGCAGAAGCGACCAAACTCCGGCGAAAGCGACCGAACTTCGGCCGAAGCGACCGAACTACAGCGAAAGCGACCAATTCTCCAAGCATAATGAATCACAAATAGTCCATAAGCAATAAACCTATAAAAAAACACCAAACTAAAGTAGAGTTTTGGTGTTTTTTTATGGTAATCGATTCCTGTTTGTAAAAGGAGTGTGATAAAATAAGAGTATTATAGTTTTTGATAAGGTGGTACTCAACATGGGAACCGTTTTACTAGAGTTGGTCAAAGGATTGGGATACATATTTATTCATCCATTAACATATGTCGCAGTAGCTTTTTGTGTTTTATTAGGTTACGTCCGTGTCAAACAAGAACGTAAACATTTTCATGTGAGAGCGCATGACGGTTGGTTTGAATTCCGCGAGTTTTTCACTCCAATTAGTATTGGCGCAGGTGTAATTTTATCAGCAGTCCTTCTTCTATTAGGACCGGTCTTACCGCTATCCTGGCTGTTAGTTACAACTTCTGTCATGCTGCTTACCGTGTTAAGTTTCCGTTATGAAATTGCATCAATGGCCTATGTCGTCCCTTTCGCAGCGTTAATGATTTACACCCTAAATCAAGGGGTAATTTCAAATCTTCCATCCTGGCTAGAGGTCTCAGAGGGAACAACTGTATATTGGACCGCACTGTTCGGATTGATGTCAATTCTACTACTAGTAGAAGGAATTCTCATTCGTTCGAAAGCTAGCAAAGCAACTTCTCCAAGAACCATAGTGAGTAAAAGAGGACAAGTCGTCGGAGTTCATCACTCCAAACGTCTGTGGTTTCTGCCGCTAATCTTCCTAGTTCCAACTGGTCCAATCAGTGATTCGACTTGGTGGCCAATTATTCATCTAGGAGAAACAGCTTTTCACATTGTTGGAGTTCCGCTCGTCTTAGGTTTCCACAAAAAGATCAAAGCGAGATATGCAAAAGAGGCAATAAATTTTATAGGGAAACAACTAGTTGCTCTTTCTATACTAGCGATAGGTTTGGTGCCTGTAGCGTACTTTCTTCCGGTAACAGTTCCGTACTTATTTGGACTTATTGTTGCTCTTCGACTAATACTTCAGTATGGTCACTTTAAAATTGAACAGACAAAACCTTTCTTCTATACGAAAAAGATGAAAGGATTGCAAGTACTTGGGGTTGTACCTAATTCTCCAGCAGATAAAATGGAAATTGTACCGGGGGAAGTTTTGTCGAAAGTAAACGGAATCCCTGTTAAAAATGAAAGAGAGTTATATGAAGCTATTCAAAAAAATGCTGCACATTGTAAAATTGAGGTGTTTGACTTGAATGGTGAGATTCGTAAAGTTCAACGTGCCTTATATGAAGGAGAACATCATCAATTAGGTGTTTTCGTTTTAGAAGAAACAAAGTCTTATAGTAATGCAGAGGTTTCATAAAAGCCATCCGTTTAGGGTGGCTTTTTGTGTCGTCATCACTTTTTCGATATAATTAGACGTATTTTGAACAGTGAGTTTGAGAGGAGTATGAAAATGGGTAAAATATCTATATTCGTTGGACTAATCTTTTTTGTTGTATTTGGAGGATCATTTGTCACAAGCCTAATCTCTTCTGGATATGTTAATGTACAAATGTTAATTGGTGCGCTATTAGGAGCGCTTCTTGCATGGACGGGTTACAGACGAACAGCTTTATTGAAAATGGCTAAGAAGAATCAAGATGAAAACGACAAAAACTAATTGAATAGATAGTCTATATATGTTAGAATATTCAAAATTCTTCTGCAGGAGTGAGTGTAATGGGTGTTCATGAATATTTTAAAAGCTTAGCAGACTTAGAAAACATCTATCGTTGTCCAGGAAAGTTCAAATACCAACTACACTCCGTGGCAAGTCACTCATTTAAAGTCACGAAGATCGCGCAATTTTTAGGTACAGTCGAAGAACAATCCGGGCAAGAAGTGGATTGGAAGACGCTTTATGAAAAAGCGCTCAACCATGATTACGCAGAACTATTCACTGGAGATATTAAAACACCTGTAAAGTACGCCTCTCATGAATTGAAAAAACTTTTTAGTCAGGTAGAGGAAGAAATGACGGCGAAATTTATTGAACGTGAAATACCGACTGAATACCATGAGGCGTTCTTTAGAAGATTTAAAGAAGGCAAAGACGAAACATTAGAAGGAAAGATACTATCGGTTGCAGATAAAATTGACCTACTATATGAATCTTTTGGAGAAATTCAAAAAGGTAATCCAGAACCGCTCTTCATAGAAATTTACGAAGAGGCGTTAACGACTATTATGAAGTTTAAAGAGATGGAGTCTGTTAAATTTTTTACGGAATCCATTTTGCCAGACTTAATGAGAGAACGATTTGTGGAACAGAGTGAAATGGTCTCCATAACGAAAGGAATCATTCAGAATAGTCAAGAAAAATAGCGTACTAAGACTTGCGCAAATCTTTATGGTCCCCTATAGTTAAAGTAAAAGGGGGCGTCAGGTGAAGTGATTGACAAAGTAATATCGGCAATGCTTTTTCCGGCGATCCTTGTCATCTTGTTTACACACATCACGTACAGCCGAACGGTTGCATTGTTGTTAACATTAGCATTAATCGCTGTTTCCGCTTATAAAGGATATACGCATACATGGGGCCTCATCATTATTGATGCAGCTTCCTTAACATTGGGCTTAGTGATTGCGAACTGGCTCATTAATAAAAACCGACGATTGGAGTAGATCGTTGGTTTTTTTGTTACGTGACCAGTAACAACTCATCGTTGACCACGTGATGTGGTCTGCTCTTAGATGAGTCTCCTTCATTTTAAAAATAAAATAACGAACATACTTTCGTATATTGTTGGTTAAAAATGACTTGCTTGTGGTAGAATAAAAATAACGAATCTTTGTTCTGTTTAGGGAGGTATTTCTCTGTTGAAAGAGTTTGAATTAGTATCCAAGTATACACCTCAAGGAGATCAGCCGGAAGCAATTAAGAAAATTGTGAAAGGTCTCCATGAAGGTAAAAGACATCAAACATTATTAGGTGCTACAGGAACTGGTAAAACCTTTACGATCTCCAATGTTATTAAAGAAGTGAATCGACCAACACTAATCATTGCCCACAACAAAACATTAGCTGGTCAGCTTTATAGTGAATTTAAAGAGTTTTTTCCGAACAATGCTGTAGAATACTTCGTTAGTTACTACGATTACTATCAACCAGAGGCGTATGTCCCACAAACTGATACGTACATAGAAAAAGACGCTAGTATTAATGATGAAATTGATAAATTGCGCCACTCTGCAACGTCCTCTTTATTTGAGCGAAACGATGTTATTATCATCGCATCTGTATCTTGTATATATGGTCTTGGATCTCCAGAGGAATACCGTGATTTAGTAGTTTCCTTACGGGTTGGAATGGAACTAGAGAGAAATCAACTTTTACGAAAACTAGTAGATGTTCAATATGAAAGAAACGATATTGACTTCCAACGTGGAACTTTCCGTGTTCGTGGGGATGTAGTGGAAATTTTCCCTGCATCGAGAGACGAGCGTTGTATGCGTGTAGAGTTCTTTGGAGACGAGATTGATCGTATTCGAGAAGTAGATGCGTTAACAGGTGAAATTCTAGGTGAACGTGAACATGTTGCTATTTTCCCAGCATCTCACTTCGTAACACGCGAAGAAAAAATGAAAAAAGCTATCATAAATATAGAAGCAGAATTAGAGGAGCGATTAGAAGAATTAAATGAACAAAACAAACTGCTAGAAGCACAGCGTTTAGAGCAGCGAACGCGCTATGATTTAGAAATGATGAGAGAAATGGGCTTTTGCTCAGGTATCGAGAACTATTCTAGACATTTAACTTTGCGAGAGTCTGGCGCTACGCCTTACACGCTCTTAGATTATTTTCCAAAAGATATGTTAATCGTAATTGACGAGTCACACGTTACGCTTCCTCAAATCAGAGGGATGTTTAATGGGGACCAAGCTCGTAAACAAGTTCTAGTAGACCATGGATTCCGTCTGCCATCTGCGAAAGATAACAGACCGTTAACGTTCCAAGAGTTTGAGAAACATGCTAGTCAGTTAGTTTATGTTTCCGCAACTCCAGGTCCATATGAAATCGAACATACTCCCGATTTTGTGGAGCAGATTATTCGACCAACTGGACTGTTGGACCCTACAATTGATATCCGTCCAATCGAAGGTCAAATCGATGACTTGCTTGGGGAAATTCAAGACCGTATCAATAAGAATGAGCGTGTGTTAGTCACAACTTTAACGAAAAAAATGTCTGAAGATTTAACGGATTATCTAAAAGACATTGGTATTAAAGTTCAGTACCTTCACTCAGAAGTAAAAACGCTAGAACGAATTCAAATTATCCGTGACTTGCGCTTAGGTAAATATGACGTTCTTGTGGGGATTAACTTATTAAGAGAAGGTTTAGACATCCCAGAAGTTTCGCTTGTGACGATCTTGGATGCTGACAAAGAAGGATTCTTACGTTCTGAGAGGTCTTTAATCCAAACTATAGGTCGTGCAGCTCGTAACTCTAATGGTCACGTAATTATGTACGCCGATAAGATGACGGATTCTATGACAAAAGCGATTGAAGAGACAAAGCGTCGTCGTGAAATCCAAGAAGAACACAATAAAAAGCATGGCATTACGCCAATGACTATACAAAAAGAAGTTCGAGACGTTATTCGCGCTACGCAAGAAGGCGTGGAACAAGATGAGCCTTTAGTGGAAGCGAAAAAACTAACGAAAAAAGAGCGAATGGTATTAGTAGAGTCGCTTGAAATAGAAATGAAAGAAGCAGCTAAACAACTAGACTTCGAGCGAGCAGCGCAGCTTCGAGACACGATTCTAGAGTTGAAAGCAGAGGGATAGAGATGGCAAAAGACCGAATAGTTGTAAAGGGAGCAAGAGCACATAATTTAAAAAACATTGATGTGGAGATACCGCGTGACAAGCTAGTTGTCTTAACTGGCTTATCTGGTTCCGGTAAGTCTTCATTAGCGTTCGATACGATTTATGCAGAGGGACAACGTAGATATGTAGAGTCGTTGTCTGCTTATGCACGTCAGTTCTTAGGGCAAATGGATAAACCAGATGTAGACGCAATTGATGGATTGTCTCCTGCAATCTCAATAGATCAAAAAACAACCAGTCGTAATCCACGTTCTACTGTTGGTACAGTAACAGAGATTTATGATTACTTACGTCTTTTGTTTGCTCGAGTAGGGAAACCGATATGCCCTAATCATGGGATTGAAATCGTCTCTCAAACAATTGAACAAATGGTAGATCGTATTATGTCTTATCCAGAACGTACGAAGATACAAGTGCTGGCACCAATTGTGTCTGGTAGAAAAGGAACACACGTCAAAATACTAGAAGATATGAAAAAACAAGGATACGTTCGTTTGCGTGTAAACGGTGAAGTATTCGACGTAAGTGACGAAATTACTCTAGACAAAAATAAAAAACACTCGATTGAAGTAATTGTGGACAGAATTGTTGTGAAAGAAGGTTCCGAACCACGTTTAGCTGATTCACTTGAAGCAGCACTTCGTCTTGCGGATGGACGTGTGGTTATTGATGTCATGGGAGAAGAAGAACTTCTATTTAGTGAACATCATGCTTGTCCACATTGCGGTTTTTCCATTGGAGAATTAGAGCCTAGGATGTTTTCTTTCAACAGTCCGTTTGGAGCATGTCCAACATGTGATGGACTAGGAACAAAATTAAAAGTAGATAAAGAACTTGTTATTCCTGACCATTCTGTTTCTTTACGAGATGGGGCAATTGTCGCTTGGCAACCAACTAGCTCGCAGTACTATCCACAACTGTTGGAATCTGTATGTAACCATTATGGGATTGATATGGATGTACCCGTGGAGAACCTTCCTAAACCACAACTTGATAAGATTTTAAAAGGTTCTGGTAGTGATAAAATCTATTTCCGATACGAGAATGAATTTGGACAAGTACGTGAAAATATGATCGAATTCGAAGGAGTTTTACGTAATATTGAGAGAAGATATCGTGAGACAAGTTCGGATTATATTCGTGAGCAAATGGAACAGTACATGGCTGTTCAACACTGTGCTTCTTGTGGTGGATACCGTTTAAAACCAGAATCATTAGCTGTTAAGATAAACGGTGTTCACGTTGGTGAAGTAACGGAAAAGTCCATTCAAGACGCGATGACTTATTTTACTAGCTTAGAATTATCGCCAAAGGATCGCCAAATTGCAAATCTTATTCTCCGTGAAATTGATGAAAGACTAGGATTCTTAATTAACGTAGGTTTGGATTACTTAACACTGTCTCGCTCAGCGGGTACTTTATCTGGTGGAGAAGCGCAGCGTATTCGACTTGCTACCCAAATCGGTTCAAGACTGACAGGCGTTTTATACATTTTAGATGAGCCTTCTATCGGTCTTCATCAAAGAGATAATGACCGTTTAATTGGTACTTTGCAAAGTATGCGTGACATTGGTAATACGCTTATTGTTGTGGAGCACGATGAAGATACAATGATGGCAGCAGATTATCTAATTGATATTGGCCCTGGAGCAGGTGTCCACGGTGGACAAATTATTTCTCAAGGTACTCCTGGAGAAGTAATGGATGATCCAAAATCTTTAACTGGCCAGTATTTATCAGGTAGAAAATTTATTCCTTTCCCAATGGAAAGAAGAAAGTCTGATGGTCGTAAGCTGCAAATTAAAGGTGCTAAAGAAAACAACTTAAAAAATGTCAGTGTTGATGTACCGCTTGGACAGTTTATTGCTGTTACTGGGGTGTCAGGATCCGGGAAAAGTACATTAATTAATGAGATTCTTCATAAATCTTTAGCTCAAAAGCTGCATAAAGCAAAAGCTAAACCAGGAGAACATAAAGAGATTACGGGAATTGATCAGTTAGATAAAGTAATCGATATTGATCAATCACCAATTGGAAGAACGCCTCGATCCAATCCGGCGACGTATACAGGAGTGTTTGATGATATTCGCGACGTTTTTGCGACAACGAACGAAGCGAAAGTGCGTGGTTATAAAAAAGGACGGTTTAGCTTCAACGTAAAAGGTGGACGATGTGAAGCTTGTCGCGGGGATGGAATTATCAAAATCGAGATGCACTTCTTGCCAGATGTGTACGTACCATGTGAAGTTTGTCATGGAAAACGTTATAACAGAGAAACATTAGAAGTGAAGTATAAAGGAAGTAATATTTCTGACGTGCTAGAAATGACAGTCGAGGATGCGACGAAGTTCTTTGAAAACATTCCTAAAATCCATCGTAAGTTACAAACTATTTTGGATGTCGGACTCGGATATGTGAAATTGGGACAACCAGCAACGACGCTGTCAGGAGGAGAAGCCCAACGTGTGAAATTAGCTTCTGAGCTACACCGCCGTTCAACCGGTCGATCTTTCTACATTTTGGACGAGCCAACAACTGGTTTGCATGTTGATGATATTTCTAGACTATTGATCGTGTTGCAACGTTTGGTTGAAAATGGTGATACGGTGTTGGTAATTGAACATAATCTGGATGTTATTAAAGCAGCAGATCATTTGATTGATCTTGGACCTGAAGGTGGAGATAAAGGTGGGACAATCATTGCCACAGGTACACCAGAAGAAGTAGCGGATCACCCTGATTCTCATACAGGTCGTTATTTAAAACCGATTCTTGAAAGAGACCGAATTCGTATGGCTGATCGTGTAGCGGAACTAGAAGATGCTAATGCGTATTCTACATCTAAATAGAAAGTTAAAGGATAAGCTGATAATCGTTTGTTGAAACGGTTGTCAGCTTTTTTATGTGACCTGTACATAGGAGAAAGTCCTTGAAATTCAATTTTATTTAACTTTTATTACGATAATCGAAACTTTTTTATCGTAATTTTCTGTATTTCGTGTACAATAGTATTGTCAGAATAATCTATTTAAGGGGGAATTCTCATGACGACGGCATATGCTGAAAAATGGGATTTAGAATCTTTATTTGCAGGTGGAAGTGAATCAAAAGAACTTCGTACACATTTAGACCAGACGAAAAAATATATTGATGCATTTGAAGAACGAGTTGCAAACTTTACAACACCAACTTCCTCTGAAGAATCATCATTAATAGCAAGTTTAATAGAAGATGCAAAAGTAATTATGCAGTTTTTAACTCAAGGTGGAGCATACATAGGTTGTTTGCAAGCACAAGATATGAAAGACCGAAAAGCAGATGCGCTGCAAAGTGAGGTAACAGGGTATCGTGCAAGTTACTCTACTACATTTACTACGTTCCAACAAACGTTGGCGGCTGCGGAAGATGAAGTATTTGCAGCGTTGCTAGAGACAGAAGATTTATCACTCTGGAACTTCATTTTGTCTGAGTGGCGTACGCAAGCGAAAGAGAAATTAAGTGGACCAGAAGAAGCGATGGTAAATGCACTAGCGATTGATGGATATCACGGCTGGGGAGAAATGTATGACACGTTAATCGGTATGCTGTCATTAACGGTGAACGTGGATGGCGAAACAAAAGAGTTATCTGTTGGGCAAGCCAATAACTTACTTTCTCATCCTTCTCCTAAAGTTCGTAAAGAGGTATTTGAAAAGCTTGAGCAGCTATGGGCTGATAACGAAGAGCTTTTCGCTCGTACGTTAAATCATCTAGGTGGTTTCCGTTTACGCCTTTATGAAAAACGTGGCTGGACAGAAATCTTAAAAGAACCTTTAGCATACAATCGCATGACAGAAGATACGTTAAATGCGATGTGGGGAGCAATTGAAAAGCAAAAAGACGCGTTTGTTTCCTATTTAAATAGAAAAGCAGAAATGCTTGGTGAAACTAAAATGGACTGGTACAACCTAGATGCACCAGTGAGCGAGTCAACAAAAACGCTTTCTTATCAAGAAGGTGCAGACTTTATCCTAAAGCACTTTGCAAAATTTGGTCCAGAAATGGCTTCGTTCTCTAAAACAGCTTTTGAAAAGTCTTGGATTGAAGCAGAAGATCGCCCTGGTAAACGTCCAGGTGGATTCTGTACTGGTTTCCCACTAAGCGAAGAGTCTCGTATTTTCATGACGTACTCTGGATCTATGAGCAACGTTGCAACGCTTGCACATGAGCTAGGTCATGCATTCCACTCCTATGCACTTCGTACGGTTCACCCGTTAAACCGTCGTTATGCGATGAACGTGGCAGAGACAGCTAGTACGTTTGCAGAGATGATTGTAGCAGATGCAGCGGTGAAAGAGGCAACTACAAAGGATGAAAAGATTGCTTTATTAGAAGATAAATTACAACGTAGCGTAGCATTCTTCATGAACATTCACGCTCGATTCTTATTTGAAAAGAGATTCTATGCAGAGCGTTCTAAAGGGTATGTTTCTGCCCAACGCTTGAATGAATTAATGGAAGAAGCGCAACGTGAAGGCTATGCTGGTGCTCTCGAAACAACGCATCCACATTTCTGGTCTTCTAAGCTTCATTTCTATATCACAGGTGTACCGTTCTACAACTTCCCGTACACGTTTGGATACCTGTTCTCTTTAAGCATCTATGCAAAAGCGTTAGAGGCTGGTGGAAATTACGAAGAGTCTTACATGGCATTACTTCGTGATACAGCGGTAATGAATGTAGAAGACTTAGCGATGAAACATCTTGGTGAAGACGTGACATCTGAAGACTTCTGGTCTAAAGGAGTAGCGCTTTGCGTGCAAGATGTGGAGGAATTCTTAGAGTTAACGAAATAAATTATCAGACTCTGACCGTTTTACCACGGTTGGAGTTTTTTTATCTAATTATGAAACCTTCCCCGCCAAAACTCGTATAGATTACAGAACAACACCATAGTATAGTTTTGGAAGAGGTGAAGAGGTTGAATTTAGAGAAGATCATCGCGGCATTGTGTTATTTTAGCTTTTTCTTCTTGGGGCTAATCTTCCCATTAATTGTTTGGCTAGTTTCAGCGGATGAATGGCTAAAAGGACATGCAAAAGCAGCCTTCATTTCACACATAATCCCAATGTTAGTCGTGCCTCTAGTGTTATTTGCATTTGTATTTGACGTATTTGCAATATCTACTGGAACTGTTCCGTTTTTCGTCTTATTTGTGATTGTTTTAGGAGGAATTCTAAGCTTCTTTATCATGATTTGGAATGTATATAAAGGAATCAAAGTATTACTATAAAGAGGTCATTTTATTATATAGACAGGGGTGCTAAATATGGGTAACGAACGTCAACGAATTTTAGAATTAGTGCAAAAAGGAACAATCTCTGTTCAAGAAGGTCTTAATTTGTTGGAAAAGTTAGAGCAAACACCTGAAAATGACGAGAGGGTTCCTGCTCTTGTTTCAACTGGTGAGGAAGCGTCTGAAGACTCCACTACAGCAGAAGAGAAGAATTTTCGCAAAGCAAATGGACCACTTGAGCAAGCTCGCTCTAAGGTATTAGACTTTGTAAACACGGCAGTTAAAAAGGTGAAAGATTTAGATTTATCCTTCCAACAATCTGTGGAATTACTTCATGTGTTTGAAGAAGCTTCTCCGACGATTGAGTCCATTGACTTAGATGTGGCGAACGGTAAAGTGGAGTTAAAGAAGTGGGACCAACCTGGAGTTAGAATTGAATGTCACGTGAAGGTATATCGCACAGAGGATGAAGCGCAAGCGGAAGAAACGTTCCGAAGACATGCAAAATTCTCCGTAGAAAAAGAACGCCTAACTTTCCATACGCAATTTAAATGGATGAAAGTCGATACGGTAGTTTACGTTCCAGCTCAACGCTATGAGGATATTTCTGTTCGCTTATTTAATGGCGGGTTCCAGGCTACACACTTTACTGCTGATAGTTTCTCCGCAAAAACAGGGAATGGCTTGATTACACTATCCAACATTCAAGCGAATGAGTTAGAGGCGGAGACTGGTAACGGACGTATTAAGCTAGTTTCTAGTAAAGTGACCGACTTACAGTTAGAGACGATTAATGGAAAAGTGGAAGCGGAAGGCGAATTTGCTAGTGCGGCGCTTCAATCTGTGAATGGGAATGTAACAGCATTCTTAAAGTCAACACCTGATACACTGAAGGTAAAAGCTGTGACAGGTTCCATTGAAGTTTTCCTTCCAGAAACAGCTGCAATTAATGGAGAGTTAAAATCCAATGTTGGAAGTTTTAAAGTGGACGTAGAGGGTATTGAAGTAATAGAAGAGCAAAATGATGTGGTCCAAAAGAAGATGACGTTCAAGAAGTCTTTGGAGGGTGTGAATCCAGTACATTTATACGGAAGTACGAATACTGGATCTGTTCAGATTAAGACAGTTCCTCATCTTTGATCTTGAATGGATGAAAAGGTGGACAAATGACGACAATACAACATATAAGAGAAAGGAGCTTGAACATGAAATCTATCACTAGATCAAAAACAAATCGCAAAGTCGCTGGAGTTATCGGAGGGCTTGCGAATTATACCAAAATGGATTCCACCATCTTACGTGTATTGTTTATTATATTATTGTTTGTGACGGGCTTCTTTCCATTGTTGATTGCATACGGCTTATTGGTCTTTGTCCTGCCAAACGAGGGGGAATAACTAAACAATGAAATGGATTGTCGGAATTCTCTTTAACGCTGCCATCTTTTTGGGATTGGCAGGTTTTTTTGAAGGTGTGTTTATATCTAGTGTGACAGCAGCGGTTCTGGCTAGCGTGGTTTTATCGATAGTTAATGTAGTAGTGAGGCCGCTACTAATTATCTTTACCTTACCAATTACGTTGATAACGCTAGGGTTTTTCTTATTAGTCATTAACACATTCTCCATCATGATAACGGATTGGCTTATGGGGGATGCCTTTAATGTAGATGGATTTTGGTTATCGTTTTTAATCGCCATTATTTTATCATTAATGAACACATTGTTTCAGCAGATGGTATATGATCGCCGCAAGTCATAATTTTGTATGTATGTGCCCGCCCTTAGTGGTGGGCTTTTTGCTATTTAGTGACTGCAGGATTTTTGGCTCATTTAGGCAGGGAAGGACCAGGTCGCCGGGAAAGCTAGCTTTCCCTAAAGACCTGGTCCTTCCCTGCCTACCTTTCAGCATAGCTGAAAGGCGTGTGAAGCATAGCTTCACACGAATGAGCCAAAAATCAATTCTGGGTTTAGTAAATACCCTTTCACCAATGCTTCACACGAATGAGTCAAAAATCAACTCTGGAATTTAGCAAATACTCTTTTTTAGTGCTACAATAAGATGGAAAAAACTACGTAAAGTACGTTTACATATAGGCAGGAGGAGCTTAAATGGTAAAGGCACGCACACAAGACATAATTGATAAGTTTGGACTTGAGCTTTTAAGTGGCGAAGAAGGGGTTCATCGTCCGATTACGACCGCAGATATTTCTCGTCCTGGGCTTGAAATGGCAGGATTCTTTAACTATTATCCAGCCGATCGTATTCAGCTTTTAGGGAAAACAGAGTTAAGCTTTTTTGAGCGACTAGACACAGAGCAACGCGCTTCTCGTATGCAGCAGCTTTGTACAGATGTTACACCTGGGATTATTATTTCACGTGGGATGGAAGTACCGAAAGAGTTGCTAGCGGCAGCGGAAGCAGCATCTGTTCCAGTTATGGTATCTCCGATGAAGACAACGCGTTTTTCCAGTAGATTAACGAACTATTTAGAGAGTAAATTAGCTCCAACTACAGCAATTCACGGAGTATTAGTGGATATTTATGGTGTAGGGGTTCTGATTATGGGTAAGAGTGGTGTCGGTAAAAGTGAGACAGCACTTGAGTTAGTGAAACGCGGTCACCGTCTAGTTGCCGACGATTGCGTGGAAATCCGACAAGAAGACGAAGATACGCTTATTGGATCTTCTCCTGAGTTAATTGAGCATCTATTGGAGATTCGCGGATTAGGGATTATTAACGTTATGACACTATTCGGTGCTGGAGCAGTTCGAAGCCACAAGCGTGTTACATTGGTTATTAACTTAGAGCTATGGGATCAAAACAAGCATTATGATCGTCTTGGTTTAGAAGAGGAGAAAATGCGTATTATTGATACGGATGTGACAAGAATTACACTACCAGTTCGACCTGGTCGAAATTTAGCAGTCATTATTGAAGTTGCTGCGATGAACTTCCGTTTAAAACGAATGGGTGTTAACGCTGCAGAACAATTTACTGCGAAATTAGCAGATGTAATTGAAGATGGAGAAGTAGAGGACCTATAAGACAGGAGGAGAAACATGGAATCCGCAATTCAACCAATTGATCGCGTTGCGTTTTATTTAGGACCACAGCCAGTATATTGGTATGGTGTTATTATTGGTCTAGGTATCGTATTAGGCTTTCTACTTGCTACACGTGAGTGTAAGCGACGTGGGGTCGACCCTGATACGTTTGCTGACTTATTGATTTTTGCTATTCCAATTGCCATTATTTCCGCACGAATCTACTATGTGACGTTTGAATGGGATTCTTATAAAGATAACTTAGCAGATGTCTTTAAGATTTGGGAAGGCGGCATTGCCATCCATGGAGGTCTCATTGGCGCAGTGGTGACAGCCATTGTGTTTACTCGTATCAAAGGGATATCTTTTTGGAAAATTGCAGACATTGCAGCACCAAGTATCATCTTAGGTCAAGCGATTGGTCGTTGGGGAACTTTATTAACCAAGAAGCACATGGTGGAGAAGTTACTCGATCGTTTTTAGAAGGGTTATTTTTACCTGATTGGATAATTAACCAAATGTACATTAATGGTACATATTATCACCCGACTTTCCTTTATGAATCACTTTGGAACTTCGCAGGTTTGGCACTATTACTATACCTACGCAGAGTAAACTTACGTCGCGGTGAGTTGTTCTTATCTTATGTGATTTGGTACTCCATCGGTCGCTTCTTTATTGAGGGTATGCGAACAGACAGTTTGCTAATCATGGATTTCTTGCGTACAGCTCAGTTAATCAGTGTACTTCTTGTAGCTGGTGCAATAGCAATCGGTTTATACCGACGCAAAACGGGTGTGGCAAAAGAAAGATACTTAGACGCATAGGGGGCAGACCGCAATGGTTGATTCCTTAAAAAGAGGATTACAAACAGGATTAAAAACGACTTGGATGCTCAGTAAAGTAATCTTTCCGATCACGTTAATTGTTACAGTCTTACAATTTACACCAGTGTTAGGCTGGATGACAAAACTTATAGAACCAGTTATGGGCTTATTCGGACTTTCCGGTGATGCAGCTATTCCTTTAGTATTAGGAAGCTTCTTAAACCTTTATGCTGGGATAGCTGGAATACTTTCAGTAGATTTAACGGTAAAAGAAGTCTTTACTTTAGCAGTTATGCTTTCTTTTGCTCATAATCTACTAATTGAATCAGGTGTCGCTGCTAGAGTAGGGATAAAAGTATGGCAGATCATTGCTGTGAGACTTGGACTTTCGTTCTTTTCTGCTATTGCCATTAATTTATTCTGGAAAGGTGGACAGGAAAAAGCGGTATACGGCTTCGCTCCACCAACACCGGCTCAACCAGATGGCTGGATGGAAATCATTTTCATCGCTTTGCAAAAAGCGAGTTTCGGTGTCCTCCAAATGGCATTGATTATTATCCCTTTAATGGCACTCATTCAAATAATGAAGGACCGAAACTGGTTAACTAAGTTCTCGAAGTGGATGGCTCCGTTTACACGATTCTTAGGAATGAAAGATAATACCTCGTTTACTTTAGCAGCTGGCTTACTCTTTGGATTAGCGTACGGCGCAGGAGTCATGATTCAAGCGGTTGAAGAAGATGGAGTATCCAGAAAAGACGTCACACTTGCTTTCATTTTCTTAGTTGCTTGTCACGCGGTAGTAGAAGATACGCTTGTTTTTGTACCTTTAGGAATACCGGTATTACCGTTACTTCTTGCCAGAGTTGGTTTTGCAGTAGGACTGACGTGGTTAGTAGCTCGAATTTGGACACACTATGAACAAAGAGGATTAAAAGAAAAAGAAGTCGCATAGTAAGACGAATGGAAGGTGAACAACATGGCAACTAAACCTATTACAACCGTTCTTTTTGATTTAGATGGAACGTTGATCAATACGAATGAATTAATCATCTCATCCTTTTTACACACGTTAAATTTTGATGAGCCTAATCGATACACAAGAGAAGACGTATTACCGTTTATGGGACCACCTCTGGAAGATTCCTTTATGCAAGTAGCGCCTGATCGTGTGCAAGAATTGGTGGACCGTTACCGAGCGTTTAACTTAGAAAAGCATGATGAGTTGGTTACTGCTTTTGAAGGAGTAGAAGAAGCAGTACAGCAACTTCATCAGAATGGCTATAAATTAGCAATCGTTTCTACGAAGATTGGTAACGTAGTATTAAAAGGGTTAAAGCTAATGAATTTGGATTCTTATTTTGACGTAGTAATATCGTTAGATGAAGTAACACATGCCAAGCCTCATCCTGAACCATTATTAAAGGCTTTGGAACAACTAGGATCTACACCAGAAGAAGCCATTATGGTTGGCGATAACCATCATGACATTGAAGGTGGACAAAATGCTGGTACGTTAACAGCAGGTGTTTCCTGGTCTGCAAAGGGACGAGACTATTTGGAAAAGTTCAACCCAACTGTCATTTTAGATGATATGCGAGACCTAATCGCCTTCATCGAAACGTACAACCGTGAGAAAAACTAAACGGTATCCAGTCGAAGGGGCAAACTCCCTTCGACATGTTTATAAAACAGTCCCTTTTTGGAAAGTAGTAAAGAACTTTGTAGTGATTCAACTTGCCAGGTATACACCTTTCTTGTCGTTGAAAAATTGGCTGTATCGCAAGTTGCTCGGAATGAAAGTAGGTTCGAAAACTTCCTTTGCGTTAATGGTGATGCTTGACGTCATGTTTCCGGAAAAGATATCTGTAGGGCGAAACACCGTCATTGGCTACAATACGACAATCCTTGCTCATGAGTATTTGATTAAAGAGTATCGCCTAGGCGAAGTGAAAATCGGTAGCGAAGTAATGATTGGAGCGAACTGCACTATTTTACCTGGCGTGGAAATTGGTGACGGTGCAATTGTATCAGCAGGCACGTTAGTACATAAAGATGTCGCACCAGGATCGTTCGTCGGAGGAAATCCCATGCGTGTCATCTACAATGCAGATGAGTTAAAAGATCGCTGGAAAGACGATGAAATATACGGAGTTAGGAAATCATAACCACAGATGAACGTCTGTGGTTTTTTCTATACCATTACATACAAAATTCAAACACTCTTTAGTTGACTACCAAACGAAAGACCGTTAAACTAGTGATAACTTCATTTTGGTAGCATGGTAGCGAACTAAAGTATTTTGGTTTGGCAAGTGCTCAAGAGTAATTGTTTCGGTGGCAGAGCACACGTTAAACGAATAACGTGCGTTCAAGAGTTGGAAGTAGGAGTCCAGAGCACACGTTAAACGAATAACGTGCGTTCAAGAGGTGGAAGTCCGGGTCCAGAGCACACGATAAAGGAATAACGTGCGTTCAAGAGGTGGAAGCCGAAGTGCAGAGCACACGTTAAACATATATCACATCCCAAAACTCAAAACGCCAAGCTACACAACACATAAAAGTATAATTAAGGACTAACAAAATACATCAACACAAAATCAGGAAGGTGATTCAAGTGAAAAAGTGGTTTATGTTTGAAAAGCCCATTGGGATGCGCGATACTTTCCCGAATTTATATAAGCAGAAAGAAACTCTACGCAATACGTTTACCTCCATCGTTTCCAAGTGGGGGTACGACTTCTTAGAAACTCCCGCACTAGAATTATATGAAACAGTAGGGAGTGTTTCGTCGATTGACGATCACCAACTTTTCAAACTGTTAGACAATCAAGGGAATGCACTCGTCCTTAGACCTGATATGACCACGCCTATTGCCAGAGTTGCAGCGTCTAAATTACTACAAAACAGTATCCCAATCAGATTGGCATATTCCGGAAGTGTGTTTAGAGCGCAGCAGCGCGAAGGTGGAAAGCCAGCCGAATTTGGTCAAATGGGTGCAGAGCTAATCGGAGACAGCACGGTGCAAGGGGATGCAGAGACGATTGCTTTAACCGTATTCGCACTTAGAGAACTTGGAATTAAATCGTTCCAGTTATCCATCGGACACGTTGGATTCGTGGAAGATTTTTTCAAACAGATCTTAGGAAACGAAGAGCGTGCAGAGCCTCTTCGCCGTTATTTATATGAACGAAACTTTGTAGGGTTCAGACAGTATGTAAAGTCTCTTTCTCTTTCTTCGATTGATAAGGAGAGACTGCTGAAGTTTTTGCAGGCGCGTGGTAATGAAAAAGGTTTTTCTATCGCGAAACAGATCGTGGAGAACGGTGCTGGAGAACAAGCAATTGAAGAGCTTTCCGAGTTGTACGATGCCCTTAAGGTGTATGGAATTGAAGATGTTGTGAAATTAGATTTAACACTTATCTCACACATGGATTATTACACTGGTATCCATTTCGAAGCGTATACAGAAGGTGTTGCGTACCCAATCGGAAGCGGTGGACGTTACAATCAATTATTAGCTGCTTTTGGCCAGAATATCGGAGCAACTGGATTTGGGTTACGTATGGATTACTGCTTAGAAGCTTTGGGTGAAAGTACAGTTTCAAACGATCAAACAGCCATTATCTATTCACAGGATTATGCAAAAGAAGCGTGGACGAAAGCAGAAGCACTTCGCGCAGAAGGCAAACGAGTAGTCATGCAACCAGTACAAGGAATACAAGATATGGATGCATTTGTTCGAGACATGAATGATGTCGTATTCCTTTTAGGACAGGGGGAGAGATCATGAGTATGTTAACAATTGCGATGCCAAAAGGGCGTATTTTTGAAGAAGCAGTTGGGTTAATGAGAGAAGCAGATTTTCAACTGCCTGAAGAATTTAATGAAGGTCGTAAACTAATTATTGAAGTACCCAACGAGCAATTACGATTTATCCTTGCGAAACCAACAGACGTTGCAACGTATGTAGAGCACGGCGTTGCGGACCTTGGAATTGCTGGTAAAGATGTATTATTAGAAGAAGATCGCGTGGTCTATGAGCTGGTAGACTTAAAAATTAGTGAGTGTTATTTAGCAGTTGCTGGTTTACCCAACACAGAAATGAGTACGGTAGCACCTCGTATTGCTACTAAATATCCACGCATTGCTACGAATTACTTCCGTGAACAAGGCGAGCAAGTCGAAATCATTCCTTTAAACGGTTCGATTGAATTGGCTCCTTTAATTGGATTGGCTGATCGTATCGTGGATATTGTGTCCACAGGAAGAACGCTTGTAGAAAATGGACTTGTGGAGTATGAGAAGATGATTGAAGTGACTTCTCGTTTAATTGTTAACCCGGTTAGTTATCGCATACACGATGAGCGAATTGAAGAAATTGTAGATCGCTTATCTGCTGTTATTGAAAGGAAGGAAATGTGATGAGAATAGAACAATTATCGTCATCTATTTCAATTAAACGTGATATTGATCAAGGAACAGAAGAACAACGTAAAGTGGTAACCTCTATTATATCTGATGTGAAGACTAGAGGAGATCAAGCTCTTTTAGATTACACGCAAAAATTTGATGGTGTTACGCTTTCGAATCTTTTTGTTACAAAAGAAGAGATTGAAGAAGCTTACAAGCTCGTTGATGATGAAATGATATCTATTATTAAAGAAGCGACAGACAATATCCGTGAATATCATGAACTTCAACGCCGTGAATCTTGGATGATGGAAAGATCAGATGGAACAAGACTTGGTCAAAAAATCACTAGTTTAGATGCTGTTGGTCTATACGTACCTGGTGGAACAGCTGCGTATCCTTCCTCTGTGTTAATGAACGTCATCCCAGCACAAGTGGCAGGTGTGGAACGTATCGTCTTGGTTTCTCCGCCTCAGCGTGAAACAGGCATGTTGCCTCCAGCTGTGTTAGTTGCTGCAGACATGGCAGGGGTAACCGAAATGGTTAAAGTCGGTGGGGCACAAGCTATCGCAGCTTTAGCTTACGGAACAGAATCCATTCCACCAGTAGATAAGATTACAGGTCCAGGAAACATTTATGTTGCTTTAGCGAAACGAGAAGTGTTTGGGATGGTCGATATTGATATGATTGCAGGACCGAGCGAAATCGTTGTCCTAGCAGATGAGACAGCGAGTGCTGCAGAAGTAGCTGCAGACTTATTATCTCAAGCGGAGCACGATGCTTTATCTAGTGCTGTATTGGTTACGACGAGTAAGAGATTAGCAGAAAACGTAGCAGAAGAAGTGGAAGCGCAATTGTCTACACTTCCGCGAGAAGAAATAGCTCGAGAATCGATTGAACAAAACGGAGTCATTTACCTCGCTTCATCTATGCAAGAAGCTGTGCAAGCCGTTAACTCACTTGCTCCAGAACACTTGGAAATCATGACAGATGATGCGGAGTCCATAGCAGAAGGCATCCGACATGCAGGCGCGATTTTCATTGGTCGCTATAGTTCAGAACCTGTGGGTGACTACTTTGTTGGAACGAACCACGTGTTACCGACGAACGGAACAGCACGTTTTTCAAGTCCGTTATCAGTAGACGATTTTATCAAGAAATCTAGTATCATTATTTATAGTAAAGAAGCGATGGAACAGAATGCAGCGAAGATTGCTTCGTTTGCAAGAGAAGAAAAACTAGAAGCACACGCACGCGCTGTAGAAATACGATTAAAAGGGGAATGAACATGAAAAGAACGTCAACCATTTCACGTACAACTGGTGAAACATCGATTGATTTAACACTAGACTTAGATGGAACAGGTCAAGGGACGATTGAAACGCCAGTTCCATTTTTATCTCATATGCTTGATTTATTTCGTCGTCACGGATTAATGGATTTAACGGTACAAGCAAAAGGCGATGTGGAAGTAGACGATCACCACACGACAGAAGATGTAGGAATTGTGCTTGGTCAAGCAATTAGAGAAGCAGTTGGGGACAAAAAAGGAATCAAGCGTTACGGACAAGCTTGGGTACCGATGGATGATGCGTTAGCACATGCCGTAGTAGATTTTAGTAACCGACCACATTTGGAATTCCGTGTGAATTTACCAAGTCAAAAAGTAGGAACATTTGATACGGAGCTTGTGTATGAATTTATGTGGAAACTAGCGATTGAAGCTAGAATAAATCTACATATCAACGTTCCTTATGGTCACAATACACACCACATTATTGAAGCGGTGTTTAAAGCAGTAGCTCGTGCCATTGACGATGCAACGCAAATTGACCCACGTGTGACAGGAGTTCCTTCTACGAAAGGATTGTTATAAATGATTGCCATTATTGACTACGGAATGGGTAACTTATTCTCGGTAGAAAAAGCACTTGAAAGAATAGGTGTTGAAACGATAATTACAAGTGACATAGCAGAGCTTGAGAAAGCAGATGGATTACTACTGCCGGGAGTTGGAGCTTTTCCAGATGCTATGGATCAGTTAGAGAAACACGGATTAGTAGAATTCTTACAAACTACGAAGCAACCTTTACTAGGTATTTGTTTAGGTATGCAGTTGCTATTTGAGAAAAGTACCGAGGTGCGCGAAACGAAAGGACTTGGCTTATTAAAAGGTTCCATCGTTCGTTTTCCAGAGTCTGCTGATTTGAAAATACCTCACATGGGATGGAATGATTTATCCTTCGTCGGTAATCATCTAATAGTGAAAACTGTCGATACTGGTTATACGTACTTTGTTCACTCGTTTTATGCTAGTGAGTTAGATACAGCGGACATTCAAGCAACAGCGGAATACGGAGTAACAGTTCCAGCTGTAGTAGCTCGCAGGAACGTGATGGGAATGCAGTTCCATCCGGAAAAGAGTAGTGTCCTAGGCATGCAGTTGTTACGCAATTTTGTCCAATTAGTAGAAAAGGGGGAAAATCTATGACATTCGAATTGTATCCGGCGATAGATATGCGCGGTGGAAAGTGTGTACGCTTATTGCAAGGGGATTATGACAAAGAAACGGTGTATGGAGATTCTCCATTTGATATGGCGAAAACTTTTGTGGAACAAGGTGCAAGCTGGATTCACATGGTTGACTTGGACGGTGCCAAAGCAGGTAAACGAGTAAATGACGCGTATCCTATTCAAGTAGCGAAAGAGCTTGGTGCACGAGTGCAAATCGGTGGAGGTATCCGGGAGGAATCGGACATTGAGTTCTATTTAACAAACGGTGTCGACCGAGTAATCATTGGTAGCTTGGCAGTTTCGCAACCTGAAGTAGTGTTGAAATGGGTAGAGCAATATAAGGAGAGAATCGTCATTGGTTTAGATGCAAAAGACGGGTTTGTTGCCACGCATGGTTGGATAGAAACATCGTCTGTAAAAGCAGTAGATATTGGAAAAGAATACGCTAAAGCTGGCGTCCAGAATATCATTTTCACGGATATCGCAACAGACGGAACACTTGCTGGACCAAACGTAGCTGCAAACGTCGAACTGGCAGAAGCAACTGGTGTACATGTTATTGCTTCTGGTGGTGTAAGTTCTCTTGCTGATTTGAGACAACTAGCGAGTTACACATCCAAAGGTGTTGCTGGTGCGATTATGGGTAAATCACTATATGAAAACCGCTTTACTGTAAAAGAAGCGTTAGCGGAGGTACAAAACTATGCTCGCTAAACGCATTATTCCTTGTTTAGATGTGAAAGATGGACGAGTTGTAAAGGGAATCCAGTTCGTCTCCATTCGTGACGCTGGTGACCCAGTTGAACTGGCTAAAGTCTATGACGAGGAAGGTGCAGATGAACTAGTATTCTTAGATATTTCTGCTTCTCATGAGGGTCGTAAAACAATGGTGGAAGTGGTAAGAGAAGTTGCAGCGACACTTGCTATTCCATTTACCGTTGGTGGCGGAATTAACTCTTTGGAAGATATGAAACGAATTTTACGTGCAGGTGCTGATAAGATTTCCCTTAATACAGCAGCAGTACTTCGTCCAGAGTTAATTACAGAAGGAGCAGATTTCTTTGGATCTCAATGTATCGTGGTAGCTATTGATGCACGTTTTGATGATGCAAAAGGTACGTGGATGGTCTATACACACGGTGGTCGAAAAGAAACAGAGTGGGATGTCATTAGCTGGGCGAAAGAAGCTGTGAAACGCGGAGCAGGTGAAATTCTTTTAACTAGTATGGATGCAGATGGGGAAAAAAGTGGTTTTAATATTGAACTGACAAAAGCCGTAACATCTGCAGTTCGCGTTCCTGTTATCGCGTCTGGTGGAGCAGGTTCAGCAGAAGATTTTGTAGAAGTTTTTGAGAAAGCCGACGCGGATGCAGGGCTTGCAGCTTCTATTTTTCACTATAACGAAACGAGCGTGGAAAACGTTAAACAACATCTTCGCGAGAAAGGAGTGCACGTACGATGATGGATTTATCCAAAGTAAAATTTGATGAAAAAGGCTTAATTCCTGCCATTGTGCAAGATGCAGAGTCGAAAAAAGTATTAACTCTTGCCTATATGAATGAAGAGAGTCTTCAAAAAACGATTGAAACAAAAGAAACGTGGTTTTGGAGCCGCTCTCGACAAGAATTGTGGCATAAAGGAGCCACTAGCGGAAACACACAAAAAGTTGTTACTTTAGCATTGGATTGTGACCAAGATGCGCTAGTAGTGGAAGTGCAGCCTGCCGGGCCAGCATGCCATACGGGGGCTGAGACTTGTTTCCATGAAGAAGTGATTGCTGGAGGATCGGAGAAAGATGTTTCTTTCTTATTGAAGTTAGAGAATGTAATTAAGGAACGCCAACAAACGATGCCAGAAGGAGCTTACACAACGTACTTATTTGAAAAAGGCATCGATAAAATGCTGAAAAAAGTAGGGGAAGAAGCTGCTGAAGTAATCATCGGTGCAAAGAACCGAGACCGTGAAGAAGTGAAATGGGAATCAGCTGATTTACTTTTCCATCTGATGGTGGTACTTCGTGAGCAAGGCATTGAATTCTCAGAAGTGGTAGACGTGTTGAAAGAACGTCACGCAAAATAATTGTAAAGCTACCTAGCGTTGGATGCTGGGTAGCTTTTTTTGTTACGTGACCTGTAACAACTCACCGCTCGCCACGTGATGTGGCTTGCCTTTAGATGAGTCTCCTTTAAAACCAAGGGATGCAATGACGATAGGGTTCCTTGGCGAAGCGTGCAAAGGGATGCAAAGCAAAAAAAAGGAGTTTAGGGTCCTGTGGCAAGGAGCACCAAGGGATGCAAGAGCCACAAAAGGAGCATAGGGTCCATTGATGAAGCGCGCCGAAGCAACCAATAACCCAAAACAGAAAGTACCTCTCAACTCGTTCACCAACTACATCCATATATTCACTTCTTTTCTTCCTTCCCCCACCTTTCTTTTACCAGCATACAATGATAAAATAAGACAGTTAAACATGTCAGAAACGGTGAGTGGGGGGACTATGAGAAAAGACATAAGGCTTCGTCGGAAACAAGAAAAAGGACAAATAGTATCCTTCCATCCGACTGGAGAATATTACTTCCATAGAGGCATCACAGCATACCACCGCCGAGAGTTAGCGAAGGCGAAAAGGTATCTAGAACGCGCTCGCGAATTAGAACCATTAGAACCAACAATATCAACGCAACTAGCTATTTTATATACAGAGTTAGGCTTTTTTGAAAAATCCAATGAACTACTTTTAGAAGTAATGGATGATTTGGATCCATACATGAAAGAGTGCCTATACTTTATTGCTAATAATTATGCTCATCTCGGATGGTTCCGAGAAGCATATCAATATGCCACAAGATATTTAACCGTTGAACCTACTGGTGAATTTGCGGAAGATGCGGAAGATCTAATTGAACTAGTAGAGATGGACGCTGGTGATCTTCTTGGTGATGAAGAGGAAGAAGACGAATTAATTTATAAACAAGAACAAGCACGACAATTAATTGCAGATGGAAAGTATGATGAAGCAATCGCATTGCTAAATGAAGTTATTCAGGAACACCCGGAATTCTGGTCTGCATATAATAATCTTTCCTTAGCCTTTTTCCATTCTGGTCAAATCCAAAAGAGTTTTGAGATTTTAGACGAGGTGTTAGATAAGAATCCAGGTAATCTCCATGCTAGATGTAATTTGGCTGTTCTTTTCTATTACGAAGGAAAAAAAGATGAGGTGGATGCAGTACTAAGAGGTCTCCGAATTGTTCGTCCAATTTTACAAGAGCATCGTTATAAGCTGGGAGCAACGTTTGCTTTGCTAGGCTATTATGAAGATGCATACAAGTGGTTAAAGCTACTTGCTCGTAAAGGATATGAAGGGGACGGAGCGTTTTACTATTGGTTATCCATTACTTCTCACCAATTAGGATTTACAAGAGAAGCAGAATACTATTGGAAGAAAGTTGTGGAACAAGATCCAGAGAAAGCAGGAGAAGAACCATGGTTAATGGATAACATTCAAATCCATGAGGAAGATCCTTATTACATTATGGCTTTAGTCACAAGCGAAGATACAGTGGAAATTATGTATGGGTTATTCCTTTTATCTCAATTATCTTCTCAAGAAAAGCGAAAGCTGATTTTAGAAAATGCTCCAGTACAGCAACTTCCAATGATGGAGAAGGCTTACCTTGCTTATATTCTAAAAAGAGATCCGGCGGCAGAAGAACAGGAAGATTTATTACCAATGTTTACTTTCGTTCATGATACAGCAATTTTGCTAAGTCAAGAGCTCTTTGGAGAGGATAAAGAGTATAAACCTGTAATTTTAATGTGGTTCTCCGTATTTTTAAGAGGTGTTGCAAGTGGACACACTTTCAAGAATGAAAAAGCCTACGCATCGGCTTTACAAGTGGTATGGCATCAATTATCAGGCCAAAAAACAACAATAAAAGAATGGGCTACCCTTTACGGTGTTTCACCTTCAACAGTAAGTAAGTATTGCAAGGTAATTAAAGAATTGTTATCGTGAGCAGAAAAATGTTCAATTCCGATAAAGTTCGATACTATATAAGCAAATGCTAATGTTATAAGTGATATATCGAAGGAGTGAAATCAACATGTCAGAAGAAAAAATTTATGATGTAGCTATTATTGGTGCTGGTCCAGCAGGAATGACAGCAGCTGTTTACACATCTCGTGCTAACTTATCAACAGTTATGATTGAGCGTGGTGTACCAGGTGGACAAATGGCGAATACAGAAGAAGTAGAAAACTATCCAGGTTACGACCATATTCTTGGACCAGACCTATCAAATAAGATGTTCGAACATGCGAAAAAATTTGGTGCAGAATATGCTTATGGCGATATTAAAGAAATCGTAGATGGAGAAGAGCTTAAAACAGTTAAAACTTCTTCTAAAGAGTTCAAAGCTCGCTCCGTTATTATTACAACTGGTGCAGAATACAAGAAAATCGGTGTCCCGGGTGAAAAAGAACTAGGTGGACGCGGAGTTTCTTACTGTGCGGTTTGTGATGGAGCTTTCTTTAAAGGGAAAGAGCTTGTCGTTGTAGGGGGAGGAGACTCTGCAGTAGAAGAAGGAGTTTACCTAACTCGTTTTGCTGAGAAGGTGACAATTGTGCATCGTCGTGAGGAGCTTCGTGCGCAAAAGATCCTGCAACAACGTGCTTTTGATAATGAAAAAGTAGACTTCATCTGGAATCATACAGTGAAAGAAATAAATGAAGCTAACGGGAAAGTAGGTTCCGTAACATTAGTTTCTACTGAGAACGGGGAAGAAACAGAATTTAAAGCAGATGGCGTGTTTATCTATATTGGGATGGTTCCTTTAACAAAGCCATTCGAAAATTTAGGTATTATGAACGAAGCCGGATATATCGAAACAAACGACAAGATGGAAACAAAAGTACCGGGTATCTTTGCAGCTGGAGATGTGCGTGAAAAAACACTTCGCCAAATCGTAACGGCAACTGGTGACGGAAGTATTGCTGCTCAAACGGCTCAACACTATGTAGAAGAGCTAGTGGAGAAACTAAAAGCATAATTCGCAATCAAAACGTCACTTCATTTTAACGGTAATGAAATCCAATTGACACATTGGTTTGCTATTCTAAGGAAGAGAATTGACCCCCTTAGAATACTTTTGGAGCCACCAGTATAGAAGACACTGGTGGCTCCTTTTTTTGTTGCGTGAACGGCAACAACTCATCGTTAGCCACGTGATGTGGCTTGCTCTTAGGTGAGTCTCCTTAAACTCACGAAGGGCGAGGAAAATCTAAGCTAGGAGAGAATAAGAGCGTCTTAAACTCATGAAGCGCGAGGGAAATCGAAGCTAGGAGAGAATAAGAGCGTCTTAAACTCACGAAGCGCAAGGAAAATCGAAGCTAGGAGAGAATAAGAGGGTCTTAAACTCATGAAGCACGAGGAAAATCGAAGCTAGGAGAGAATAAGAGGGTCTTAAACCCATGAAGCGCAAGGAAAATCCAAGCTAGGAGAGAATAAGAGGGTCTTAAACTCACGAAGTGCGAGGAAAATGTAAGCTAGGAGAGAATAAACATGAATGAAAGACACACCAGATAAAGTTGTCTATATTTCACGTTACATTTTGTTCATTCTCTAGTACAATAATAGTATACTTATAAGAATAGATCATAATTGCTATATATAGGTAGGTGAAAGCTATGCAACGCGTAACTAATTGCGTTTTTACTCAAGATGATTCCGTATTAATGCTGCAAAAACCCCGTCGGAACTGGTGGGTCGCTCCAGGTGGCAAGATGGAACAAGGGGAACATATTGCACAAGCAGTGTTCCGTGAGTTTTCAGAAGAAACAGGGCTTCGTATTGAGGGGCATACACTTTCGTCTGTCCTCACTTATATCATTAAAGATAAAGACAATCATATTGTAAATGAATGGATGATGTTCACTTTTAAAGCATCCAATGCAACAGGTACCGTCTTGGAAACCACAGAAGAAGGAATTCTTTCTTGGCAACCGATAGAAGCCATTAAGACTCTGCCGATGGCTGAAGGAGACCGCAAGTTGATTGACCATGCACTACATGGGACAGGAATTCTTTCTGGTACATTAGAGTACACAGAGGATTTTCGACTGCTACATGCAGAATATTTTCATACGGAGGTGTAAGGGATGAGTACAGGATCTTCTACAACACAGTTGGTAATTATTACAGGAATGTCTGGTGCTGGTAAAACAGTAGCTATTCAAAGTTTTGAGGACCTAGGTTTCTTCTGTGTAGATAACTTACCTCCAACGCTCCTTTCCAAATTTTTAGAACTGATGAAAGAGTCAGGTTCAAAAATGAATAAAGTAGCGCTTGTAATGGACTTACGTGGACGAGAATTTTTTGACCATTTGTTTCAAGCATTGGATGAAATGACAGAGGTAGACTGGGTTACTCCTCAAATATTATTTTTAGATGCAGCAAATGAAGTGTTAGTTAGGCGATATAAAGAAACTCGTCGTACACACCCATTAGCTCCATCTGGTTTACCGTTAGAAGGAATTGAGCAAGAACGCAAATTGTTAGAAGAGCTTAAAGGAAGAGCACAAGTCACGTATTACACTTCCGCGATGAAACCTCGTGAACTTCGAGAACGTATCATAAAAGAATTCTCTTCTACTACCCAATCTACATTTACCGTAAATGTGATGTCATTTGGTTTCAAGTATGGAATACCAATTGACGCTGACTTAGTATTTGATGTCAGATTCTTGCCAAACCCTCACTACATTGACTCTATGAGACCAAAAACAGGACTAGATCAAGAAGTGTATGACTACGTTTGTAAATGGTCAGAAACACAGAAATTTTTTGAAAAAACGACGGATCTCCTTTCCTTTATGTTACCTCAATATAAAAGAGAAGGAAAAAGTCAACTAGTTATCGCAATAGGCTGTACGGGTGGTCAACATCGATCTGTAGCATTAACAGAGAGATTTGCTGAATATTTTAAGTCTGATTATCATACGGTGATTAATCATAGAGATATTGAACGCAGGAAGGACCCGAAATGAGTACGCGTCAAAAGAAAGTAGTAGTAATTGGAGGTGGGACAGGACTTCCTGTGTTGCTTAGGGGATTAAAGCATCATCCTGTCTGTCTTTCCGCAATTGTTACGGTTGCAGATGATGGAGGAAGTTCTGGTAGATTGCGAAAAGATTTAGACATTCCGCCTCCAGGTGATATTAGAAATGTTTTAGCAGCTTTGTCAGATGTAGAACCTCTAGTGGAGCAAATGTTTCAACATCGATTTAAAACGAGCAACGAGCTTGCTGGACATTCATTAGGTAACCTAATCATTGCAGCGATGACGAATATTACTGGTGACTTTGTACATGCAGTACAGGAAATGAGTAAAGTCTTAAATGTTCGTGGTACAGTATTACCTGCCGCGAGAGAGAGCGTTGTTTTACATGCAGAAATGTCAGATGGAACAATTGTTAGTGGTGAGTCTGCCATTCCTTTAGCAAAAAAGGAAATTAAACGTGTTTTTTTAACACCTGCTAAAGTAGAAACAGTTCCTGAAACATTACAAGCAATAGAAGAAGCAGATTTAATTTTAATAGGGCCTGGAAGTTTGTACACAAGTATAATCCCAAATTTGCTTGTACCAGGTATTCAAACAGCGTTACAAAATGCAAAAGCAGAGAAGATTTATATTTGTAACCTAATGACACAACTTGGAGAGACGCTCCACTACTCAGCAAGTGATCATATTGAAGCACTCTTCCATCATTTAGGTGGCAAATTTATTGATACAATTTTAGTTAATAATGAGCAAGTTCCTATAGACATCTTAGAACAATACAAAGAGGAATTAGCGCAACCGGTTGTTTTTGATATAGAAAGGCTTCAAGAACTTGGATTGAATGTCATGATAGAAGATATCTTAACGTACCAAGGCGGATATCTACGTCATAAAACGGACCGCGTAGCTAAGCTTTTAGTAGAAAGGCTAGCGCAATCACCGCGCTCTTAACTCCCGTGAAAGGAGGGGGTTTCTGTGTCATTCGCATCGGAAACCAAAAAAGAATTAACAAATATCGAAGTAAAAGATTGCTGTGCAAAAGCAGAATTATCGGCATTGATTCGTATGAACGGATCGTTGTCATTTTCGAATAGATCATTAGTGGTAGACGTTCAAACAGAAAATGCTGCTATTGCAAGAAGAATTTATACACTTATAAAACGTTCTTATTTCGTGCAAGTAGAGTTATTGGTACGAAAAAAAATGCGTTTAAAAAAGAACAACGTCTATATTGTACGTTTAAAGGAGCAAGCGAGAGATATATTAGAAGACCTTCACATTCTAGGAGAAGGATTTACGTTTGTTCATAATATTTCAGCGAAACTTGTTCAAAAGAAATGCTGTAAACGATCTTATTTAAGAGGAGCTTTTTTAGCAGGTGGATCCGTAAATAATCCAGAAACATCGTCTTATCACTTAGAGATTTTCTCTCTTTACCACGAACATAATGAAGCGTTGCGTGAACTAATGAACTCGTTTGGCTTGAATAGCAAGACGCTAGAGAGAAAAAAAGGATTTATTACGTACCTAAAAGAAGCAGAAAAAATTACAGAATTTCTAACAATTATAGGTGCCCACTCAGCGCTACTGCGATTTGAAGATGTGCGTATCGTTAGAGATATGAGAAATTCAGTAAATCGTTTAGTTAACTGTGAAACAGCAAACTTGAATAAAACCATTGGAGCAGCTTTGCGCCAAGTGGAAAATATAAAATTTATTGAACGCTCAGTTGGGCTGCAAGTTTTACCAGAAAAGTTGCGCGAAATTGCAGAGCTCCGCGTAAACTATCAAGACGTGACGTTAGCTGAGTTAGGGGAAATGGTACAGGGGACAAAAATTAGTAAATCAGGTATCAATCATCGTCTAAGAAAAATCGATGACATTGCTGAAAAATTACGAGCTGGAGATATGTCGATCATATCTTCTAATTAACAAGGGGGATGCGAGAATGGTAACACGTGAAGTAGAAGTTGGGCTAAAAACAGGTTTGCAAGCAAGACCGGCAGCATTATTTGTACAGGAGTCTAATCGATTCAAGTCAGATATTTATCTGCAAAAATCAGGTAAAAAAGTTAATGCTAAAAGTATCATGGGTCTAATGAGCTTGGCAATAACAACTGGAACCACAATTACATTAATTGCGGAAGGTACAGATGAAGTAGAAGCGATTGAAACGTTATCATCATTCGTTACTGGTGTAGAAGCATAATCGAAAAACTAGAGAGAATTCTCTAGTTTTTTTCGTATACCAAACTTAGATAAAGTGAAAACTAATAAAACTAATCTAGGGGAGGTATGTGACATGTATAGAGGAAGACGAAACCACCGTCATGAAGCAGCGTATATAAATGACGAGGCGTTTATTCATCAAGACACGATGGGATATATCGCGCCAACAACTATTACTGCCAGTGATATGTTGGAGAGGCTTGAGAGAGAAGAAAGAGAGTCGCAATCTGACTAACCTTGTCAGAAAAAAGTTGATCAAACGTTTGATTAATGGATAGAAGGTGACTCATCTAAAGGTAAGCCACTACCGATGAGTTGTTACAGATCACGTAATAAAAAAAGCTCCCAATTAATTGGGAGCTTTTTACTTACTTCTTCTCTGATAAGTCGTTACGTGTTACGATTTGGTCAATTAAACCATATTCTTTCGCACGTTCCGCTGTCATAAAGTTATCACGCTCTGTGTCACGGCCAATTACTTCAAGAGGTTGACCTGTACGCTCAGAAAGGATACCGTTTAATTTCTCACGAAGGAATAGGATTCGCTTAGCAGCGATTTCAATTTCTGTCGCTTGACCCTGTGCTCCACCAAGTGGTTGGTGAATCATTACTTCTGCGTTTGGAAGGGCAAACCGTTTACCTTCCGCACCAGCTGCAAGAAGGAATGCACCCATAGAAGCTGCCATACCGATACAGATTGTTTGTACATTTGGTTTAATATACTGCATTGTATCGTAGATTGCCATACCAGCTGTAATGGAACCACCTGGAGAGTTGATGTATAGAGAGATATCTTTATCAGGATTCTCTGTTTCTAAGAATAGAAGTTGCGCTACAATCGAGTTAGCAACATTATCATCAATTGCTGATCCAAGCATGATGATTCGATCTTTTAGTAGGCGAGAGTAAATGTCGTACGCACGCTCACCGCGGTTAGTTTGCTCAATAACTGTTGGAATTAAGTTCATCTGAAATTCCTCCTCCAAAGCAATTTATCATTCTTCATGACTTTTCCAGTCGTTACTCCATACTATACAATGTAGGTCAAAAAAGGTCAAACAATAAGCGACCTCTTTTTTCGACACTAGAACATTTGAACATTATGGACAAAATGGGAAAACCTTATACGTTAGGAAGTTGCACAAATTTGTATTCTTCCTTATAATTAATAAGGTTCTTGGTCTCCGTAGTGTAATGGATAACACGTAAGATTCCGGTTCTTAAAATGGGGGTTCGATTCCCTCCGGGGGCATAATGAGTAGCTATCCACTTTGGTGGATGGCTATTTTTCTATACTTATATTAGGGATGTCGTTTTAAACATTCGAAACCAGAAGAAACTTAATCCTCCGAGAGAATAAGAGCGTCTTAAACTCATGAAGGGCGAGGAAAATGGGAGCTAGGAGAGAATAAGAGCGTCTTAAACTCATGAAGGGCGAGGAAAATGGGAGCTGGGAGAGAATAAGAGCGTCTTAAACTCATGAAGCGCGAGGAAAATGGGAGCTAGGAGAGAATAAGAGCGTCTTAAACTCATGAAGCGCGAGGGAAATGGATGCTAGGAAAGAATAAAGGCTCTCTATACGCTTCTGGAGAGAGAAATCCCAAGTTGAGAAGAGAATAGAGGCCCTCTATACGCATCTGGAGAGAGGAATCCCAAGTTGAGAAGAGAATAGAGGCCCTCTATACGCATCTGGAGAGAGGGATTCCGAGCTGAGAAGAGAATAGAGAGGTTCTATACGCATCTGGAAAGAGGAATCCCAAGTTGAGAAGAGAATAAGAGCGTCCTATACTCATCTGGAGAGAAGCACCTCGATTTGAGAAGAGATTAGAAATTCGTAAACTTACTTTATATAAATAATCATATACTAAAAGGAGCCAACTTCATTATGAAACTCACTCTAGACTTCTACACCAGACCCCAATGCAACCTGTGCGATGAAGCTTATCACCTTCTTCAACTTTTTCAAGATGACTGGGGTTTCGAACTCAGCGTCCGAGATATTTCTACCAATGACACTTGGACAGAAGAGTATGGGCTTCGAATACCTGTCCTTAAATATAAAGATCTACTAATAGATGAGGGACAATTCGACCTCGACATAATAAGAAAACGTTTACATGATTTGTCAAGTGAAAATTAGTTGAAAGTTAAAAAAGTCCCTGTTAAAATAAAAAATGTAGCAGGGCTTATTTTTTTGTATCGAGTGGGACATAATACGTCTAGTGTGGACATAATTTGACCCACCGTTCACAGTCACGTCCCAATACATAGAAAAAAGGAGCTTCTGCATGCATGAGTTAATAGAGATTCAGAAAAAGCTGCTCCCTGACTTGATTGCAACATTGACCAAGAGGTATCAGATCCTTCGCTCTATTCGTTTCATGGAACCGGTGGGCAGACGAAGTTTAGCGCAGAATTTAGGGATGACGGAAAGGGTTTTACGCTCAGAAGTAGATTTCCTAAAAGACCAAGGTTTAATCGAGGTAAAAAGTGCTGGAATGAACACGACGGTCGATGGGCAGACAACTTTATTTCAACTTGAAGGTATGATGAGAGAATTTTCGGGTATAAACGTAATGGAGGAAGAAATCCGTCAACGTTTTACGCTCAGAAAAGTCGTCATCGTCCCTGGAGACAGTGATGAGTCGCCTTGGGTGAAAGAAGAGTTGGGAAGAGCAACAGTTTTACGAATGAAAGAGTATCTAGCGGGGAATAATATCATCGCTGTTACTGGTGGTACGACGATGTCGGCCATCGCAGATCAATTAACTCCAGGACTTACTTCTGATCCTTTACTATTTGTACCGGCTAGAGGTGGAATTGGAGAAGATGTCCGTAACCAAGCCAATACAATTTGCGCAAGAATGGCAGAACGTGCTGGTGTGTCTCATCGTGTCTTATATATGCCAGACCAAGTGAGTGAAGAGGTATATGCTTCTTTTGTGAAAGAACCATCCATTAATGAAGTTCTTTCGCTCATTCAGCATGCCAACATGGTTATTCATGGAATTGGTGATGCCTTCACGATGGCGAAAAGACGAAATACGAATGAGCAGGACCTAGAAAAATTACAGGAAGAAAAAGCAGTCGGAGAAGCATTTGGTTACTACTTTAATGAAGTAGGAGAAGTTGTCCACAAAGTATTAACAGTTGGATTACAACTCGACCAATTAGCAACAATCCCGAATGTCATCGCTGTAGCAGGTGGTGCTTCCAAAGGGAAGGCTATTGCAGCCTATTTACAAAGTGCCCCTCCGAATACAACATTAATTACAGACGAGGGTGCAATGAATACGCTTTTGAAAGGGAATTCCCCTTTTGAAATAAATTCCTTAAACGATTAAAGGAGGAAACAAATCATGGCAGTAAAGATTGGTATTAACGGTTTTGGTCGTATCGGACGTAACGTTTTCCGTGCAGCACTAAACAATTCAGAGGTAGAGGTTGTTGCAATCAACGACTTAACAGATGCAGACATGCTTGCTCATCTATTAAAATATGATACAGTTCACGGAAAGCTTGACGCTGAAGTAACTGTAGACGGAAGCAACCTAGTTGTTAACGGTAAGACAATTGCTGTAACAGCTGAGCGTGACCCTGCGAAACTTGCTTGGGGCGACAGAGGTGTTGAAATCGTTGTGGAATCAACTGGTTTCTTCACTAAGCGTGCAGATGCTGCGAAACACATCGAAGCAGGCGCGAAAAAAGTTATCATCTCTGCACCAGCAACTGACGAAGATATCACAATCGTTATGGGTGTTAACGAAGACAAGTACGATGCAGCTAGCCACGATGTAGTGTCTAACGCTTCTTGTACTACTAACTGTTTAGCTCCATTCGCGAAAGTTCTTAACGACAAGTTCGGAATCAAACGCGGTATGATGACGACAGTTCACTCTTACACAAATGACCAACAAATCCTAGACTTACCACATAAAGACTACCGTCGTGCTCGTGCGGCAGCTGAAAACATCATCCCTACTTCTACGGGTGCTGCGAAAGCTGTATCACTAGTACTTCCTGAGTTAAAAGGTAAATTAAACGGTGGAGCTATGCGTGTTCCAACTCCTAACGTTTCTCTAGTTGACCTTGTTGCAGAACTTGATAAAGATGTAACTGCAGAAGAAATCAACTCAGCTCTTAAAGAAGCAGCAGAAGGTCCATTAAAAGGAATCCTTGGATACTCTGAAGAGCCACTAGTATCTGGTGACTACAATGGTAACACTGCATCTTCTACAATTGATGCACTTTCTACAATGGTTATGGAAGGTAGCATGGTGAAAGTTATCTCTTGGTACGATAACGAAACTGGTTACTCTAACCGTGTAGTAGACCTAGCTAAATACATGGCTGCAAAAGGTCTTTAATTCTTACGTAACAACGTTTACGAAAATGTAATATGACTTGCTCTCTTATGGTTGGAAGAATGCAAGCGAAAGCTCTATAATGTAGTGGTGATGGGGAGAGGGACTATTTCCTCTCCCCTATTTTTTATTGCGAGATGTACCGGTTCACCACGTGGCTTCTCGTCACGTAAACGGTAGGTGAAACTAGTAACTATCGCAAAACAATGCTTCACCCTACAACCTTTCGATTAAAAGGAGGTTCACTCATGAACAAGAAATCAATTCGTGACATCAATGTAAAAGGTCAACGTGTATTTGTACGTGTAGATTTCAACGTGCCAATGAAAGATGGCCAAATCACAGACGAAACTCGTATCCAAGCAGCAATCCCTACTATTAAGCACCTAGTGGATCAAGGTGCAAAAGTTATCCTTGCTTCTCACTTAGGTCGTCCTAAAGGACAAGTAGTAGAAGAATTACGTTTAACTCCTGTAGCAAAGCGTCTTTCAGAAGTATTAGGTCAAGATGTGAAAAAAGTAGATGAAGCACATGGTCCAGTAGCACTTGAAGCGGTTAACGCTCTTCAAGAAGGAGAAGTTCTTCTACTTGAAAACGTTCGTTTCTATGCTGGTGAAGAGAAAAACGATGCGGAACTTGCAAAAGCATTTGCAGAACTTGCAGATGTGTATGTAAATGATGCATTCGGTGCAGCTCACCGTGCACATGCTTCTACAGAGGGTATTGCACACCATGTTGAGACAGCTGTTTCTGGTCTTTTAATGGAGAAAGAATTAGATGTACTTGGTAAAGCGCTATCTAACCCAGATCGTCCATTCACTGCAATTATCGGTGGATCTAAAGTAAAAGACAAAATCGGTGTCATTGATAACCTACTTGATAAAGTAGACAACATCATCATCGGTGGTGGTCTTGCTTACACGTTCATCAAAGCGCGTGGATATGAAGTTGGTAAGTCTCTTCTTGAGGAAGACAAACTAGACTTAGCGAAATCTTTCATGGACAAAGCAAAAGCTAATGGAGTTAACTTCTACATGCCAGTTGATGTCATTGTTGCAGATGACTTCTCTAATGATGCAAACACGCAAATCGTTCCAATTGAAGAGATTCCTGCTGAGTGGGAAGGTCTAGATTGTGGACCAAAATCTCGTGAAATCTATGCAGATGTAATCAAAAACTCTAAGTTAGTAATCTGGAATGGTCCTCTAGGAGTATTCGAGATGGATACATTCGCAGGCGGAACGAAAGCTGTAGCAGAAGCATTAGCGTCTTCTCCTGATACATACTCTGTCATCGGTGGTGGCGACTCAGCGGCAGCTGTAGAAAAATTCGGTCTTGCAGATAAAATGAGCCACATCTCTACTGGTGGTGGAGCTTCCCTTGAGTTTATGGAAGGTAAAGAGCTTCCAGGAGTTGTAGCATTAAACGATAAGTAAGAAACAAATTTATCACAAAAGGAGTGGTTGAACATGCGTAAACCAATTATCGCAGGTAACTGGAAAATGCATAAAACATTAGCGGAAGCTGTATCTTTCGTTGATGAAGTAAAACAATCCGTTCCATCTAAGACGGAAGTTGACAGTGTAATCTGTGCACCTTCCTTATTCTTAGGACAGTTAGTGGAAGCGACTAAGTCTACTGATGTAGCGATTGGTGCTCAAAATATGCACTTCGAAAAGAGTGGAGCGTTCACTGGCGAAGTTAGCCCAGTAGCACTTCAAGACCTTGGTGTACAATACGTAATCTTAGGTCACTCAGAGCGTCGTGAACTATTTGCTGAAACAGATGAGTCTGTAAACGCAAAAACAAAAGCAGCGTTTGCACATGGATTGGTTCCTATCGTATGTGTAGGAGAATCTTTGGAGCAACGTGAAGCTGGTCAAACAAACGGTTTAGTTGGAGACCAAGTAACAAAAGCTCTTGCAGGTTTAACTGCTGAGCAAGTAAAAGAAACAGTTATCGCTTATGAGCCAATTTGGGCTATCGGTACTGGTAAATCTTCTACTGCAGAAGATGCGAACGAAGTGTGTGCACACATTCGTAAAGTAGTTGCAGAACTTTACTCTCAAGACGTAGCGGATGCAGTACGCATTCAATACGGTGGTTCTGTAAAACCAGCTAACATCAAAGAATACATGGCTCAACCTGATATCGATGGTGCTTTAGTAGGTGGGGCTAGCTTAGAAGCTCCTTCTTACCTAGCGTTATTGGAGGAAGGTAAGTAATGACAAAAGCTCCTGTTGCCTTAATCATCTTAGACGGTTTTGCACTACGTGATGAGACAAAAGGGAACGCTGTGACACATGCGAAAAAGCCAAACTTTGATCGTTATTGGAATCAGTACCCTCATAACTCATTGATTGCTGCTGGTGAAGCAGTTGGTCTACCTGAAGGCCAGATGGGTAACTCAGAAGTAGGTCACTTAAACATTGGTGCAGGTCGTGTTGTATATCAAAGTTTAACTCGCGTAAACATCGCTATTCGCGAAGGTGAGTTCGAACAAAACGATACGTTCTTAGCTGCAATCAAGCATGCAAAAGAAAACCGTACGGCACTACACTTAATGGGACTTCTATCAAACGGTGGAGTTCACAGTCACATTGAACACTTGTATGCACTACTTCGTTTAGCTGCCAAGGAAGGTCTAACAGAAGTATACGTACATGGATTCTTAGATGGCCGTGACGTAGCACCACAATCTGCGAAGGAATTCGTTCCTCAAGCAGAAGCAACGATGAAAGAAATCGGTGTAGGGCAATTTGCTTCGATTTCTGGACGTTACTATTCTATGGACCGCGACAAGCGCTGGGAGCGTGTAGAGAAATCTTATCGCTCTATGGTATATGGAGAAGGTCCTAGCTACACATCAGCAATGGACGTAGTAACAGATTCCTATGCGAATGAAATTTATGATGAGTTCGTTTTACCATCTGTTATTACAAAAGAAAATGGAGAGCCAGTTGCGACAGTTAAAGATAACGACGCAGTTATCTTCTATAATTTCCGTCCAGACCGTGCCATCCAAATTTCTAACACGTTCACGAACAAAGACTTCCGTTCTTTCGATCGTGGAGAACAACATCCTGAAAACCTTCACTTTGTATGCTTAACGCATTTCAGTGAAACAGTTGATGGATACGTTGCGTTTAAACCTTCTAACCTAGATAACACGTTAGGAGAAGTTCTTTCACAGAACGGTTTAAAACAACTTCGTATTGCAGAAACAGAAAAGTACCCTCACGTAACGTTCTTTATGAGCGGTGGTCGTGAAGCAGAATTCCCTGGAGAAGAGCGTATCTTGATAGCTTCACCAAAAGTTGCAACATACGACTTACAACCAGAAATGAGTGCTTATGAAGTGACGGATGCACTTTTAGGAGAAATTGCTGCTGACAAGCATGACGCAATTATCTTAAACTTTGCAAACCCAGACATGGTTGGTCACTCTGGAATGCTTGAACCGACTGTGAAAGCAATCGAAACAGTTGATGAGTGTCTTGGTAAAATTGTAGACGCAATTATTGCTAAAGGTGGAACAGCGATCATTACTGCAGACCATGGTAATGCAGATGAAGTTACTACACTGGAAGGCAATCCAATGACGGCTCACACAACAAACCCAGTACCAGTAATTGTTACAAAAGATGGTGTTACTCTGCGTGACGGTGGAATTTTAGGAGATTTAGCTCCAACAGTTCTTGACCTGTTAAATGTAGAAAAGCCAAGTGAAATGACTGGAACAACATTACTTAAAAAATAATTTTCTTTGAAGGAGAGATTTTACATGCCATTCATTACAGAAGTATACGCACGCGAAGTATTAGATTCTCGTGGTAATCCAACAGTTGAAGTAGAAGTTTACACGCAATCAGGCGCTTTCGGACGCGCACTTGTTCCATCTGGAGCATCTACTGGTGAGTACGAAGCAGTAGAACTACGCGACGGCGACAAAGACCGTTACCTAGGTAAAGGTGTTCTTAAAGCAGTAGAAAACGTAAACGAAGTAATCGCTGAAGAAATCATTGGTTGGGACGTTCTTGACCAAGTAGGTATCGACAACGCGATGATCGCTCTTGATGGTACAGAAAACAAAGGTAAACTAGGAGCTAACGCTATCCTTGGTGTATCTATGGCTGTAGCACATGCTGCTGCTGATTACCTTGGAGTAGAACTTTACCAATACCTTGGTGGATTCAACGCGAAGCAACTTCCAGTACCAATGATGAACATCATCAACGGTGGAGAGCATGCTGATAACAACGTTGACATTCAAGAATTCATGGTTATGCCAGTAGGAGCTCCTAACTTCCGTGAAGCTCTTCGTATGGGTGCGGAAATCTTCCACAGCCTAAAATCAGTTCTTAAATCTAAAGGTTATAACACTGCTGTAGGTGACGAAGGTGGATTCGCTCCTAACCTAGGTTCTAACGAAGAAGCTCTTCAAACAATCATCGAAGCAATTGAAAAAGCTGGTTACAAGCCAGGCGAAGAAGTTATGCTTGCAATGGACGTTGCAGCTTCTGAGCTATTCAACAAAGAAGACGGTAAATACCACCTTTCTGGAGAAGGTAAAGTATTCACTTCTGAAGAATTCGTTAACTTCTACGAAGAAATGGTTAACAAATACCCAATCATCTCTATTGAAGATGGTCTAGATGAAAACGACTGGGAAGGTCACAAACTTCTAACTGAGCGTGTTGGACACAAAGTTCAATTAGTAGGTGATGATCTATTCGTTACAAACACGAAAAAACTTGCTGAAGGTATTGAAAAAGGAATCGGTAACTCTATCCTTATCAAAGTTAACCAAATCGGTACACTTACTGAAACGTTTGATGCTATTGAAATGGCAAAACGCGCTGGTTACACAGCAGTAATCTCTCACCGTTCTGGTGAAACAGAAGACAGCACAATTGCTGACATCGCTGTTGCAACGAACGCTGGTCAAATCAAGACTGGTGCTCCATCTCGTACGGACCGTGTTGCGAAATACAACCAACTTATCCGTATTGAAGACGGTCTTGCTGACACAGCTCAATACTTAGGATTAAACGCGTTCTACAACGTTAAGCGCTAATTCCTTTTAAGAAAACCACCGAGTGTTGCTCGGTGGTTTTGTTATGTGATCGGTAACAACTCAAAGTTGTCCTCGTGATATGACCTGTTCTTAGTTGAGTACCTTTTTGAGAAAACTTTGGCGTGATAGTAGAAGAGTTTACAAACACGTAACAGTTATCAAAACATTTTTACATTGTCCACTATAAATAGATATGGTAAAATAAGAAATATTGCATTGTACGTCTCAGGAGGTGGGTCTCATGCATGGTTTCTTAGTAATCTTATTAGTGATCGTATGCATTAGCTTAATCGCTGTTGTATTACTTCAGTCAGGTAAGAGTGCTGGTTTATCTGGTGCGATCTCTGGTGGAGCTGAGCAGCTATTCGGTAAGCAAAAGGCGAGAGGAATGGATTTAGTTCTACATCGTATTACGATTGTTCTATCTGTTCTGTTCTTTGTTTTAACGATTGCTGTAGCATTTTTTGCGTAATGAACGTACAAAATCCTGGCCCAGGCGGTCAGGATTTTTTCGTGGTGTGGGAATTTAATGCGTCTTGCGGATCACTTGAGTGAGGAAAAAGAGGTTCAGGTGTCCTGGGAGAGCGTCTAGCGGACCACCTGTGTGAGGGAAAAGAGGTTCAGATGTCCCAGGAGAGCATCTAGCGGATCACCAGAGTGAGGAAAAAGAGGTTCAGGTGTCCTGGGAGAGCGTCTAGCGGACCACCTGAGTGAGGGAAAAGAGGTTCAGATGTCCCAGGAGAGCATCTTGCGGATCACTTGAGTGAGGAAAAAGAGGTTCAGGTGACCCGGGAGAGCGTCTGGCGGATCACCTGAGTAAGGAAAAAGAGGTTCAGGTGTCCCAGAAGAGCATCTTGCGGATCACCAGAGTGAGGAAAAAGAGGTTCAGGTGTCCTGGGAGAGCGTCTAGCGGATCACCAGAGTGAGGAAAAAGAGGTTCAGGTGTCCCGGGAGAGCGTCTAGCGGATCACCAGAGTGAGGAAAAAGAGGTTCAGGTGTCCCGGGAGAGCGTCTAGCGGATCATCTAGGTGGGGGAAAAGTGGAATAGGTGGTCCGCAAAAACTCCAGCGGTATAGTAGCCAAGAGAAAAGCAGTGCCAGGTATACCAGTGGAACGTCCAGCAGTATAGCAGACCAGGGAAAAACAGTCGCAGGTATACCAGAGGAGCGTGCCGCGGTATAGCAGCAAGGAGAAAAGCAGTGTCAGGTATACCAGAGGAGCGTGCCGCGGTATAGCAGCAAGGAGAAAAGCAGTGTCAGGTATATCAGAGGAGCGTGCCGCGGTATAGCAGCAAGGAGAAAAGCCGTGTCAGGTATACCAGAGGAGCGTGCCGCGGTATACCAGCCACCAGCAACCCAGTTCCAGGTATACCAGGGCAAGCTCCTTCCACTAAAAGTATCAATTAAATTCAATACATATACGTAACCAGCTCAATTATTGGATGCTCCCATTCTTTTATGTTTACAATATAGGATAGAGATGAAAAAAGGAGAGTCAGACAACATGAAATTACAATTACCGAAACCATTTACATTCGAAGGTGGTAAACGTGCAGTCCTATTACTTCATGGCTTCACTGGCAACTCGTCCGACGTTCGAATGCTTGGTCGTTATTTAGAAAAAAGAGGATACACATCTCATGCACCTCACTACAAAGGGCATGGAGTTCCGCCGGAAGAATTAGTACATACGGGACCAGAGGATTGGTGGAAAGACGTGATGGATGGATACCAACACTTAAAAGATCTGGGTCACGAAGAGATTGCCGTGGCTGGTCTATCCCTTGGTGGGGTATTTTCACTTAAATTAGGTTACACTGTTCCTGTAAAGGGTATTGTACCAATGTGTGCTCCTATGTTTATCAAAAGTGAAGAGGTCATGTATAAAGGAGTTCTGGCCTACGCTCGCGAATTTAAAAAGTATGAAGGTAAGTCAGATGATGTAATAGAACAAGAGATGGAAGAGTTTGCGAAAACGCCGATGGATACGTTACGTGCGTTACAAGAGTTAATTAAAGAAGTACGTAATAATGTCGATATGATTTATGCTCCAACTTTTGTTGTTCAAGCTCGAAATGACCACATGATTAACACAGATAGTGCAAATATTATTTATGACTCCATTGAATCTCCAGACAAGCAAATTAAATGGTTTGAAGAGTCAGGACATGTCATAACATTAGATAAAGAGAAAGAACAGTTGCATGAAGATGTTTATCAGTTCTTAGAATCGCTTAATTGGACTGTTTAACGTCCAGGAAGGGAGGCGCGAATGGACATACAAGAACAGCTAGTCCAACGCCTATTAACATTTATGAAAGAAGAGGCTTATAAACCTCTTACTGTCCAAGAAATTGAAGAGACATTTGGCTTAGATGAAGCCGATGACTTTAAAGAATTAGTCAAAACATTAAACCATATGGAAGACAGAGGACTACTTGTTAGAACAAGATCTAATCGGTATGGTATTCCTGAGAAAATGAATTTGGTTCGTGGACGTCTAACAGGTCATTCGAAGGGATTCGCTTTTTTAATCCCTGAAGAAGAGGGAATGGATGATATCTTTATTCCCCCAGGTGATTTAAATGGCGCACTTCACGGTGATACAGTGCTAGTCCGTGTAGCCGAAACGCAAAAAGCAGGATCGCGACGAGAAGGCTTTGTTATGAAGATAATCGAGCGAGGCGTCTCAGAGGTTGTCGGTGAATACACAGAGAGTCGTCACTTCGGCTTTGTTATTCCCGATGATAAGAAGTTTGGAAATGATATCTTCATTCCAAAAGAAGCTAGCATGGGTGCTGTCGAAGGTCACAAGGTAGTGGTGAAAATCACAGCGTATCCAGAAGGACGTAAAAGTGCAGAAGGAGAAGTTGTGGATATCCTTGGGCACAAAAATGATCCGGGTGTCGATATTTTGTCTGTTATTCACAAGCACGGTCTTCCTGGAGAGTTCCCGAAAGATGTCATCGATCAAGCTACAAAAGTACCTGATGAAATAGATCCCGCAGAAATTAAAAATCGTCGTGACCTTCGGGAAGATATGATTGTAACGATTGATGGTGCTGATGCGAAAGATTTAGATGATGCGGTACAAGTGAAAAAACTAGAAAACGGTAACTATGAGCTTGGAGTTCATATTGCTGACGTTAGCTATTACGTACAAGAGCATTCCCCTATTGATGAAGAAGCATTTGAAAGAGCGACAAGTTGCTACTTAGTAGACCGCGTTATTCCAATGATTCCGCATCGACTGTCAAATGGAATTTGTTCTTTAAATCCACAAGTAGATCGCTTAACGTTATCTTGTACGATGGAGATTACTCCTCAAGGGGAAGTCGTAAAACACGAGATTTATCAAAGTGTAATTAACACAACTGAGCGTATGACGTACTCTGATGTTAATAGCATCTTAGTGGAAAAAGATCAAAGTCTCAGAGAGAAATACGAAGCATTAGTACCGATGTTTGAGTTGATGGAAGAATTAGCGAAAATCCTACGTACGAAACGTATGAACCGCGGTGCAATCGACTTTGACTTTAAAGAGTCTAAAGTATTGGTAAAAGAAGATGGTACTCCTCTTGAAGTCGTTCTTCGCGAACGCTCAGTAGGTGAAAAGCTAATTGAAGAATTTATGTTAGCAGCAAACGAAACAATTGCTGAACATTTCCACTGGATGGACGTTCCATTTATATACCGTATCCACGAAGAGCCAAAAGAAGAAAAGTTACAACGTTTCTTTGAATTCATTACGAATTTTGGTTTAGTGGTAAAAGGTAAATCAAATGACGTTCACCCTAGAGCACTACAAGAGATTTTAGAAGATGTTGCTGGTAAACCAGAAGAAATGGTTGTTTCAACGGTTATGTTACGTTCGATGCAACAAGCAAAATATGACCCTGAGAGCCTTGGTCACTTTGGCTTATCAACGGAATTCTATACACATTTCACGTCACCAATTAGACGTTACCCAGATTTAATTGTTCATCGATTAATTAGAACGTACCTTATTGAAGGTGACTTATCTGAAGAGACTCGTGCTAAATGGGCAAGTAGAATGGACGAGATTGCAGATCATACATCTAAAATGGAACGTCGTGCGGTGGAAGCAGAACGAGAAACAGATGAGATGAAGAAAGCGGAATTCATGTTAGATAAGATTGGTGAGGAGTTTGACGGAATCATCAGTTCTGTGACTAACTTTGGAATGTTTGTGGAGCTTTCAAATACAATCGAAGGTTTAATTCATGTAAGTCATATGACGGATGATTATTATCGCTATGATGAGCGCCATTATGCTATGATTGGGGAAAGATCTGGAAGCGTGTTTAGAATCGGGGACGAAATCACTGTCGGCGTGGTGGACGTGAATAAAGATGAGCGTGCCATTGATTTTGAAATAGTCGGCATGAAATCTAACAGACCAAGAAGGGATTCTGACCGCCCTAGAACCATCCGTGCGACAAGAGGTGGAAATCATCCAACAACGGCTAATAGAAAGAAAAAAGCAGATGGTCGTAAAAAGCCAGAAAGAAAGACGGCAGATACTACTAAATCATCAGAAAAACCAGCGGAGCCGCGTGTAGCGGAAGAATGGTCTACACGACCACCGAAAAAGAAAAGCAACAAGAAGTTCTTTGAAGGTGCTCCTGCTTTTAAGAAAAAGAAGAAAAAAAGACGTTAGTATAAGAAGTACTGTCACACGATAGGTGTGGCAGTACTTCAGTTCATAGAGAGGTGTTTATGCATGCCAAAAGGGGAAGGGCAATTAATTGCTCAAAATAAGAAAGCTCGTTTTGATTACTTTATAGAGGAAACGTTCGAAGCGGGAATCGTGTTACAAGGGACAGAGATTAAGTCTGTTCGTAAAGGAAGAATGAATTTAAAAGACGCATTCGCTAAGATCCATAACGGTGAAATCTTCTTGTGGAACGCTCATATTTCTCCATATGAACAAGGAAATCGTTATAACCACGATCCTTTACGTGTAAGAAAATTGTTGCTACACAAGAAACAGATTAATACGCTAATAGGCAAGTCTAAAGAACAAGGATATTCCATCGTTCCTTTAAAGGTTTATATTAAAGATGGATACGCGAAAGTATTAATCGGTCTTGCTAAAGGGAAAAAGAATTATGATAAGCGTGAAGATTTGAAGAAGAAAGAAGCAAAGCGTGAGATGGAAAAGGTATTTAAGGCCAAGAACCAATGGTAATCTTGTAAAGATGTACTAATTGAATTCTGTGTGATATATGTTATACTAATAACACAACGTTAGCTAAGACGTTGTTTAACCCATCAAGCTTCATAACTGATGTGGTCCTGTAACCCTTTTATATGGGGACGTTACGGATTCGACAGGGGTAGTTCGAGCTTGGGTGGCGAGTCGGAGGGTCGGCTCCGTATCAACGCACGCCTAAATATAACTGGCAAAAATAATAATTTAGCACTAGCTGCCTAATGCAGCTGCTCCCCCCTCTATCGCCCATGTAGTAGGGTAAGGAGCTCAAATTTAGTGGGCTACGCCGGAGTTCTCCGTCTGGGGACGAAGGAAGAGAATAATCAGACTAGCTGCTCGGACGCCTGTTGGTAGGCATAAGAAGCGGCGAAACACAAATATACCAACTACACTCGTAGAAGCCTAAGTGGCGTTATCTTTGGACGTGGGTTCGACTCCCACCGTCTCCACCAATACATATTGTTGGTGGTTTTTTATTATATAAAATTTTTCAACTGTAGGGGAGATCCTCTACAGTTTTTTATATTTCGGCAAAATACGAATTTCTTCTGTTTAATCCTAGGGCATAAGTTTGTCTGTAAAGAAGATACTACTAACAACGTAACCATAAAGGGTGAATGGTATGAATAGTAGTAATGTATTTAGTTTAGACAAACAAATAGAGGACATTAAAGCCTATTTAGGCGATAGTTCAGATATTAAAGTTAGAGATTTAACAACTGCTAACGATAGTAAAATATCCTTACTTTACATTGACGGAATTGTAGACATACCATCGATTCAAGAGCACATAATGGACCCTATCTTAAACAAATCCTTTCCTATTAGTCAGGATCGTACGCTTTCTAAACAAATTCAGTCCGTTGTAGAAATTACTACTCTTACAGAAATAGAAACTGTAGAAGAAGCTGGTACCAAACTCTTAGATGGGTGCACTATTATCCTTAACGAGCAAGGAAAAGATATCCTTGTTGCTCAAACGGAGAAGTGGGAGAATCGTGCTGTTACTAGCCCAAAAGGCCAAAGAGCAGTGGAAGGACCAGACATCGGCTTTACAGAGAGCATGAGTACAAATATAGCTTTAATAAGAAAAATTATTAAAAATCCTAAACTTACTGTTGAAACAAAAGTGTACGGAAAAAATACCAATACTTCTGCTTCGTTAATTTATCTAAAAGGAATGGTAGATGAAGAAATTCTATCAACTATTAAACAAAAGTTAGAGGAGATTTCGTTAAAAACGGTACTAGGATCTAATTATATTTCCGAATATCTTACAAAGGAATCACAATCATTTTTTCCCTTAGTCTTAAACTCTGACCGTCCGGATGTCGCTTCTGGTGCAATATTGGAGGGGAGAGTTTGTATCATTGTAGATGGCTCTCCTTATGTCTTAATCGCTCCAGCACTTTTTTATCAATTCTTTCAATCATCAGATGACTACCATATTAGCAGTCAATCGTTAAAATTAGTTAGGCCGATGCGTTTTATCCTATTTTGGATTGCTGCGTACATGCCTGCCTTTTATATTGCAATCACAACCTATCATAAAGGACTACTTCCGGTAAATTTGCTGATTGGCTTCTTAGCCCAACAAGAGGCAGTACCATTTACAGCACTATGGGAACTTTTGTTAGTACTTATATTAACTGGAGCCATATTTGAAGCGTCAAGTAGGTTACCCCAAGCTGTCATTGTTACCATATCTCTTTTTGGGGCAATTGTGTTTGGTCAATCATCTATTGAAGCGCAAATAGTCCAGCCAATTACCCTAGCCGTTGTAAGTTCTTCCTTTATATTGTCCAGTATTGTACCGATCGCTAGTATGGGGTATGCTGCAAGGTTTTTAAAATTTGGATTAGTTTTAGTTGGGGCATTATTAGGTTTATATGGATTAGCTCTTGTGACCCTTGCCTTGTTAGTTCACCTCTGCTCTCTACGTTCGTTTGGTGTGCCCTATATGTCTCCTTTAGCGCCTTTTAAATGGGTGGATATTTCTAGAGACGTTTTCACACGTAAACCAATCCCAACGACAGATAAGGGAATTCCCATTTTTCACAAAGAGGAACAGATGGAAGATACAAGTGAAGAGAGGAAGTAAAGATGAAAATTACAAATTTTAGATATGTTATCTATGTATTAGTCATCATTGGTGCTCTCACTATAGGTTCTATTAATAACAGAACCATGAAACAAGTAGAATTAGCTTCCGGTCTTGGAGTAGAAAAGGTAGATGAACAATATGTTGTGAGCTTACAGATATTTAACCCAGCTGCTAATAAGAAAGATGCACAAGATCTAATTGGAGGATATACCTATACACAATCGGGCAAGACAGTTCCGGAAGCCATTCAAAAAATTAAAAAAATGAGTTGGAAAAAACCGATCTTGGATACTCTTCAGGTGGTTGTGCTCGGGGAACAACTATTAAAGGAAGAGGGACTCACGAAAACAATTGACTACCTCGTTCGTGATACCCGTATTCCCGCAAACGTAATTATTCTTACAATAAAGGAATACAGTCCAGATACGTTCTTTCATATTTTCACACAACAACAGAAGTTATCTTCTTTATACGCTAGTACACTTTTACATAATACGGAACAATCCTATGGAAGACTAATAAAGAATTCACCGGAACGATTAAAAAGTATTCTTGTAGACGAATCTAGTGGAGATCTCATGCTTCCATATTTACAGATAGTTGGGGATATAGAGAAAGGATTAACTAAGAGTAACATAGAAGGTTTTACGCCTTCCGAGCAATTAGAATTTGGAGGATTCTCTGTACTTAAAGACGATAAACTTCATTCCTATTTCACTTCAGAAGAAAGCAATACGATAGCATTAATTTATAATATCGATCAGGTTGTATCTATGTCTGTGAATTGTCCTGGTAGTGAAGAGACTTTTACTATGGATACTATCCATACTGGTTCTAAATTAAAGGTCAAAAAAGAGAATACTTTTGACTTGAAAGTTCAAATCGAAGGTAATGTGGAAGAGTTGTCATGCACGGAAAAATTACCTTTATCAACAGGTTTGCATAGTTTAGAAAAGCAACTTGAGAAAACTTATAAGGAAAAAATTGATGCTCTTTTCGAAAAGACAATCTCTGATGGAATAGACATTTTTCGTTTTAAGGATACCTTATACAGACAGGATCCGAAAAGTTGGAAACAAGTAAAGGAAGATAAAGATTACCTATCAACAGTAAAAATAAATACTAATGTAGAAGTTAGTTTGGTTCGTACAGGGCATATTGGTTTATAAGTCTTTAAGGGAGGTAAGAAGATGAACAAGGTTACCATATCACGTTTAGAATTTTGTGCGATGATGCTTCTTTTTTTAATGGGAAGTACGATTGTTGTTGGACTAAACTTTTCTGTAAAGGAAGATAGTATCGTCGCTGCTATAGTAGATATGGTAATTGGGGTTGTGCTGTTTTATTTCTATCTTCTTATTATGAAGAGAAGTTCATGGAAAGAGTTCGTACCTCTTTTAGAATTGGGATTCGGAAAAATTCTTTCAAAGGGTGTTGCCATCCTATTTTGCTTATACTTCTTGTACATTGCTGCAAGGGTGACCAATGACTTTGCCTTTTTTACTACTCAAATTATTTATCCAGATGCTCCTACTAATTTTGCTGTTTTACCTTTTTTGGTAGTAATAGGGTATTGTGTCATCTTAGGTGTGGAAGCGGTAGCAAGAAGTAGTATCATCATTTTAGTCTTCTTCTCCATCATTACCGTTACTTTGTGGATTGCAGGCTTTACTTCTGAAGAATTTCAAGGTAGATATCTTTTACCGATCCTTGGACAAGGGTGGAAGCCGATTTTTGAAGCAGTATTTCCGAGAGGGGTTACCTTTCCTTATGGTGAATTAGTCGTATTTCTTGTCCTAATCCCACTAGTTACTCTGAAACAAAAATTAATGAAAGTGGCATGGATACCTATTGTTTTATCTGGAACAATCATTGTTGTAACAATGGTGTTAACCATGGGGATATTACATGCTACCTTTGCCGATCAGCATTACTTTCCTTTTGTACAGGCAATGGAATTGGTTACGTATTTAGATATTATTGAACACTTTGAGATTTTTACATACCTATTATTGATTGGTGGAGGATTTATTAAAATTTACGTGTTCATTTTTGGAGCATTAACAATCTTGATGCAACTATTCAAGCTAAAACTAACAAAAATACACATTATTGCTTTGATGTCGGTCGTTTATTTACTCACTTTTTACAAGAGTGAAAGCATAACAGAACATCTCTATATCGGCTTAGAAATTGTTCCGAAGTACCTCCATTTACCTGTACAGATAGGACTACCTTTCATTTTGGGTATTGTCGTCTTTTTAAGAACAAAGAGACCACCAAACACCTATAAAGGATAAGGAGCAGAGTACTTGTTTTTTAATCCCCAAGAGGGTATCCTTAATACTAAGGGGGAGTATAAATGAAGACTGCTCATCAACCAAATAAACAACAATTATTAAATAGATTAAAACGTATTGAAGGACAAGTAAGAGGCATACACAAAATGGTGGAAGAAGACCGTTATTGTGTAGATATTCTTAACCAAATCTCTGCTATTCAAGCGGCTACGAACAAAGTTGCTTTAAATTTATTAGAAAACCATACACATCATTGCGTAGCGGATGCTATCCATAAGAACAATGGAGAAGAAGCAATTGAAGAGTTAATGGGTTTAGTCAAAAAAATGGTAAAATAAACATTTTCTATTGATATACCCTACAGGAGTATAGTACTATAAAATTGAACTTAACAATAGGAGGGCTTAAAATGACAGTAGAAGTACTTAGCGTTAAAGGAATGTCTTGTGGACATTGTGTTAAAGCAGTCGAAACAAGTGTAGGTAAATTAGATGGTATAGAAACAGTTTCTGTAAACCTGGAAGATGCTAAAGTAGAAGTAGCATTTGATGAGTCCAAAGTTCATTTAGAAGTAATTAAAGAAACAATTGAAGAACAAGGTTACGACGTACTATAAGAGATGAATCGTGCATAAACGTGCACGATTATTTTTGAAAATAAATATACCCCATACAAGTATTTTGGTGAGGAGGAATACGGTTATGGAACAAAAAGAAATAACACTTCAGATTACCGGAATGACGTGTGCAGCATGCTCTAATCGCATAGAGAAATCGTTAACTAAAATGGAGGGAGTAGAAAAGGCTTCGGTAAACTTAGCTTTAGAAAGTGCAACGGTTGTGACTAATTCTTCTTCTGTCAACGCGTTAACGATTAAAGAAAAGATTCATGATCTGGGGTACGGAGTAATTAGTCAAACGGCGGAATTTGATGTAATTGGTATGACGTGTGCAGCCTGTGCGAATCGAATTGAGAGAAAGCTTTCTAAAATGTCCGGGGTAGAGAAAGCAGCAGTCAACTTAACATTAGAAACTGCTCAGGTTACGTTTAACGAAAAAGAAGTAAATCCTCAAGAGATGAAGGCAGCCATAAAGGATCTAGGATTTGAATTAGTAGAGAAAAAAGAAGAAAAATCGGATATAGACCAAATAAGAAAAGAAGCAGAAGAGAAACAAGTGGCTAAGTTTTATTTTGCCGCTATCCTTTCCTTCCCTTTACTTTGGGCGATGGTTAGTCATTTTTCTTTTACCTCGTTTATTTGGTTGCCAGATATGTTGATGAACCCTTGGGTGCAATTCGCTTTAGCTACACCTGTTCAGTTCATTGTTGGTGCTCCATTTTACGTGGGAGCCTATAAAGCATTAAAGAATAAGAGCGCCAATATGGATGTATTGGTGGCCATGGGAACGTCTGCTGCTTATTTCTATAGTATTTATCTTTCTATTAAATCTATTGGTTCGACTGGCATGGTCGAACTTTATTTTGAAACAAGTGCGGTGCTACTAACGTTATTGCTACTAGGTAAGATTTTTGAAGCGAAAGCAAAAGGCAGATCCTCGGAAGCGATTAAGAAGTTGATGGGGCTTAGACCGAAAGAAGCAACTATTCTACGTGATAACATGGAAGTAATTGTTCCTGTTGAAGATATTCAAGTCGGAGATCATGTAATCGTTAAACCTGGGGAGAGTATCCCTGTAGATGGAAAAGTAGTAAAAGGCACATCTTCCGTTGATGAGTCCATGATTACGGGAGAAAGTATACCCATTGAAAAAACAGTAGAGTCAGAAGTAATAGGTTCTACTACTAATACGACGGGTCAATTGATCCTAGAAGCCACAAAAGTTGGGAAAGATACAACACTTTCGCAAATTATAAAAATAGTAGAACAAGCGCAAGGTTCTAAGGCTCCGATTCAGCGACTAGCTGATACTATCTCAGGTATTTTCGTTCCTATTGTGGTGGGAATCGCTTTGGTTACATTTCTTCTTTGGTACTTTCTTGTAGATCCAGGTAACACGTCACAAGCTGTGGAAGTGATGATAGCGGTTCTAGTCATTGCGTGCCCATGTGCGTTAGGACTGGCAACTCCAACTTCCATTATGGCAGGTTCTGGTCGAGCAGCAGAGCATGGCATTTTGTTTAAAGGTGGAGAACACTTAGAAACGACTAAGAATATTACAGCCGTTGTATTAGACAAAACTGGTACCGTCACAGAGGGAAAACCCGTTGTGACAGATATAGAAGTAGTTGGTCAGAATAATAGAGAAGAATTGTTGATTATGACAGCTTCAGCAGAGACTTCTTCCGAACATCCTTTAGCATTGGCTATTGTGAATCATGCGAAAGAAGAGGGGTACACGCTAGAACAGGTTGAATCCGCAGAGGCAATCCCAGGTTTCGGATTAGAAGCTATTGTAGGAGGAAAACATGTTTTAGTAGGTACGAAAAAGCTAATGGACCGATTCTCGGTTACAGGGGATTTCTCTCTTTTAACAAAATATGAGGAACAAGGAAAAACAGCTATGCTAATAGCGATAAACCAAGAGTTAAGTGGTGTCATTGCTGTTGCAGATACCGTTCGTTCTACATCAAAAGAAGCAGTCGCAAAATTCCAAGCGATGGGCCTCAAAGTAGTGCTGTTAACAGGAGATAATGAAAGAACGGCCAATGCGATTGCCAAAGAAGTTGGCATTACGGATGTTATCGCTGGTGTCTTGCCTGAAGAGAAAGCATCACATATCCAAAAGTTACAAGGGGAAGGTTACCGGGTGGCGATGGTAGGCGATGGAATAAATGATGCTCCTGCTTTAGCAACTGCAGACATTGGAATTGCGATGGGTACGGGTACAGATATCGCCATTGCTGCAGCGGATATTACGTTAATGAGAGCGGACCTAACAACTGTGGCTGATGCTATTCAGATGAGTAAATTTACAGTGAAGAACATTAAACAAAATCTGTTCTGGGCATTTGCTTATAACTCGATTGGAATTCCCATTGCTGCTATTGGTCTTCTTGCACCTTGGGTAGCGGGAGCAGCTATGGCGTTTAGTTCTGTATCGGTTGTTTTAAATGCACTTAGACTTCAACGAATATCATTAAAAAAAGGAAGTGGTATGGTATGAGTAGTAAACAGAAGTGGATATTAGCTGGTGTAGCGTATATATTACTTGTGATATCTGCTTATTCATTCCTTACACCTAATCAGCATAATAATGACGATCATGCAGGAAAAGCCCTTATGAGTTTCTACTCTTAAAGGCTTTCTCTTCTATCGATATAAATTTTTTCTATTAATAGGTTGAGGTGGTTTTTCCATCCAACCTCTTTTTATTAATAATTGAAATCCTTCTAGGCCAAACTCTGCAATTTCCGCAATAAGTGCAATATATTTTGCATTTAAATCTTTTCTCATCGTCATCGACAAAGCATAAGACATTAAATACAATCCAGTACTTGTAGTAGTTGTCACCAAGAATGCCATTAACTTCTCGGAGAATGGGGGCACAGTAGAATCAGTAACTTCTATGCTAACGGGAATATTGCCTATCTGTTCTTCGTCTTTTAAAACTTTATTTAATACTTCTACTTGTTTTTCGGAAAGTTTTTTGCCTTTAAGGAAATATTGTTTTAGTTCCACATCGCTAGTAACTTGTAAAAGTCCCATCATTAATAAAATTCCAATACAATTCCGCTCAATGGCAAAAAATATCTCACTTAATTCCATTGCATGCAAAGGTCTTTTCTCCCCAAACCAACTTCCAAGAAAATGTTCCTCAGGCGAAATGTATTCTACTTTTGTTGGATAAGGCATCTTAGGCGGTCTATCGTAAATACCTTTTTTGAGCATTAGATCTATTGCATCTTTATATAGTTGAGTTGCTTCCTGCTGACAATTTAAAAAGAATTGAAAGACATCTGTCCTTGCTACTTTGGTTAAATTGGTAGCTAACGTTGGTACATGTAATTGACCTACACGATAAACAAAACTTAAAGCAAACAAATCGCTAAACAATCTTGGTGTTTCTAATTGGATGTCCTGATCTGTAAAACCATGCGGAATTGGGAAAGTCTCTTCTTCCAAAATTGCTGCTATCTCTTGCATCTTTTTTGTTTCAAATGATAGTGTTCTCTCTACCAATAATTGAATATCTTCATCAACCATATGGTGTAAGAAATGTTTATAAAAGCACGTAGTAGCGCTAAATTGGATGTAGTGTGACCATAATGCTGCAATCTCAGGGGAGGTCAAAATAATTTTCTCTTTTGACATAAGTACCTCCTTTAGTACTATTCGTACTTATAGGTTGCAACATGATTAGAAATGTATACATAGAGGAATGTTACTTTTAATTAGGATAGGAAAGAGGTTTATTTATTTGTACGGTAGAGTCATCTTTTAAGATCTCTTTAGATACACCAATTGCAGATATCACAGAGCCAGTAGCTTGAATCCAACTTCCAACAAAATTAAGTTGAAAAGACTCTTGTTCAGATAAATTTTGATTACCTCCAATGGCCTGTAAGGAGTTACCAATAATCTGAAGGATGTTTCCATACAAGTCATACAAATCGTTTACTTCAGGTGTTCCATCAAATAAAGCAGATAAAGCAACACTTCCACCTATGGCTTGAATAATATTTCCTGCATTAAACAAATCATTTTGCGTTTCTTCTTCAAGCGGTAATACATATCCACCAACTTCTATCACATTACCGGAAGCTTGCACAGCATTTCCTAACTGTTCTAATGAACCTTCATCAGAAGTACCCGCTAAGATTGCATTACCTGTTGCTTGTAGTTCATTGCCTATTAAGGCTAAATCCTCTAGAAAATCGTTGGATAGTTTTTTTATTGGTGAAGCCCCAACGGCTGCAGTAACAGTTCCGATTGCTTGTATCCAGGCTCCTGTTAGTTCTAATTGATCATTAGTCATGATCATCGCCTACTTTTATGCTTGATTAACAACTCAGTATTTCTGACATGTAATGGTCCGCCTATTTTCACTTTAGACAGTTTATACAAATGAAGCTAAATTGGTTATTCTCTTTCTAACACTTAAAGGTTGTTCTTTTGTTCTAATTTCTTCATAATCATGACTGGATGAGTTTTACCAAGAGTTATTTAAGGGAGGTTTTCTCATGAATTTTAGAGTATCCGCAGTACAGTATCATTTACACACCATATCTAGTTTTAACGATTTCGCTCAACAGGTTGAGCATTATATAAGAACCGCTAGTGAATATGAAACACAATTTGTTTTATTTCCAGAATTTTTTACGACCCAGTTAATGTCCATTGGAAATGAGAAGGGACAAGCGCTGCAAATACATGAATTACCGCAGTTTACCGAGCAGTATCTTCACCTTTTTAAAGAGATGGCTGCTAAGTATGATATGCACATTGTTGGAGGTACACATGTTGTAGAGCGCAAAGGAAAATTACTGAATATGGCGCATCTATTTTATCCAGATGGCAGAGTGGAAGAACAACCCAAAATACACATAACTCCTACAGAAGTAGAAGAATGGAATATGGAAGCGGGAGAATCGCTAAAAGTATTTGACACTATTTTTGGCAAAGTAGCAATGCTGACTTGTTATGATATAGAATTCCCCGAGATTGTTCGTATGGCCCGTGCAAAAGGTGCGGACGTCATCTTCTGTCCATCTTGCACAGACGATAAACACGGATTTTACAGAGTTCGTTATACTAGCCATGCAAGAGCAGTAGAGAATCAAGTCTATGTAGTGTTAACAGGTACAGTAGGTGCATTACCAACTGTGGATTTCATGAGAGCAAACACTGGTCAGGCAGCAATTATTACGCCTAACGATATCCCATTCCCACCAAGAGGGATATTAGTGGAGGGTGAACTGAACCACGATGAAATAGTGACAGCCGACCTTAATCTAGATTTACTTTATCAAGTAAGGGCCAAGGGATCGGTTACAACGTGGAGAGATCGTAGAACTGATTTGTATACGGATTGGGATTAGTAAGACTACTTTAGATGGTGATGTTCTATATAGCAAATCAGCATCCATTAATCGACAAAGAAATTAAACAAACGTTTGATCAATAGGGTGGATAGTAGTGTACTTGGCAACTATCTAGCAACTTTAACGTTTTGATAGTCCTCCAAATTTAGGGAGTAGGACGTGAGAAAAGAGATTCCTTCGATTTGAGGACCGTCAGAAGCGGGAGAAGGTCGTGAAAGAGGAGATCCCTTGGATTTGAGGACCGTCAGAAGCGGGAGAAGGTCGTGAAAGAGGAGATCCCTTGGATTTGAGGACCGTCAGAAGCGGGAGAAGGTCGTTAAAAAGGAGATCCCTTCGATTTGAGGACCGTCAGAAGCGGGAGAAAGTCGTAAAAGAGGAGACTCCTTGGATTTGAGGACCGTCAGAAGCGGGAGAAGGTCGTGAAAAAGGAGATCTCTTCGATTTGAGGACCGTCAGAAGCTTGAGTAGGTCGTGAAAAAGGAAATTCCTTCAATTTGAGGACCGTCGGAGAGTGTGGGTAGAGGATTTTTAAGCTTGATGCCAGTCTAGTTCTCTTGAGGTGGTGTCTAGCTCCAGGTGGGCAACCGCTCTGAAAAGTTTGAAAGCCTGTGGTGGCTGAAGTGGACCTTCTACTAAGAACCGGTGACATCACGTCACCAACGCAGAAGACAGTACGTCACGCACAAGCCCTCGGTCCATCCAAGTTTTCTGCCGCATCTAAACGCGCGCCTTGCGCATTTCTTTATTTGACAATGAAAACCGTTATCATTTATCATATGAGTATAGACGCATGAATAATGTAGTTGTTAGAGAACTAACAATACATAAAGGAGGAGCCCACCATGAAGCAACCGATTGCAACAAATAATCTTTCACTAGGGTATGGAGAAAGAGTGATCATCGATGATTTAACTATTGAAATACCAAAAGGTGAAATTACTGTGTTCATTGGTGGTAATGGTTGTGGCAAGTCGACGCTCCTTCGATCTGTAGCTAGGTTATTAAAGCCTCATAATGGTTCAGTATTATTAGAAGGAAAGCAGATATCTAGTTTATCAACAAAAGAGATTGCTAGAAAAATGGCTATTTTACCTCAGACTCCAGTAGCTCCAGAGGGACTTACTGTTTATCAACTAGTGAAACAAGGTCGATATCCTCATCAATCTTGGATTAAACAATGGACGAAAAAAGACGAAGCGAAAGTCTTGGAAGCGCTAGACTCTACTAACATGTTAGAGTTTAGAGATCGATCCGTAGATGAATTATCAGGTGGCCAAAGACAGCGAGCTTGGATTGCCATGACGCTTGCACAAGATACAGATATTATTCTTTTGGATGAGCCGACAACTTACTTGGATATGACTCACCAAATTGAAATATTAGACTTACTCTTTGAACTGAACGAAAAAGAAGGTAGAACCATTGTGATGGTACTCCATGATTTGAATTTAGCCTGCCGTTATGCACATAACCTGGTTGCCATTAAAGATGGAGCGGTATACTCACAAGGTACACCGGAGTCCGTGATTAGTTGTGAGATGGTAAGAGCTGTGTTTGACATGGACTGTCAAGTAACAAGTGATCCACTATTTGGAACGCCTTTATGCATACCATATGGTAGAGGACGTTGTTTACTTCCTAATGCTACTAGAAAGACAGGTTCATAAGAGGTAGGGAACCAGCATTCGAATTGGCGATGCTGGTTTTTTGATATTTTAATAAGAAAAACTCTAAGGTCTCAAGGTGATGTAGTGTATTGTAACCAAGCGCATGTCTATGTCGATGTTAAAGTAAATAGTATTGGTTGATACCCTCCTAAATACATATAAATAACCCTAAAAATGGTTAAAATATTGCGTAGGTAACAAAATTGGCCACTATATATTTCAAATAATTTAGAATTTGGAAAATACCCTTTCAAAATTCGACAAGATTATTTATAATTTAAAAGTCATTTTAGTTAATTGTTTGAAAATTTCCACACAAGAAAGGTTGTCAGATATGGAAGAGACACAAAAGAAATCTGGATTCGTTAATGGCTTCTTGAATGTCATTGAACGAGTTGGTAACAAATTACCAGATCCAGTAACATTATTCGCAGGCTTTGCTTTATTAGTAGTGATTTTGTCTGCCGTCTTTTCATCTCTTGGTGTCACAGTTGCAGACCCAATTAATGAAGGTGAGACGATCGCAGTCAAAAACCTATTAAGTTCAGAAGGTATACTATACTTATTCGAAAGTGCTGTAACGAACTTTACAGGCTTTGCTCCATTAGGAACAGTTCTTGTAACGATGTTAGGTATCGGAATTGCAGAACGTTCAGGGTTAATAAGTGCAGCACTTCGTGGACTAGTTACATCTGTGCCTCGTCAGCTTATTACTGCCGCTCTTGTATTTGGTGGGGTAATGTCTAGTATGGCTGCAGATGCTGGTTATGTAGTATTAACACCACTAGGAGCAGTACTATTTGCAGGTCTTGGACGCCACCCGCTAGCAGGTTTAGCAGCGGCATTCGCAGGGGTATCTGGGGGATTCTCTGCAAACTTACTGTTAACTTCTCTTGACCCATTACTTGGTGGTTTAACAGTAGAAGCAACGAAAATTTTTGATCCTGCTTATGCAGAAACAATTAACTATGCGATGAACTACTATTTCATGATCGCATCTGTATTCTTAATTACGATCATTGGTACATTAGTTACTGACTTTATTGTGGAACCTCGTTTAGATAAATACGAAGGTACACATAAAGAAGAAGTAGATTACTTGCGTCCAGAAGAAAAGCGTGGCCTTTGGGCAGCATTTGCTACAATGGCTTTAACACTTGTTGGACTAGCATTACTTGTAGTTCCTTCTTGGGGACCTCTACGTGCAGGAGAAGAAAGCTTTGTTAATACTCCATTTATGCATGTTCTAGTACCAGTAATTTTACTTACATTCTTTATTCCAGGTCTTGTTTATGGACTAATTACAAAGTCTATTAAGAACGATAAAGATGTTGCTAATCAGTTGTCAGATACAATGGCTACAATGGGATCATACCTTGTTTTAGCTTTCGTAGCTGCACAATTCGTAGCATACTTTGCAGAATCAAAACTTGGAACAGTATTAGCTGTTAAAGGTGCTGAATTTATTGATGCAACTGGATTTAACGGTTTCCCGTTAATACTTACTTTTATCGTGGTAACTGGATTGATCAACTTGTTTATTGGTAGTGCATCAGCAAAATGGGCTATTATGGCTCCAGTATTCGTTCCTTTAATGATGTCTTCTGGATATTCACCGGAGTTAACACAATTGGTATACCGTATTTCAGATTCTACAACTAATATCATCTCACCATTAATGCCATACTTCGCAATTGTTATCGCATTTGCACAAAAGTATGACAAGAAAGTGGGAATAGGTACACTTATTTCTGTTATGCTTCCATACTCTATTGCCTTTACAATTTTCTGGGTACTGATGCTATTTATCTGGATGGCAACTGGTCTGCCGATCGGTCCTGGTTCTGGCGTAGAATATATTCGACCTTAATACGAAAACCTTCTCTTATCGGAGAAGGTTTTTTTGTTACGTGAACAGTAACAACTCAACGGTGGCCACGTGATGTGACCTGAATTTAGTTGAGTCTCCAAAAAATGTGCATAATGTTACACAAAAAAACTCCCTCTGAATCGAATTCACCAGTTACACTGTTTCCTAATATTAATTTTATGTAAATTTATCGTAAATTGGGTTTACAAATGCTTCAATAATTATTTACAATTGCGGAGGTGTGCGCAAAATATGTCGAATTAGGAGTGGGAAAATGGATTATAATGTCCAAGAGATGATCTTCCAATTTATTGGAGGACTAGGGATCTTCCTTTTTGGAATAAAGTATATGGGAGATGGCTTGCAAAATGCTGCAGGTGATCGTTTACGTGAGATTTTAGAAAAATCGACTTCTAACCCGTTTATGGGTGTTCTATCAGGTATCTTAGTTACAATTCTTATTCAATCTAGTTCTGGTACAACAGCCTTAACTGTAGGTTTAGTAAATGCCGGGTTTATGACGTTCCGCCAAGCGATTGGGGTAATCATGGGTGCGAACATTGGAACAACGGTTACAGCATTTATCATCGGTATTAAGATTTCTGACTATGCTTTACCGATCATTGGTGCTGGAGCAATCTTGTTATTCTTCTTTAAATCGAAGAAAATTTATCACTTAGGACAAGTTGTATTTGGATTCGGTGCATTATTCTTAGGTCTTTCGCTTATGAGTGATGGAATGAAGCCATTACGCTCTTTGGAAGCCTTTAAAGAATTAACAGTACAAATGAGTGATAATCCAATTCTAGGGGTAATTATCGGAACAGTTTTCACTGTAATTGTACAAAGTTCTTCCGCTACAATTGGTATTCTTCAGGAATTATTCGCGCAAGATGCTATGAGCTTAGATGCGGCATTACCAGTACTATTTGGAGATAACATTGGTACAACGATTACTGCAGTTCTAGCAGCAATTGGTACTTCTGTTGCAGCAAGAAGAGCAGCAGCTGTCCATGTTACGTTTAACTTAATTGGTACAGCTATTTTCTTACTTTTATTAATTCCGTTTACAACATTTATTTCATTTTTACAAGACAAGTTAGAATTAGAACCTGCTATGACCATTGCATTTGCACACGGAACATTTAACATCGCAAACACAATAATCCAGTTCCCATTCATTGCTGTTTTAGCATGGATTGTGACAAAGTTGATTCGCGGAGAAGATTCGGCTATTGAATATGCTCCTAAGCATTTAAATCCTGTTTTCATTGAAACATCACCTTCTGTTGCTTTAGGACAAGCAAAAGAAGAAGTAGTCCGCATGGCGACATTATCTTTAAAAGGTTTAGAAGAAGCAAATAGCTTTATTCACACGAACAAAAAGAAACATGCTGACATAGCTTTACAAACAGAAGATGCGCTTAATAACTTAGATAGAAAAATAACTGCTTATTTAGTGCAACTATCAGGTAAGTCATTGTCAGAAGAAGAAAGAACACTTCATGCTAACCTAATGGATTCAGTACGCGATTTAGAGCGTGTAGGTGACCATATGGAGAATATTGTAGAGTTGATTGACTTCCGTATTAATAACCGAGTCTCTCTATCTGAACAAGCTTTAAGCGAGTTAACAGAAATGATGGAATTAACGATTGCCACACTTAAAAATGCAACAAAAGCTTTAGATACAAAAGACGTTCGTTTAGCAGAACAAGTTTTAGCTAACGAAGAGAAGATAGATAACATGGAACGTGTTTTACGTAAGAAACATATTGTGCGCTTAAATGAAGGGGTTTGTTCTGGTGACGCAGGTGTTATTTTCGTAGATATCGTGAGTAACTTAGAGCGTATTGGTGACCATGCAGTAAACTTAGCAGAAAGTGTTATGGGTACGCGTCACTAATATAAAGTAAGAGTCTCTGTAAGCAGTGTTCATTGCTTGCAGAGGCTCTTTTTTGTTACGTGACCAGTAACAACTCATCGTTAGCCACGTGGTGTGGCTTGCTTTTAGAGGAGTCTCCTTTGTTTAGGGATAAAAAGGGTAAACAGTGATCAAACGTCTTGTGTAGTCCATGAATGAGTTACATCGAGGGATGTAAAAAGAACATAGGAGTGATTAGGGTCTCTTCGCGAGCTGAGCAAAGGGATGTTGAGAGATCAATTACATACAAAAAAGCTTAGAGGAAATCCTCTAAGCTTTGGAAAGTGTCAATTATTTACCGATAAACATTTGAGTCCAGTATACTCCGTAAGATCCACCTTTCGCTACACCTACACCAAGGTGAGTAAAGTTAGAAGATAGGATGTTTGCTTTGTGACCTGGGCTTTCCATCCAAGCTTTCATTACTTCTTCAGGAGTACGTTGACCAGCTGCGATGTTTTCACCTGCACTATTATAATTCACACCAAATTGCTTTAGCATGTCAAACGGGCTTCCGTAAGTTGGTGAAGTATGGCTGAAGTAGTTGTTGTCACGCATATCTTCCGACTTCTTCGTTGCAACAGATGCTACTTGCTCATCTAATTGAACTGGTTGTAATCCAGCTTTTTGACGTTCTTGGTTTACTAAGTCTAGAACTTGCGCTGCAAATTGCTTATCTTCAGAAGATTGTGCTTCTTGCTTTGGAGCAGGAGCCTCCTCTTTTACTTCTTCCTTAGGTTGTGCTGGAGCAGGAGCTTCTACTTTCTCAGGTGCTGGAGCAGGAGCAGGTGCTTCAGCTTTAGGTGCTTCCTGTTTAGGTGCCTCTGGAGCTGGCTTTTGTTCAGGCGCTGGAGTCATTTGAGTGTGTCCGTTCGCACCTTGAAGAGCTTGTTTTAATAAATTGTTGATTTGTTCTTGAGATAAGTTTTTATCTAAAGAGAATGTTCCGTTTTGAATATCAGATAAAATGCTTTCTATATTTAAAGAATTTAGTTTCTGAACTTTCACTTGCACATCAGCAGTATTTGCATCTGCTTGTCCAATAGTTGGTACAGCTAACATTAATGTAGTTCCTAACGCGATTGCGTACTTCTTCATAAAAGAAATCATCCTTTCGTGTTTGTTTTGCTGTGGTACGAGACTAGCTTATAAAGAATCTAGCAATCTTGCAACAGGTGACAAAAGGCTTATATGATACGCAAATTATGGAATTATTTGATAGATAATTTGGTTATATGTAGTAGATTTATTTGTTTTGGTAAGACTTTTTGTTTAGATAAGTGGACAATGTATGAATTAGAGGGTAAAAGAGGAAAAAACATTCTTATAATACAGTTTCATTACAGTCTTTCAGATGCGTTACGAAAGTAGGATAGGTGTTACAAATAGAGTTTTATGTGACTTTTATATGTGTAAAAAGGCGTATGTATATCAAAAAACGAGGCTTAAATGACTGCAGGGGATTTCCGCTGCAGGGGGACGCTTTCCACGGGGCGGGCAGCTGAGCCTCCTCGTCGTGGTCGCTGTCGCTCCTAACTCCTGTGGGGTCTCAGCTACCCACCTTTCCCGTAGGAGTCGCCCCCTTCCGCTCCAATCCCTCCCAATGGTATATATAGCGTGATTTCTGCAGAGTTATAGTAAATACAAATCTTTTTAAACAAAAAAACAGGCTCTCCTTCAAAGAGGAAAGACCTGTTATTTTATCTCTTTTAAAAGGGAGTACTTTAAAGCTAAACGCGCGCCTTACGCTTTTCTTGATGTCTAGCTACAGGTGCGCAGATGCTCGGTAAACTCCGAAAGCCCTCCGTTGGCTGAAGAGCTGCCAACTCGGTCTTCCGAAGTTTACTGCCGCATCTAAACGCGCGCCTTACGCTTTTCTTACTTCCCAATAAACATCTGCGTCCAGTACATCCCGTAAGATCCACCTTTTGCAACTCCTACACCTAAATGAGTGTAGTTTGATGAAAGGATGTTCGCTTTATGACCAGGGCTGTTCATCCACGCTTTCATTACTTCTTCTGGAGTTCGTTGTCCTGCGGCAATGTTTTCACCTGCTGCACGATACGATATGCCGAACTGATTTAACATATCAAATGGACTTCCGTAAGTTGGGGAAGTGTGACTGAAATAGTTGTTGTCTCTCATATCTTCTGATTTTTTTGTAGCAACAGAAGCAACAGCAGTGTCCAACTCTAATATTTTTAACCCAGCTTTACTTCTTTCTTGATTTACTAGAGATAGTACTTCAGCAGCAAACTTTTCATTTTCAGAGACCGCTGGAGCAGAAGAGTTACCTAGTGCACGATCAATAAATGCACTTAGTTGTGCTCTCGTCACAGAACTTCCAGGAGAGTAAGTAGTTGAGGTTGTCCCAGCCGTGATGTTATTTGCTACTAATTGCTTGATATGCGTTTCAGCCCAATATCCTTTTGGTACATCTGTGAATGGTAGAGAGGCTGTTCCTTTCATTGAGAAAGAAGTGGTTAAAATTTTCGCCATCTCCGCTCTAGTTAATGGGCTTTTAGGTCGAAAACTAGTGCTATCAACAAAAACTCCCGATTGAACAAACTGTGTTAAGTAGGCATATGCTTCCGTATTTTTGTTTACATCTAAAAACGATACAGAACCACTAGGTGTTTTGGATAGCTTTAGTGTTCTACCTAACAATAGGGTTGCTTGTTCTCTTGTAACAGACAGACTTGGTTTAAATGTTCCATCTGGAAAACCAGAGATGACGTCGGCTTCCGCTAAACGAGTTATTTCTTCTTTTGCCCAAAAAGAAGAAGGGACATCAGAAAAATTCGTAGAAGCATGTCCAATAGTTGGAATGGCTAATAAAATGGTCGTGCTAAGTGCTGCTAATAGTTTCTTCATAGTATTCCTACCTTTCTTTATCTCTTTCTATCTATTAATGTATGTGGAATGAAAGAATGTGACAATAAGTAGGAAAGGCATGCGTCTTTCTGATGGTTTCAGACGTTTTTTCTTTTTTTACGAGTCAGAATCCAAAATATGAGATCTGGATATAGATAAAAAGTATTAAAAAAAATACTTTATTAGTAATATATGGAGGTAAAAGGGAGAATTTTCACATTTTTATTACATAGAGAAGAGGCTGGAATCCAAGCTAAAAAGGTACATTCAAAAAACGAATGTACCTTTTCGACGTGATCTTTAATTTTGTAAAAGCCTCTTTCGTCCTATAAAGAAGAAAGAAACTCACGAACTTGTTCAGGAGTCTTCGCATTTGCACTATGAAGATGCGCTAGTTTTTCTCCGTTTTTGAACACTAATAAGCTCGGGATACCCATCACTTGTTGTTCCTCTGCTATGGAAGGTAATTCATCACGGTTAATATCAAACCATTGATATTGATTGTAGTCAGCCATAATATCATCAATGAACATATCCATTCTTCGGCAATCAGGACACCAGTCTGCATGGAATTTAATGATAACAGGTTGATCTTGTTCAATTGTACTTCTGTAGTTTTCTTCTGTATTAATTGGTTTCATGGAAAAACCCCCTAGTTGGATTTGCTAATATCTGTATTGTACTGAATGAGAAGAAGGGAAGCAAATCTTCTGTTTAGAGAAAAGAGTGGGAAAGTTTTTTTAGTAAATATTATTAAATAGGAAGAAACAGAATTTTTGTGTTTACATCTTTGTAAATTAGCATTTGAAAGGTTTTCAACCATCGTCTGTTCCTTTATGATTATAGGGAATTTTACTTATGGAGTGTGAAGAAATGAGTCGTTGGAAGAACTATAAAGAAATAATAAGTGCATCCACTAAGCTAGGTTTTACATCATTCGGAGGACCAGTTGCACATTTAGCGTATTTTCGAAATGAATATATTGAAAAGCGTAATTGGATGGACGAGAAAGCATACGCAGACATCATTGCGCTGTGTCAGTTTTTACCAGGTCCTGCTAGTAGCCAAGTAGGCATTGCTATTGGAATGGTACGCGGAGGACTTCTTGGCGGATTCTTATCTTGGTTTGGTTTTACTATGCCTTCCGTTATTGCACTTATGCTATTTGCTCTGTTTGTACAAGGAAGTGGAGTGAATGTAGATGGAATCATTCATGGATTAAAGTTAGTTGCAGTAGCTGTAGTAGCTCAAGCACTTGTGGGAATGGGGAAAAACCTAGCTCCAGATCGTGAAAGAATGACGATAGCTGCTCTCGCGGCAATTACCACATTGTTAATACCATCTGCTATAGGGCAAATTGGAATCATCGTTGTTGCAGGTGTCATTGGTTTTGCATTATATCGAAATCAAAAGGTGCAAGAGGGAGTAGATTTAGCCCTATCTATTAAGAAGTCTACTGGAGTGATAGCATTAACGATTTTCTTTGCGCTATTGGTAATACTACCTATTCTACGAACTGTTTTTGACTCTGTGTATGTAGCGATATTTGATACGTTTTACCGAGTAGGATCGATTGTTTTTGGTGGAGGGCATGTAGTCTTACCAATGTTAGAGAGAGAAGTGGTACCTGTAGGATGGATGAGTGACTCCACTTTCTTAGCGGGGTACGGTGCTGCTCAAGCTGTTCCTGGTCCTTTATTTACGCTATCTAGTTATCTTGGAGCTATCATGGAAGGGATTCCTGGAGCTCTTTTAGCAACCGCTGCTATGTTCTTACCATCTTTCTTATTAATAATTGGCGTCTTACCATTTTGGAATTCTATTCGTAAAAAGCCAACCTTTACTGCAGCTTTAATGGGCGTTAATGCAGCAGTTGTCGGAATTCTGTTGGCTGCATTATATGACCCGATATTTACAAGTTCTGTCATAGAAGTTTGGGATTTTGTTATCGTCATCGTAGCCTATGTTGCTCTTCAATCGTGGAAAGTACCAGCTTGGTTAGTAGTATTATTAACAGCAGTGGCTGGATGGATTGTAACACTTTAGTAAAGATAAGTCATAAGACATGAATTTTAACAATGGCCCCCTTTTCTCATGCTAAGAATGAATTTTTCATGATATAATGACGGATAGTGACAAAAGAAAAGGGTGAGCTACGTGTCGTCTTACTCCAAGACAAGTTCAAAAGTAGATTATGGGGTTATTTTAACCGTTTTATTAATGGCAATCTTCAGTTGTGTTTCTATATATGCAGCAGAATCTGGAGCATTTAAACAATATAGTAGCAACTTTGTTTTTAAACAGATTCAATGGTATGTAATCGGAACAATTGCTGCTGCATTTGTTATGCGATTTGATTCAGACCAGCTAAAAAAGTTATCTTGGTATTTATATGCGGTAGGTATTATTCTATTATTCGGGCTAGCAGTTGCTCCCATAACGAACTTTACTCCTTACATAAATGGAGCACAAGCTTGGTATGTTATCCCTGGAGCAGGTTCTGTACAGCCATCCGAGTTTATGAAGATCTTCCTAATAATTGTCCTTTCAAAATTAATTGTAGAGCATCATGAAAAATTTATTAGAAAAACAGTGAAAACGGATTTGTGGTTGATGATTAAGCTAGGAGGGATTACAGCTGTTCCACTAGCTTTAATTATGACGCAACCAGATTTAGGAACGGCTTTAGTAATTATTTCGATTCTCTTAGGGTTAATTGTAGTGGGGGCATTACTTGGAAAATACTTGTCCCTTTGTTCTCGGGAGCGATTGTACTTATTTCTGCGATTTTTTATGCAGTATTAGTCCATCCCGAATGGTTAGAAAAATACTTTGGTGTTCAACCGTATCAATTGCGAAGAATTTACTCTTGGCTAGACCCTTATAACAATCCGAGTGGAGATAGTTATCAGCTCACTAGGTCTTTCTTAGCAATAGGTTCTGGAGAGACTGGTGGAAAAGGATTGGGTAACCGGGAAGTTTACCTTCCAGAAGCCCATTCAGACTTTATCTTTGCTATTGTAGGAGAAACGTTTGGCTTTATTGGCGCTAGTATACTAATTTCTTTATTTTTTATGCTAATTTATCACGTAACAAAAGCTGCGTTACAAAATAACAATGAGTTCTATGGATATATTTGTGCTGGTGTGATCTCTATGCTAACATTTCATGTTGTCCAAAATGTTGGTATGACGATTGGCGTGCTTCCTATTACAGGTATCCCATTACCGTTTATAAGTTACGGAGGTAGTTCGTTGTTAGCTAACATGATGGCAATTGGACTTATCTTATCCATCCGATATCATTATAAAAAGTATATGTTTGCATAAGAAAACAGCAGTTTTGATGACTGCTGTTTTTTGTTACGTGAGCATTAACAATTCAAGAAGGGCCACGTGATGTGGCCTGCTCTTAACTGAATCTCCTCAACTAACGATTAACAACGCATTTATTGCTACAAATTGTAGTACATGCTCACGTAAACATTCATTATTCGATTGTACCAGCTTCAATGATTTTACCATCAACAGAAACAGAAATAGTTAAATTTTGATAATTATCTTCCCACTCCTTCCAATCAAAACCTCGTGAGCTTGTCTTAGCGTAATATCCTAATCCTAGAGGATCAATGTTTAATTCCAAGAATTTATTGACTAGTTTTGTACACTTTTCATGAATCATATCGTTTAAGTTTTTTTCAAGTTTCTCAATCTCTTTTTGGGTTAGTAACTTACCAGAATACTCTCTAATAATGCCTCTTAACGTAATATCAATTTTAAACTCATTACTCTTTTTTTGATCATATGTAAATTTATACCGTGAATTAATACTTCTTACCGTTGCTTCGCCTTCTTCAATTTCTACTAACTGAGACCCTTCAGAAAACTGATCAACCATTACTTTAAAAAAGAACATATCTTCTAAGGGAATAGTATCTACTAGTTTATCAGCATCCAGCAAACCGATTTCTGATATTTCTAGTTGACCATCACCAACTTGTGTGAGAATTGGTAAGAACGGGGTTTTTCCTCTTTGGTAATAGTCTCTAAGGAACACATGAAGGTTAGACTTGGGTACATCGCGTTGATTCATATTGTGCGAGATTAAATTACTAACGTACGTACCATTATCTCCTCTTCCATATTTTCCTTTCAACAGAGTTCCAGCTTCGGGTTTTGCAATTGCTAGATACATTCTTGACCCAATACTAGAATCTCGTTGTAAAGAGTCTACCAAGGGTAAAATTCCTTGTGTCACTAATTTCTCCCCAAATAAAACGACTCGTAAGCTTCCGGTAACGAGCGGTTGAGACGATTGCTTATCAAGTTTAGATAAAAGCTCACGACTTAAAACAGCTTCATCACTTAAAACAATATTCTCAACGGATTTGTCTGCTTGATAAATAGGAAAGGAGACTGTGCCTAAAATTTTATCCGGCTTAGATCCAACGTCATATCCGGCAATACTCTCTACGTTTAATTCATCTATTACTTCTTGCTTTACACAACCACTTAAAAATACAAATAGCAATAGTAATAAAGGTAAATTATTTTTTTTCATTTTGAGAGGACACCTTCCTTTTGATGAATAGGACTGCAAAGAGAAGGGGGATATAGATGTAATTTATATATAAACCAATTTTTCCTACTACGTCATTCAGTGTATTTACCGCTAAACGTGAGTCTAAAAGTGGTATGCAACCAACTATCAAGATGACAAAAAACCACATAGCAGTTCTTTGGCGCATACGAAAACTTCTCTTTAGTATTCGACTTGCACACCATAGTGGTACACAGACATTAGGTAAGATGATTAAACACCAGTTAGCTATCCCAATATATTCAAACCGTTCTACGAAAGGTAATTGAACTATCTTCCAAATACTTAACGTAGCCCAAACAGTTTTGGTAAGTTGTTCTTCACTAAAAAAAGAAAACGTCACTAGTGCTGTTAGAGTGTAAAGACCCGTTGTTATTACTAACGCACCATGAGTCCATTTCTTTGATTCTTCGGGTCTCTTTATAAAAGGGTAAATCATTAATAGCATTTCATATCCGAGATACGTTAAAGACATACTTATACTAGCTTTAATCAATTCGGTTAGATTATGGTCAAAAAGGGGTAAAAAGTTACGATATTGAGCAAAGGGAATAGTGAAAAAAAACGTGAGAATTAAATAAGAGGGAAGTATCATGCCAAAGAACGATATCCCTGTCACTGTTCGTAAGCCACTACTAACTACATATGCGCTTAAAACCATAAAGGCTGCGCCAAAGATGACACCATTCATTTCAGGAAACATCCATACTTGAATAACTTCTATGTACGTCCGTAAAGCGGTCATACACAAAGACATAAAATATACTGCAAAGAACAGATCTAATGGCTTGGCTAACCATTTACCAAAAAGTGTCCTGTGTGCACCAACGATATCGCCGCCACCCTTTTGCAAAAGACCATACATAAAGAAATAGATAAAGTGTATGGAGAGCCCAGCAGCGATAACGGATATCCACGAGTCATATCCAGCTTCACTAGCAACAATACGTTGAAATCCTAGAACACCAACACCCACCTGAGTAGAGTGTATGAGAAAAAAAGCTAGATACGGAGAGATCTTTTTGGCTTCTGGGATACTCTTCATCCACTTCACCACCTTTCTTTATTCATCAATATCCAGTCGTTTTTTACCTTCAGAAGGTGCAAAACGAACAGGCTGTTTTGTCCGTAAATAACCAGGTCGCTTAAATTGCAATCCAAATGGAAAGCGAATAAAGGCGTCTTTCATATCAGATAATCTTGGTGGAAATAGCGGTTCTAAATATGGTCTACCTAAAGAAGTTAATCGTAACAAGTGCGTTAATAAGACACAGAAACAGAAAACGATACCAAGTAATCCCCAAATCGCAGCCATGAAAAGAAACGGGAATCGCAGGATACGAATGGTGTTACCAATTTTATAAATTGGCGTAGTAAAGGATGCTAGTGCTGATAGAGCAACAATGATTAAAAGAATGTTACTCGTAATTCCTGCTTCAACGGAAGCTGTTCCAATTACAATCCCACCAACGATACCAATCGTCTGACCGACTTTGGTTGGCAATCTTGCGCCAGCTTCTCGAAGTAGTTCAATAGTTAACTCTAAAAACAACGCCTCTAATAAAGGAGGAAGAGGGACATCCTGCCTTGACGATATCAGCGTCGCTAGTAAATCTTTCGGTATCAATTCATAATGAAAAGTCAGAGCAGCTACGTAAATTGGTGATATTAAAATAGAAAAGGCAACAGCAAACAATCGGACCATTCGAAAGAACGAAGAAACAAACCAATTCATGTAGTAGTCATCAAAAGAGCTGAAGAATTCTACTAGTGTCGTTGGACCAATTAAAGCATGAGGAGATCCATCTACTATAGCTACTACTTTTCCTTCTGCCAGGACTCCAACAACACGATCGGGACGTTCCGTATCTAACAATTGTGGGAAAATAGAATGGACGTTATCTGCTAGAAGCTGCTCAACATAAGAGCTATCCGTTATTAAGTCAAAATCGATTGACCTCAAACGTTGCCGAAACGTTTCCACATTTTCTTCATTTGCAATCCCTTTTATATAAGCTAAGGAAATTCTAGTTTGGGAAAGTGAACCAACTTCAAACTGTTCTACGGTCAGTTCTTTTATGGGTAATCTCTTTCTGATTAAATTGACATTCTTATCCATGGATTCTACAAAAGCTTCTTTTGGCCCCACTACACTAAATTCAATTTCTGGTTGAGTAACAGAGCGCACCACTTGTTGTGGAGCTGAAATAAATACGAGTGGTGAAGTAGTATTGTTTTCTTTAAGAAGTGCATAACCATGAAACAATTTTTTTTCTAATTCTTTTACATCATTTGTGTATTCGATATCAGGAATTGGTATTGTTTGTTTGATATTTTCTAAGGTTGTAAACCGTTCACTATATAAATAAGGTAAAACGTCTTTTTGAAGAATGGTGTCATCAATTAACGTACTAATAAAAATAAGTACATACTCTTTATGATCATGTTTGTTTGTGAAAAATATTTGCTTATAGTCAATAGACCCAGAAGAGATAAAGTCAAAATGAGAAGAGAGCTTCTTATCGAGTAGTTCTTTTTTCTTTTGTTCTGCTGATTTGAATTTCCACCACATACTTTAATCTCCAATCTTCCACTGACATACCAGTATTTTCACCTAATATGCCGATTTTATGTGGGGAACTGGAAAATGATAGTTGGGACAAGAATTATAAGGGAGAGAAAAAGAATTAACGAGTGTTCAAGATAGTGAAAGAAGAGAGTAGAGCACACGTTACGGGAATAACGTGTGGTCAAGGTGGTGAAAGAAGAGAGTAGAGCACACGTTACGGGAATAACGTGTGGTCAAGGTGGTGAAAGAAGAGAGTAGAGCACACGTTACGGGAATAACGTGTGGTCAAGGTGGTGAAAGAAGAGAGTAGAGCACACGTTACGGGAATAACGTGTGGTCAAAGTGGTGAAAGAAGGGAGTAGAGCACACGTTACGGGAATAACGTGTGGTCAAGGTGGTGAAAGAAGAGAGTAGAGCACACGTTACGTAAATAACGTGTGGTCAAAGTGGTGAAAGAAGGGAGTAGAGCACACGATAACAAGATATATAAGTATACAATGCAAGGAAATCCATAATAAAAACTGCACAGAGTGGTTTGTTTTCACAAACATTCTGTGCAGTTCCGTCAAATCTTATTTTAAGAAGTAATCCTCAATATCATCTAACATCTTGTTAGCTGCTAAAACACCACCAGCTGTATTCCAAATGGTATCACTAACTTCTACCACGTTACCAGCTTTCGCTACTTCAAGGTTTTGGAATAGAGGATCGTTCAACCAATCTTCTTCCATTTTGGCTCCTTCTCCGTCACCAGTCTCGTACGTGAAGTAGAATAAAACATCTCCATCCATTGCACTAACACGTTCCTTTGTTACGCCTTTTTCTGCGAAATCATCTACATCTTGGCCATCTGGACGAGCAAATCCAAGTTGATCAAGGATAATACCAGAGAAAGAATCCTTGTGATAAATACGAGTATCACCAGCTAAGAAACGAACCATTGAAATTTCTTTGGTTAGATGGTCGCCTAGGTCAGTACTTAATTGTTCAACACGTGCATTATAGTCTGCCATTACTGTTTCACCCTCTGCAGTTTTCCCTAAAGCTTCTGCATAAAGAGCAAAGTTTTCTTGCCAGTCACCCTTAAGTGTTTCAGACATAACTGTTGGTGCGATCTTATTTAATTGCTCATAAATAGCTTCTTGGCGAAGTTTTGTACCAATGATTAAATCAGGTTGAAGAGCAGCGATTGCCTCCACATTTACTTCACTTTCAGTCCCAACTACTTCTACGCCTTCCATTTGATCAGCAATGTGCTCATACCAAGGATCCCCTGTCCACGATTGAACAGCACCTACAGGAATTACACCCATAGATAAAAGTGCTTCCGTTCCTTCGTTTGTAAGGATAACCACTTTTTCTGGTGTACCTTCGATTGTTGCTTCACCCATTGCATGTTTGACTGTATATGTAGTTGTTTCTTTTTCATTTCCACCTGTTGGTTCTTTTTCTGTTGTGTCGTTGTTTGACGATCCACAAGCTGCTACAAATAAAGCAAGAATACCGATAACAACTAATAATAATGATTTTTTCATCTGTATGCCCCCATTTAATATTGATAATCATTTTCAATAGATTCATCATAATAAACCCGTCACCTTATGTCAATACTTAAATGAAAACGATTTTCATTATCTATAAATTTCTGTATAATACTAAGTAAGTAATGAACAGGAAGGATATAGGTATGATGTCTTCACATATAAGACTTTGGTTATTATTTAGTATTTCCATTGTAATGCTCTTTTTATTATTTCTAGGTAGTGTCGTGCTTGGTTATCAATCCATTACTATTCTCGACGTATATCAATCTTTTACGAATTTTACTAACTCTACGGAACATCTAGTTATACAATCCGTCCGTATTCCGCGAGCTGTCATTGCATTATTTGTTGGAGCGGCGTTAGCTGTATCAGGCGTCTTAATGCAAACATTAACGAAAAACCCATTATCGGCTCCTGAAATATTAGGTGTGAATGCTGGTGCTGGACTCGGAGTCGTTCTAGCAGTTTCGGTGTTTTCTTTTACGTCTCTTCAAACGTTTGTTTGGTTTGCATTCTTAGGGGCTGCAATCGCCATGATGACGGTTTTTGGTTTAGGAGCTTTGGATGGAAAAGGATTGACACCCATGCAGCTTGTGTTAGCTGGTGCAGCTATGTCTGCCTTGTTCGGCTCTATGACACAAGGTCTTCTTGTATTAAATGAGTCTGCACTAGAGCAAGTATTATTTTGGTTAGCGGGTTCCGTATCAGGTCGAAGTCTTGATTTACTTTGGGCTGTACTGCCTTATATGATTGTTGGTTTTGGAATCATGTTGTTCTTAGCCTCTTCCTTTAACGTACTTGCAATGGGAGATGATGTTGCTACAGGGTTAGGATTAAAAACAACGTTTATGAAAGTGATGATTGGACTTATCGTTATTTTATTGGCAGGAGGAGCTGTTTCGGTAGCTGGTCCAATTGGCTTTATTGGAATAGTCATACCAAACATGGTTAGAAAACTTGTGGGAACAGATCATCGAGTAGTGTTACCTTTCTCAGCAATACTGGGAGCAAATCTTCTATTACTGTCTGATATCGTATCCAGGTATGTTATTATGCCGCAAGAAATACCAGTAGGCGTAATGACTGCACTAATTGGTACACCAGTATTTATTTACATCGCAAGGAAAGGGGTACGTTCATCATGAATCGCTATATACCAGTTCGTGTTGGTAAAAAGGAGTACTCCATTCTGTTAGATAGAAAAGCTTTACAAAGGATTAGTATTGCTGCTCTCGTTTTACTAGTTGTGACACTATTGTCTCTAGGAAGCGGAGAGATCTTCATTAATCCGTGGCAAATAGTATTAGCACTCGGTGGACAAGGGGACACATTGCACCAGCTAGTCGTGATGGATTTCCGTTTACCAAGGATACTAATTTCTCTTCTAGTTGGAATTGGACTAGCTGTGTCAGGTGCTTTACTACAAGGAATTGTACGAAATCCATTAGCTTCACCTGATATTATCGGTCTAACAGGCGGAGCAAGTGTATTCGTTGTTGGTTTTTTAACATTATTGAGTGATTCAAACGGTTCTTTAACGGTATCTATTCACTGGTTACCCTTAGCTGCATTCCTAGGTGCATTATCCGCATTAGTTCTAGTGTATTGGTTCTCTTGGAACGGAGGAATTTCGCCTACAAAGCTAGTGCTAATCGGTATTGGAATGTCCTTATTCTTACATGCTACAACTACCTTGTTAATGCTAATGGGACCAATTTATCGAGCGAGCCAAGCGAATATTTGGATTACGGGTTCGGTAAACGGCTCCAATTGGTCACAAGTGGGCATTTTACTCCCATGGATTCTAGTGTTTTTACTTATCAGTATCTACTTATCTAGACATATTAATTTACATGAGATGGGAGAAGATGTAGCTACATCAATGGGAGCCAATGTACAAAGGCAACGCTTTATTCTATTACTAGTGAGTACAGCGTTAGTGGGTGGTGCGGTTGCATTTGCAGGCGGAATTGGATTTGTAGGATTAATGGCACCACATTTAGCACGCCGTTTAGTTGGATCACAATATGGCGCACTAATTCCTATGGCAGCCATTATTGGGGCTGCACTAGTTGTAATAGCTGACTGGGTTGGAAGATCTGTTATCGCTCCTTTAGAAGTTCCAGCAGGTGTTTTTACAGCGGCTGTTGGTGCACCATATTTTATATATCTATTGTTTAAGCAAAGAGGTGGAAAATGATGGACAAATTATCTCCAATACAACCAAAGAACATTCGTTTTCAACTTCCAGAAGACCATATACCAGCATGGCATTTAACTGACTGGACAAATAAAGAAAAAGTGAGAGAAGAGTTACAACGTTTAAAGAAAGAGATGCAAGCACCGAATATACGAGTGACAGCTTCCTTACTTCTAAAAAGAGTTATGCCTGTATTCTCATGGGCAATTAGCATGCACTTTTTAACCAACAAACTTTATAACTTGCCAAAAGCTAACCTATATTTTGCAAGTAGGTGGGATAGTGATAAGTGGGTACCTACTCTACACGTGACAAACTGTCCTGTGCATACTGTAAGAGAAGAATGGACCGCTAGAAAGTTAGTGGTGGAGTTTATCTTACCATTTGTCGAGGTGCTCTCTGCTACAGCAAAAGTGTCTAAGAAAATACTACTTGAAAATGTATATATTGCGTTACGTAAGCTGTTTACAGAAGATGGACCAAAGAAAATGCCACAACAAGTAGATTGGCGAAAGGAATGGCAACAAATCTGCCATATGAAATCTTTTGCTTTCTATCATGATGAGGAAAGTCGATTATTTCCTTCTGGTGAAATGTATCGTGTGCGCCAAACATGCTGCATGAAATGTAAATTACCAGACAGTAAAAAATGTAAAACCTGCCCTATGCTAGGGTGTTGAGTGGTCCCATTATATGCACTTTTCAAACGAATTAAAAACTGATAAAATGTGACTATATTCTACATGTTTCGAAAGAAGGGAAGTCCTTCTTTTTTTAAGCTGATAGAAAGCGTTTACATCATTTGTTTAATTAGGGGGAGTAGAGATGGAACAGACGATGAGAAACTTCTTTTTGTTCCTTTCCAAAAATAGAGCACTAACGAAGATGGCTAAACAGTATGGTCTTCGCTTTGGTGCTGGACGATTTGTAGCAGGGGAATCTATCGATCAAGCAGTTAACACGATTAAACAACTAAATGAAAAAGGTTTAGTTGTCACGATAGATTACCTTGGAGAATTTGTGGATAATGAAGCAGAAGCAAATGAAATGACTAACCAATGTATAGAAGCAATTCGTGCCATTGGTAGAGAAAAGCTGCAATCGCAACTTTCCTTAAAAGCAACTTCCATGGGATTAGATATGTCGGAAGAACTGGTAGTAAGAAATATGAAACGTATTTTAGACGCTGCAAAAGAAGAAGGCGTATTCGTTACTATTGATATGGAAGACTATGAGCGTTGCGAAAAAACCCTTCAACTATTTAAAAAGCTAAAATCGGAATACGATAATATTGGAACGGTGATTCAAGCCTATTTATATAGAACGGTTGAAGATATGAATGATTTAGATTCGTATGCACCAAACCTTCGTCTGGTAAAGGGAGCCTATAAAGAGCCGGCAACTGTTGCGTTCCCAAATAAAGTAGATGTTGATGAAAACTTTAAACGCATTATCAAAATGCACTTATTAAATGGTCATTATACAGCGATTGCGACGCATGATGATGCGATGATTGAATATACTAAGAGATTAGTAGAAGAACACGATATTCCTCGAGACCAATTTGAATTCCAAATGCTTTATGGAATTAGAGTGGAGCGTCAATTGGAGCTTTCAAAAGAAGGATATAAAATGCGTGTCTATGTACCATACGGAACAGACTGGTACGGTTACTTCATGCGCCGTCTAGCAGAGCGCCCAGCAAACGTGGCATTTGTGGCAAAGGGAATGGTTCGTAAATAAACTAAAGAGGCTGGGACAAAAACCAAAAGTGACTGCACAGGGATTTCCGCTGCAGGGGGACGCTGTCCAATTCGAAAAGCGGAAGGCGCGCGTTTAGCCGCGGCAGGAAAATTCTGAAGCCTGAGGAGGCAGCTCTTCAGCCACCGGAGGGCTTTCGAACTTTCCCGAGCGGTTGCGCACCTGCAGCTAGACACGGCATCTTCACGTTGAAGCTCCTGTGGGGTCTCAGCTACCCACCATTCCCGTAGGAGTCGCCCCCTTCCGCTCCAATCCCAAAGAGCTATTCTGTAAAAACACGAATTCTGCAGTATTTTAAAATAATAACAACATAAAAAAGGTACACTCGTTTTTTTGAATGTACCTTTTTAGTAACTTCCCAGCTACTTTTAGTAAGTACGTTACTTCTTAGCGCGGCCACCACCGTTAGGTTCGTTACCAGGGCCAGCGTTTCCTTTTACACTTGCAGCACTCACAGCTTTTTTACTTGGATTTTTTTGTTTTTTTACCAAAATACTCACCTCCTTACTGTTAGACTTCCCAACAAGAAAAAATTTACTAATTCGGCATTTTAATCGTTGCGACTTTTCTGAAAATCTATTAGAATATAAATATCGATGAACCAAGTCAAATTTTTTTAAAGTAAAAATGAATGATTGTTCATTCAAGTACATTAAAGGGGGATTTACGAAATGATACAACGCATCCAACAAGTTGCTGTTATTGGTTCTGGAGTCATGGGATCTGGGATTGCAGCACATTTAGCAAATATCGGAATTCCAACGCTACTGTTAGATATCGTTCCTAGAGAACTAACGGATGAAGAAAAGAAAAAAGGTTTAACCCTAGAAGATAAATTAGTTCGAAATCGTTTAGCGAATAACTCCATTCAAGCTTTATTTAAACAGAAACCAGCTCCACTTTCTCGTAAGCAAAATGCTAAGTTAATTACTGCTGGAAACTTAGAAGATAATGCAGCCGAATTATCAAACTGTGATTGGATTATTGAGGTAGTAGTTGAAAATCTAGATGTAAAGAAACAAGTGTTTACTTTGATCGAGAAACATCGTAAACCTGGTTCTATTGTGAGCTCCAATACTTCTGGTATCTCAGTTGAAGCAATGAAGGAAGGAAGAAGCGAAGAATTCCAAGCGAAATTCCTTGGAACGCATTTCTTTAATCCTCCTCGTTACCTAAAACTTTTAGAAGTTATTCCTACTTCTAAGACAGCACCTGAAGTAGTAGAGTTTATGAAAGAGTTTGGAGAAGATGTACTTGGTAAAGGAGTAGTACTAGCAAAAGATACGCCAAACTTCATTGCTAACCGTATTGGAACGTATGGATTGTTAGTAACTGTTAGAGAAATGTTAGAGTCCAACCTATCTGTGGGAGAAATCGATTCTTTAACGGGAACTTTACTAGGTAGACCGAAAAGTGCAACTTTTAGAACGCTTGATGTAGTGGGACTTGATACGTTTATTCACGTAGCAAATAACGTGTATGAAAAAGTAGAAGGAGAAGAAAAAGAAGTATTCTCTATCCCAATGTTTATGCACAAAATGCGTGAAAATGGCTGGTTAGGAAGTAAGAGTGGTCAAGGTTTCTTTAAGAAAGAAGGAAAAGAAATTCTGGCTCTTAATCCAGAAACTCTTCAATACGAGGCAAGAAAAAAATTCGTTTCTCCTGGTCTTGCGTTAGCGAAGCAAGAAAAAGGTACTCGAAGAAAATTAAAAGCACTTGTTAACTCTAACGATCCAGCTGGTCACTTAATTTGGAAACTACTTGCTCCAGTTTTATCTTACTCTGCTCAACTATCTTCTGAAATTGCAGATGATATTAAAGCAATTGATGATGCTATGAAGTGGGGCTTTGGCTGGGATTTAGGACCTTTTGAAACGTGGGATGCTCTAGGCGTGGAAAAAACCGTTCAGCGATTATTAGAAGACGGATATCAAGTACCAGAATGGGTTCATGAGCTACTGGCAAAAGGCTATCAGTCATTCTATGTAGATGGAGAAGAAGGCAAGTTCTTTTACCATAACGGAGAAATGAAGCTAGTAGAAGGGAATAAAAAACAAATCTCCATTGCAGAACTAAAAAAGCAAGGTAAGCTTATCAAGAAGAATAGCGGTGCTAGTTTACTAGATATGGGTGACGGAGTAGCACTTCTAGAATTCCATTCACCGAATAATGCAATTGGGCTAGATATTATTCAAATGATCAACTTTGCTGTGGAGGAAGTAGAAAAAAATTACAAAGGGCTTGTAATTGGAAACGAAGGCAAGAACTTCTGTGTTGGTGCAAACTTAGCAATGATTTTAATGGAAGCACAAGACGATAACTATTTCGAAGTTGAATTTGTCGTAAAACAATTCCAACAAGCAATGATGAAAATTAAATATAGTAAGCGTCCAGTAGTTGCTGCACCATTTGGTATGACACTTGGTGGTGGGACGGAAATCTGTTTACCAGCAGCGAAAATTCAAGCGTCTTACGAAACATATATGGGTCTTGTGGAAGTAGGAGTTGGGTTAATTCCAGGTGGAGGCGGTAATAAAGAGCTTTATATTAACCGCTTAAACAGTGTGCCAGAAGGAATTAAAGTAGATTTACAAGACATTGCAAACAGTGTATTTGAAACAGTTGCAATGGCAAAAGTGTCCACATCAGGTCATGAAGGAGCAGAAAATGGCTTCCTTGAGAAAGGTGACTCTGTAAGCGTTAACAAAGATCATCTATTATATGATGCAAAACAAAGTGTACTGTCATTAGATGCTTCTGGATATCAGCCACCACTGAGAAAGAAAATTCCTGTAGTCGGAGAAACAGGTTATGCAACGTTACTTTTAGGAGCTCAGAATATGCGCCTTTCTGGTTATATTTCAGACCATGATTTAGAAATAGCGAAAGAGCTAGCATATGTAATTGCTGGAGGTAAAGTACCGTTTGGAACGGAAGTTGATGAGCAGTATCTACTAGATATCGAAAGAGCAGCATTCTTACGACTTGTGTCTAAGCAAAAATCACAGCAAAGAATGCAACACATGCTTGTTAAAGGGAAACCGTTACGTAACTAGAAAAGGGGGAGAAATCAATGCGTGAAGCAGTTATTGTTGCAGGAGCTCGTACACCTGTAGGTAGAGCAAAAAAAGGAACACTTGCCAATGTTAGGCCAGATGATTTAGGAGCTTTAGTTGTAAAAGAAACTTTAAAAAGAGCTGGAGGATATGATGGACCAATCGATGATTTAATTATCGGTTGTGCCATGCCAGAAGCGGAGCAAGGGTTAAATATGGCTCGTAATATTGGAGCGTTAGCGGGATTACCACATACTGTTCCTGCTATTACGATAAACCGTTATTGTTCTTCTGGCCTTCAATCTATTGCGTACGGAGCTGAAAGAATCATGTTAGGGCAAGCGCAAGCTGTTATTGCTGGTGGGGCAGAGTCAATGTCACTAGTACCAATGATGGGCCACACAGTAAGACCTAATGTAAAACTTGCGGAAGAAGCACCTGAATATTACATGGGTATGGGCCATACAGCAGAAGAAGTTGCTACTAAATATGGAATTAGCAGAGAAGATCAAGATGCATTCGCTATTCGCAGTCATCAAAAGGCAGCTAAAGCTATAGCAGAAGGGAAATTCTCTGATGAAATAGTGCCAGTAGAAGTGACAAAACGCTATGTTGATAGTCAAAATAAGCTACAAGAAAAATCACTACTGTTTTCTGTAGATGAAGGAGTTCGTCCAGATACAAATGCGCAAGCTCTAGGAAGATTACGCCCAGCCTTTTCGGTTACAGGTACGGTAACGGCCGGTAATGCTTCCCAAACAAGTGACGGTGCAGCTGCTGTTATGGTTATGGATCGTGAATATGCTCAAGCACAAGGTTTATCACCATTAGTAAGATTCCGATCTTTTGCTGTTGCAGGTGTAGCTCCAGAGGTAATGGGAATTGGTCCAGTGGAAGCAATTCCAAGAGCTTTAAAGCTAGCTGGGCTTCAACTAGAAGACATTGGCTTGTTTGAACTTAATGAAGCATTTGCTTCTCAATCTATCCAAGTTATCCGTAGCTTAGGTATTGATGAAGAAAGAGTAAATGTAAATGGTGGAGCAATCGCGCTAGGACATCCACTTGGTTGTACAGGAGCTAAGTTGTCATTATCTTTAATTCATGAAATGCAACGCTCGCAAACTCAATTTGGTATCGTAACCATGTGTATCGGTGGCGGAATGGGAGCAGCGGGAGTATTTGAATTAATTTCTTAATCAAACAAAGGGGGAAAAAATAATGTCAAATCAAACTGAAACACCAATTAAAGGTGGTAGCTTTTTAATCGAGGATATTACGGCAGATCGAGTATTCACACCAGAGGATTACACAGATGAGCAAAAAATGATTGCTAAAACAACTGATGACTATGTAACAAATGAAGTTGTACCACAAGTAGAATACTTAGAAGAGCACGAATTTGATCGCTCTGTAAAGCTATTAAAACAAGCTGGAGAACTTGGTTTACTAGGAGCAGACGTACCAGAAGAGTACGGTGGACTTGGATTAGACAAAGTGAGTTCAGCACTAATTGCAGAAAAAATGTCTAAAGCAGGTGGCTTCTCAATTACTCACGGTGCTCACGTGGGAATTGGATCACTACCGATTGTTTTATTCGGTAATGAAGATCAGAAACAACGTTATCTACCGGATCTAGCTGTTGGAGACCGCATTGCAGCATACGCTCTTACTGAGCCAGGTTCTGGATCAGATGCATTAGGCGCTAAGACAGTAGCTAAGCTTAATGAAGCAGGTACTCACTATGTACTAAACGGTGAAAAGCAGTGGATTACGAATGCTGGTTTTGCTGATGTATTCGTTGTGTACGCACAAATCGACGGCGACAAATTCTCTGCATTTATTGTAGAACGTGAGTTTAAAGGTGTTTCTGTAGGTCCAGAAGAGAAAAAGATGGGAATTAAATCTTCTTCTACTAGAACGCTAATTTTAGAAGATGCCGAAGTACCAGTAGAGAACGTTCTTGGAGATATTGGAAAAGGCCACGTTATTGCATTTAACATTTTGAACATTGGTCGTTATAAATTAGGAGTAGGAGCTATCGGTGCATCGAAGCGTGCAATGGAATTAGCTCTTCAATATGCAAATCAACGTCAACAATTTAAAACACCTATTAGCCAATTTAATTTAACGAAGCAAAAATTCGGTACTATGGGTGCGAAGCTTTACGCTATCGAATCTTCTATCTATCGTACTGTTGGATTATTTGAGCAACGTATGGGTCAACTGTCTGAAGAAGAACAAAAAGATGGTAGAGCGATTGCTGCATCAGTAGCAGAGTATGCAATTGAGTGTTCTCTAGGTAAATTCTTCGGAACAGAAGTACTAGATTACATTGTTGATGAGGGAGTTCAAATCCACGGTGGATATGGTTTCATGGCAGAATACGAGATTGAAAGAATGTATCGTGATAGCCGTATCAACCGTATCTTTGAAGGAACAAATGAAATTAACCGTTTATTAGTTCCAGGAACGTTCTTACGTAAAGCATTTAAAGGAGAACTTCCACTTCTTCAAAAAGCACAAGCTCTACAAGAAGAACTAATGATGATGATGCCAGAAGAAGTAGGCGATGCTCCGTTAGAGCAAGAAAAAATGATGGTACGTAATGCGAAGAAAATTGGCCTAATGATGGCTGGATTAGCTGCACAAAAATTCGGTAAGGCATTAGAGAAAGAGCAAGAAATCCTTTCTAACATTGCAGACATCGTATCCTTAGCTTACGCAATGGAATCAGTTGTTCTTCGTACAGAAAAAGCTATGCAAAACGGCTTGAAGTACGAACAAAAATTACGTTACACGCAAATCTTCTGCCAAGAGTCATTCCAAGAAATCGAGGCACACGCAAAAGAAACATTACTTGCTGTCGAATCTGGTGACACATTAAGAATGATGATCTCCGCATTGCGTAAATTCACTCGTTTTACACCAATTAACGTAATTGGACTTAAGCGTGAAGCTTCTGAGGGACTAATCGAAGCAGAGAAGTACATTGTATAAACTGATTATTTCCTAATCATTCTCATGGAGAATCGAAAGCGGTATGGAAGTTATTTCTATAAGCTGAAATGAAATGAACAAAAGGTACATTCAAAGCGAATGTACCTTTTGTCTTGGGAACAATGTCTAAAATTTTTTAGCAATATATCATTGCAGAATTAATGCATTACTGAATTAATTTTGGGATTGGAGCGGAAGGGAGCGACTCCTACGGGAAAGGTGGGTTACTGAGACCCCACAGGAGCTTCAACGTGAAAATGCCGTGTCTAGCTGCAGGTGCGCAACCGCTCGGGAAAGTTCGAAAGCCCTCCGGTGGCTGAGAGCTGCCTCCTCAGGCTTCAGAATTTTCCTGCCGCGGCTAAACGCGCGCCTTCCGCTTTTCGAATTGGAAAGCGTCCCCCTGCAGCGGAAATCCCTGTGCAGTCACTTTGAGGTTCTGTCTTAGCCTTATTTTATTTAAAATTTGACACGAAACAAAACAACAATTATTATATGTTTAAACGTTTAAATGTTTAAACATATAATAATTGGAGGTAACAAAATGAAAAAGACAGTACTTATTACAGGAGCTTCAGGTGGAATAGGAGAGGAATTAGCATATCAATTTGCACAAGAGGGTGCTCACGTCATTTTGGTAGCACGCCAAATGGATAAATTGGAAAATGTAGCTCGTAAAATAGAAGCTAACTATAGTGGAAAAGTGACTATTATCCAAAGCGATTTATTAGCGCCTAATGCAGCAAAAGAATTGAAAGAAAAGACTGATTCTCTAGGTTTAGAAGTGGATACATTAATCAATAATGCGGGATTTGGATTATTTGGAGAGTTTGTGGATTCGGAATTGTCGAAAGAGCTAGACATGATTCACTTAAATATCACGGTACTTACGGAGTTGAGTAAGTATTATTTAAAGGATATGAAAGATAAAAATTATGGAGAAATTTTAAATATTGCATCCACAGCTGCTTTTCAACCTGGTCCATTAATGGCAGTATATTATGCGAGCAAAGCATATGTTTTATCTTTCTCAGAGGCACTTGCAAACGAATCGAAAGACTTTGGCGTGAAAGTAAGTGTGCTATGTCCAGGCCCAACAGAAACGAATTTCAAAGCTGCCGCTGAATTAGAGTCATCAAAATTATTTAAAAGTGGTACAATGAGTGCTAAATCCGTTGCCGAAATTGCGAAAGTAGGAATGAAAAGAGAGAAAACAGTTATTATTCCAGGCTTCAAAAATCAACTAATGGCACAAGCTAATCGATTCTTACCTCGTAATGTGGTTACATCGGTTGTTAGGAAGGTACAAGAAAGAGGGTAATTAGGTCTATGACAAATAAAGCTAGTGAAATTTTTCGTGAGTGTATACCACTTTTTCAAACGTTAAGTGATCCTTATAGACAAGACATTATTTTACTCTTGGCAGAGCATGATTCATTGACAGTTACAGAAATAGCAGACCATAGCACTTTGTCTAGGCCTGCTATTTCCCATCATTTAAAAATATTACGTGAACAAGGGTTAGTGGAGATTCAACAAAAAGGAACAAAAAGATGGTATTCCCTTACTCTAGATTCCTCAGTAGTCCTTTTGAAAAAATTAATTGAAACAGTAGAAAAAGATTGTCTCTAAAAATGCAGGATTTTGCTAATTGATGGCGAATTTAGTAACATAAAAAGAGCAGGTGGGTCTCTTTTTATGTCCTACTAAGCAATTTATTCAAACTCCAGAACAACACGAACAGAAAGGGGTATTTCCTTGTCTATTACAATGTATACGTATCCGAAATGTGGAACGTGTCGAAAAGCGAAGAAATGGTTTGACGATCAAGGAGTAGCGATTCAAGAAATACATATCGTAGAAAATCCACCGAACAAAGAAGAACTAAAGAAAGTAAAAGAACTTTCTGGCTTGGAATGGAAAAAATTCTTTAATACTAGTGGACAGAAGTATCGTGAATTAGGATTGAAAGAGAAACTGCCAACTGCGTCAGAAGAGGAAATCTTAGACTTATTAAGTTCTGATGGCATGCTAATTAAGAGGCCGCTGGTAACAGACGGATCTAGCGTAACAGTTGGTTTTAAAGAGGAAGAATTCCAAAGTACTTGGGGATAATTAAATTTACATATAGTCATAATGGAGGGAATTAGTATGTCAAATACACCAAATGAACTACGTTATTCTAAAGAACATGAGTGGGTAAAAGTTGAAGGTGGACGAGCTACAATCGGTATTAGCCACTTTGCACAAGCAGAACTAGGAGATATCGTATTTGTGGAACTTCCAGAAGTAGGGGATGAGCTTAGCGCTAATGAACCATTTGGAAGTGTAGAATCCGTTAAAACAGTATCTGAGCTGTATGCACCAATTAGCGGGAAGGTAGTAGAGGTAAACGAAGACCTAAACGATAATCCTGAATACGTTAACGAATCACCATATGAAAAAGCTTGGATGGTTATTGTTGAGCCTACTAATGAGGGCGAAGTAGATGAATTAATGACAGCTGATAAATATAAAGAAATGATTAATGAAGAGTAAAAAACTTAAAGAGGCTTTAAAAATAAAGAAAGGTACATTTTTATAAAAGAATGTACCTTTCTTGCGTTGTATTTGAATTTATAACACTGCAGAAATAATGAATTTACAGAATATATCTTTGGGATTGGAGCGGAAGGGGGCGACTCCTACGGGAATATAGCGGTTCGTCGAGACCCCACAGGAGCTTCAACGTGAAGATGCCGTGTCTAGCTCCAGGTGCGCAACCGCTCGGGAAAGTTCGAAAGCCCTCCGGTGGCTGAAGAGCTGCCTCCTCAGGCTTCAGAATTTTCCTGCCGCGGCTAAACGCGCGCCTTCCGCTTTTCGAATTGGAAAGCGTCCCCCTGCAGCGGAAATCCCTGTGCAGTCACTTTTGGTTTTTGTCCCAACTTCTTTATCGTTATAAGTTAACTTCATCGATGATTCCCCTTACGTCAAAATTCGTCTTTTTAACATAAGCACTCTCATCTTGGACAGAATAAATATATCCAATAAAGAGGAGTGTTCTAAATGACTTTAAATCCTAAGAAACTAAACGTTACAGAGAGATTAACGGCAAAAGTACAACATAACGAGCTAGTATTCATGCTTGATGGAGAAAAAGTTGGTGCAGCAAAATTAGAAGACGTGTTTGGTGCGAATTTTCATTCTGAGCCTAACTTTGAATTAAATGCACAACAGATATATCAATATTACACAGAAACAACTGGTCAAGACGCTAGGTACACGGACTGCGATGAAGGTGGTTGGTGTTAAAAGGTAAATAGCCACAGCACACTAGCTGTGGCATTCTTTTTAATTACGTTAAATGAAGTAATTTATATATCATTACAATTATATTTCTTACTTGAACTGATGAGGCAGAAGCTACAAAATAGATGTAAGGTTGATAAAGTAGGTGAACGTATGGAAATGGCCAAAGTATTGATCGTGGAAGGGTCCTCTGATCGAAAAAAAGTAAAAAAAATAATTTCAGAACCAGTCGAAATCTTATGTACAAATGGAACAATAGGGGTTCAAAAAATGGATGAAATTGTAGATGAATACTTCGATCGAGATGTCTTTGTACTTGCGGATGCAGATGATGCAGGTGACCGTTTACGTTCCTTATTTAAAAAAGAATTCCCAGAAGCTAGGCATCTATTTATTGATCGAGCGTACAGAGAAGTTGCAGCAGCGCCTGATCAACATATCGCAGCTGTTCTACTTCATGCGAATATTGATGTACACAAAGAGTTTCTGGCATGATTTGAGGTGAGAATATGACTTTACAAGAATGGGAATTATCTGAATTCCAGGAAAATGTAGAAGGAAAAAAGACTTTTGCCTATTACTTATATACTCCAATGTGTGGTACTTGTCAGGTTGCTTCCAAAATGCTAGAAGTAGCAAAAGAACTTACTCCCGACTTCATTATTGGAAAAAGCGATTTGAATTTTGTCCCTCTATTAGCTAATAGATACGAGGTAGAGAGTGTACCTTGTCTTATTATTTTCGAAGACGGATACCCTATCGACAAAATTTATGCTTTTCGTTCCGTACCTGACTTACTTGAAAAGCTAAATCGTGAGAAATTATGACACATTTCTCGGGAAATAATTTATTTTGTCGAAATGTTTACAGAGGAACTTTGAGGAATGAAATGGAATTACTCCCATAAACATTGAATAGCGGAGTGAGGAAATGATGGAGAGATGGAAATCCAGTATTAGAGGTAAATGGGTGCTACCTAATTCACCCATAAACGTTTTGTTCCGTTCTGAAAGTAAACAACTATTTATAACATTAGGCAAAGAAGTCGTTTCAGAAAGAGAATATAAAGGAGATGCAGACTGCGTCTTTCAAGGAACGGATCATGAAATATCAGATGTTCTTTCTGGAAACACACTACTTAGCAGATCTTCTTTATCTTTTGAAGGGAAATATCGACAATTTCTAGTGATAGAATCTTTTTTATGGTTAACTAGATTATAAGAAAAATAAATTCGTTGACATGAAAAAGAATAGGATGATATACTCACAATCGTACTTAAATTTAACTTAATAGTTTTTCTCTTATCAAGAGAGGTGGAGGGACGTGCCCGATGAAACCCGGCAACCGTTAACAACTGTTAAAATGGTGCCAATTCACACAAAGCTTATGCTTTGGTAGATGAGAGGAATGGCTTATATATTTATGCCTTCCTACTCATTGTAGGAAGGCATTTTTGTTTGTTACGTGACCTGTAACAACTCATCGTTGACCACGTGATGTGGTCGGCACTTAGATGAGTATCCTTTGAAATGGATAAAGCAATAACTTTGGGTTGGCTATATGATCTAACTGGTCTTTAGCAGACCCTACACACTTTAATTAAATGCACGGTTAAAGCGTTGATTAATACAAGTGATAGGAGAAGTAGTTATATAGATACACATTTCTTATTCAAATTTATTAACGTAAGTTGGGTAATAGTAAATAAACATGCAGAATGAAAAAGAAGGTGAGACAACGTGATTGAAATTAAAAAGGTAACGAAGAGATTTAACACGAAGAATGGTGAGTTACTTGCAGTAGATAACGTAGATTTATCTATTCAGAGTGGAGAGATTTTTGGGATTATTGGATACTCTGGAGCTGGGAAAAGTACATTACTACGTATGTTAAATGGACTAGAAAAACCTACAGAAGGAACTATTTCTGTTTCAGATAAATTAATAAATACGATAAAAGGGACTAAGCTACGAGAAGCAAGACAAGAGATAGGTATGATTTTTCAACATTTCAACCTACTTTGGTCGAGAACAGTAGAAGAAAACATTGCATTTCCTCTTGAAATTGCTGGGGTTCCAAAGTCACAGAGAGATAAGCGTGTACAGGAACTAATTGAATTGGTCGGACTAGGTGGAAGAGGGAGATCTTATCCTTCTCAATTGAGTGGAGGACAGAAGCAACGTGTTGGAATTGCAAGGGCTTTAGCCAACAACCCTAAAGTGCTGCTTTGTGATGAAGCAACGTCGGCGCTTGACCCGGAAACAACGGATTCTATCTTAGACTTGTTATTAAACATTAACCAACAGTTAGGGTTAACCGTTGTGTTAATTACACATGAAATGCATGTTATTAAAAAAATCTGTCACAGAGTAGCGGTAATGGAAAATGGGAAGGTAGCAGAACTAGGTGATGTTATCGATGTGTTTGAAAATCCTCAAAAAGAAGTTACGAAACGTTTTGTTAGACAGGTAGTCGATGTAGAAGATGATTCACTTGAAACTTTTACTCATCTAAAAGAAAAATATCCAGAAGGACATATCTGGAAGCTTACTTTTAAACGTTCCATTGTAGAGCAACCTGTATTAACAGATTTCATTCGACAATTTGATGTGACAGCTAACATTGTTCAAGGAAATGTTTCTCAAACGAAAAATGGCGCTTTCGGAGAGTTGTTCTTACATGTAAGTGGAGTGAATTCTGTATTGAATGAAGCGTTGACTTACCTTCAAGAGAAAGGTGTTCAAGTGGAGGTGATGTCAGATGTTAACTAATATGTTTCCAAATGTAGATGTAGAGAAACTATGGGAAGCTACATTAGAAACTTTATATATGACTGGAATGTCAGTAGTAATAACGTTTATTTTAGGTACACTTTTGGGCTTATTGCTTTTCTTAACGTCTAAAGGCCAACTATGGGAAAATAGGTTCACTAACGTGATTACTAGTGCAGTAGTGAACGTATTCAGATCAATACCCTTTATCATTTTAATTGTCCTCCTTATACCGTTTACTAAGTTCTTGTTAGACACAATTCGTGGGGCAAATGCAGCACTTCCAGCGTTAATTATTGGTGCAGCCCCTTTCTACGCTCGAATGGTAGAAATTGCATTACGTGAAGTAGATAAAGGTGTAATTGAAGCAGCACGAGCTATGGGTGCTAAAACAAGAACGATTATCTTTAAAGTTCTATTACCAGAATCGATGCCAGCGTTAATTTCTGGAATTACGGTTACTGCTATTGCACTTGTTGGCTACACAGCGATGGCAGGTATTATCGGTGCTGGTGGATTAGGTAACTTAGCTTATTTAGACGGATTTCAACGTAATCGTTGGGACGTTACGTTAGCCGCTACCATTTCAATTCTTATTATTGTATTTATCATCCAATTTATTGGAGATGTAATAACAAAACTAATCGATAAAAGATAGGAGAATGTAAAATGAAAAAATTATTTTCTGGTATTGTATTAGCTTCAAGTGTTGTTGCATTAGCTGCTTGTGGAACTTCAGGTTCAAACTCCGGTTCTGGTGAAGAAGAAAGCAAAGAGATTGTAGTAGGTGCTTCTAATGTTCCTCACGCTATTATCTTAGAGGAAGCAAAACCTTTATTAGAAGAAAAAGGATATGAGTTAACAATTGAGACGTACCAAGATTACATCCTACCGAATAAAGATTTAGAGAATGGCGATATTGATGCTAACTATTTCCAACATGTTCCTTACTTTGAGTCTCAAATCGCTGATAATGGATATGATTTTGCGAATGCTGGCGGAATTCACATTGAGCCAATCGGTGTTTATTCTAAGAAGTACGGTTCTTTAGAAGAACTTCCTGAGGGTGCAACCATCTTAATGTCTAACTCAGTTGCTGATCATGGCCGTATTTTAACGATGTTAGAAGCTAAGGGCCTAATTACATTGAATCCAGATGTGGAGAAAACAGCTGCAACGTTAGATGATATTCAAGATAATCCAAAAAACCTTCAATTTGACTACGAATACGAAGCAGCACTTCTTCCTCAAATGTATGAAAATGAAGAAGGCGATGCAGTTTTAATCAACTCTAACTATGCAATTGATGCAGGTTTAAGCCCATTAGAAGATTCTATCGCTATTGAGGATTCTGAGTCTCCTTATGTAAATATTATTGCTACTCAAGCTGGTAATGAGGATAGTGAAGCGATTAAGGCGTTAGTTGAGGTGTTAACTTCGAAAGAAATCCAAGACTTCATTCTTGAAGAGTGGGGCGGATCTGTAGTTCCGGCTACTAAGGAATAATTTCTAGAATTTTAAACCTATAGTGACTGCACCGGGATTTCCGCTCCAGGGGGACGCGTTCCGCGGGGCGGTGCTGAGCCTCCTCGTCGCTAAAGTGCGCGCTCCTGTGGGGTCTCAGCTTACCGCTTTTATCCCGCCGGAGTCGCCCCCTTCCGCTCCAATCCCTTCATTATGTAGAGTGAAAGCATTGTTACTGCAATGACGTTTTACCAACAGTACTACTGATATTTGCACAAAGAAAGGAACTACAACAAAATCTGTAGTTCTTTTCTTTTTTTCAATATAGGATTGCTGATTTATAGAAAACCTCACAATTCTATTTAATGCATAGTACCCGCCTTCCACATCCATACTATAGAAGTAAAATTCTCTAAAGGAGTGGTGACGCATGGAAACTCAACATAACTCAACAGAACAAGCTCTTCATCAATATAAAATTGGAATGGGACAGTTTGAGGAAAAAATGCCTCAGTTAGTATCTACTTTCAATGCTTTTACACAAGAGTGTTTTAAAGAAGGAACACTTTCTCAAAAACAAAAGCAACTAATTGCTCTAGGTATCGGTTTATACTCTCAAGATGAGTACTGTATCATCTACCATACAAAAGGTTGTCTGGACCAAGGCTGTTCAGAAGAAGAAATCCTAGAAGCATGTGGAGTAACTGCTGCTTTCGGCGGGGGAGCATCCCTAAGCCAAGCCGTAACCCTAGTCCAAGAGTGTATCCAAGAACTTAAGGGAACAACACATTAATAGGCAGGTATTAAATAGTAAAAGAGGAGTGTGCATTTTTTAGAGATGCATCCTCCTTTTTTGTGTGTAAAGGTTTGAAGGAACTTTTGAACTTATAAAATATATTTATGCAGATACTACGTTTACAATTAAATTAAATTTAGGCTTGGAGTGAAAGCGGCGACTCCCACGCTGCTATAGCAGTAAGTTGAGACCCACTGAAGCCTCAACTTAAAGATGCCATGTCTAGCTCCAGGTGCGCAACCGCTCGGAAAAGTCCGAAAGCCCTCCGTTGGCTGAAGAGCTGCCTATTCGGTCTTCCAAACTTTTCTGCCGCGGCTAAACGCGCGCCTTTCACTTTTCTATTATCTAAAAGATTTGATATAAGTTTCTATATACGCTAAAATTAGAATGAGAATAAAATGAGAATTGCTATTTAAACTCATTATTTGATAAATGTTACGGAGGTAATAATCATGGCTGGTTCAACGTTAACGATTAAAGATCTTCACGTCTCTATCGACGGAAAAGAAATCTTAAAAGGGGTAAACCTAGAAATTAAAGGTGGAGAAATCCACGCAATCATGGGACCAAATGGTACGGGTAAATCTACTCTATCATCTGCAATCATGGGTCACCCTAAATATGAAATTACACAAGGTTCTGTTCTATTAGACGGAGAAGATGTACTAGAAATGGAAGTAGACGAGCGCGCGCGTGCAGGTCTATTCCTTGCAATGCAATATCCATCTGAAATCTCAGGTGTTACAAATGCGGACTTCTTACGTTCTGCAATCAATGCACGTCGTGAAGAAGGCGATGAAATTTCTCTAATGAAGTTTATCCGTACAATGGATCAAAAAATGGACTTCTTAGAAATGGATCAAGATATGGCACAACGTTACCTTAACGAAGGTTTCTCTGGTGGAGAAAAGAAGCGTAACGAAATCTTACAATTAATGATGATCGAACCGAAAATTGCTATCTTAGATGAAATCGATTCTGGTCTTGATATCGATGCACTTAAAGTTGTTTCTAAAGGAATCAACGATATGCGTAGCGAAGATTTTGGATGCCTAATGATCACTCACTACCAACGTCTATTAAATTACATCACACCTGACTTCGTTCATGTTATGATGCAAGGTCGTATCGTTAAATCTGGCGGTGCAGAATTAGCGCAACGTCTAGAAGCAGAAGGGTACGAGTGGATTAAAGAAGAACTAGGTATTGAAGACGAAACTGTTGGCCAATAAGCATAACGTTTAGGAGGATTACAATGACGGTTGAAACAAATTTCACAGTAGATCAAGCAAGCGTTCAGTCGTTCTCTCTGCAAAATGCTGAGCCAACTTGGTTTGCGGAATTCAGACAAGCAGCTTTAGCAAAAGCAGAAGAACTAGGATTACCAAAACCCGATAAAACAAAAATCGACAAATGGAATCTGACAAACTTCTCTTCTCTATATAAAGAAGATGCTCCATATGCATCTATTGAAGATCTACCAGAAGAGGTAAAAACATTAGTAGATACAGACAACCCATCTGCAACGCTATATGTACAACGTAATAACACACCTGCATTCCTAACTCTGTCAGAAGAGTTAGCTTCACAAGGTGTTATTTTTACGGATATGATTACAGCGGTTAAAGAGCATGGGGATTTAGTACAAAAATACTTCATGACAGATGGTGTAAAAGTGGATGAGCATAAGTTAACTGCTCTTCATGCTGCACTTGTCAACGGTGGAGTATTCTTATACGTGCCGAAAAACGTAGAAATGAAAGAAGCTATCCAAACGATTTATGTAATAGACCGCGAAGACGCTACGCTTATGAACCATGTATTAGTTGTTGCGGATACACATTCTTCTGTTACATTTGTAGAAAACTATGTTTCTACAGTAGAAACTACTACTGGTATCGCAAACATCATTTCTGAAGTGATTGTAAAAGACGGTGCAAAAGTAACATACGGTGCTGTTGATACACTTAATAAAGGAATGGTTACGTATGTAAACCGTCGTGGAACAGTTGCTCGTGACGCACGACTAGACTGGGCACTAGGTTTAATGAACGATGGAGATACAATCTCTGAAAACGTAACAAACCTAATGGGTGACGGTTCTTATGCAGATACAAAAACAGTAGTTGTAGGTCGTGGAAAGCAAAAGCAAAACTTTACGACAAATGTTACTCATTTCGGGAAAAACTCAGAAGGTTACATCTTAAAGCATGGTGTAATGAAAGATGAGTCTTCTTCAATCTTTAATGGAATCGGTAAAATCGAACACGGCGCTTCTAAGTCTAACGCAGAGCAAGAGTCTCGCGTACTTATGCTTAGTGAAAAAGCTCGTGGAGACGCGAACCCAATTCTTCTAATTGATGAAGATGATGTAACAGCTGGTCACGCAGCTTCAGTAGGAAGAGTAGATCCTCTTCAACTTTACTACCTAATGAGCCGTGGTATTTCTCGCCAAGAGGCAGAACGATTAGTTATCCATGGATTCTTAGCACCTGTTGTGAACGAATTACCGATTGAATCGGTGAAAAAGCAATTGGTGGAAGTAATCGAAAGGAAAGTTCAATAATGTTGAACACAAAAGATATACGCTCATACTTCCCGATACTCCATCAAGAAGTCAATGGGCATCCCCTTGTATACTTGGATAGTGCAGCTACATCTCAAAAGCCTATCCAGGTAATCGAGGCTTTGGAAAAATACTATAAAGAGTATAATTCCAATGTTCACCGTGGTGTTCACACACTAGGAACAAAAGCTACGGATGGATATGAAGGAGCCCGTGATAAGGTTCAGTCGTTTATTAACGCGAAAGCACGTGAAGAAATCGTGTTCACTCGTGGAACGACGACTAGTTTAAACACAGTAGCAAGAGGATACGGTGATCTATATGTAGAAGCAGGCGATGAAATTGTCATTTCTTACATGGAACACCATAGTAATATCATCCCTTGGCAGCAACTTGCAAAGCGTAAAGGAGCTACGTTAAAGTATGTTCCTCTTCAACAAGATGGAACGATTACGGTTGAAGACGTTCAAGCTACTGTGACAGAAAACACAAAGATTGTCTCGATCATGCATGTATCTAACGTATTAGGGTCCATTAATCCTATTAAAGAGATTAGTGCAATCGCTCATGCGCATGGTGCAATTATGGTAGTAGATGGCGCTCAAAGTTCACCGCATATGAAAGTGGATGTACAAGATTTAGACTGCGACTTCTTTGCATTCTCAGGTCACAAAATGGGTGCTCCTACTGGCATCGGAGTTCTTTACGGTAAACAAGCGTTACTTGAAAAGATGGAGCCTGTGGAGTTTGGTGGCGAAATGATTGATTTCGTTGGACTTCAAGAATCTACTTGGAAAGAGTTACCGTGGAAATTCGAAGGTGGTACACCTATCATTGCAGGTGCAATTGGTTTAGGTGCAGCAATTGATTTCTTACAAGAAATTGGACTAGATGCAATTGAAGCACATGAACACAAGTTAGCAGCTTACGCACTAGAAAAAATGCAGACGATTCCAGGTATGCAAATTTTCGGACCTATGGATCCAATGAAACGTACAGGTTTAGTGACATTTACAATGGATGAAGTTCATCCTCACGATGTTGCAACTGTATTGGATACCCAGGGAATTGCAGTGAGGGCTGGGCACCACTGTGCACAACCATTGATGAAATATCTAAATGTGAGCTCTACAGCTAGAGCAAGCTTTTATTTATACAATACGGAAGAGGAAATTGATCAATTAACAACAGCTCTTCTTAAGACAAAGGAGTACTTTAGCGATGTCTTTTAATAATCTTGACCAACTTTATCGCCAAGTCATCATGGATCATTACAAGAATCCTCGTAATAAGGGAAGTCTAGAAGATGGTACGTTAACAATTGATATGAATAATCCCACTTGTGGAGATCGTATTCACCTCACCATGAATGTAGAAAACGGGGTTGTAAAAGACGCAAAGTTTGATGGGGATGGATGTTCCATCTCTATGGCTTCTGCTTCCATGATGACCCAAATTATTAAAGGGAAAAAAATAGAAGTTGCAATGAAAATGTCTGCAATTTTCTCAGATATGATGCAAGGAAAAGACTACGATGATTCAATTGACCTTGGAGATTTAGAAGCATTACAGGGAGTGGCTAAATTCCCTGCGCGTATCAAATGTGCTACTCTCCCTTGGAAGGCAATGGAAAAAGGTGTGAAAGAATCGTAAGACAACCATGAATGGAGGAGAAAAACATGGCAAAAAAAATGCCTGATATCGGCGATTACAAGTATGGCTTTTCAGATAAAGACGTATCTGTATTCCGCTCGAAGCGTGGTTTAACACGTGAGATTGTAGAAGAAATTTCTCGCATGAAAAAAGAACCACAATGGATGCTAGATTTCCGTTTAAAATCACTAGAACATTTCTATAACATGCCAATGCCTATGTGGGGCGGAGACTTAATGGGACTGAACTTTGATGAGATTACGTACTACGTAAAACCATCTGAGAAGTCAGAGCGTTCTTGGGATGAAGTACCAGAAGAAATCAAACAGACGTTTGATAAACTGGGAATTCCTGAAGCAGAGCAAAAATACCTTGCTGGTGTTTCTGCACAGTATGAGTCTGAGGTTGTTTACCACAACATGAAAGAAGACTTAGAAGACCTAGGAATTGTGTTTAAAGACACAGATTCAGCATTACGCGAAAACGAAGATCTTTTCCGTGAGCATTGGGCAAAAGTAATTCCTGCTGCAGACAACAAGTTCTCTGCACTTAACTCTGCAGTATGGTCTGGTGGATCTTTCATCTACGTTCCTAAAGGAGTGAAAGTTGATACACCACTTCAAGCTTATTTCCGTATTAACTCAGAAAATATGGGTCAGTTTGAGCGTACATTAATCATTGTTGATGAGGGTGCACACGTTCATTATGTAGAGGGATGTACAGCTCCTGTTTATACAACGAACTCTCTTCACTCTGCAGTTGTAGAAATCATTATCAAAAAAGATGCGTACTGCCGTTACACAACGATTCAAAACTGGGCGAACAACGTATACAACCTAGTAACGAAGCGTGCAGTTTGTGAAGAAAATGCAACGATGGAATGGATTGATGGAAACATTGGATCTAAACTAACGATGAAGTATCCTGCTGTTATTCTTAAAGGGGAAGGTGCACGTGGAATGACACTTTCCATTGCTCTTGCTGGTAAAGGACAACACCAAGATGCAGGTGCGAAAATGGTTCACTTAGCGCCTAATACTTCTTCTACTATCGTATCGAAGTCTATTGCGAAACAAGGTGGTAAAGTAACTTACCGTGGTATCGTTCACTTCGGACGTAAAGCAGAAGGTGCTCGTTCTAACATTGAATGTGATACGTTAATCATGGATAATCAGTCTACTTCTGATACAATCCCTTATAACGAAATCATGAACGATAATATCTCTCTTGAGCACGAAGCGAAAGTTTCGAAAGTTTCTGAAGAGCAGCTGTTCTATCTAATGAGCCGTGGAATCTCAGAAGAAGAAGCAACAGAGATGATCGTAATGGGCTTCATCGAGCCATTTACAAAAGAGTTACCAATGGAATACGCAGTAGAAATGAACCGCCTAATCAAGTTTGAAATGGAAGGTTCTATCGGTTAATAATGAAGGGGGGCTGTCCAAACATGAGTTGGATAGTCCTTTCTTTGTTACGTGACCAGTAACATCTTAGCATTGACCATCTGCACTTAGATGAGTCTCCTTATTCTGTTACGTACCTCGTTGAGTATCTTACAAACTGTTTGGAGGAACTACCATGATTTTAGTTGGGTTAACTGGTTGGGGAGATCATGATTCTCTATATCGTCATGTTTCTTCTCGTAACAAACTCGCAGAATACGCTGCTCATTTTCCGACAGTAGAAGTGGATTCCATGTTCTATGCTATTCAATCTCCTCAAATAATTGAAAAATGGATCGACATGACTCCATCTAGCTTTAAATTTGTAGTAAAAGCTTATCAAGGGATAACAGGTCATTTAAGAGGAGAAAACCCTTATCCTACAAAAGAAGCAATGTTCACAGCTTTTGAAACATCTATTTTAGCGTTTGGGGAAAAACTAGGGATGATTCTATGTCAGTTTCCTCCTTGGTTTACCTGTGAAAAACAAAATGTAGATTATATTAGATTTTTAACGGAACGTTACAAAAATTATCCCATGGCAATTGAGTTTCGCCATCAATCATGGTATAAACCGGAATTTAGAGAAAAGACCATTACTTTTTTAACTAAAAATAATCTCATTCATGGGGTATGTGACGAACCACAAGCTGGAGAAGGAAGTATTCCATTTGTACCTATACCAACAAAAGCAGATACTGTGTTAATACGTTTACATGGTAGGAATCTATATGGGTGGAATGCGTCTGGACAACCTAATTGGAGAGAAGTTCGATACCTCTATGATTACTCGATAGAAGAGTTAAAAAGTATAGAGAGGGATGTTCAACTTCTTTCTCAAAGTACTAAAAATGTCTATATCCTCTTTAACAATAATTCTGGTGGACATGCCGCAGCTAATGCAAAAAGCTTTATGGAACTAGCAAACATTACGTATACTGGGTTAGCAGACAAACAACTAGATTTATTCTCAGAATAATTGTAGTAACCTGGAAGGAGTTTACGAATGGAATTCATTCTATTATTTTTAATTGCCTGTACAGCAGGTGCTTTAGGGTCCTTAATTGGACTTGGTGGAGGAGTTATCATTGTACCAGCTTTATTATTTTTTGGTTCCTATACGCCACTATTAACGGAGATTTCTCCACAAGTTGCAGTAGGAACTTCCTTAGTAATTATGATTTTTACAGGACTTGCGTCCACGCTAGCGTATCGTAAACACGGTACAATTGATATCAAAAGTGGTTTATTATTTTTTGCTGCTAGTGGTCCAGGAGGCATAGTTGGTGCTTGGGTCAACCAATATCTAAATGTACAACAGTTCAATATATATTTTGGACTATTTATGATTTTTATGGCAATTCTCTTAATGGTAAGAAATCGACTAAAGCCATTACCATTAAACCCTGAAAAGAGTTATATACGTGAATTTGTCGATGGGCAAGGGAACAAACATGTGTATGGTTACCGAATAAGTCTGGCTTTGTTGATTGCCTTTTTTGTAGGATTCGCTTCTGGATTATTTGGTATAGGTGGCGGATCTGTTATGGTTCCCGCAATGATTTTACTTTTTGCTTTTCCACCTCATGTAGCAGTAGCGACATCCATGCTGATGATCTTATTGTCTTCTTTACTGAGCTCTGGAACACACATAAGTCTTGGAAATGTTCAGTGGTTATTTACTGTTGCGCTTATTCCTGGAGCATGGGTTGGTGCGAAGTTAGGGGCACTACTTAATTCAAAACTAAAATCAGATATGTTAGTAGCTATATTAAGAATCGTACTAGTATTGCTTGGAATTCGCATGATCTATCAAGGTATTATTGGCTAACATGGAAAAGGTTTATATTTATCACACAAATGATTTACGCAGTCATTTTCAACATTGGCCAACGATTCAGAATTTCCTGCTAAACAGAAGAAAAAATCATCAAGAGGCTTCTGAATTTGCATTGTTCTTTGATATTGGAGACTTCGCAGATCGTTCTCACCCTTTTATTGAAGGTACAAAAGGAACAGGAATTCGTGAGATGATAGAAGCAACGTATGATGCTATAACTATTGGTAACAATGAAGGAATTACATTTACAAAAAATGAATTAAACGCAATGTATGAAAACTTAACGGTACCTGTCCTCCTAAATAACTTAAAAGATAATGGTACGTTACCTAATTGGGCTAGCTCCTACAAGATTTTTTCCACTAATAATGATGTGCGAGTTGGAGTTATCGGTACTACAGCTATGTATGAGACCTTTTATGCCCTTTTAGGATGGGAGATAGAAGATCCCATTCAGGTGATTCAACAATCTGTTTCGGAGTTGAATTCTCAATGTGATGTAATTGTTCTCCTCTCTCACTTAGGGATACATATGGATGAACAAATTGCAGAGTTAGATTTAGGAATTGATGTTATTCTAGGTGGGCATACACACCATATCTTACATAATGGGAAACAAGTGAAAAATACAATGTTAGCAGCGGGTGGAAAACATGGTCAGTGGATTGGGGAAATCCAGTTGGAAATATCAAGTGACAGAAAACTTTCATCTATCGTACCGAGACTATTAGACGTACAAAACTTACCGTACATGCCAGGAGAAGATTACGAATTAAAAGGTGAAAAGTCTTTAAAAAAACCAGTCACTATTATAGATAACGACCTTGAAGCTAATTGGTTTTCTACTTCTACTTTAAGTACCCTTATTGCGAGATCCATGTTACAGCATACCAATACTTCCATAGGGTTGTTTAACCTAGGAACCCTTCTAGTTCCATTAAAGAAGGGAGAGGTAACTTCTTATCATATACATCAACTTTTACCTCATCCGATAAACTATGTAACAGTAGAAGTGACTGGTAGTGAATTAAAAGCTATTTATCAAAAGTGCCAGGATCAATCACTACAACATTTTCCTTTAAAGGGACTAGGTTTCCGCGGGACGATAATGGGAGCATTTCATATAGAAGGAATGGGAGTAGGGAGTGATGGGAGAACGCTTATCACTAATGGAAATCTGGTACGTGATGATTCCATCTATACTATATCCACACTAGATGTGTTCACTTTTGGCCCCTTTTTTCCTGAAATAAAAGAAGCAGTAAAAAAGAGATATTATATGCCAGAATTTATGCGAGATGTTTTAGAGAAGTTTCTTACCACTTCTAGATGAACCAACTTCTTCGTTTTGTCATAGTGTATATAGAATGACAATAACAGGAGGTACGAAGATGGTAACCATTACTCCCATGACAATTGATGGTCATTCTTTTGTCGCTACTACGGTCCTATTGCCGAAAACAACGCTCCTAGTAGTTAGTAATGATAACGGCTATATCATGTGTGGAGCATTAGACGTTGGATTATTAAATGAAAAGCTAGCAGATAGAAAAGTAATTGCTGGAAGAGCAGTTGGTGTAAAAACCATTGAACAATTATTAAATGCTCCTTTAGAATCTGTTACATTTGAAGCTGAATCAAGAGGAATAAGTGCAGGTATGATTGGGAAAGATGCTTTGGTTAAAATGGTGTGAAAAAACGCTCTCCTTCTAGCGACGGAGAGCGTTTCCTTTTTTAAGGATAAAAATAGTTGGAAAGAAGTATTTGCCAGAATTAATAAAAAAATTACCAAAACGCCCTTTATTAATATAGTTTGCTTATATATAATAAAGAAACTTAGTAAACTTTGTCGTATTTTGTAAAAATATACATGTACTCTTAGGGAGTTTAATATGAGACTTATTTCAACTAAAATTTTGTCACCTGGTATGCAATTAGCACACCCTATTTACAACGAAAAAGGACAAGTACTTTTAAATAAAGATGTTATGTTAACAGAAAGACTAGTAAGGCGATTGAGAGAATTGAATGTTAAGTACGTATACATTCAGGATCAATTATCGCAAGACATAGAAGTAAAAGAAACGATATCATCATCTATTAGATTAGAAGCAGTACAAACGATAGAATCTACTTTTTTATCTCTTCAACAAGAGAACTTATCAGAGAAAAGCTTTCTGTTAGATAAAGATTCATCCAAGTTTAAGGGGATTATACGGACGTTGCTTTCTGAAATAAAAAGTAATCCAGACCTGTTAACTATTCTATCTGATGTTTACACATATGATTCTTATATCTTCCAACATTCGTTTAATGTGACGTTATACACGTTAGCACTTGGAATGGAACTAGGATTATCCATGGAAGAATTAGAGACACTAGGATTAGGTGCTATCCTTCATGATATAGGTAAGATTATGGTAGATGAAGATGTATTATTGAAGCCAGGTAGGTTATCTGATCATGAATTCGAACAGATAAAGAAACATGCAAATCATGGGTTTGATATATTAAGGCAACTTCATACCGTACCGTTAATTGTTGCACATTGTGCTTTTCAACACCATGAAAGGTTAAATGGCACCGGATATCCAAGAGGCTTAAAAGGGAATGAAATGCATTTATATGCTAAAATCATTGCTGTTGCCGATGTTTTTGATGCTGTTACATCTAACCGAGTCTATAGAAATGCGATGTTGCCTCATGAAGGGTTAGAAATTCTTTATTCTGGTGCTGGTACGTTGTTTGATCAAACAATCATTGAAGCATTTAGGAGAGCAATTGCCATCTATCCTAATGGAATGGTTGTAAAATTAAGTGATCAGCGTGTAGGGATTGTTTGTGGACAAAATGTTGGATTTACAGAACGGCCAATTGTAAAAATTATTGAACAAAGTGGGATGAAAGTAGAACAGCCTTATGAAATAAATCTTAAGAAAGAATTATCGGTCGTGATTAAAGAATGTCAGTTAGAATATATGGAAAGTTAAGAATACCACAATAGTACCAATTCTAGTCTTGCTAGTTTACTAGAATTATGTTACTGTTTATTCGACATGAAAATATAACGCCAAACCAGTCCGGTGGGGTAGAGGAGCAGATCGAAAGAGTAAAACGTGTGAGGATGACAACTGTGATCACGTTTAAAAGGACGATTTGCCGAAGTAGTAAAAGGAGTCACGACTTTTACTACTGGGGTTGCCTTAAATAAGGGTAACACTGTCATTATAGGGAATCCTATAATGGGGAGCTACAGATCGAGATGGAGGAATATAACATTACATAAAGTAATGGTAGGTTCTCTATCCTATCATTACTTTTTTTGTTACGTGATTAGTAACAACTCATGGTTGACCACGTGATGTGGCCTGTACTTACCTGAGTATCCTTATTATTTGTTACTATTGGAAAAGACTTTATAGATTATGTTAAAAAACATATTCAGTTGAGTGTTTTTATTTCTCCGTAATTCGTTTCAACAGTTCCCCCATGTCCATTTAATATGTTCTATGGGAGGAAAAGAAAATGGAAGCAAGTTTGTTTTCGTTGTTACCACCAGTGGTAGCAATTGTAATGGTTATTTTAACAAGGAGAGTATTACTCTCACTTGGTGTAGGGATTATTTTAAGTGCTTTGCTTTTAGAGAACTTTAATCCTATTGATTCTTTTGTTTTAATCTATGAAAAGGTTAGAGGGATTATTTTTGATGAAGGCTTTGCCTTAAATACATGGAATATGTATATTGTCTTCTTCTTATTGATTTTAGGAATTATCACGGCACTTTTATCTATTTCAGGTGGAAGCAGAGCATTTGGAGAATGGGCTTTGCAACGAGTAAAAACACGTGCTGGAGCACAAGTGATGACAGCTATTCTCGGTGTATTAGTTTTTATTGATGATTATTTTAATTCCTTAGCTGTTGGTCAAGTTGCTCGTCCAGTTACGGATCGTCACAAAGTTTCACGTGCTAAATTAGCATACATTCTAGATTCTACTGCTGCACCAATTTGTGTAGTGTCACCAATCTCTAGTTGGGGTGCTTATATTATTGGACTGATTGGAACAGTACTAGTTGCACAAGAAGTGACAGACGTTTCAGCTTTCTCCGCTTTTATGCAAATGATACCGATGAACCTATATGTTTGGGCAGCAATGATTCTTGTTTTTGTTGTGGCTCTTAGAAATCTTAATTTTGGTTCTATGGCAAAACACGAAAATCGCGCGATGCAAACGGGAGAATTATTAGATCCTGAAAAGCCAGCTGCTGGTGAAATGAAAGTGGATCTACCAGTAAGTCCTAAAGGTAAAGTAATGGACTTAGTTGCACCAATTATTGCTCTTGTTATTGGTGTAGTTGTAGCAATGTTAATAACTGGAGCTCAAGCAGTAGATGGACCATTTGATCTTTTAGCTACATTTGAGAACACAGATGTTGCTGGTTCTCTATTATATGGCGGTATTTTTGGATTAGTTGTAACAGTTCTAATGGCTCTACGTCACGTTGGTAGCGGTGAAGTAGATGGTCGTATTATTGGTAAAGGTGTTTGGAGCGGTATTCAATCCATGTTACCTGCTATCTACATTCTATTCTTTGCATGGACAATCGTAGGGTTAATAGAAGATTTAAAAACAGGCGAATACTTAGCTGGGTTAGTGCAACAAGCTAACTTACCAATTGAGCTGTTACCAGTAATGGTCTTCATCGTTGCAGGTGTCATTGCTTTTTCAACAGGTACATCATGGGGATCATTTGGTATCCTACTACCAATTGCTGGCCAGATTGCTGCAGCGACAGACATCTCTATTCTTTTACCAGCAATGGCAGCGGTTCTTGCGGGAGCGGTTTTTGGAGATCACTGTTCACCAATTTCTGATACTAGTATTTTATCTTCCACAGGTGCAAGTAGTAATCACATTGACCATGTGATGACACAGCTTCCATACGCTTTATTAGCAGCATTTGTTTCTATCATTGGGTATATTGTGATGGGATACACTAGTAGTGTAATTGCAGGCGTGGTAGTGGTATTAGTAGGTTTAGCTATTGCGATACTTATTTTAGAAAGAGTGACAAAATCACAAACAGTTACTTCATAAATAAATAAAAGAGAATGCCAATAACGGCATTCTCTTTTATTTATTTATCGAGCTATCAATGAATGGTATAGAATCGTATAACATCTGTACTAGGTAGTATTTCACTATTGTTGGGAGAAGAGGATACGTAATATAAGTGACGAACAAGATAGATATTGTAAGTTATCAACAGGTGTGGTCTAAAATGTAAAGTTAAAATTTGGATAAAAAATAAAAGAAAACACTTACATTATCAATTGCGAAAATATGCCTACATTTTTTCTGACTTTTTTAAAAATTATAGTTTACACAAGTGATACGAGCCTATATACTAAACCATAGAAATCATTAAATTGTCAGAAAAATTAAACAAGTCCAACAAAGGACGGATAAGGAGGATAAGATGGAGACAAGAGCCCAATGGGGAACACGAGCAGGATTTATTATGGCAGCGGTGGGATCAGCAATTGGTCTAGGTAATATTTGGCGTTTTCCAGCAGTAGCGTATGAAAATGGAGGAGGCGCATTCTTCATTCCATACTTATTCGCCTTGTTAACAGCAGGAATTCCACTTTTAATCTTAGAATTCACAATGGGTCATAAATACAGAGGATCAGCACCACTTACGTATGCAAGACTAAATAAGAAAACAGAATGGCTAGGATGGTGGGCAGTACTAGTAGCATTTGTTATTTCTACTTACTATTCTGTTATTATTGCATGGGCGATGAGATATAGCTTATTCTCCTTGAACCAATCATGGGGTTCAGATACACAAGGTTTTTTATTCGGTGACTTTTTAAAAATTACCGATTCACCTGGAGCAGCAGAAAGTTTTTCATTAGTACCGGGAATTTTAGTACCACTAATATTAGTATGGGTGATTACACTAGGAATCCTAGTAAAAGGTGTTAAAAAAGGTATTGAAGTTGCCAACCGTGTCTTTATTCCATTATTAGTTGTTTTATTTTTAATTATTGTTGTTAGAGCTTTAACTTTACCTGGCGCATTAGAAGGACTTAACGCATTCTTCCAACCTAATTTTGAAGTGATTGCTCAGCCAAGTGTATGGGTAGCTGCTTATGGTCAGATATTCTTTAGTTTATCGATTGCTTTTGCCATTATGATTACGTACTCATCCTACTTACCAAAGAAATCTGATATTACAAATAATGCATTTATTACCGGTTTTGCAAACTCAGGCTTTGAATTATTAGCAGGTATTGGGGTGTTTGCAGCTCTTGGGTTTATGGCTGCGCAAGCAAACTTACCAGTTTCAGAAGTTGTAGCTGGAGGCGTAGGATTAGCATTTGTAGTATTTCCACAAATCATCAATGAAATGCCATTCTTAAGTGGACTTTTCGGATTTACATTCTTCGCGTGTTTAGTACTTGCGGGGTTAACATCACTTATGTCAATAACAGAAACATACGTTGCGGCTTTATCGGAGAAATTCCAAATTTCTCGTACAAAAGCTGTTTTAGTAGGTGGTGGGGCTGCGGCCTTTTTATCTCTACTGTTTGCAACTAGAGGTGGACTATACTTCTTAGATAATGCAGATTACTTTATTAACCAATTTGGTGTTGCATTCATTGGATTAGTAGAAGTCATTGTTATCGCGTGGGTACTTAGAAAACTTGGAGTATTCCAAAATCACGCAAACGCTGTTTCTGATATTCAACTGGGTGCATGGTGGAAAATTTGCTTAGGCGTTATCACACCTGTTGTCTTAGGATACATGATGGTAATGTTATTTAAACAAAACCTACTTCGTGAGTTTGATACAGCTACAGGGAACTACGAAGGATACTCTAACTTATTTATCTTATTCGGTGGATGGACGGTTGCATCTCTTGCTATAGTTGGAGGATTCTTATTCACACTGAAGAAATGGAATTCAAATACACAGACAGATGAATACAAGGAGGTAGGATAATGACTGGTTCTGCTGTAGTAATGATGGTAGTCGGAATGGTTTTAATCTGGGGGGGATTTGCTGCTAGTATTGCAAATGCAGTAGTTAAATCTAAGCAAAACGCATAAAAAGTTGGCTGCTTCGGCGGCCAACTTTTTTATATGTGGTAGAAGTAAACGAGTTCTAGTTTTTTGGGTCGCCTTGTCTTTCCCATAAGCGTAAGTGGGGGTAGGATCAAATGACCACTCAGAAAAACCGTTATCTTTATACATTCCATAATGCAAATGAGGAGGGAATTTTCCAGATGTCCCAGGAGGACCGTAACCAGTACTACCTACTCCACCAATAATCTGCCCTGGTTTCACGGCTTGTCCCACCTGAAGTCCTTCTGCAAAACCATTTAAGTGAGCGAAATAATGATAATTGTTATGAATGTCACGGATACCAATTCGCCATCCTCCATATCTATTCCAACCTTTCATTTCAATAACGCCATACGTGGTAGCCCTTACAGGAACACTGTAATCAGCGAAAATGTCTGTACCTTCGTGAATTCTTCTGCCACCCCAACCTCTTGCATCCCCCCATGTATTGCGATAACTATAGTTAAATCGCTTTGGAAGGGGGAAAGCAGTTGCATCTAAATCAAGTGTCTGAAATGTACTATACATCTTTGCTAGAGACATAACTATTCCAACTGATCGGTCACGTTGATAATAATCCCACACGCCAATACGGAAATCATCTTCTCTAAAACCATAAGAAGATAAAAAAGTAGCTAGAGCACTTAATACATCCGTATTTGATTTCATTGAAGCTTTTCCATCACCGTCACCATCTACACCTTTTCCTTGAAAGTAAGCGATGGAAGTAGGCGATTCATCTTCTAGATTAGGATTGGTCATTCCCACCCATTCTTCTTTTGTGTAATAAACGCCAATAATTCCTTCAGGATTTGGCACGTCTGGACGAGCGTATCTTACGTTTCTCTCGTATTGATCGACAGCGGCTAGAAAATACCACGGTACTCCAGAAATACTTTCTGTTGCCTTATAAAGTTCCATACGCTTTTCATAAATTTGTTCTTGTGTTAATTCCGATAATTCACTTGCATGCGTTATACCTGCACTATAGAAAAGCGAAGTTGCGAGACAGACGCTTAGTAAAATTTTCTTCATGGTGTTCCCCCTTTAACTAGATAAGTTCTCTACATTTTTTTATCTTGTATCTAGTTTTACCTGTTTATTTATTTTCTCCCTATCAAATGTTGGTAACTACAGTTTAACTGCTTGTTTAAAGCTTTTTACTGTGATAAAGTGGCTAGAGAGTAACTCGTCAGAAGGCGAAAACGTAGAGATGGGGTTGTTCGCAATTGAGTACGAAAGAAGAACATTTACGTAAACCGGATTGGTTAAAAATAAAGCTAAATACGAATGAAAACTATACCGGTTTAAAAAAAATGATGCGCGAAAACAAATTACATACAGTTTGTGAAGAAGCGAAATGTCCAAACATACATGAGTGTTGGGCAGTTAGACGAACTGCAACATTTATGATTTTAGGTGATGTTTGTACACGCGCTTGTCGTTTTTGTGCGGTTAAAACTGGTTTACCTACGGAATTAGATCTTGCTGAGCCAGAAAGAGTTGCTGATTCTGTAGCACTAATGAATTTAAAGCATGCTGTTATTACAGCAGTTGCTCGTGATGACTTAAAAGATGGTGGGGCAGCTGTATTTGCAGAGACAGTTCGTGCCATTCGTCGTAAAAATCCATTTACAACTATTGAAGTCCTTCCTTCTGACATGGGGGAGTGGCAGAAAATCTAGAAATGTTAATGGCTGCACGACCTGATATTTTAAATCATAATATTGAAACTGTGAGACGCTTAACACCGAGAGTTAGAGCAAGAGCTAAGTATGATCGTTCTCTTGAGTTCTTAAAGCGTTCAAAGGAATTTCAACCTGATATCCCTACGAAGTCTTCTATTATGATTGGTTTAGGAGAGACGAAAGAGGAAATTATTGAAGTAATGGATGACTTACGTGCACATGATGTGGATATTATGGCAATTGGTCAATACCTACAGCCTTCTAAAAAACATCTTAAAGTACAGAAATATTACCATCCAGATGAGTTCGCTGAATTAAAAGAAATTGCGATGTCAAAAGGATTTAGTCACTGTGAAGCTGGCCCAATGGTACGTTCTTCTTACCATGCAGACGAGCAGGTTAACGAAGCTTCCAAGAAACGTCAAGCATTAGGCGAAGAAGGTCAAGGTGCATCTTCTTTATAAAAAAAGTTGAGAACCAAGTCAGAGCAGGAATGTGTTGACTTGGTTTTTTGGTTAAAAAAGAGATCAATTATAGCTTAAAACAAAATAAAAACTGTGAACTACCATTAAGTAGTCACAGTTTTCTTATATCTATTTATTCATTTCTTTACTATACTCGTCGTTATCCGTATAGTCATTTTTTTCTCCGATTGCCTCATTATTTGCATTTGTTCCTTGGTCAAGTTTATATCCTTGAGGAGAACGAGACATCATTAATTTTGCTGTGTACTCAATAAATTCATGAATGTTTTCTGTATCCGCATCTCCATTTGATGCAGACTCTAATTCACGAATTAAAGTGGGATCATCACTTACATAAACGTGGTACCAACCAGGTATTACAGAAACTGCTGTCTTTTTTACTTGGTCAGCAACTTTCTTACGTTCTTCTTCACCTGTTTGCCCCGTTTTGTAAGCAATCAATACCTCGTGATCTGTCACTAATGTTGCACAATCTTCTACATCTGGCATGGCAACATTCATCTGACTAATTGTATCTGCGACTTCTTCACGGTTGATAGTGTAAGTTGGAGTGTAAGGTTGGCTATCTCCTGGAACTGGTGATTTCTGATGACGTACAAATCCGAATTCTTCCGAATGATTTCGTGCATCTTCGGAATCATTTTCTTGGTATAGGTCGCGTTGATCACTTACATTGATCGTGTGTTGGTTTTCTTGTAAAAGGTCTTGCTTAGGTTCGTTAAATGCGGAATCCATTGAACAACCTGCCGCAAATATCGTGGTACAGGCTGCTAACATCCAAAATGGCTTTTTAGCTATCATGATTACCACCTCCTAAGTGTAGTTTGACCGAAAGTTTGGATTTTAGGTTAGTAATTGATGGGGATTCCGTTATAATAGAAGGACGATACTATGGAGAAAAGAGCGTGAAAGAATGATTACGATTCAGCAATATCAATATGACATCGTAGAGGAATTTCGAGATGCTTTTAATGAAGAAGCATTTAAGGGAAGATACAGCGATATTTTATCTAGATATGACTACATAGTTGGTGATTGGGGATACGGCCAGTTACGTCTAAAAGGGTTTTTTGATGATCAAAATCAAAAAGCTACACATGATACGAAATACAGTACAATTCAGGAGTATTTATTAGAATACTGTAATTTTGGTTGTGCTTATTTTATTTTGAAAAAAGTAGGTAAATAATCACACAAAAAACAGGTGTTTTTTTAAAATTACACCTGTTTTTCTATCCAATCGTGAATCTTATTTATTTTCCGTATAAGGCGGTTCCTCATTCTGTTTTGGATCATCATGCGTAGGATGAGCGAAAGTATCCTGCCTTGGGATATCTTGGTGCAACGTTTTATTTTCATAGTTAAAGGCACTATAATAACGTTGACCTTCTTCCCATTCTGTTGTTTTATTGACAACTGGAGTATGCTTTCCTCTAGGTGATCCGTAAGGTCCTTCAGGTAATGTCTCAGGTAAAATGAAATTTCTACCTGTTTCTACATTAGAGAAGTCTGTGTAAGGGATGTCTTCTTTGTCTTGATTGTTCTTTGACATAAAATCGCCTCCTACACATACATTCCCCAAAATTAAAGGATTTCTTGCAAGAATTCCGTTAACTCGTCTGCTTCTTCCTCCGATAACTTAAAGACATGAGCAATATAACCTTCCTCTTTTAAATCGTCTTGTCCCAAAATGGCGAAGCGACTTCCTTGCATATCAAGGACAAGCTGTTTCCCGTAATGGCGATCCGTTTGAGTAATCGCTAAATCATAACGATGATGCTCCCCCATAAAACTAACGAACCGTGTTTTAGATGTTTCTACATCATCATATAAAAAGAAACGTTCAGACATTTTTCTTCCTCCTCAGTGAATGCTATATCCAGTATAACATGTAGCGACAAAATTCTTGCTCATCGTTATGTAGAAATGCGGAATGTGGTACACTAAACTCGAAGATATAAGCAAGGGGAGTAAGATGTACTTTGTTGACCGTGAACTAATGGAAAAAAGGGTTTCTTTTCTTGAAAATGAATGTGATTTCTTACACACAATAAATAGTTTTACTGAAAATAAATTGGTAGAACGAGCAGTTGAGAGATCAATACATACAATTATTGAAGCGATTTTAGATATTGGTAATGCAATGATTGATGGATTTATCATGCGTGATCCTGGAAGTTATGAGGACATTATTGATATTATGTTAGATGAGCGTGTTATCACAAAAGACATGGAACTGCCGTTAAAAACAATTATTGGGTTGCGAAAAAACGTTGTAAATGATTATTGGAATGTAGATATAGAAGCAATTGAGCATGTAGTATTAACGAGTTTAGCAAGCGGAAAACAATTTGCAACAAGTGTAAGGACTTATTTAGAAAATGAATTGGGGCCAGTAACAGCATTTACCCCATTAGAAATAAAGGAGTAAACTATGAAGGATTATAAAGGGTATTTAATTGATTTAGATGGAACGATGTATCGCGGTACAGAAAGTATTAGAGAAGCAGTTGAGTTTGTTGGCAGACTAAAAGAAAAGAATATTCCTTATTTATTTGTGACGAATAACTCTTCTAGAAGACCAGCTCAAGTGGCTGATAAGTTAGCGAACTTCGGCATTCACGCTACAGAAGAACATGTTTTTACCACTTCTCAAGCTACCGCATCATATATGAAATCACTAAACAAAGGTGATAAAGCTTATGTAATTGGGGAAGAGGGAATTAGGAGTAGTTTAGAAGAAGTTGGCTTCACGTTAGTAGAAGAAGAAACGCCAGATTTCGTGGTAGTGGGAATTGATCGTTCCATCAATTACGAAAAACTAGCAAAAGCTTGTTTAGGAGTTCGTGCAGGTGCTACATTTATTTCTACAAATGGAGATATTGCCATTCCAACAGAGCGAGGGTTGTTACCAGGTAACGGTTCCTTAACATCGGTTGTTTCTGTTTCTACACAAGTTCAGCCAATCTTCATTGGTAAGCCAGAAGCCATTATTATGGAACAAGCACTAGCGAAACTAGGACTTCCAAAAGAAGAAGTAGTAATGGTAGGAGATAACTACGATACAGATATTATGGCAGGTATTAAAGCAGGGATTGATACGTTGATGGTTCATACTGGAGTTACTTCTCCAGATAACTTGCGTACGCGTTCGGTGCAGCCTACGTTTGCTATTTCATGTTTATCGGAGTGGGAACTGTAAATTAAGCTCGGGCAAAAGACAATAGTGACTGCACAGGGATTTCCGCTGCAATCCCAAAATTCAATCATGAGAAAGCATAATTTCTGCAATGTTATAGCTTTAAAATTAATTAGTAATGCTAAAACAGGTACATTCGTCTTATTGAATGTACCTGTTGTGATTTTCCTATTCAATTATGTTTAAGTACTTGTGCAACTATCGCTTTTCTTTATTCATTTTCCTCATGCTGATGACGATGCGCTAATCTACTAGACGCTGCCGCCGCGATTGCTCCTACAATGTCATCTAAGAAAGTATGGCATTCACCTGAATTTTTATCGTTTAAATTTAAAAGGATTCCAGGTTTTTGTTTATCGATATATCCATAATTCGTAAATCCAATCGAACCGTAAACGTTTACAATGGAAAGTGCAAGAATTTCATCTACCCCATAAAGACCTTCGTCTCGCTCAATAATTTCTTGAAGAGGAGATTCTAACATTTTCTTTTCTGCTAATATATCTAATTGAATTCCAGTAATTAATGCATTTTGGACTTCTCTTTTCGTTAACACTCTATGAACGTTTTCTACACACTCTTCCATAGATAACGACGGATGATATTTTTTCTGAAGGTACATTACTAATTCACCTATATCATCAATCGTTACTCCTCTAGATAATAACATTTCTCTTGCTACAGTTTCTAATTGCGACATTTTACGCTCAGTCATATGTGTACACTCCTTCATATAGTCTTACCTAAATAGGATTTACTTTGTAATCAAGTGTGTTACTCATTATTGTATGCTATCCATCATACTTTAGAATGAAGAGATGACGAACTGGTCTTTGCTTATGTAGAAAGGGGCGATATGATGTATGAGTCCATTTTAACAAATTATTACGATGTTAAACCAGAAGGAAAGCTACAAACAAAAGGTTATGATAGTTATTATGCCCAAGGTAAATTATATACAGTCGTAACAGTTACAAATGTAGAGGAAGAAGTGTTGATTGAACTGTATGAAATGAGCGAGCAGTTAAAACGTACAGGAGATGGATTGGTCTCTACTTTTCTCTTGTCAAAAGAGGAGACATTCCTCATTACACATAAAGAAGTAGACTACGTTGTTTTAGTGAGAAATCGAATAGATTGGCCATCTATTAATCGAACGGGTAGAAAGTTAGCCAAATTTCACATGAGAGGCCGTGCGATAGAAAGACAAATTGATCGAATGAGTAGAATGGGATTATGGAAGGATTTATGGGAAAAAAGGTTACTACAAATGGAGAAAGTCTGGACGGAACAATCTACAGTTTTACATGATAATGAATTTGATCAAACGTTTGTTCAAACTTTTCCATACTTTTTAGGGGTAGCGGAAAACGCTATTCAGTATGTAGTGGATACGGAATTAGATGAAGAACCGGACGAAGAGGATGCAGGAACTATTTGTCATGATCGTTTTTATCCAGGGATGTGGGATGGAGAGGGTTCTTTAAAGATACCTTTTGATTGGGTATTTGATCATGCCACAAGAGACTTAGCAGAGTGGATTAGATGGACTTATGAGGAGAAACAACGAGCTGGAATACCAGATATACAAAGATTTTTGCGGGATTATCAAACTGTTCAACCGTTAACACCTTTCTCATGGAGAATGTTATACGGAAGACTTCTCTTCCCGCTTCATTACATGGAGTGTGTGGAGAAGTACTACTTATCAGGTCATGATGGAATAAAGAGAGGCCTCGGAGATCAACTCCCTACCATTGTAAAACATACTAGAGAATATGAACGCTTCCTCGACGCTTTTTATCAAATTGCAGAAGCTCCGGTGTCTCAAGCTGGTTTACCATCAGTTAACTGGCTAACCTTATCGTAAACGTTTCCATCCCTTTCTTTTTTTGATACACTAAAAATGGAAAGGGAGGTTTTGTTATGCGTATTTATAGTACTCGAAAACTACCAGAAAAACATATTCAATCAATTATTCATAATATAGATGGCGTGGAAGTAGAGATGTGGCCGTACGAAGATAAGCCAATCTCTCGAGAAGAATTAGTAAAACAAGTCGAGCATGCGGATGGCTTAATCACCATGCTCTCCGATTCAATAGATGAAGAGATTCTAGCCAAAGGAACAAAATTAAAAGTTGTCGCTAATTTAGCAGTAGGCTTTGACAATATTAACTTAGAGGCTGCAAGAAAACACCAAGTAGTGGTATGTAATACACCTGATGTTTTGACAGAAACGACCGCAGACTTAACATTCGGATTGTTAATGGCTACAGCTCGTCGATTTGGTGAAGCAATTTCCTATATTAAAAACGATCAATGGAATAGCTGGTCACCTTATCTGTTAGCAGGGCAAGATATCCATCACAAAACAATTGGTATTTTTGGTATGGGTGCTATTGGAGAAGCTGTAGCAAGAAGAGCTAGAGGATTCTCAATGAATGTGCTATATCATAATCGTACGCGTAAAGAAGAAGCAGAGAAGAGTCTGCCAGCACAGTATGTCTCGCTAAACGATTTAGCAGAGCAGTCTGACTTTGTGGTATCATTAGCACCTCTAACCAATGATACGAAAAATACGTTTAATAAAGAATTTTTCCAAAAGATGAAGTCTACTGCGATATTTGTAAATGCGGGAAGAGGGCCAGTTATGAATGAGGCAGATTTGTACGATGCACTTACAACTGGGAAAATTGCTGGTGCGGGATTGGATGTATTTGAAAAAGAACCAATTGGAGCGAATCATCCGTTAGTAGGCTTACCAAATGTTGTGGCAATTCCTCACATAGGTAGTGCTTCGATAGAGACTAGAACGGCAATGATTCAATTGTGCTTTGAGAATGTTCTCCAAGTTTTACAAGGAAAAGAAGCGAAAACTCCTGTAAAGCGATAAATATAGATTAGAAAAGAAACTCATCTAAACGTAAGCCACATAACGTGTAAAGAAAAAAGTGCTGCCATACAGGCAGCACTTTTGAAAAGTAATTAGAATACTTGTTCTACTTCTACAACACCTGGTACTTCTTCTAAAAGTGCTCGTTCAATACCAGCTTTTAAAGTGATTGTAGAACTTGGGCATGTTCCACATGCACCTAGTAAACGAAGCTTTACAATACCATCTTCTACGTCAACAAGTTCGCAGTCACCGCCATCGCGAAGTAAGAAAGGACGTAACTTATCTAAAACTTCTTGAACTTGTTCAACCATAGTTGTTTGTTCTGACATCTATATCGACTCCTTTCATCTATCTTTATTATAATGATTTTAAATGAAAAAATCTATCAATTACATACAAATCTCAGAAATTGGACAACGGAAGGAGCTGTTTGTTGTTATGTTAACTATTAAGGTTTATGGGTCATCCGAAATTTGCCCAAGTTGTGTGCAAGCACCATCTTCTAAAGATACGTTTGAGTGGATTCAAGCAGCATTAACAAGAAGGTATGAAGGTGTTCAAATGGATTTTCAGTATATTGATATTCAAAAGGAGCCTTCGACAGAAGTAGATAAAAAGATGGTGGAGCAGATAGTGGAGGAAGATATGTTTTATCCTGTGATTTGCATCAATGGCTTTGTTGTTGCAGAAGGGAACGCTTCATTGCCTAAGATTGTGGAGCGTATGGAGATGGAAATTAAGTGAAAAATTTCAAACAAAAAGAAATAATATCTGCAAGGGATTTCCGCTACAGGGGGGACGCTTTCCCGAGCGGTTGCGCACCTGCAGCTAGACACGGCACTTTCACGTTGAAACTCCTGTGGGGTCTCAGTTACCCACTTTTCGCTCCAATCCCCTGAATATGTATTGGATAAGCATTGTTATTGCAGACTTAGAATTAATAATAATCTTGTAACTAAACATGATTACACAAACTAAAAGAAAAAACAGTCGGAGCAAAATAACTACCAACTGTTTTTTCATTATATTGCATTTATCCATTATGATAACGATACATCCATAGAACGCCCGATTTTAGTAAGCGGGCCATTCTGCCTGTGATTGCTCGTTCGTTTACTAAACCAAATCCGTGCTTTTTACCAAGTGAACCTAGTACACCTTTTAGCTTAATTCTTGGTAATTCTTCTGGAAGCGGTTCGTTTCTCCATCTTTTTACAAGTACTTGAACAATTTGTTCTGCTTGTCCTTCTGCTAGTTGCGCGCTTGGAGCATAAGGTAAACTTGCACAATCTCCAACCACATACACATGTTCATTGCCTGGTAAGTTGTGATGTTTCGTAATTACTACTCTTCCTTGTGCATCCGTTTCTACGTTCATATTTCTTACTACTTCAATCGGTTGAATTCCAGCTGTCCATACAATTACATCACTTGGAATTCGCTCGTCATGGTTATAAAGTGCGCCTTCTTCCACCTTTGTGATATTAGATTTGTTATAAACATTAACTCCATTGGATACAAACCAACCTTGTACATATTCACTTAATCTTCTTGGATAAGTAGAAAGGATAATGCTTCCTCTGTCAAAGAGATTTATCTTTAGGTCGCCTCGGCTTTCTTTTAGCTCACTTGCCAGCTCTACTCCACTTAGACCTGCTCCGACGATGGAAACTGTAGCCTCAGCCGGTAAGTTAGAGATTAGTTCATATGTTTTACGAGAAGCACCGATACTTTGGATACTATGTGAAAATTCTTTTGCACCCGGTACGTTATGGTATTTATCTTCACAACCTAATCCAATGATTAAGTCGTCGTAAGGAATTGGTTCGTGATTATTTAACTCTATCACTCTATCATTTACATTAATGTTCGTTACTTCACGATAGATAACTTTTAGTCGAGGATGCTCAGGAAAAGCTACTCGTACATGTTGGTCAGATATTGTACCAGCTGCAAGAGCATAATATTCCGTTTTTAAGCAATGATAGGGCACTTTATCAATTAACGTAATAGTAACATCATCAGGTAACTGGTTTGGTAAAAGTCTCAGTAAAACCCGCATGTTTCCATAACCGCCACCTAATAATACTAAGTTCTTCATGTCGATTTCCCCTTTGCGCGTAGTAAGGAATCTTATCGATGAAAGCTTCATGAAAGTAAGTGCTTTCAATATGATGATGATTCGTCATTAAGTATCTATTTAATCGTTATTTACATTAAAAAGTATATCGGAATATTACCCTTTTCACAACAGAATCAGTGAAAAATATCACAAAAAGGTTTACTTTATTCGACAAATTATCTCTAATGTTTTCTATTTGACGAAAAGTAGGACACAATGTAGCATGAGATAGGTAAAGAGGTGAAACTGTATGAAGCCAATAATTGAATTTTGTATAAGTAACCTAGCGAGTGGTGCACAAAAAGCGATGGAAATCCTAGAAAAAGACCCGAATTTAGACGTGATTGAATATGGTTGTCTAGGTTATTGTGGAATTTGTGCAAGATCCATGTATGCGATGGTGAATGGAGATATTGTAGAAGCAGATACTCCGGAGGCATTAGTAGATGCTGTTTATGAATATTTAGAAGAAAATCCAATGTTTTAAAAACTCGAACCCTTATAATAGTGGGTTCGAGTTTTTTAATTAGCTTGCTCTTTTTTTCGGTTTTCACGGTACTCATACCATTGTTCCTTCGCCATATCAATAATTTTACGGTCAGTTGTGGTGTTCTGTTTTTCAATTACCTTGGATAAATATTTTACGGCTTTCGTTTCATTACCACATCTTCTAGACAGCTCTGCAATCATGTATAGCACTTTCACATCGGACATCTGCGTTCCACTAAAGTCGTCATTTAAGTAAGATTCCTCATAGCAACTTGCAGATAATTTTAAAAACCTTTGTTCTTCTTCTTCTTGGTTTAATTCTCTATATAACCAGGCTACTCGAAGAAATAATCCCGCAAGTGTTACCTTTTTCTCACGTTTGATCGTTGCATTAATAATTGCTAGTTTATAAGCTCTTATGGCATCTTGTGTGGATCTTTCTTCCCCAAAGTATTGTTTTTGCCAGTGAGCAGATATTTTTTGTTCTAGTTCACTTTTAATAACAGGTACCATGTGTTTAGAAAATTCATCCGTATGACTGTATCCACAAGAAGAACAAACATGAACATTATAGTATGTTGGGTTTATAGAAGGATCTGAGTAGATAGGGCGAAAGTCAGATTCATGTTTTTCAATTTTTACGAAGCGGGATCGTATTTTTTTCGTTTTATAAGTAGTTTTACATAGAGGACAAGATATAGTACGGTCAAATAATGGCGAAATGCTCTCCATCTATCATCAACCTTTCTGGGTATTAAGACTTATTTACACAGTACTAATATCGGCAATAAGTCGTATGTGTTGAGGTCTATTTTACTATTTGAAAAATTTTTGTAAGTTCTCTAATTTGAGAACTTTTATTGGTGGGAGTATACTAAAAGGAAGTAAAAATAAATGTGAGGTGTTTTCAGTGGAAAATCCAATTGTCATTCTAACAGAGTCTGCGGCTAGCCAGATTAAAGAGATGATGGTTCATAATGAGGAAGAAGGTTCATTACTTCGTGTACATGTAAAAGGTGGAGGGTGCTCTGGTCTAACATATGGAATGGGATTAGAGCAAGAACAATTAGATACTGACTACCCAGACGAACAATACGGTGTGAAGATTCTAGTGAACAAAGAAGACGCACCAATTTTACGTGGGACGAAAATAGATTACAAGCAGTCACTAATGGGTGGCGGCTTCACCATCGACAACCCGAATGCCATTGCAAACTGTGGGTGTGGGTCATCCTTCCGTACAGCGACGGAAGCAGGAAAGCCGGAAGAATGTTAAAGATGAAGCTTGATATATCAGTGTTTTCAACGGGATTTTAGATAATCACTTTCTAATTTTTTTGTTGCAAACGTTGGTTGTACTGATGGGTTGTTGATTGATGGTTGTGTATTGTCCAGTCACTTGACTGTAAATTAATCTATACAACCCTAAAATTGTTCATAAAGAGTTGTTTATTTCGACCTCTCTTGACGGTGAATGAAAATTCACTGTTAAGGGGGTTTTTTATTTGTCATTAAAACGGAAGAAAAGAAAACAGGTTGGTCAGTTAGTAAGTACTAAACAGTATCCTGAATTACCACTGAATGAAGCTTTAAATATCGTAATTGCTGGTAAGAAAGCAGAAGGTTTAAGGGAAAGGACATTGGTTGATTACGTTAAAACATGGGGTTATTTAAAAGATTGGTTAAAGAAGAACTATCCTGATGTACAACTGGTTAGCGAAGTAACAACTGAAATGATTAGAAATTACGTCAATTACTTAAAGTATGATGCAGTTCGATACAGTGGACATAATTTAATTGACTCCACAAATCAACGTGTTGGACTAGCTGACACAACCATTAATATTAGGCTTCGTGTATATCGTGCTTTATTTAACTTCTTGGAACGTGAAGAATTAATTGAAGTGAATCCAATGGACAAAGTAAAGCTTTTGAAGCAAGACATTGATCTTACTAATTGTCTTTCTGATAAAGAAGTGAAAGCTATCCTTCAGCAACCCAACCAGCGTGACTATGTTGGCTTTAGAGATTTTGTTGCAATAAATGTGTTGTTGGATAGTGGGTTAAGGATAAATGAACTTGTTAATCTAGTTGCAAATGATATTGATTTCTCAACACGTTTTATTACTTTAACAAGTAAGCAAAACAAGAACAGAAAGCCAAGGATAGTTCCAATTTCATCATATGTCATGAAGTTACTTCTTCAATTAATTACAGAAAATCAAAAACATTTTAGGACTGAAAGGATTTTTCTCTCAACATATGGTGAACCACTTTCAGCAAATCACTTAAACAAAAGGTTAAAATACCATGCTGAAAAAGCTGGAGTTGAGAAGAAGAAAGTAACTGCACACGTTTACCGTCATACATGGGCTAAAAACATGATACTAAATGGCTGCGATGCATTTACACTTCAAAAGATGGGGGGATGGTCAGATATTAGAACAATGAGAAGGTATATTCAGATGGATGTATCAGATATGCGTTCAAGACATGATGACTTTTCCCCAATAAACAATATTAGAAAAAGAAAAGATCATTGATAAGAAGTAAGCAAAAAGAAAAAGCCACCTATTGCAGTAGGTGACCGAGAGTAAAACGAGTATAAAACTAAATAGCTGAACACTACCAGCTTCAATTACCTTCCATTTTATCGAAAAAAATATGATGGTGCAAGGTTTCTTTAGTAATGTCTTTTTAGGTGGTGTTCACTTGCTGGATTGCCGAATAATAGCAAGTAAATCAAACCTTGATAGGTTAGCTGAAGCCAATGCAATAACTTAAGCGTATCCACATAAGCAGTTCCTTGTTTCTGTTGTGGATAGACTACGTGAAAGCTACGTTAGTGCTAGTCGTGGAAGGGTATTGCAATTAAGGTTGCAGTAGGACAAGCCATAAGTATTTATTTCTTCTCTAGTCTTCGATAGAGAGTGTCGAGTTAATCACCTGAAAAGCCAAAGTGTAAGGGTGAAGAAGTAAAGAACCTGTCAGGGATACTTGAAACAGTAGGGGTGTTTGGAGGAAACTCCAACGATTAAACAAGGTACATACAATACGGATACCATAATTCGATACACCATGTTGTGCATGTATATCGTCTGCTACTTACAAGTTCTGATTTTTTCTTTTTTCAGCCTTGTAGGTAGTCGATTTCTACCCAAGCCGTTTTCCAATATTCTCAACCCATGTTGGCAAATCAAAACCGTGTTGTAAACAGATAATAAATAATATATCAGTTGTAAATGTTAAAATATGGTGGTTAATGTTATGATGCTTATAGGTTCATATTTTAGTTGATCTTTAGAGGTGATTTAATGTTTGCTATTGCACCAACTGATATAGGATGGTACAAATTTTTCATGGAAAATACAGTACCCAATAGAATTAACTTTTGGACACCTACACCTTGGAATGTAAGAAGATTATCAAAAGGTGATAAGTTATTATTTCTTCTTAAAGCACCGTACAGAAAAATTTGTGGTTATGGTAGCTTTGATTATTATGAAAATTTATCAATATCAGAAGCTTGGTCAAGGTTTGGTACTGGAAACGGTGTTCAAAGCAAAGATGAATTAAGGCAGCGTTCAAACAAATATGCTAAAAAAAGAAGTGTTAATAGTCTTATTGAAGCTGATCTTAATAGAGAGATAGGTTGTATTGTTTTAACAGATGTGAAGTTTTTCGAGGTAGAAGAGTTTATTTCCACTGAAGAGTTAGATGTTTCGTTTCCTAATCAAGTTGTGAAGCTTAAGTACTTTGATACCGAATTACCATCCATAATACAATACGCTAATGTGGGAATTGCTGAAGAAGTATCTGATAGCGATATTTTCATAGAAGGTGCTAAAAAACAAATTACTGTAAATGCATATGAGAGAAACCCACTTGCCAGAAAAAGATGTTTAGAACACTACGGATTTAAATGTCGTGTTTGTACCTTTGATTTTTATAAGGTATACGGTGAAATAGGGAAGGATTTTATACACGTTCATCATCTACTTGAATTAAATCAAATAGGTAATGAATATGAAGTTGATCCTGTTAAAGATTTAAGGCCTGTTTGTCCAAACTGTCATGCAATGTTACATAAAAGGAAACCAGCTTTGTCTATTCAAGAATTAAAGGAATATATGTCATCAGGAGTTAAGTGACATACCACTGAAGATGAGAAGGACTGATTACCATAAAACTCAAGATGTCTTTAAGAGAAAATGCTTATGATTTTTTACATAACTCTTTATACTTTTATCATTTAGCATCAGACCAAGAATATCCAGAAGACTATAAAAGGTTTTGGAAGTTTGCGTTAGTGGATTTAGTACAATCAATTGAACTTATATTCAAGGAATTACTGATTCGAGAAAATGAATTCTTAATTTATGAGAACATTGACAAGCCAAAGCATACTGTTTCCATTACCACTGGTTTGAATCGCTTAAAAAACATTGTAAGAATAAATTTTGAAGATAAAGATGAATTAATTCTCAAACAAGCAATAAACCTTAGAAATGAAATTATTCATTTTGGTATTGAATTAGATCTTAAAGAATTATCTACGATTTACACTGTATTATTTGAGTTTCTATATTCATTTCATTACAGGTATTTGGATGAAGAATTGCATGAGAACATACATGAAGAGTATTGGGAAGAAGAAGCAACTTTAATCGAACAATTTAAAAATGAGTTGGTTATTTATGGTGGTGTTGAAATAAGTAAAGACTATGCAATTGAGATTGCAGAGTCACAGTTATTTACCAATTTTACTTCTCGTGGTAAAGAATATAAACGAATAAAATTTGGTGATGAGTACAACTGGTTTAAACAAACTAATTGTGGGGATTGTGCTGTAAAACAAGGATATTTTCATGCACTTGGTTGTGACCTAGAAGAATGTCCTAAGTGTGGAGAAAGAGTTGTTGGTTGTGACTGTAATTTATTCGAAGAATTCAATGATGAAGAATGACCAATATAATATGCCACGGTTAAAGGGGAGAATTAATTATGGGGAAAAGCAGTAATAGAAAAAAACAAAGAAGAGAAAGTAATCATTCAACAATACCTGAACATAAAAGACAAGGGAAAAAATTAATACCGCCTTTTCAACAGATAGAAAAACTTAAAAAACTATCATGGTCAAATGATAGGTTACCAGAAAATATTTGGGTTGCTTTAATTGTATCACTTCATGAAAGGGAAGAAGCGATTCATATTATTAAACAAATATGTGAGTTTTTTGGACGATTAAAAGAAGAATTTAGGCCTAATGATTTATCAATTTCTAGTATTGGTGCTTTAAATGATGATATATTTAATAGGTTTTTAGATTTTATCGAAAATAAAGTCGGGATTATGGATACCTTGAAACCATTAGCATTATTTGAATCAATTCCAGCAAAGGATAAGTGGAGAAACTCTTTAAATATTGAAGATGTTAGTATTGAGTGGGAAAAACTCTTTATTACTGTTGCTAAATGTTATGACCATCAATCGCAAGAAGCAACTGATTGTAGGTGGTCAAAACTATATTATTATTTAATTACTGGTAAATTGCAATTACCAACTAGAGATATGGTAAATCAAATACTCAATTATCCTAATGTAGGGGATATGCGTAGTGTTCGTCCGTTTATTAGGAGTATGGAAATGACAATGGATATGATGCCAGACGGTAAAGTGATTGAGTCAGACTGGAAAAAACAATTCTGGCAACAAGGCTTGGAAGATACACAATGTTGGAAACTTGGTATTGAATTGAGTCAACAAAAAGAAAGTAAAATTAACGGAGAAAATCTCGAGAATGTAAAACAAGGATTGAAAGATCATTTCTATCTCACAAATAAATCAACAGACATTGATGCAAAACATGATACAATCTTTGGTTTAGTAATGTACTGTCTTGAAATCATTGAAGAAATGAATTCAGGAGAGAATAATACATCTATACTTAGCAGAATGGGTTTAAGAACAATTACAGAATGTTATATAACTCTAGCATACTTGTGTCATCAGGATAATGCAGAAATGTGGCAAGCATATAGAGTGTACGGTTCAGGTCAAGCAAAATTGGCTTTTCTTAAGTTAGAACAAATTGAACAAAAGCCAAAGTATGTTGATATAGATACCTTAAGATCTTTAGCTGGTGAAGACCAGTGGGAAGAATTTGTAGAGATTAACCTTGGTCATTGGGAAAGTACAAACTTAAGAAAAATGAGTGATACTGCTGGTGTTAAAGAAGACTATAATTCTTTTTATGATTGGACATCAGGGTTTGCACATGGTCAATGGGCAGCAGTACGAAATACAACTTATGATACTTGTGGAAATCCAATGCACCGTCTTCACAGAATACCAAAGGAAAAATCCGATCTTAATGATGTTACCGAAGATGCAAAAACCCTATGTAATAAAATGTTAGACTTAATGAACAGCCAATACCCGGACTTTTCATTAAGATTAACTTAAATTTCAGGAGAAAAGGTAGGGAGAACGGATTCCCTACCTTTTAAAAATCACTTTCTAAGTATCTTTTCAATAAAGTTCGCATCCTATTAGAAGGAATATATAAGTTAATTGGTTTTCCTTCTCTTATCCTACTTCTCCATATCCACTGTATCAATTCTGATAATGCATACATTTCTTCATTAACTTCTACTCCACGAGAATTAAAAAATTTATATTTGTACGGATGCATAAAGCGATTTACAACATAAGCTAGTGAAACCTTGTCTTTAAAATCATTTGTAGCACGTGCATTGTGTGCAACAAAACCTTTTGTATACCCTTTACCTTTCAGTTTGGGGATATGATCTTTAAAGCATGTCCACATATTTAGAGGTGTAGGTGTTTTCACGTTGTTTCTAAAGTATGAATAGAGATTCTTTTTTGTCTTTGTAACCAATGCTTTATTCTTTTCTTTTTCGTACCAAGACTTTGATAAGGAATACTTATCTGCACCAATATCATTTAATTTCCCTTCATAAATGTTGATATGGGATTTTAGTAGTTGTTTATTATAAGGTGTTTTGTCCGCATGATTTACAAGTACGTATTTTCTCCCAATTTTTTGAACTGCCTTATATTCATATTTCAGGCGGTACATATCATAATAATATTTTTGTTCTTGTGCCTGGAACAAATAAGTTAAGATATATATTTCTTTAAAGGCCTTAAAGACCGATACTGGAAATGACCAGAAAAGAACCGTATTTTCAAAGAAAATCAGATTTTTAGTCTTTGAAAGAACCTTTATTTCATTGTATTTTGTATGTTGGTATGCACTGTCTTCGTTCCACCGAATTACACCAGTTTTTTCTTCAACGTATACCATGTTAGTGTTTATCAACAATTTGAAATCGTCTTTTTTTAGTGGAAATTCCTCAATCACATTCATTACTTCATCTAGAATCAAGGTATAGTTACTTACCTTCAGGAGTTCTATTATTTCTTCATCAGCGGTCTGAAATAAAGCATGTGTTGAAACAATATCGTGTTCATCTATAATCAGTTTCTTCAAGTTATCCAGTTTGCCTTTACCTGTATTTAAAGGATCTTTAAAGTTTCGGTTTGTTACTGAAGATTTCACACGTTCGACCTCTGAAAGAAAAGGTGTAATATAAATAAATCTTCTTTCACTGTCTACATCATTCATATGCTGAATAGCCCATGAAGTCTTTCCACTTCCCATTATACTGTCAACAATATTAATTTTAGTTTGTGGCATCTGTATCTTCTCCTATTCTGTATAAGTCCTTACATTACCTATAACAACGAAAAGAAAAGGAACAGACTTGTTATACCGTTCTTTATTGGGTTATTCGTAAACTCATAACCCTAAGGGAAGGAAAAGCACCTTCCCTTAATTAAAATCAAACTTATTTAGGTTCTGAATAATTGCAACCATTTAGTTAGCACATGAAAAGTGCTTATTTTTTTTAGAAACGCTGTTATATCAAGGTTTATAGCTTTATCTCTTAAAAGAAGGTATATAATAGGTGCTTTTTTTTCAACATCAATATCAGATGAAATGTTTATTTTAATGCTTGGAGAAACTGAACTTGTTCAGATTCGACAAGGTGCGAAGCACAATTAAATTATTTATGTCTGTTTTTACTTACGGTGTTGTTGAAGGTGTGAAAACGTAAATGAAGGGATGAACTTACATGAACAGAAAACAATACACAGAAGAAGAACTGAAGGAACTGATGGAAGCACCACCAACTGAAGAAGAAATGGAGATTTTGAAAAGGTATTGCAGTCATATTTCTATAAAAGAACTTATAACACATGGTTAATTGAAATTGTGAAAAAGGTGATATGATAATAGTAAATATTAGGGGGGATAAGAAGTTGATGGATAAACAAGTAGAAATTGATCTAACTACACTATATGGAAGCATTAAAGGACTTAATGAATATTTGAATGTTAGTGAAAAAATGATTAGAAACTATAAAGATTTTTGTAATGGGGATTATTCGGTAGATGATTTTCTAAACTATATTAATGTTTCGGAACAACAATTATTGTCAGGGGATTTAAAACTTTCAACTCTTCATGTTACCACTAACAATGACAATTGCAGTTCAATAAAAAAATATGGATTAGTTAGCTTGCAAAAAGCAATTACTATTGATACACCGTTAGGGAATTATTTAAAGCAAAAGGGAATTTTAATAGATTTAGAAGAGAAAAGGATTACCTTCAATGGCAACACATTTGATATAGGTAGAAAATTTGAGAAGTTTAATATGTTTGCTGATGATGATGAAAACGTGCTAACAATGATAATTTACAAATTGTTCGAAGATTGTCAGGTAAACTCATTTTTTGGATCTGATAATGTGTTGGATTATGGGGGATATTGCAGCGATAGACCAGAGTTCTTATACAACTTGGCAGAACTATTAAAGGATCAATCCATTATATATGACTGGGAAAGGGATAAGAAGACAAAGTGTTACGTGATTAAGTTTAATGTACCTTTGTCAAATATTATTGATTTCACATTCTTTGATGAAATGGATTTTGCATTAAAAAAGCATGAAATTGAATATCTAGATCAAGAAGAAATTGAAATCAAAAAAAGAAAATGGGTTGTCCATCAATTACTGGCGAATGTTTTTGATGAGAATTATTTAAGGGAATACACTTGTTTTGTGAAACCTGAATTAAGTATTCCACCTAAAGACATTATTAAAATTTATACCCCTGAAGAGTATCTTGAAGCATATAATATATAGTTCTTTTTGGAAATAGGCACTGGGTTAATTTCTGGTGCTTTTCTTTTGTCTAAAATGTGAACAGAAAAGGGAAGATCAGAAGAATAGGGATAGGGGAAGTGTGGAAATATCAGCATGAAATGCTTCTAGGAAGTGGAAAAGGAAATGGGGTGTCAAGTCTTTTTCTTTACAGTTCTGTATGGCTTTTAAATGGCTTCTGCTGATCTTTACTGGTTTCAGGTGTCCAAACCCTTCAGTCATAAAAAAAGAAACCAGTGCTTCACTATTGCACCAGTTCCTTCTGTTCAGCTTCTTCTTCTCGTTTCTTTAAATAACGGTGTAAAGTCATACGAGATACACCGATCTTTTCAGCAGTATCTTTTATACTGTTACCTTTATCAATTAGATGAAAAGCATATTCCAGTGCTTCAGCATCAACTGCCTTTCTTCCAATCTGTTTACCTTTCTTTCTTGCTACTTCCAAACCTTCTTTAGTTCTTTGACTGATTAAATCACGTTCAAATTGTGCCAAACCTGAAAACATTGTAAACATAAGCTTTCCTTCAGGTGTGGTCGTGTCCAACCAGCTTTCTTTTAGGCTTTTCAGGTTCACACCTTTTTCTTCAAACAGTTCAACCAGTTCAATTAAATCCTTTGTACTTCTTGATAAACGTGTTAAATCTGTAATTATGACAGTATCGCCTTTTCGTAACTGTTCCAGCATCTTGTTTAATTGTGGTCTGTTCTTCTTTGTTCCAGTAATCTTTTCAAAGAATACCTTTTCAGCACCAGCTTCTTTTAATGCTTGTTCTTGTCTATCAAGTCTTTGTTCTTCTGTACTTACTCGCATGTAAGCAAATATCATTATGTACCATTCCCTTTGTTAAGTGATTAATGAAAGTGTAACAAAAAGGGTAATAAGTGTAAAGTGTTACATCTGTTTTTTGTTACATACTTTTGTTACATGACAAACCCTATTAAATCAGCACTGAAGAAACAGGTGTAACAAAGTAACTTTAACGCACGTAATGTTACACGCTTTCTTAAAAAGGGGGTGGGTATCTCTTTTTATTCAGTGGGTACTGGTTTAAAAATAAAGGGGGTACATGCTTTTTAAATAAGGTGGGGGTGTCCTTATTATTATTCAGGGGGTATATAGAACACCATACAGAAGCACCTGAAGCTTCTGAAGATACTACTGGTTTAATGATAGGTAACTGGTACATATTCCATAAAGGAACACGAATAAACAGGGGAACAGTATGCAGTATGAACCAGCATTACACCGTTACTGTAATTCGTGTTCCCTTCCTTATACTGGTGGTCTTAGTGGTTCGTGTTCCATTCAATCAGATTTAAAATAAATAAAAGTTTCTGTAAAGATCAGAACAAGAAGTTGAATATTAATGTTCAAAAACAATTTACATAAAAATTTAGGGGGGTACATGGGGGGATGGGGGGCTGGTCGGTTAGGGTTTGGGTGTTAAACAAATACACACCAAATTACAATAAATGTATTTTTCTATGATACAATATTGTATATATAGGTCTGGGGTGAAGTCTTATCTTATTTAATACTAGGGAACTCGCAATAATAATTTGGTTTACTATTTTTCTAGTCTTCGTTTTGGTGATACTGGGTAAAAAAGGGGATGGTTATAATAGCATAATTAATGTATTCAAATCACTCCTTAACGTACTTAAACACCCTTTTATGATAGCGACAGTACTTTACATATTAGGTGCGTTTTATTGGTATGAACGAATTGATTATATTCAAGGATGGGATTTATTCAAAGATTATTTAAAACTTATTTTGTTTGGATTATTGCCAATGATTTATAAGGTTGTTACTAAATACAACAAAATTGATGTAGCGGACATGATAACTGGATTATTTAAATTCAGTATTGTTCCGATGTTTATTATAAATGAATACACTTTTAATATAGGTATAGAGTTAATTTTAGTTCTTGTATCTGTATTTATTACAATGTTGATTGCCGTAGCAGAATATAAACCTGAGTATCAAGCAGTAAAGACTTTTTTTAATTGGATACTTGTGTTTCTTGGTGTTTTAATATTTATCTTTGCTTTTAAGGGATTCTTTTCACATGTTTCTGATGCCAAAGAAGTGATTTTTTGGAAGAAGATAACCCTAGAATTTTTGTTGATTAGTCATTTTCCATTACTAGTCTTTTTACAGATAGCAAATTATTACGAACAAATTTTAATACGAATTAAAATAAAATCTAAATTAACAAATAAATTTATTGGTAAAATTAAAGTTCTGATGATCTTATTTAAGAACTGTAAATTTAATAAGACAAAACTAGAGAATGCACTAAGTAAGGTAAAGAAAAATCGAATTGTGTCATTTCAACAGCTGGATAACATGTTAGATGAAAATAATACTAGTGACTTGTCTTACTTTCAATAAAGTTCAAATCCCTATATATAGAGATATTTAAAGGTGTTGGTTACCCCAGCACCTTTTTTTGTTATTGATTTTTTCAATAAATTAGAAAAGGGGAGTGTTTAAAGAATGAATAAGCTGCAGATAAAATATATCCGACAAATGCTTGGGTTATCACAACAAGAACTTGGACACTTGATTGGTGTTCATAATTCTTTAATTTCAAAAATTGAAACTGGTACTGCCAACTTACAACCTAAAACAGAACAAGCAATCATTACATTGTTTAGTGAAAAAGGTATAAGTGACAACGATGCAACAGTGATAAATGCATTGTTGGAGAAACGAAAAGCGGTATAAACAAAAGAATAGGGGGGATAAGGGATGCCAATGTACACAAGCAACCAAATAGCAGAGATCTTACAGAAGTTGCAATATATTCAGCACTGTATAGAAGAAGGAACACACAAAGAAAACAGTGCAATTATTCATGTTATCACAGAAGAAATTATTGTATTTATTCGTAATTATGACTTTATGTATCATGCTGAATATGCACTTGAAAGAAATATGTTGCATTTAGACCATTACAGAAATTTAGCGAATCAAGAAAAAGCAAGATTGCTTTCTGATCTTGAAGAATTGCAAAGAGAACTGAACAAGAAAGAACCAAATTTAAAACGTTCCCTTGTTCTTGTTACTGGAATGATTGAAACGGAACTCTATAAAGATTCTGTTCAGAAGAAAATAAACAAATGGATGAACTTGTCACGTGTTCCTGATAGACAATTCAAGCTATATACAAACAATTAAGGGGGAACTGAAGCAATGAGTTTTAACAATACAGAACAAAAAACTGAACAACATGTAAATGCAATAAAACCACCAGCTTCTTTAAGTGTTCAGCAAGTCGAACTTGCAAAGAAGTTTGTAAAAGCAAAGATGCTGGAAGGGTTTACTGTTGGGGGGTTCTGTAAAGAAAATAGGCTTTCCACTTCCACATGGTACGAATGGCAAGAAAGTGCAGATTTTAAAAAGTATATGGATGAAGTACAAAGTGCAGTAATTCCTTCAGATGAAAGGGATGCTTTCCAAGCTATGAAGAAGCACATTTTAAAACTTGCTTATCTTCAGAATCCAACACCAAAACAAGTTGAATTGTTTATGGATACGTTTGAATATGTGGCTGAAGCTGATAAAAAGGAACGTATGAAAGCACTAGGTATTTCTGATGAAGCAAAAGGTTCTGATGAAAAGACAATTGAAGAAAAGCGTAAAAGGTTACTTACAAGATTAAAGGGATAGAAAGGGGAACTGGTGACAATGGCAAACGATAAACCAGCTATGTATTACATTCGTGAAGGTGTTCGACAACAAGCAGAAGAACGTGCAAAAGAACTGGAAAAGCAACGAGAACAGACAAAGCAACAAGAAAAAGAAGTTGGACAAGGGGAGAATGGTGACGAACTACCAATTGAAGAACAAGTTCAGCTTCTTTCTAAAGCAGTTCTTGATTTAACTGAAAAAATGAATGGAAAAGGGGAATAATACAATGAAATTTGTAAACAAACTAAACAAGCTATTTAACAAGGTGGATGAAACAGAAACAAAGTATATGAAAGCATTGGAACAGAAAGAAGAAAAGCTTCTTGCAATGCGTTTTGAACTGCAAGAACAGGAAGCACTTCTTCAGGATGTCCATAAGATGGCTTTACTTGGTGACGTTTCAGAAGAAACTTTTGAAGAACGTAAAGCAGAAGTGGACAAGCTGAAAGATCAGGTTCGCCAAGCTGAAAAGGAAGTGCATCTTATTCAGGAATATAAAACAGATGATATTAAAGCAGTTATTGCTGAACTGGAAGAAGAAAAGAAGAAACTTACGAAGGACAAGGGGAAGGAATTACAATCTATTCAGCGTGATCTGATTGAAGCAAAACAAGCTTATCTTGATACACTTGTAAAAATTAGTGGTAGATATAAAGAACTGGTTGAACCTGACAAGAAGCTTGAATCATTGAAAGTAAAACTAGGCTTGCAGGTTCGTAATTATATTACTGGTGCTGGTGAATCTTTAAACATGATTTCACATGGTGCTGACTATATACCTTTGCGAGTTGAACAGTATGAAGTTTATGAAGCTTTGACTTATGGAAGAACACCAGTTAATTTAAAGCAGTACCTGAACAAATGATTTATTAGTAATTGAATATTAATTTTAAAAAACCCTTTACTATTCCAGCAGTTTAGAACGGTAAAGGGTTCTTTTTTTTATGCCTGAAATTAAGCAAATTTGTTTACGAATATTTCAACTACAATAAGAAATAGGAGGTGAAATGATGGATAAATATTATTATCAGATAGAGAAGATAAAAAAGATGGATACAGAAAAATATCCAATGCTTTTGTTAAAGAGTTTGCTTATGAGTGAACATTTTGAACGTACTTTAAAATACTTTTTTCCTAATGGAAGTACGACAGAAGAAGTAATGGAACATTATTATAGAAACGAAAATGAAAGGTATCTTTACAAGCAATTATTAATTTACTTGGGTTTTGAAGAAGATGATGAAATTGCTGAAGATATCATTGATGAGAAATATGTATATTTAAATGTTCATGATAAAGGTACAGTTAGAGAATTGAAAACTGAACTTATTAAATGGGTTGAAGAACTATCAGAATTTGAAGCCAATAGTCAGTCACATTAAACTGGAAATACTTGTTGCACTTGGTTGACGGTTTGGGTACAATTAGGTTATTGAAATTCACCGTCATGTACTGGTGAGATAAATAATCCTAATGAACAAAAACAATCCATAAAAATTACTATAAAGCTTGATATAGCAACGTTCTCAAATATTCTGTATGCGACTGCGGCTTTACGATTGAAAACCCAAATGCTATAGCAAATTGTGGTTGTGGGTCTTCCTTTAGGACGGTTGCAAATGCAGGTACTCCAGAGGATTGTTAATCGTTGAATAAGAAAAGCTCCTAGCGTAATACGCTAGGAGCTTTTCTTATTCAAACATACTGGTACTATGCATTGGCTGCACTCTCGCACCTGGATCAAAGTAGGTTTTTGCGTTATTTACAGCAGTAGGCGCTTCACCGAATCCTGAAGCAATGAGCTTTACTTTACCATCATATGTACAGATGTCACCTGCAGCATAGATTCCTTCAATGTTAGTTTCCATTTTGGAATTCACCACAATATTATTGCGTTGAAGTTCTAATCCCCAATCTTTTAGAGGTCCTAATGTAGATACAAAACCGAAGTTTACGATTAGATCGTCAACTGGCAAGGTAACTGTTTCGTCTTCTTTTGTATGTTTTACCACTAATCCAGTTACTTTTTCTCCATCGTTTTGCAATTCTAAGGGTACATAAGGAACTTGAAGCTTTACTCTAGAGTTGTTTAGTAGCTCTACACTGTGCTCATGTGCACGAAACTTATCGCGACGATGCACTAAAGTAACAGAAGCTGCAATAGGTTCTAACATTAATGCCCAATCTACCGCAGAATCTCCACCACCACAAATTACAACATGACGGTTCGCAAACTGATTCATATTTTTTATAAAGTAATGAAGGTTTTTCCCTTCAAATTGATCTGCACCTTCTAATTCTAATCCGCGGGGTTGAAAAGCTCCATTACCAGCAGTAATAATCACGGAACGAGTTAAATGTGTACTTTTAGAAGTAGTCAATTCAATTAATCCATCCTCTAAGCGTTTATAAGAGAGCACTTCCTCATTAAGTGTTATGGTTGGATTGAATTTTTCCATTTGTAGTAAAAGATTATCAATGAGATCTTGTGCTTTAACTTTTGGAAATCCAGCAATATCATAAATGTATTTCTCCGGGTATAAAGTAGATAGTTGACCACCAAGTTGAGGTAAACTTTCAATTATATTGACACTTGCTTGTCGCATACCACCATAGAATGCCGTGAATAAACCAACAGGTCCACCGCCGATAACTGTAATATCATGAATCGTTTGATTTGTCGTCAAGCTAATCCCTCCTAATCTCTTTTATTAATCTTACCATAGAATATCGATGTTTCGCTTTTTTCATACCTTAAACATGAGAATATTCTGAATTCAACTATTTTCACTTTTTATTCATGAAAAAAACGCTTAATCTTGGACAAATTGTGAATCATGTCTTGAAAAGTTGTTATAAAACGACTAAAATTTAGCGTGGGCCTAATTTATGTGATACGACATATTTCGTCATTTTGTGCATATGCTCGTGAAATTCATCACAAACTTTTTTTATTTCCTTCAAATAAAACTAGATGATGAGGTAGAAGATAAGACTACTGTCATCAAATAAGAAAAAAAGGTGGAACGAATACCGTGAGAAAGCCAAGAATCGTAGTACTAGGTGCGGGTTATGCCGGACTAATGACTGTAACTCGTTTACAAAAGCAAATTTCAACAAGCGAAGCGGAAATCGTGTTAGTTAATCGCGATGATTACCATTATGAAACAACTTGGTTACATGAAGCTTCTGCAGGAACGCTACATCATGATCGTGTACGCTACCAAGTTCGTGACGTAATTGATAACAATAAGGTAAAATTTGTTCAAGATACAGTAGAAGATATTAAGCGTGAAGAGAAGAAAGTTTTACTGGGAAGCGGCGAAGAGCTAGAATATGATTACTTAGTAGTTGGACTAGGTGCTATTCCTGAGACGTTTGGTATCCCAGGTTTACATGAACATGCTTTCATGATCAAAAACATCAACTCTTCCCGTCAAATTCGTGAACATATTGAGTACGCATTTGCTTCATACAACATGGACGAAGTAAAAGACGACAGCAAACTAACGATTGTTGTTGGTGGAGCTGGATTCACAGGTATTGAGTTACTTGGAGAACTTGCTAACCGTGTACCGGAACTTTGCCGTGAGTATGATATTGACTACAAGAAGACTCGTTTAATCTGTGTGGAGGCTGCTCCTATGGTTCTTCCAGGATTTGATGAAGAACTAGTAAAATATGCAGTAGCTCAATTAGAGAAAAAAGGCGTTGAGTTCCGTATTGGTACAGCAGTTAAAGAAGCAACTGAAACTGGTGTTATCGTTGGTAAAGGTGAAGACGAAGTGGAAGAAATTAAGTCTGCAACAGTAATTTGGGCAGCTGGTGTACGTGGTAACCCAGTTATCGAAAAAGCTGGATTTGAGAACATGCGTGGACGTGTAAAAGTACGTCCTGATCTACGTTCAATCGAGCATGACGAAGTATTCATCATCGGTGATTCTTCTCTTATGATTAACGAAGAAGTTAATCGTCCTTACCCTCCAACAGCACAAATTGCTATGCAACAAGGTGAGTTAACAGCGAAAAACGTTGCTGCTTTATTAAAAGGGAACAACGATTTAGCTAGCTTTACTCCTGATCTTAAAGGTACAGTTTGTTCTTTAGGTGAAGACGATGCAATCGGATTAGTTTTCGGTAAGAAACTATACGGTACAAGTGCATCATTCATGAAGAAAATGGTTGATAACCGTGCATTATTCATGGTTGGTGGACCTGGACTTGTATTTAAAAAAGGTAAATTTAAATTTATGTAAGTGAAGTAAGCTGTTCGTACATTTGATTAGTAAATGTACGAACAGCTTTTTTTTGTTACGTCACCAATAACAACTCATTGTTAGCCACGTGATGTGGCTTGTAACTAGATGAGTCTACTTTGTAATTAGTGGCACTAGACTATTTTTAAATCATAAAGAAAAACTAAAAGATAGTGAATAAATGAGAGTATTTTACATATGTACACGCTTTCATTAGCTTATTGGGTGTTTTCCAACTGAATCGATACGTGTTATATTATCAGAAAATTAAGAAATTTAAAGGAGAGATCACGATGCAACGGAAGACATCTGTTTCTACCCCTAGTTGTCCATATTGTGGAGGAAAAGGATACTTTCAGTTAGTGCTTGGTGGAACGGAAACATGTCCAGAATGTCACGGATCAGGAAATGGTGAATCTTACTCTCGAAAAAAATTCTTAGTAAAAACTACAAAAAAATGAACAATTTATTAACAGTTGGAAATAGTGTTTGACCACTTGAATCACCTCTATTAAACTTATGATAGGTTTAGTGGAGGTGTTTTTTGTGCAAATGTCTTTACCAGAGCTGATGATTTCGATGCTGCTCTTTTTTGTATTATTTTTTGGAATCGGTTTCTTATTGAATATGCTTTTACGAATGACTTGGATTATGGCAGTTGTTTATCCAGTAATAGTTTTATTTATAGTGGATAAGGTGCGATTTATTGAATATTTTCGTGAGCCAGGAGCGTCATTTTCTTCTTTAGGAAAAAGTATTCAATCATTAGCAACAGCGGATATTTTAATTTTAAGTTTTGGGTTATTTGGAGCTATTGTAGCTGGGCTTGTCATGAAGTGGTTACGTGCTCAAGGCTATCGAATGTTTTAGGTGAAATAAAGAAGCCAAAAGGAAACTTACTGAGTTTTCTTTTGGCTTCTTTATTTCACTTTGGGAGTAAGAGATAGAGATACTGCGGCAAGTCGTAGAAGCCATGGGTCCAGGAGTGAGAAGTATGCGGCAAGTCGGAGAAGCCGCCGGACCAGGAGTGGGAAGTATGCGGCAAGTTGAAGAAGCCGCAGGCCAAGGAGTGGAAAGTATGCGGCAAGTTGAAGAAGCCGCCGGACCTGGGGTGGGAAGTATGCGGCAAGCGGAGAAGCCGCCGGACCAGGAGTGGGAAGTATACGGCAAGTCGAAGAAGCCGCATGGTTACTTCAAAAAAACATCATAAAATTAACCACAAAAGTCTGAAAACGAAAAGAAATTTGTATGAACTCCTCTTAATTTGGGAACGACTAGTTTAGGAGGAGATGAAAGAATGCGAATTATGTGTAAAAGAATAGTAATGACTATGTTAGTAATTTTAGCTTGTTTCTCTACTTTTGAGAGTATCTCTGGAGTTAAAGCAATGCCGATAAAGACAACTAGTGCCTATGATGGAGATAAAGAAGAATCGGAAAAACCGTTCCGTATGTTCCGTTCTGCGATGAAGAGTTTACAATCTTTTGTTAGCACAGGTACACTCATTTCTTCAAGTGTGGAGACAGCAGCTAGAATCCCAACTCTAGAGGAGCAAAATTGGGACCAGTATCCGAGCCAAACAGTAACTGCAACAGGATATACTGCGGGAATTGAATCTACAGGGAAGACAGTTGGCCATCCTTCTTACGGCATTACGTATTCAGGCGTAAAGGTAAAAAGAGATCTCTATTCAACTGTTGCGGCTGACTTATCCGTATTTCCTTTGGGAACAATCCTTTACATACCAGACTATGGGTTTGGCGTGGTAGCGGACAAAGGTGGAGCTATCAAGGGCAATAAGATTGATTTATATTTTGATACAGTGGAAGAAGTGTATGCAGAATGGGGTAAGAAGTCTGTAGAAGTTTACGTAGTGAAGCGTGGAGAAGGTAAGTTGACAGAGGAAGATCTCCGTGTTTTAAATGAGAACGAATCTATGCAGGTATTCCGTCAGCAAATTAAGAAGAAAAAAGACCTTTAATAATGGAGAAAAGCGAAGTCATCTGACTTCGCTTTTTCAACCTAACAACCATAAATGAACAAGGATACCTATTCCAATACCTGTCAATGCTCCAAAGAAAACCTCAATAGGTTTATGACCTAACAATTCCTTTAGCTCTTGTTGCTTCTCGGCACCTTCTTTTTTCTGCCAATCTTTTGCTTCATTGACGATTCGTTGGAAGTCACTCATTAGTTGATTTAAGACAATGGCTTGTTCTCCAGCTTGTCTTCTAACTCCTGTTGCATCGAACATGACAATAATAGCGAACACGACAGCTACAGAAAATGTAGTAGAAGTCCAACCGTCTTGTAGACCTACAGCTGTCGCTAAAGAGGTAACGGCTGCTGAGTGAGAACTTGGCATTCCGCCTGTTGAAGTTACAAGTTGCCAATCTAATTTTCTTGTACCGATAAACTGTAATGGTACTTTTACTACTTGAGCGAAAGCGATAGCAATTAAGCTCGCCAGAATTGGTACATTAAGCCAAACATCCATTGTATCAATCATTCTCCCTTACGTACTTTGTAGTCTAGTATAACATAGAATAGTTTCATTATTTGAATAATAGTGTTGAATACTGCAAATATGTATTTTTCCTTTTTAAATTTATTATATTCTGAAAATTAAAGACAACATAAGTGCGAGGTGGTGACATTTTTAGTACAATGTATAGTGGAGGTGTTGTACATGTTTAAAGTAAGTAAGGTTCAAGAAGGATATTTTCCGCAAGAAGGGCTAGTAGCGGGATTGTTCGAAAAACCAGAAAAGTTCGCAGGTGCGCTTCAACCATTAGATGAAGTAATGGAAGGGCGATTGACAAACCTTGTGAAACTTGGAGACATAACAGCTAAAAAGGGATCTATACATAAAGTACATACGATGGAATTATTACCTTGTCCAAGGTTATTTTTCTTGGGATTAGGCAAAAGTGCTGATGTATCATTTGATACTTTAGTGGAGCAATTTGGAAAGCTAGGTAAGTATTTAAAGCAACAAAAGTTGTCTTCTATTAGCCTGGATTTACGTACGTTTACAACAGATAACCTGACAGAAGCGGATGTGGCGGAAGCATTTGCAGAAGCTTTTTATCTTTCTACGTATAATGTTGTGGTCTACAAGCAAAAAGATGATCAAGGTACGTTAACTATTGAAGCTGTTGAATTTTTAACGTCTGCGGATCTTGAAGAAGTAAAAGCTAGTCTAGCTGTAGGTTCTGCTTTAGCTGGTGGAACGAACTTTGCCCGTACCCTAGTCAACATGCCAGCAAATATTTTAACTGCTACAGCTTTAGCAGAAAAAGCAGTTAAGATGGCAAAAGAACTTGATCTAGAAGTAGAAATACTAGAAAAGGAAGACCTTGAAAGATTAGGAATGGGAGCATTTCTAGCAGTAAACCAAGGTTCTACGGAGCCTCCTAAGATGATTGTCTTAAAATATCAAGGGAAAGAAACTTGGGAAGATCCACTTGCCCTAGTTGGAAAAGGGATTACGTTCGATACTGGTGGCTATTCTATTAAACCAAAAGACGGCATTGTAGGCATGAAAACAGACATGGGCGGAGCTGCTGCTGTTTTAGGGGCGATGAAGGTGATTGGTGAATTACGCCCTACTCAAAATGTTCTAGCAGTCATTGCATCTACAGACAACATGATTAGCGGCAATGCATTTAAGCCTGATGACGTTATAACTAGTATGAGTGGTAAAACGATTGAGGTTCTAAACACGGACGCAGAAGGCCGTTTAGTACTTGCTGATGCCGTAACGTATGCGAAGCAACACGGAGCTAATGCTCTAGTAGACGTAGCAACGTTGACAGGTGGAGTGATCATTGCTCTTGGAAATGATACAACAGGGGCTATGACAAACCATGAAACTTTCTTTGAACAAGTTGTAGAAGCTTCATTTGAAGCAGGGGAGTTTATGTGGAGGTTGCCGATTACAGAAAAAGATAAACAGCGTGTACGAAAGAGTGCAGTAGCTGATTTAAATAATTCTCCTGGTAGAGAAGGGCATGCCATTATGGCAGGTGCGTTTATTGGAGAGTTTGCTGAAGAAACTCCTTGGGTGCATTTAGATATTGCTGGTACTGCTACTACTAGAGCTCCTCATACTCTAGGGCCAGCTGGTGCAACGGGGGTAATGGTTCGTACGTTGGCACTTCTAGCGGAGCAGTTTGAACCAATTAAATAATCTAAAAAAGCTATCAAGTTGAACTTGGTAGCTTTTTTGTATTGACCTATTAATAATGGATGTGATAAGGTAATGAACGTATTTTAATACTCTACTAATTTATCAGACTAAAGTATTTGAAAGGAGTCACCATATATGAATGCAGTAGTTATTGCAGTTTTAGCTATGCTTCTATTATCTCTTTTACGTATAAACGTTGTTTTTGCATTAATAGCTGGAGCAGCTATTGGCGGTCTTTTAGGCGGGTTAGGCGTAAATGAAACGATTACAACGTTTACAGGAGGAGTAGGCGGAGGAGCAACTGTTGCGTTGAGTTATGCTCTTTTAGGGGGCTTTGCAGTTGCTATTTCTAGAACAGGCTTACCTAATAGGTTAGTTGAATTAGTTTTATCGGTTATCCAACGTAACGGTGAAAATCGTTCGAAGGCATTGCCTAAAGCACTTATTTTCTTTGTTATTTTACTTATCTCATGTTTATCTCAAAATGTAGTTCCGATTCATATTGCATTTATTCCGTTATTTATTCCACCAATTTTACAAATTTTAAATGAATTGAAAGTGGACCGTAGATTAATTGCAACCATTATTACATTTGGTTTAACAGCACCATATATTTTACTACCAGTTGGATTTGGTCAGATTTTTCAACAGGACATATTAGCTGCTAATCTTGAATCTAACGGGTTAGAAATCAGCACGAGTGATATTCCTTTTGCTTTAGCTATTCCAGTAGGTGGAATGTTCCTTGGGTTGCTAGTAGCTATCTTCTTTAGTTATCGTAAACCAAGAAATTATGCTAATTCTAATTTCCAACAAGATAGCGTAGAAGAACAAAGTGATTACACAAGTTTCGGTATATTTGCATCCATACTTGCTATTGCCGCTACATTAGTAGTACAAATAATTTCAGATAGCATGATTGCCGCTGCATTAACTGGTATTACACTGTTATATATAACGAGAGCTGTAAAGTGGAGTGAAGCTGACCAGTTATTAACAAAAGGCATGCAAATGATGGCATTCATCGGTTTTGTTATGATTGCAGCAGCTGGATTTGCGGAAGTAATGAAAGCTACTGGCGATGTAGAAACGTTAGTTACGGCGTCCGCTGATTTGATTGGTAACAATCAATCATTAGGTGCGTTACTAATGCTAATTGTAGGTTTACTTGTAACAATGGGAATTGGTTCTTCTTTTTCTACAATCCCAATTATAGCTACTATCTTTGTGCCTTTATGTTTAGAATTAGGGTTTAGCCCAATGGCTACTATTGCTCTAGTAGGTACTGCAGCTGCACTAGGAGATGCAGGATCTCCAGCATCTGATAGTACGTTAGGACCTACAGCAGGTTTAAATATTGATGGTCAACACAATCACATTTGGGATACGTGTGTGCCGACATTTTTACACTACAATATTCCATTAATCATTTTTGGATGGTTAGCAGCTATTATTCTTTAATCTATTAAAAAAGGACAGATACCTATACGGTTCTGTCCTTTTTGCATATAAAGGTAAGGAAACAAAGATTCAAAAGTATGGAGATTTTAATTCAATGACTTTTCGTGGCCCAATTGTCTGATAGAGTTGGAAATCTTCGTATTAGTTATATTGAAAACAATTAGACGATGTAGCATCATACGTTTAACAAGTTACTACCATCGAAGTGAAATAGAGTTTCTACCTAAAGGGGGCTGGCTAGCCTCTTTTTTTGTTTCCATTTCAATTACAAGCCCATCAGGTGTAAAACGAACATCTTTTGGGAAAGTGATGACTGTACTAATTAATCTTTCCACTTCCTTTTGTTGGGATTGCTGCGCAGCATCCTTCACTTGCTTGGCAAAAGAAGCATCGTTAGCAATCTTTCTACACAACTGTTCTAATTGAACACACATACTAAGACTTTCATTCGCTGATTGTTGAAATCGATCAACCGATACAGGAGGAAACATTTGTCTTGGAAAAGGACGATAATAATACCGACTCCGATAGTTCATGAGTTGCTCCTTTCAATTCACCATATGTGTTAGTCGTTTATTTACGATATACTTATGTAATCAAAGGCTTGCTTTATTCATAAAGGGGAGGGCTTCAGAAATGTTAAAATGGGAACAAACGTTAATGGGGACACTGGGAATGGAATTAGTAAAGCAAACGGAGACATCAGTGGAAATATCCATGGCCATATCAGAGCGAAACGTCCAGCCATTTGGATTTCTACATGGTGGTGCGTCCGTAGCACTAGCTGAAACGGCAGCGAGCATTGGTTCGGCAGGAATTATCAATCTTGAAGAGGAAATCTGCTTTGGCGCAGAAATTAATGCCAATCATATTAAATCTGTACGAGAGGGTAGTGTAACTGCTATCGCTACTTTACAACATAAAGGCAGATCATTACATGTATGGACAATAGAAGTTAAGAATGATAAAGGTGAATTAGTCTGCTTAAGTCGCTGTACAATGGCAGTAACGAAAAAAAGAGTGTAGCTTATGACGCTACACTCTTTTTTCCTATCTTTCATGAAAATGTGCTCAATGCTCCGTTTGATAAGCCTTTGCTTTCTCTTTTAAATCATCTCTACCACTCTTATCCCAAAGCTTTACGCCAGAATAATAGGCAGCACGGGCAATTAATTGTCCTGCTACAGGAGCAGTTAGTAAGATGAAGAAAATACCTAATAGAGTAGATGTGAACACTTCCCCTTTAACAAACCAAAAGTAAAGGAATGTAGCAAGAAGTATACATGTAATTCCTAAAGTGGCGCTCTTAGAAGCAGCATGGTTTCTCGTGTAAACGTCAGGAAAACGCAATACTCCAACTGCGGCTAAGAGAGCAAATAACGAACCTAAAATAGTGAGGATAATAATTAGACTATTTATTACGATCATGTTGAATAATTACCCCTCTCTCGATAAATTTCGCAAAAGCTACTGTACCTATAAATGCTAATATAGCAAGCAAAATGATGACATCTAAAAATGCATAAGTAGAAAGCAACATAGAAAGCACAGCTATAATTGCAATTAGCAAGACTCCAATAGCGTCCAATGCAACTACTCGATCAGGTGTTGTAGGACCCTTTACTACTCGTATGACAAGCATCATTATTGAAATTGTCAAAACAATTAGTGCTCCCATAAATACTCCGGTCATTTACCTGTCACCTCCAAGATTGCCTTTTCGAACGTATTTCGGATACCGTTTATCGCTTCATCAGCATCTGGAAGGTGAATAGCATGGATATAGAGAGTTTTATTATCATCAGAGATATCTACCACTAGAGTCCCAGGTGTTAATGTAATGAGATTCGCTAAGAGTGTTACTTCCCAATCGGATGACAACTTTGTTTCCATTGCAAAAATCCCTGGAGTAATTGTTAACTTCGGACGAATAATATGCTTCAATACATCCACATTGGCTAAAATCAACTCTTTAAAGAACAGAATGACTAACTTAATCACTGCCCAAACTACAAGTAAATAAAATCTATCTTTGAAGAAACGTCTAAATAATAGTATTAGTAATGCGCCTAGCAAGTAACCTACAATAAAGCGGGAGGATGTAAAAGACGAATAAAAGAACATCCATGTCACTGCTATTAGCACGTTTAACATGATCTGAAATGCCATATTACATCACTCCTTTAACACTGCATTTTGATAATTTTCAGGGTTTAACATTTGTTGAGCAGCTTCATTCATAAAGCTGTGTAGTCCTTCTGCTCCAAATCCATACATTATGGCAGCAAACACGATAATGATAGTTGGAATCATGATAGAAGGGCTATTCGGTGTTACTTTCGGACGATATTCTTCTGGCTTACCCCATATACCATTTAAGAAAATCTTCATTACCGAGTAAAGAACTAGTAAGCTCGACAGAAGAATTAACCCCGATCCTACAAATTCTTCTGCTTCAAAGCCACCTCTTATAATTAACAACTTACCAATAAACCCACTTAAAGGAGGTATTCCTGCAAGTGAAAGTGCTGCAATAAAATACAGCCAACCTACAAGTGGGAATTGCTTAATAGTACCGCTCATTTTCTTTAAGTTAGAAGTACCGGTAATCAAAATTAACATACCGATTAACATAAACAGTCCTGCTTTAATGATCATGTCATGAATGAGGTAGAATACTGCTCCTTCCACTCCAGCTTCCGTTTGAGTAGCAAAGCCGAAAAGGATAACCCCAACAGCAATCATGACATTATAGATGATAATTTGTTTCACATCCCAGTAAGCTACCGCACCAATAACTCCTACAACAATTGTTAATAGTGCAAGTAAACTTAGTAAAGAAAACAAGAACTCATTTTCAGGGAAGAATAAGCTAAATGTTCTTGCAATGGAATAGACTCCAACTTTCGTTAACAACGCACCAAACACAGCGAGAACTGGGATTGGGGGAGCTGCATAAGAACTTGGCATCCAGAAGTAAAGCGGGAAGATAGCGCCTTTAAGTCCGAACACAATTAAGAACAAAACACCTATTACAGTAATTAAGCCAACCGGTTCAATAGAAGCAAGTCTTGCTGAAATGTCTGCCATGTTTAATGAACCTGTTACAGAATAAAGATAGCCAATTGCTATAACAAATAAAGCAGAAGATAAAACGTTTATTAAGATGTACTTAAATGATTCTCGTAATTGGCCTTTGGTGCCACCAAGAACGATCATGACATAAGAAGCCATTAAGAAGACTTCAAAAAATACAAACAGGTTAAATATATCGCCTGTTGTAAATGCACCATTTACTCCTACTAATAAAAACATCATCGCGGGATAATAATAGAATCCTTCACGATCTCGCCCAATCATTTTAAACGAGTAAATGATAAGTGAAAATACAATAAAACTAGTGGTTGTCACTAATAAAGCGGAAAATATATCGGATACAAGTGTGATTCCAAATGGTGCAGGCCAACTTCCTAAATCAAGCGTTCGTGTATCTTCTGCATGTACTTGTAGCAAAAGATACAAACTTGCTAATAAAGTCAAACCGCTTGTTACAGCTGCGATGAAACGCTGAGCTTTGATTTTCTTTGGGAAGAATAGCAAGGCAGTCGCTGCAAGTAATGGAATCAGTATTGGATATACTGGTAAATTAGTCATCAGCATCTTGACCTCTCATTTCTTCAACATTGTCTGTCCCTAGTTCTTGGTATGCACGGTAAGCAACTACCAAGAAGAAGGAAGTAACCCCAAATGCGATTACGATGGCTGTTAAAATTAATGCTTGTGGTAGGGGATCGGTATAAGACTCTGCTTTTAAGCCCAAAAGAGGGGCAGCGCCTTTTTGTAGACCACCCATTGTGAAAAGCATTAAATGAACTCCATGACTTAACAAAGCAGTACCTATGATAATTCTCAATAGGCTCTTTGAAAGTATTAAATAAACTGCAGCAGCAACTAACAGTCCTGCTACAATGCTCATCAAAATTTCCATTATTCACTCTCTCCAATCGTTTTAATGATTGTGAGGGTAACCCCAATTACTCCTAGATACACACCTAAATCAAAAATTAAAGCAGAATGTAGTGTTTGCTCACCTAAAAGCGGTAAGTAAAATTTGTCATATGCATGTGTTAGAAATGGAACATCAAATAATACTCCTCCAACTCCTGTACCAATAGCAAACACTAATCCAATTGCCGTGATAATTTTATAGTCAATCGGTAGAATAGTTGAAAGTGTCTTGGCATCATAAGCTAGTAGTAACAATACCAGAGCTGCTGATGTCATTAATGCGCCAATAAATCCGCCTCCAGGTTCATAATGTCCTGCGAAGAACATTCTTATAGAGAACAAAATAATGAGAAAGGAGACTACCTTTGTAACGGTCTGTAACACTAAATCATTCGGTTTTCTTTTCTTCATGATGACTCTCCTTTCGATAAGCGAAGTCGAATCATGGCATAAATTCCAACTGCAGCGATACCTAGTACACATACCTCGAATAATGTATCGAATCCTCGGAAATCAACAAGAATTACGTTAACCATATTCTTACCTGCCCCTTCTGTATACACATTGTCAATGTGGTATTGAGAGATTGAAGAGAACAGTTTAGTACTGCTAGCTGAAATACCAATTAAGGCTGTCATCAGTCCAACCAAACCAGCTATAATGGCATTCGTTAATTTAAATCCAATTGTTTTTTCATGCCTTTGCATCGGAGGTAAATGATAAAACACAACTAAGAATAATGCTGTAGAAACCGTTTCTACAACTAACTGAGTTAACGCTAAATCAGGTGCCTGGAATAATACAAACAGCAAGGAAACTAAATATCCTACAACTCCTAAAGAGATAACCGCAGTTAATCTAGATTTTGCCATAATAGTAATTACTGTTGCCACTAACATTGCTGCAATAACGAATACCTCATATATTCGAATTGGTGCATTCTCCGAAGTGTCCACTGTAAATGCATTTTCCATCCACATTGTACCGCCCAAAGCGATAATCATGAATAGGAAGATGTAGACCAAGTACGAGCGGATAGAGCCAGTCATATAACTAGAAGTTAGAGAATAAGCTCCACGTTCCATAGAAATGACACCGTGGTCATACAGACGGTTGAACGTCCATTTTTCTGAGAAAATAGCATAGATACCTTTCCATTTTGGCCATAAACGATAAAGTAATACACCAATAATTACTACCGCGATTGTCATAAATAATTCTAGTGTTGGACCATGCCAAAATGTAATTTTACTGATGATTCGGTCACCAGGTTCTAAAATAGTTGGTAAAATCGATGCTACTGCTGGCTCAATAATGTTGTACGTTAAGATGTTAGGGAAGAAACCAATGACAACTACTAAAGAGATAAGAATAATTGGAGAAATAAGCATTCCAAAAGGTGCCTCATGTGGCTTTTTATCAAGTTTTTCCTCTTGAAGAGGCCCCATAAACGTTTTAAACACTAAGATCATACTGTAGACAAACGTAAAGATACTTCCTACCCAAGCAACAATAGGGAATAAAACCCCAATAGAATTCAAGTTATAGAAGTTCATATCAAACACAGAAATCATTGCTGTAAAGAACATTTCTTTACTTAAGAATCCGTTAAATGGAGGTAAACCTGCCATAGAGAAGGAACCAATCATTGCGATAGTGAAAGTGATTGGCATGATCGTCATCAATCCGCCTAGTTTACGAATATCACGAGTTCCTGTTTCGTGGTCAACGATACCTACCATCATAAATAATGCACCTTTGAATGTTGCATGGTTTATTAAATGGAAGATAGCAGCAATTGTCGCTACCATGAAAAGTTGATCACTTACTGCATCACTATGAAGGGCAGCTGCTCCAATTCCTAGCATGGACATAATCATCCCTAGCTGTGAAATGGTGGAGAAGGCCAATATCCCCTTTAAGTCAGTTTGCTTCACTGCGTTGAAAGATCCCCAGAATAATGTGGTGATACCAAATAATGCTACTGTCCACAACCATACGCTAGATTCAGCGAATACAGGACTTAATCTGGCTACTAAGTAAATTCCGGCTTTAACCATAGTAGCGGAGTGTAAGTATGCACTAACAGGTGTAGGTGCTTCCATTGCGTCCGGTAACCATATATGGAACGGGAATTGAGCAGACTTTGTAAATGCTCCTAGTAAAATTAAGATCATAGCAGGTAAGAAGAATTCATGCTCTGATATCACTGCACGTTGTTCTATTAATCCTTGGATACTCGCTGTGCCAGCAATGATCTGCAGGAGCACAATTCCACCTAACATAGATAATCCACCGAATACTGTTATAAGCATGGATTTTTGAGCGCCATACCTCGAGCGTTCGCGGTGGTACCAATATCCAATTAATAAGAATGAGGAAATAGAAGTGAATTCCCAAAACATATACATAGTGAGTAAATTGTCACTAAGTACAACTCCAAGCATAGCTCCCATAAACATTAGAAGGTATACATAGAAGTTATGGAGTTTTTCTTTCACTTTATCCAAATAATAAATGGAGTAAAGTACTACCAAAGAACCAATTCCGGTTATTAGGAGTGCAAATAATAAGCCTAAACCGTCGACATAAGCGATAAAGTTTAGACCGAAACTTGGCATCCATTCATATGTTTCCGATACAATTTGGTTTTCCCTAACTAAAGGTACAAAGGAGATGAAATATCCAAACAGTACGACTGGTAGAATAAGGACAAACCATCCTGTATGTATAGATCGGAATAGTTTATAAAACAACGGTATAAATAAAGCCACTATAAATGGAGAAATAATGGCAAAATGCAACAAACTCAACAAAATCCCTCCTTAATTAAACTTAAAATCACATTAATACGTAGTATTTGTTTTATTAGGAAAATTACTCCTTATCTCCATAGCCACATGAGCATTATATCGTAAATTAATTTCCGATGCATTTATTGATATACATAGGGTTTTGCATTTGTCTGTTGTTATTAAATAAGAAGAAAGTGATAAAAATCACAAAGAAAAAATTTTGAATGAAATATGTATTCGGTGGGAGATACTACTTATAGGTGGTGATTCTCATGAAGAAAAAGTGGATTGGGGCATTCTCCATTTTCGCAACACTTTTCGCAGCAGCTTTTGTGGTAGACACCGTTCAGCCTAGGAATTACTATGGTCCTATGCTTACAGGAGAAGAAATGGGTGAGATGCCTATAGAGCAGCTATCTACTTCTCCATCATCCACTAATGCTTTACCTATTGCACCTTTCCAACCGAGAGAATATATTCGTATTCACTCTAATAGGACAACGGAGTAAAAAACTGCTTACGAGTTCGTGTATACGAACAAAGGAGCAGTTTTTCTTTTCAAATAGCAATCCTTCATAGATAATACCTTTAGTAGGTGATAATCATGAAGAATACATATTTAGCTGGCTATATTCCATTAGCTACAATCATGTTATTTAGTTTGGCTTTTAGTGTAAATGTCCAAAGCATAACCATAGGAGTAATGAAAGATATCGGATTGTATGCGGGTTTATTAGAATTCTTATCAGAAGTTGAACTAAAGTTTGCCGTTCTCTCAATGTATTTTGTAGCTTTTTTTATGATTTTTTGTGCGGTAAAAATAGTATCTGAAACCATACATGAAATGGGGCTGTTGTTTTTTTCGAATGAAACAGAGGGAAGTAGCCTGTTAAAAGTCAAAGGAACAGGAGTAGTATACATACTTGCTGGATTAATTGCCCTCTTTGTTACTTTTTCGTTTCTTTTGGTGCTGGGCATTTTTGTACTTTCCACTGTAGTTTATTTCTTCCTATTTATCTATCGTATGAGTGACTCGTTCTCTGTAATGGGAACTCTCGGTTTCATTTTTTTTGAAGTAATTGCCTGGGCTTGTATCATTACGGGAATTGGATATATTGTTTTAAAACTGTATACAAGTGTAGTAGCTGTCATTTAAGACAACTACTTTTTAGGTTAAGTTATGTAAAACCGTAGAAATCATAAAAGTTTTCTACGGTTTAAAAATTTTATTTTGGAATAGATTGCTCCCAGATTTTTAATGTTAAGTTCTCTTTTTCAAAGCGCTGTATATTTTCTGGAACGTCTTTCCCAATCCAGACGCCAGCTGTGTAGTCTCCTTGAAAACCGACATACCAAAAATCAATAAAGTCGTTTGTTGTTCCAGTCTTTCCACCACGTTCTACTGTAGGAGAATATAACCTTCGCGCAGTCCCGTTCCTTACTACATTTATTAATAATTCTCGCGTCTTATCAACTGTTTCTTCTGACCAAAGCATTTTAGGTTGATCGTTCCATGCATAAAGGATGTTTCCGTCTAAATCAGTCACTTTCTTTATTGCTCTAGCAGGTACATACTTTTGTGTAGAAAAGACAGTGTAAGCGCGTGTTAATTCTAACGGTGTTACACCAAAAGTAAAACCACCTAGAGCGGATGGAAGTCTTATGTCTTCTTGTGTTATATGTTGAAATTCAAATGCACTAATATCCTTAAAAGCTTCTGTAGGGGTAATATCAGCTAATAATTTGACAGCTGCAGTGTTAAGTGATTTTGACATAGCAGTAGTAAGGGTAACAACTCCGTATTTTGCCCCCCATAGTTGGATGGGCAATACGTTGAAGTAAAACAAACCGTTCGTGCATCTACTGAATCATAGATTGAGCTATTTTTTCTTTCTATATACGGTGCATAGCTTAATAAAGGTTTAATAGTAGAACCAGGTTGACGTACTGCCTGAAAGCCACGATGAAAGTCACCTCTAGAATAGTTAACCCCGCCTGTAAGGGCAATAATACTATTTTCTTTGTGATTAATCACAACACTAGCCCCTTGAAGCTCGTCTTTGGAGGAAAGCAAATCTAGCGCGTTTTCTGTATTCTTTTGCGTTGAAGGATCCATATACGTGTATATCTTTACGCCTTTTTGTAGAACTTGAGCTACTTTTGCTTCTACTGCTTTTTGTTGCACTTCTGTTTCATCGGTCAAACTGTAGGAAGATTGAATAAGGTCTCTCATCTCTCTTTCCACAAAGCTAATGTAGTTATCATAAGAGAGATATTCCGTAGGACTAGCTAAAACGATTTTCTCTTGTTTACCTTTTTCCGCTTCCTCATTAGTCAGTACTTCTTGCTGAGCTAAGATAGAGAGTAGTCTCTCCTGGCGTTCTTTCGTTTTTTCGAAGTTTTTGTATGGGTCGTATAACGTTGGGTTGTTCGGAATTGCAGCAATAAAAGCCATCTCTGCTGTAGATAACTCTCCAACTGTTTTCGCAAAATACGTTTTAGATGCAGCTTCCACCCCGTAAGCTTGATTAGCAAAGTAAATAGCGTTTAAGTAGGTTTCTAAAATTTTATCCTTGGAAAATTCCTTTTCTAGTTGGTAAGACAGGATTAATTCATTCATCTTTCTACTATAGGTTTGCTCATGAGTAAGATAAACATTTCTCACTAATTGTTGCGTAATGGTCGAACCACCTTGTTCAATTCCATTGTGTTTCGCATTCAAAATAAAGGCACGAGTTATTGCTGTTAAATCAAATCCCTTATGTTGATAAAAGAATTGATCTTCTGATTGAATAAACAGTTGTTGCAGGATATGAGGTATCTCCTCTAAATCTAAGGACTTTCGAAATGGAACTCGATATTCATAGATAGGCTTTTCATTATTGTCCAATATCAGACTAGTTTGTGGTAATTCTAGTAACGAAGTATTTAATTTAGGTGTATTAACATTCTGTATTTTATTTAAATCTTCTCTAACATTAGCTAGTTGTACAACGATGATAGACAACAAAGTGATAAAACACCCAATCACCAATGCTCCAATAAATTTTCGCGTCGCCATTATGGAAAGGAGATGCGGTACATTAATTGATATTCTTTTTTAACCTCTTGTAAGGCGTTATAACATGCGTCAGAAAAAGCCGTAGAAGACTCTAGTAAACTTTCTTCATATTCTGTTACCGCTTTAATTAATGAATCTTTATATTCCAAAAATCCCGCATTGTGTGGTTTAATCATGCTAGTAGGTATTATTGCCTTTTCGTGATTGGCAAGTGCTTTTCTTTCATGAAACAGAGGCACATCAATAGAATTGGGGTTATGAAGGTCTCCTTGTTTTGGATGCTTTATAACGGAAAGAATTTCTACTACTGTGCCTCGATGGTCCTCTGAATGAATTTTTCCTACGTAGGCACCAGTTTTATAAAATGCTTTAACATATGTACTCATGTTTAGTACTCCTTTTGTTACGAGATTTGTAGCAATAAAAATAGGTTGCTTCTTCTTTATTTTAACTAGGAAAAGGAAACGATTAAACAAATTTATTAAAAAACATTTATATATGGAGGGTTTAGGATGAAAAAATGGTTAGTAGGACTTAGTCTAGTTGTGTTGGCTGGGTGTGGAACAAATGCATCAGAAGGTACAAACGGAAATGGAGCAGAACAGACAGAGCAAACAGAAGAAAATCCACAGGTGGAAGAAACAGAAGCGGTAAATTATCCGCAACTAGATTTAGTATCTCTTGAAGAGAATCCAACAGTAACCATGAAAACTAATTTAGGAGACATAACTATAGCTTTATTCCCTAAACAAGCTCCAAAAGCGGTAGAAAACTTTATCACGCATAGTAAAAATGGTTACTACGATGGAGTTACTTTCCATCGTGTAATCCAAGACTTTATGATTCAAGGTGGAGATCCACAAGGAACTGGAATGGGGGGAGAAAGTATTTATGGTGCACCTTTTGAAGATGAATTTTCTAAAGAATTATTTCACTTCACTGGAGCGTTGTCTATGGCTAACTCCGGTCCAAACAGTAATGGAAGTCAATTCTTCATTGTGAAGGCTCCCGCTGTGACAGCTGATTTAGTTTCACAAATGAAAGAAGTAGGATTTCCTGATGAAGTGATTGGCCACTATGAGGAAGTTGGTGGAACAGCTTGGTTGGATGGGAAGCACACGGTTTTTGGACAAGTAGTTGAAGGTATGGATGTAGTAGAAATTATTTCTACTGTGGAAACTGGACAGAACGATGCGCCTGTGGAGAAAGTTGTTATTGAAGGAATAGAAGTACAAGAGTAGACTGAATTTAGTAGCTTAATACGAATAGAGGTGGACACAGGTGAACTTTCTACTAGGATTATTTTTATATTTTCCAGAAGACAAAACAGAATATATCCCTGCTGGTATCACAATGGCCATATTTGCAGTGTTGGCAATTATCGTCTTTCGAATTATCTTACGAGTAAATCGTAAACAAGAACAAGAAGCAAAAGAGTATGAACAGTCTCTAAAGAAGCAATCGAATAAACGTTAGATATTTTCACAGAAAAAGCGATTTAGCATGTATAAACTTATGCTAAATCGCTTTTTTGTCTTCCTGTACGTTTGGATCATTACTCAGTAGGTCAAAATAGTAAAGCATAAAGGAGATGAAGTAATGAAAAAAATAGGTTTATTGTTATCAGTACTAATTATTAGTGGATGTGCGTTGGAACAAGGGTCTTCTGCCAATGTCTCTGTCATCAACAGCGATGGTGATGAAATTGGTACGGTTGAGATGCAAGAAAGTCCTGAAGGGGTAAAGATGTCCTTTGATCTCACCGGTTTACCTCCGGGAGAGCATGCGGTACACATACATAATAAAAATAAATGTGACATACCAGATTTTCTTTCAGCAGGAGAGCACCTAAATCCTGATGATAAGCAACATGGATTATTAAATCCAGAAGGTGCTCATGCAGGGGACTTACCCAATTTAATTGCGGATGAGCAAGGAGTTGTAAAGGTAGATATTGTCGCACCTGGTGTAACATTGAAGGACGGAAAGACTACTTTATTTACGAAAGACGGTACATCCATAGTTATTCATGAAAATGCAGATGATGGAATGTCTCAACCTGCTGGGAACGGTGGAGAACGAATTGCGTGCGGAGAAATTAAGAAGAAATAAACACAAGTACCTAAATTACTTTCCAGATGTCGGTTACTCTTTTATAATGAGCTATACATAGTCAGGTAAAGGTCGTGATACGATGGACGTAGTGGAACTGAATTTAGCGTTAGTTGACACTCTTCAAAAATGGGATCCTCTTCGAATTGGGGAGGAGAATTATGAAACAGAGATTGCGGATGTTATTCAAGCGGTCCACAAATTAACTGATGAAGAAAAATTAGCGAAGGAAATACAATTCATTTATGAATTTTCTTATGAGCAAATAATACCGTTGCAATCATGTAAGAGTGTTGCAAAGCAATTATTGAGCCTGAAAGAAATAAGTGAATGTCAGTGATTATATGGAAAAAGGGGCTAGAACAAAACCCAAAAGTAACTGCTCCGGGATTTCCGCTGTAGGGGGACGCTTTCCACGGGGCGGGCAGTCGAGCCTTATCGTCGTGGTCGCTATCGCTCCTAACTCCTGTAGGGGCTAGACTACCCACTTTGCCCGTAGGAGTCGCCCCCTTCCGCTCCAATCCCAAATATTTAAACTGTAAAAGCATTAGTTCTGCAGTACTTATAACTCAAATACAACGTAAAAAAGGTACATTCGTTTTTAAGAATGTACCTTTTTTAGTTTTGTCCAAGTTTCTTTAAATTTCTTTTTTATATTGTGTCAAAAGTAGGGGTAAACGGGATGATATTTTTCTCTTGTTTTACTACGGTCTCACTAGATAAATAGGAGTGAACATAGGTAAATGTTTCTTCAGGTCGTTCTTCAGGAATTAAATGCCCGGTGTTCTTTAATACATGCAGATTTGCGTTTGGAAGGTCTTTCACTAATCGTTCTCCTACAGAAAGAGGTACAACCTTATCTTGTTCTCCCCACAATAAAAGAATTGGTGTTTGGATGGATTGTAAAGTTGTACTCGGTAAGTCCCCTTCTCGATGTCTAATCATTTGAGAGAGAGCCTTAAAAATATCTTCTTCTAAAAATGGGCGAACATACCCTAAAATCATTTCATCTGAAATAATAGCTGTGTTATGCACCACATTTTCAATGTTCCTAAGAATACCACTTCTGGTTAACCATACTTTAATGTAGTGGTGAAAATACGGTAGTCTACTTACTCCTTTTAATAGCAAATGTGCAGGTTTTAAATAACCAGAACTACATAAAAGTACTCCTTTTTTGGCAATTCCACTATGGTTGTTCATAACATTTAAAGCAATTTGTCCACCCATGGAATGCCCCATAAAGTGAGCTTCTTGAATATTTAATTGCTGGAGTAGTTCTACTACGATATCCCCTAAATTCTTATAGGAGTAGGGGAAAGAAAGATTTTTTGCACTTTTACCGAATGGTGGTAAGTCTATTGCAATGACGCGATAATGGTTTTGAAAATAAGGAATTAAGCGCCTAAAACTAAAAGTGGAAGATAAAAAACCGTGAAGTAATACAACAGTGTCTTCGTATTCTTCGGGACGGTAATCTTCATAATAAACACTAATCCCCTTGATTTCGATATGATTCATGCGGTTCAACTCCCAAGGATGGATTGTATTGTTATCGTCCCCAAAACAAACAACTCCATGTACGAAAGAGGTTATAAAAAAATTGCAAAAAAAAATCGAGCCAGTTGGCCCGACAAAAAGGGGGGAATACTTGAACGACTTACACGATAAGGATAGCCAATGTAATTTAGAAATATACTATTTGATGGGATGAAGTTTTATATTTGTAAGGAAAAATATGATTTTAACTTTCTTTGGTGTTTTGATTGCAACTGTGATATAATCTATAGTTGCATGTAATCGGGAAAATATATTGTATTTAGGAGTGTTTTTTATGACAACAAAATATCAACAAGGTGACGTTTTAGAAGGAAAAGTTACTGGTGTTCAAGCATACGGTGCTTTCGTTGCTTTAGACGAAGAAACGCAAGGTTTAGTACACATTTCAGAAATTACTCATGGTTTTGTTAAAGATGTTAACGAGCACCTAAAAGTAGGGGATTCTGTAAAAGTAAAAGTTTTATCTGTTGATGAAGCTGCTGGCAAAATCTCTTTATCTATCCGTGCTACGGAGGAAGCTCCAGCTGAGCAACCAAAAGCAGCGAAAAAAGCTCCTCAAGCTCGTCGTCGTCAAGCAGCTCCAACAGTTGCTCACACTGACAATGACGCTGCAGGTTTCAACACGTTAAAAGACAAGTTACAAGAGTGGATCGAGCAGTCTAACCGCGAAGATCTAATCAAGAAGTAAGTTTTATTCCCTATTGCGTTCTTTAAGCCCTCTGCCCATGTGGTAGGGGTTTTTTTACGTGTATAAAATTAACTTCACATGAAAGATGAAATGTAGTCTGTGAAAATCTTAGTGACTGCATAGGGATTTCCGCTGCAGGGGGACGCTTTCCACGGGGCGGGCAGTCGAGCCTCCTCGTCGTGGTCGCTATCGCTCCTAACTCCTGGGGTCTCGACTACCCACCTTTCCCGTAGGAGTCGCCCCCTTCCGCTCCAATCCCCGGACATTGTTTGGTTGTAAGAAAAGAGTCTGAAATACGTAGATTTTTAAGAAAACACTTGGACTATATTATTTCAGTTTTAAACCTACTTAGGCTTCTGAACTTTTCTGCCGCGGCTGAACGCGCCATCTACGCTTTTCTGTAGTGTCTAGCTCCAGGTGCGCAGATGCTCGGCAAACTCGGATGGCCCTGTGGTGGCTGAGGGGCTGCCTCCTCGGTCCCTCCAAGTTTGCTGCCGCATCTAAACGCGCGCCTGGAGCTTTTGTTACGTGAACAGTAACAACTCAGGAAGGACCACGTGATGTGGTCCGTACTTAACCGAGTATCCTTACCCAAATGGTGTCTAGCTCCGAGGGCGCAACCGCTCGGAAAAGTCCAAAAGCCCTCCGGTGGCTGAAACGGGACCTTCTGCTAAAAACCGGTGACATCACGTCACCAACGCAGAAGACAGTACGTCACGTACAAGCCCTCAGGCTTCTGAACTTTTCTGCCGCGGCTGAACGCGCCATCTACGCTTTTCTGTAGTGTCTAGCTCCAGGTGCGCAGATGCTCGGCAAACTCGGATGGCCCTGTGGTGGCTGAGGGGCTGCCTCCTCGGTCCCTCCAAGTTTGCTGCCGCATCTAAACGCGCGCCTGGAGCTTTTGTTACGTGAACAGTAACAACTCGGTGTTGACCACGTGATGTGGTCCGTACTTAACCGAGTATCCTTTTCTAATATAACACTTGAAAAATTCTCAAAATTTCTGCATTATAGAAATGGAAGGGCTTTCTCGTATATAGATACTAAATAGATAGCTCTAGAGAAAGATCTAGCTCTTGCGCGTTGCTGCTTGAGGCTTACAAAATGATTTGGGTGCAGAGGAGGATTTACATGATTCCGTACAAACATGAACCATTTACTAATTTTTCTTTAGAAGAAAACGCACAAGCTATTCGTGAGGCTATTGCCTACGTTGATAGTTACTTAGGGGAAGAATATCCACTTACTATCGGTGGAGAAAAAGTTACAACGGAAGACAAAATTGTTTCCTATAATCCGGCAGATAAGAACCAAGTGATTGGTTCTGTGTCAAAAGCTAGTCGTGAATTAGCAGAAAAAGCAATGGACGTAGCATATGAAACGTTTCAAACTTGGCGCAAAGTGAAGCCGGAAACTCGCGCAGACATTTTGTTTAAAGCTGCAGCGATTATCCGTCGTCGCAAACATGAGTTTTCTGCTTTACTAGTCAGAGAAGCGGGTAAACCTTGGAATGAAGCGGATGCGGATACTGCAGAAGCGATTGATTTCTTAGAGTACTATGCTCGACAAATGTTGAGATTAAAAGATGGATATAAAGTAGAAAGTCGTGTTGGTGAATACAATCAATTTGGCTATATTCCATTAGGAGTTGGAATTGTTATCTCTCCTTGGAATTTCCCGTTTGCCATTATGGCTGGGACAGCAGTAGCTGCAATCGTTACAGGTAATACGGTACTTCTTAAACCGGCTTCTACAACTCCAGTAGTAGCAGCTAAATTTGTAGAGGTTATGGAAGAAGCAGGACTTCCTGCGGGCGTTCTAAACTTTGTACCAGGAAGCGGTTCTGAAATTGGAGATTATTTAATTGACCATCCAAAAACTCGTTTTGTCAGCTTCACTGGTTCTCGTGATGTTGGAACGAGAATTTATGAGAGAGCAGCAGTTGTTCAACCAGGACAAATTTGGTTAAAACGTGTTATCGCCGAAATGGGTGGTAAAGATACAATTGTTGTTGATTCTGATGGAGACCTTGAATTAGCGGCGAAATCAATTGTTGCTTCTGCTTTTGGATTCTCTGGTCAAAAATGTTCTGCTTGTTCAAGAGCGGTAATCGTAGAAGACGTTTATGATCAAGTGTTAGAAAGAGCAGTAGAACTAACAAAAGAATTACAAGTAGGTAACCCTGTAGATGGTAAACTTTTCATGGGTCCTGTTATTGATCAGGCTGCTTACGATAAAATTATGAGCTATATTGACATTGCAAAAGAAGAAGGAAGAATTGTAGCAGGAGGAGAAGGTGACGACTCAACTGGTTATTTTGTTCAACCAACTATCGTTGCAGATGTAGATCCTAATGCTCGATTAATGCAAGAAGAGATCTTTGGTCCAGTTGTTGCTTTCTCAAAGGCAAAAGATTTTAATCATGCATTAGAGATTGCGAACAATACAGAATATGGTTTAACTGGAGCTGTCATTACGAGAGATCGTGCAAAGATTGAGCAAGCTCGTGAAGACTTCCACGTTGGAAACCTATACTTTAACCGTGGTTGTACTGGAGCGATTGTTGGGTACCAACCATTTGGTGGATTCAACATGTCAGGTACAGACTCAAAAGCTGGTGGTCCTGATTACCTAGTACTACACATGCAAGCGAAAACAACTTCTGAAACTCTTTAAAAGAGTCTTGTTTATACAAGCTAATCATTAATTTTGACGAAAAAAGAAAACGGCGATCGCTTATGGATCGCCGTTTTTTACAAGAGAGGATGAGTTTAATGACAACTACAACTACTTCAATTATTGAACAAACTGAACGTTTTGGTGCGAAGAACTATCACCCACTTCCAATTGTTATTGCTAAAGCGGAGGGGGTTTGGGTATATGATCCAGAAGGCAATAAATATATGGATATGTTAAGTGCGTATTCTGCGGTAAACCAAGGACATCGCCATCCTGCTATCATTCAAGCGTTGAAAGATCAAGCAGATCGAGTGACATTGACATCACGTGCATTCCATAATGATCAACTTGGTCCGTGGTATGAAAGAATCTGTCAATTAACCGGTATGGATATGGCATTACCTATGAATACCGGAGCAGAAGCAGTGGAAACAGCTGTTAAGACTGCTAGACGTTGGGCTTACGACGTAAAAGGTGTACAAGAAGATTGTGCAGAAATTATTGTTTGTGAAGGAAACTTCCACGGTAGAACAATGACTGCTGTATCTTTATCATCCGATCCAGAGTATAAGCGTGGATTTGGACCAATGTTACCAGGGATAAAAATCATTCCTTATGGTGATGTGGAAGCGTTAAAATCTGCTATTACAGAAAATACAGCAGCGTTTATGGTGGAGCCTATTCAAGGGGAAGCAGGGATTGTCATTCCTGAGGATGGGTACTTAAAAGCCGTTCAAGATGTTTGTAAAGAAAATAATGTTTTATTCATAGCAGATGAAATTCAAGCAGGTCTAGCGCGTTCTGGTAAAATGTTTGCATGTGACTGGGGGGATGTTAAGCCAGACATGTACATTTTAGGTAAAGCGCTTGGTGGTGGAGTATTCCCTATTTCTTGTGTAGTTGCCAATAAAGAAGTATTAGGAGTGTTTAACCCTGGTTCACATGGTTCTACTTTTGGTGGAAACCCAATGGCTTGTGCGGTGTCAATTGCTTCTTTAGATGTGCTCGTAAATGAGGACTTAGCAAACCGTTCTTTAGAATTAGGAGAGTATTTCAAACAAGCACTTCAAGAAATTGACAACCCTAAAATAAAAGAAGTTAGAGGAAAGGGATTGTTTATTGGAGTGGAGTTAACGGAAGCTGCTCGTCCTTATTGTGAACAATTAAAAGAAAAAGGCTTATTGTGTAAAGAAACACATGATACAGTTATCCGCTTTGCTCCGCCTCTAGTGATTAGTAAAGAAGAATTAGATTGGGCAATTAACGAGATAAAAACAGTATTAAGTGCATAACAAAAAAGGCATCCTCCATTGGGATGCCTTTACCTTATTAACGAGTGGGCTCTGGATGAGCTTCTCTCTCATGGCGAGGTGTTGGTACAAATAATAAACCTATGTTAATGAGACCGGCAATACCAACAAGACCATAGATAAGTCTCGCGATTGCGCCATCTTGTCCTCCGAATATTGCGGCAACAAGGTCAAATTGGAAAAATCCAATTAATCCCCAATTCAATGCTCCTATTATAGTTAGAACTAATGCGATTCGTTGTAATGCAGACATGTATGTTACCCTCCTTTCAAGATTATTGTTAGTATCACCATTCGAGTTGTAGGTAGTCTGTTAAAACATTCATGAACTTCCTGTGTACAGGAAAGAATAGAGCCGAATCAAAATTTTTGCATTTCCAAGCAGAAGGTTTGATAATAAGGCTAGTACATATCAAGGAGGTAATAACATGAATTCATTCGCTTTTTTTAACCCTACAAAGCTAATCTTTGGAAAGGGTGAATTAGCTAAACTTTCTGAAGAAGTAGCAGTTTACGGTAAAAATGTTCTTCTAGTTTACGGTGGGGGTAGCATCAAACGTAATGGACTGTATGACAAAGTTCTTTCTGAGTTAGCAAAGATTGATGCAAACGTAGTAGAGCTTAGTGGGGTAGAGCCAAATCCACGATTAACTACTGCAGAAAAAGGTATTGCTCTTTGTAAGGAAAATAACGTTGATTTTGTCCTTGCAGTAGGTGGAGGAAGCGTTATTGACTGTGCAAAACTTATCATTGCTGGAGCAAAATACGAAGGTGATGCATGGGATCTAGTTACGAAAAAGGCTTTTGCTTCAGAGGCCCTTCCATTAGGTACAGTTTTAACATTAGCTGCTACAGGTTCTGAAATGAATGCTGGTTCTGTTATTACAAATTGGGAAACACAAGAGAAGTACGGTTGGGGAAGTCCTGTAACATTCCCTAAGTTCTCTATCTTAGATCCAGAGCACACATATTCAGTGCCTAAAGACCATACAACTTATGGAATTGTAGACATGATGTCACATGTATTCGAACAATATTTCCACAATGCAACAAATACTCCTTTACAAGATCGTATGTGCGAATCTCTTCTTGTAACGGTTATGGAGGCAGCTCCAAAACTTCAAGAGGATTTAACGAACTATGAGCTAAGAGAGACAATCCTATTCTCTGGAACTATCGCGTTAAATGGAATGCTTCAAATGGGTTACAGAGGAGACTGGGCTTCTCATAATATTGAACATGCCGTTTCCGCTGTGTATGATATTCCTCATGCTGGAGGTTTAGCAATTCTATTCCCTAATTGGATGAAGCACACGTTAAAAACTAACCCTGCTCGTTTTGCTCAACTTGCAGAAAGAGTATTCAACGTAGATCCTGTAGGAAAGACTACGGAAGAAATAGCTCTAGAAGGGATTGAACAACTACGTATGTTCTGGACTTCTATCGGAGCACCATCAAGATTAGCGGATTATGATATCACGGATGAGAAGATCAAGCTAATGGCAGATAAAGCTATGGCTAACGGGCCATTTGGTAACTTCCAATCCTTACACAAAGAAGATGTAGAGGCTATTTTACGAGCTTCTCTATAAAAGAACATAGGGGCTGGGACAGAACAAAAAGGTACATTTCGAAAAAACGAATGTACCTTTTTTGTGTTGTATTTAAGAACATAATACTGCAGAATTAGTGCAATTATAGAATATTTCTTAGGGATTGGAGCGGAAGGGGGCGACTCCTACGGGATAGGTGGGTTACTGAGACCCCACAGGAGCGCGTTCTTCAGCGACGAGGAGGCTCAGTAACCCGCCCCGTGGAAAGCGTCCCCCTGCAGCGGAAATCCCTGTGCAATCACTTTCGGGTTTTGTCCCAACCTCTTTAATTTTTCTGTAGAAATGGCGCGTATTTTGAGAGAATGTTTTGAGAAACTAAGAAAAAAGTCAATTTTTTATCATGAAAGCGCTTGTAATTTAGTTGATTTCTTGCTATTTAGAAAGCGTTTCGATAAAGTGATAAAAGAATGAAACAACCTATGGAGGTACAAATCAATGACACATATTCGTTTTGACTATTCGAATGCTTTAAGTTTCTTTGGAGAACATGAACTTACTTACCTAGAAGATGCGGTAAAAGTAGCTCATCACTCCTTACATGAGAAGACAGGAGCAGGAAATGACTTTTTAGGATGGGTTGACCTTCCGACGGATTATGACAAAGAAGAGTTCGCACGTATTCAAAAGTCAGCAGAGAAAATTAAGAATGATTCTGATGTTTTATTAGTAGTTGGAATTGGTGGTTCTTATTTAGGTGCACGTGCAGCATTAGAAATGTTAAACCATAGTTTCTATAATGCATTATCTAAAGAACAGCGTAAGACACCTCAAGTATTATTTGTTGGAAACAATATCTCTTCTACATATATGAGAGACTTAATGGACCTTCTTGAAGGAAAAGATTTCTCCATTAACGTAATTTCGAAATCAGGAACTACAACGGAGCCAGCTATTGCATTTCGTATTTTCCGTAAGATGTTAGAAGAAAAATATGGAGTGGAAGAAGCAAGAACAAGAATTTATGCTACAACAGATAAAGAACGTGGAGCATTAAAAACTCTTGCATCAGAAGAAGGATACGAAAGTTTTATCATTCCAGATGATGTAGGTGGTAGATACTCTGTATTAACAGCAGTTGGACTTTTACCAATTGCTGCAAGTGGAATCAATATTGAGGAAATGATGCAAGGTGCTCAAAAAGCACAAGAAGATTTCAGTGCTAGTGAGTTAACAGAAAATATTGCCTATCAATATGCTACTGTTCGTAATGTTCTTTACAACAAAGGTAAAACTATTGAGATGCTTATTAACTACGAGCCAGGCTTACAGTATTTCTCTGAGTGGTGGAAGCAATTATTTGGAGAAAGTGAAGGGAAAGACCAAAAAGGTATTTATCCATCATCTGCAAACTTCTCTACTGATTTACACTCTCTTGGTCAATATGTACAAGAAGGAAGAAGAGACCTTTTTGAAACAGTTATTAAGGTTAACTCACCTAGACATGAATTAACACTTGAAGCTACTGAACAAGATCTTGATGGATTAAATTACTTAGCAGGAGAGACTGTTGATTTTGTAAATCATAAAGCTTTCCAAGGAACATTACTTGCTCATACAGATGGAGGAGTGCCTAATTTAATTATTGAGATTCCAGCAATGGATGCTTACACATTTGGTTACTTAGTGTACTTCTTCGAAAAAGCATGTGCAATGAGTGGTTATCTATTAGGAGTTAACCCATTCGATCAGCCTGGTGTTGAAGAGTATAAAGTAAATATGTTTGCTTTATTAGGAAAGCCTGGGTTTGAAGAGAAGAAAGCGGAATTAGAGAAGCGTTTGAAATAAAACACAAGTAAGAATAGTCCATGTAGTGATACAGGAAGCGTTAATTAGATACAAACAAAAAGAAGGTGCTAGTGTGCACCTTCTTTTTGTTTGTATTGGGTACATATAAATTTCCTAGATTGAAACACTAATCCTATAAAAGGAGGGTGTTACTATGATAAGTTTGTCTTCTAGTATAACAGGAGAACATTTTCAACTATACAAACTCGAACAAGAGTTAAAACCTCTAGGGTTTATGATCGGGTCTAATTGGGACTATGACCACGGTTATTTTGATTTTAAAATAGATGATCGAGTAGGATATCAATTTTTACGTATCCCATTTGTTGCCGTAGACGGTCAGTTAGACACGGGAGGAGCGACGGTAGAAATACAAGAACCATTTTTACTGTCACATAAGTATCAAAGAGGATTAGATGACCATGCAATGATAGGGAACATATCAGCTTCTTTTAACCAGTTCTCAGAACCTGTTGATAAAGATGCCTCGTTCCCTGAAGAATACGTTCAAGTAGGAAAAAATCTTTTAAAAGAAGTGGAGAGTAAATTACTAGCTAATTAAAATTAACTCATCTCCATTCATTAAATAAAGTCCTGGAGCGGGATTAATGAGATTAATCTCGTCTCTTTTTATTCCAATAACAATTTTTCGTTCTTTTAAAAAATGGGATTGTAATTCTTCAAAAGATTTCGTCTCCCATTCTGTATTAATTAATTCTAAATGGATATGAGATACATCTTCTTCTTGTAAAAGAGATTCTATTGACTTTGACATACCGTGAGAGGATAAAGTATTAATTATTAAGTTACTCGTTTGTTCATTTGTCCTAACTATCTCATCAGCACCTGCTCTTTGTGCATTCTTCACTTGTTCATTCGTTAAAATTTCTGCAATACAATAAACGTTCTCCCCAATCCCTTTTGCAGAAAGGATCGTTAACACTACTTCCTTATCAGAATCTGCTTCGTCTAAGTGCTGATTTGCTGTAATAACCATTTGACTTGCTGAAGCGACATTTGCCCTTTGTAAGGTTTCGTCATTATAAGGTTTCCCTTTAATGAAAGTAATTCTTTCGTGTGGAAAAGGATTTTCTTCTGCAGTGTTGTCAATCAGTACAATTTGGGTATTATCTTTATACTTTGTATAGTGGGAAATTAAAGCTTTTGATCGCTCGTTCCAACCAACTAATACAATGTGGTTTTTCCCCATATAAGATGTTCCTCCATTAAGTTTTTGTTGAAGTCTCGCTATCGTGGCAGATGATAACGTTACAAAATATGTTGTAACAAACCCCGCACCAACAACAATTAAAATAATAGCTATGAACTTACCTGTGAATGTAGCTGGAACGAAGTCGCCATATCCGATAGTTGATGTGGTTACGATCGCCCACCATATTCCATCAAAAATAGTGGGAAACGTTGTAGGTTCGATTAAGTGAACTAAAACACCAAAAATAACAACCATGCTAGCTGCAAATGTAAAAAAACGTGCAAGTAAAGGTAATTGATTAAAATGATGTAACCATTTTTTCACTGTTTATACACCTTCGACTTTCCGAAGTATCATTAATACTAATTGTTTGCATTAAGTTGGAAATGTAAACATTCCAAAAAAGAGACACTTCAAAGTCTTTTTTGTACTTTTAAACAAAATGTATTGAGTTGAGGAGGTATTTATCAGTATATTATAAAGGTTCTCATACAACAGAAGCACACTAACACATAAAGGAGAATACCAAGGATGGAGAACTTTTATGACAGTTTGTATAAGTGGCAATTAGATAACACGTTAGTTACTGTGACTTACACTATATCTAAAAAGGGTCATCAAACATTTGTAGGAAGGATTCTACAATTTTCTTTAGAGAATAAAACAATACTATTTTATAATGATGATAAAAAAAGTGTTGTATCAGTAAGCTTGAATACGTTAGATGACATACAAGCATTTAAAATTTAAACTTTTTTTGAAAAAAGTATTGCCTAATAGATTTTGTCGTGTTATATTATTTCTTGTCGATTGGGACACGGAATAATAAAATAAATAAAGTGTTGACTTACATAATGCTTTTTGTTATATTAATCTAGTCGCCAAAAAACGACATTGAACTTTGAAAACTAAACAAACCAAGTGCCAACGTTTAATTCAGTTGTTTCTAGGAAACAACAAAACAAGTTTTTTATGAGCTAATCAAACATCTATTGGAGAGTTTGATCCTGGCTCAGGACGAACGCTGGCGGCGTGCCTAATACATGCAAGTCGAGCGGACTTGTGGGAGCTTGCTCCCGCAAGTTAGCGGCGGACGGGTGAGTAACACGTGGGTAACCTGCCTGTAAGATTGGGATAACTCCGGGAAACCGGGGCTAATACCGAATAACATCATTTGTCGCATGACAGATGATTCAAAGGTGGCTTCGGCTATCACTTACAGATGGACCCGCGGCGCATTAGCTAGTTGGTGAGGTAACGGCTCACCAAGGCGACGATGCGTAGCCGACCTGAGAGGGTGATCGGCCACACTGGGACTGAGACACGGCCCAGACTCCTACGGGAGGCAGCAGTAGGGAATCTTCCGCAATGGACGAAAGTCTGACGGAGCAACGCCGCGTGAGTGAAGAAGGTTTTCGGATCGTAAAACTCTGTTGTTAGGGAAGAACAAGTACCGTTCGAATAGGGCGGTACCTTGACGGTACCTAACCAGAAAGCCACGGCTAACTACGTGCCAGCAGCCGCGGTAATACGTAGGTGGCAAGCGTTGTCCGGAATTATTGGGCGTAAAGCGCGCGCAGGTGGTTTCTTAAGTCTGATGTGAAAGCCCACGGCTCAACCGTGGAGGGTCATTGGAAACTGGGAAACTTGAGTGCAGAAGAGGAAAGTGGAATTCCACGTGTAGCGGTGAAATGCGTAGAGATGTGGAGGAACACCAGTGGCGAAGGCGACTTTCTGGTCTGTAACTGACACTGAGGCGCGAAAGCGTGGGGAGCAAACAGGATTAGATACCCTGGTAGTCCACGCCGTAAACGATGAGTGCTAAGTGTTGGAGGGTTTCCGCCCTTCAGTGCTGCAGCTAACGCATTAAGCACTCCGCCTGGGGAGTACGGTCGCAAGACTGAAACTCAAAGGAATTGACGGGGGCCCGCACAAGCGGTGGAGCATGTGGTTTAATTCGAAGCAACGCGAAGAACCTTACCAGCTCTTGACATCCTTTTGCCTTCCCTAGAGATAGGGATTTCCCTTCGGGGACAAAAGTGACAGGTGGTGCATGGTTGTCGTCAGCTCGTGTCGTGAGATGTTGGGTTAAGTCCCGCAACGAGCGCAACCCTTGATCTTAGTTGCCATCATTTAGTTGGGCACTCTAAGGTGACTGCCGGTGACAAACCGGAGGAAGGTGGGGATGACGTCAAATCATCATGCCCCTTATGAGCTGGGCTACACACGTGCTACAATGGACGGTACAAAGGGCTGCAAGACCGCGAGGTTAAGCCAATCCCATAAAACCGTTCTCAGTTCGGATTGTAGGCTGCAACTCGCCTACATGAAGCTGGAATCGCTAGTAATCGCGGATCAGCATGCCGCGGTGAATACGTTCCCGGGCCTTGTACACACCGCCCG